>NZ_BAABFP010000002.1:0-600000 GCF_039541115.1 Angustibacter luteus
CGACACCTGCTCCACCACCACCCGCACCGACTCCTGCGCCGCATTCAACGCCGCCGCCATCCGGGCCACCTCGTCGGAGCCGGTCACGTTCGCGCGAGCCGTCAGGTCACCGTCCGCCATCGCGGTCAGGGCGTGCTGCACCTTGCGGATCGGGCGCACGATGGACCGCGTGACGAGAAGGCCTGCCGCGGCGGCCAGGGCCACGGCGACGGCGGCGCAGATGAGCACGACGGTCCACACCAGGGTGGCGTCGTGGTCAGCCTGCGTGGCCAGCGTGGCCGCCCGGGCGTCCGCGTACTTGATCAGCTGCTCGGACTGGGTCAGCAGGGCGGACCACTGGGTGTCCAGGTCCCCGGTGCTGAGCATGTCGTAGGCCGTCTTGGTGCCGGCCGGGGTGTCCGTGCGCAGGGCCGCGATCATCTTGTCCGTCGAGGCGAAGTAGGCGTCCCACAGCGCTGCGGTCTTCGTCGCCGTCGCCTTCTCGGCGGGCGAGAGGTCCAGCGTGCTGAGGCCCTCGAAGATCTTCGCGCCCGCGGCCTTGTCGTCCATGATGCCCTTGACGCTCTCGCCGGCCGGGTCGGCCGCCTTCGAGCCGCCGTCGACGACCGCGTGCATCCACAGGTAGGCCTGCCAGCCGCTGACGTCAGCATCCAGGTAGCGCAGCTCCTGGAGCTGGTCGCGCACGGTCTGCACCTGCTTCATCTGGGTCCGGGTGTCGGACTGCACGTTCTGACCCCAGAGGCCGACGCCGGCCACGACGGCCAGCAGCAGGCAGACGAGCCCGAAGGCGGCCGCCAGCCGGCGCCCGATGGAGCGGTCGAGACGGAGCAGGTGCATGGCGCAGGTACCTCGTTGCTGTGAAGGGACGACAGGTGTCGCCCTCCCCATCGGTCACTACGCCGTTCGGCTGAGAACTACAGCGAACCCAGTGCGGAGTCGAGGTCGGCGCGCAGGTCGGCGACGTCCTCGAGCCCCACCGAGAGCCGCACCACGCCGTCCGTGATGCCGACAGCGGCCCGCCCCTCGGGGCCGAGCCGGCGGTGGGTGGTCGTGGCGGGGTGGGTGATCAGGGACTTCGCGTCACCGAGGTTGTTGCTGATGTCGATGCAGGTCAGCGCGTCGAGCACGGTGAACGCCGCGTCCTTGCCGCCGTCCAGCTCGAACGTGATGACGGTGCCGCCGCCCGACATCTGCCGCTTCGCCAGCTCGACCTGCGGGTGGGAGTCCAGGAACGGGTAGCGCACCCACCTCACCCTCGGGTGCTGCTCGAGGTGGCGGGCCAGGGCCAGGGCGGACGCCGTCTGGTGCTCCACCCGCAGGCGCAGCGTCTCCAGGCCCTTCACCAGGACCCACGCGTTGAACGGGCTGAGCGAGGGACCCGTGTGCCGCATCATCGTCTGCACCGGGCCGTCGATGAACTCCTGCGTGCCGAGGACCGCCCCACCCAGCGTGCGCCCCTGACCGTCGATGTGCTTGGTCGCCGAGTACACGACGACGTCCGCTCCGAGCTCGAGCGGGCGCTGCAGCACCGGGGTGGCGAACACGTTGTCCACCACCACCTGGGCGCCGGTCGCGTGGGCGAGGTCACACACCGCCCGGACGTCGATCAGCTCCTGCATCGGGTTGGACGGCGACTCGAAGAACACGGCCGTCGCGGGCGTGCTGAGCGCCGCACGCCACTGGTCGAGGTCGTGCCCGTCGACGAAGTCCGTGTGCACCCCGAACCGCGGCAGGATCTCGTCCAGGATCACGAAGCACGAACCGAACAGGCTGCGCGCCGCCACCACCCGGTCACCGGCCGAGACCAGGGCCGCCATGGCGACCCAGACCGCAGCCATGCCGCTGGCCGTCGCGTAGCAGGCGGGCGCGCCCTCGATCTGCCGCAGCCGCTCCTCGAACGCTGCCACGGTGGGGTTCGCGTAGCGGGAGTAGACGAACCGGTCGACCTCACCGGCGAACGCGGCCTCGGCGTCCGCGGCCCGCTCGTAGACGAACCCGGAGGTCAGGTAGAGGGCCTCCGCGGTCTCCTCGAAGCCGGAGCGGTCCAGCCCGGCCCGGACGGCCCGGGTGTCCGGCCGCCAGCCCTCGCGGGGATCGCTCACGCCACGCCCTCCGGCAGCAGGACCGCCTGGGCGACGACGACGCGCCCGTCCACGGACGTGATGGACGGCGAGCCGTACAGCTCGTAGCCCTCGGCCAGGGCCGCGCTCACCCGCTCGCAGAAGGTGCGGTCGTCCGGACCGGACAGCAGCCGGTAGCGCAGACGCTCCGCGGAAACCTCAGTCATGAGGGTCAGCGTAGGGCGAGGCCCGCAGCGTGCAGGTGGCCCGTCTCGTTGAACGAGACGAGCGAGGCGCCGCCGTCGGACCACCAGCGCGTGGTCGACAGGGACGCCGGGCTGGACTCCATCCGCCACACCACCTCGGCCGGCGCGCCCATCGCCTCGCGGGCCATCGTCTTGATCGGTCCGGCGTGCGTGACGACGAGGACGCGACCCCGCGGGTGACCCGCTACCGTCCGGTCCCGAACCCGGCGGATGCGTGCGTCGAGCTCGTCGAAGCTCTCTCCGCCGGGAGCCGCGACGCCCGTCGAGGCGAGCCACGCGCGGTACTCCCGCGGCCATCGCTCGGCGACCTCCGCGCTGGTCAGCCCCTCCCAGTCGCCGAACTCGCACTCGGTCCAGGCGGCGTCGGTGCGGACGTCGACACCGAGCCGGGCGGCGACGACCTCCGCGGTCTGCTGGGCGCGCATCATGGGCGAGGCCACCACCGCCTCGAACGGCTCGACCGCCGCGAGCGCCGCGAGCGCCTCGGCCGCGGCCCCGGCCTGGGCGCGTCCCAGCTCGGTGAGCTCGGGCCCGACGCCGCTGCTGGATCCGCTGAACCGCCGGTCCACCGTGTGCGCGGTCACCCCGTGTCGGAGCAGGACCAGCGTCGCCGCGGCGCCGACGTCCGGCGGCCCGGCGGGCGCTGCGCCCCCGACCTTCAGCGGCGACCTCGGCGAGGGTTGCTGAGCGGGCGCCCCGGCGATCGTCTCGATCGCGCTGCCCCGCCAGGGCAGCCCGCGGGCCGCGTCGTCCATCGCCTCGTTGGCCAGCCGGTCCGCCGCCTTGTTCCGCTCCCGCGGGATCCACGTGTAGCTCACCTGGGACGGGTCGACGACGTCCCGGGCCTGCGCGGCGAGCCGGCGCATGTCCTCGTGCTTGATCTTCCACCGGCCGGACATCTGCTCGACGACGAGCTTGGAGTCCATCCGGACCTCGATGCGCGCGTCCGGGTCGATCTCGACGGCTGCCTTCAGGCCGGCGACGAGGCCGCCGTACTCGGCCACGTTGTTGCTCGCCACGCCGATGGGCTCCGCGCGCTCGGCGAGCACCTCACCGGTCTGTGCGTCACGCACCAGCGCGCCGTAGGCCGCCGGGCCGGGGTTGCCGCGCGAGCCGCCGTCCGCCTCGACGACGAGCCGGCGGCTCACAGCCCGGACTCGCCCGTCCGCACCAGGATCCGGCGGCACTCCTCGCAGCGCACGACGTCGTCGTCCGCGGCGGCGCGGATGCGCTGCATGTCCTGCGGGTTCAGCTCGAGCCGGCAGCCCTCGCAGCGACGGGCCCGCAGCATCGCGGCGCCGGTGCCGGTGCTCTCCCGGATCTTCTCGTAGAGGGCGAGCAGGGCAGCGTCCAACCCGAGCACCATGCCGGAGCGCTCGCGCTCCAGCCGCAGCCTCTCGTCGGCCAGCTTGCCGAGGGCCGCGTCGCGACGCTCGGTGACCTGGCTCGCCGTCGCCGCCAGCTCGGCCTGCTGCGCGCTCAGCCGCTCGACGTCGGCGCCGGCCCCCTCGAGCCGCTCCATGACCTCGAGCTCGACGTCCTCCAGGTCGCCCTGCCGCCGGGCGAGGGTGGCGATCTCGTGCTGCAACGACTCCAGGTCCTTGTGCCCGCCCTGCCCGGAGTCGAGCCGAGCCTGGTCCCGGGCCGCCCGCTGGCGCACCTGCTCCACGTCGGCCTCGGCCTTGACGAACTCGCGCTGGGTGTCGCTGGCGACGGTCTGCGCCCGCACGAGGTCGTCACGCACCGCGCTGATCTGCTGCTCGAGGTCGGCCAGCTCGGCGTGCTCGGGAAGCGTCCGCTCGCTGTGCGCGATCTGCTGCATCCGGGTGTCGACGCCTTGCACGTCGAGCAGGCGCCACTGGTCGGTCGTCGGTGCCTTCAGGGTGTGCTCCCTCTACTGGGGACGTGCATGGTCCAGGGGTCCGTGCGAGTCGTGCTCACGCGGGTCTCCACCGTACTGCCCGCCTCGCCGAGGGCCGCGACGATCCGGCTCTCGCAGCCGGCCAGCCACGGCCACTCGCTGGCCCAGTGGGAGACGTCCACCAGGTAGGGGCGTCCGTCGCCGGCGCTCTCGCGAGCCTCCGACGCGGGGTGGTGGCGCAGGTCGGCCGTCAGGTAGACGTCGGCACCGCTGGCCCGGACGGCGTCGAACAGGTCGTCGCCCGCTCCGCCGGCGACCGCGACCCGCTGCACCAGCGCGTCCTTGTCGCCGCTGACCCGCACACCCTGCACCGTGAACGGCAGTGCGCTGGACACCAACCGGGCGAACTGGTCCAGGGTCACCGGCTCGGCCAGGACGCCGACGCGCCCCACCCCGGTGCCGTGGCCCATGTCCGCGAGCTCGAGGACGTCGAAGGCCGGCTCCTCGTAGGGGTGCGCGGCGCGCAGCGCCTGGACGACGTCGGGACGACGGTACCGGGGTAGCACCATCTCGACCCGGGTCTCGTCGAGCGTCTCGACGTCCCCGACCTTTCCCACCGCCGGCTTCGCCCCCTCCCCCGGCGTGAACGTGCCGCTGCCCGTCGACGTCCAGGCGCACCGGCTGTAGTCGCCGAGCTCACCCGCGCCGGCGGCGGCCAGCGCGTCCACCACGGCGTCCGCGGACGCGGTCGGGACGAACACCACGATCTTGTCGAGCGCCTCGAGCGGCTGCGGGCTCAGCGGCTGCAGCTCGTCCAGGCCGAGGACCCGAGCCAGCGCGTCGCTCACGCCCGGCATGGCGATGTCGGCGTTGGTGTGCGCGACGTACAGCGCACACCCCGCCCGGATCAGCCGGTGCACGATCCGGCCCTTGGCGCTGGTTGCCGCGACCGAGCTGACGGCGCGCAGCAGCAGCGGGTGGTGTGCGACCAGCAGGTCGGCGTCCCACTCGATGGCCTCGTCGACGACGGCGGTCGTCGGGTCGACGGCGAACAGGATCTTGCGCACCGGTTGGTCGGGGTCGCCGCAGACCAGCCCGACCGCGTCCCAGTCCATCGCGCTGCCGGTCGGGTAGAGGTCGGCCAGCCCCGCCATCACCTCGGCCAGGGTCGGCGGCCGCACCTGCTGCGCGTCGGAGTCGCTCACGGGAGGAAACCTATCGCCCAGCAGGCAGCTGTCGGCAGCATCCGCGCGCCGCGACGTCTCGGACGACCCGGTGTAGTGGTGGGCCCGGCCGGGTTCGAACCGACGACACCCGCGGTGTAAACGCGGTGCTCTACCAGCTGAGCTACAGGCCCCAACCGCCCGGACCGGCCGGGCGGCACGTCGTCACGCCGTCGTCGTCACAGCGCGGCGATCGCCTCACGGTACGCGTTCGGGTCGCGCGCCTCGCCCGGACCGTGCACCAGGCTCCAGGCCAGGTTGCCGTCCCCGCCGACCAGGAACGTGCCACGGGTCGCCATGCCGAAGTCGGGCAGGAAGACGCCGTACGCGCTCGCGGCCGCGCCGTGCGGCCAGAAGTCGGACAGCAGCGGGAACTCGTAGCCCTGGTCGGCGGACCAGGCGCGCAGCGAGTGCACGGGGTCGCACGAGATCCCGAGCAGCTGGACGTCGTCGTTCTGGAACGCGGACAGGTCGTCGCGCAGCTCGCACAGCTCACCCGTGCAGGTGCCGCTGAAGGCGAACGGGTAGAACACGAGCAGGACGGCGCGCTCGCCGCGGAACGCCGACAGCGTGACCTCCTCACCGTGCTGGCTCTTCAGGGTGAAGTCCGGTGCGGGGTCACCGACGGTCAGGGTGGGCTCGGTCATGGAGGATCCTCTCGGGACTGCGAGGGCGGGTCGGTACAGGACTACTTGCGGCCGGAGCGCGGAGCGACGAGCTGGGTGGCGCTCCAGTCCTGCCCGGCGCTGAACGTCGAGGTGCCGTGCAGGCCGGCGGCCAGGGCCGCCTCGACGACCTCGCTCGGCGGGACGTGACCCTCGCGGCCAGCCTTCGGCGTGAGCAGGACGACGGAACCGCGCTCGCCGAGGTTCGTCAGGGCGTCCACGAGCGCATCCACGAGGTCGCCCTCGTCGTCCGCCCACCAGAGCAGCACGACGTCGGCCACCTCGTCGGCTTCTTCGTCCAGCAGGTCGGAGTCGACCGCGTCCTCGATGGCCACGCGGATCTCGTCGTCGACCTCCTCGTGCCAACCCAGCTCCTGCACGACCTGACCCCGTTGCAGACCCAGACGCCCGACGAGCCCCCGGTCGGCCGCGTCGTCCGCGGTGGCACTCACGATTCCCACTCCTCGCCTACGAGCCTCACTGAGCCCGGCGTTGCTGCCGGACCCGCGCGGGATGCCCCGCGTGTGCCCGTAGTCCACTAGAGGGGGACGGATCGCGCAAGCGCCTGTCCACAGGGAGGGCCTCTGCGTGTCGCGAATACCGGCACAACGGCGGACATTCACGGGCTCGCCCGGTGTCCCGCTGGCCCACCGTCCGGCTGTGCGGCTGCCCGCAGCCGTGCGAGGCTGACGGCATGGGACGCATCACGACGCGGACGCCGGTGCAGCGCGTCACGCTCGACGGCGACCAGGTCTCGGTGGTGCGCCGACCTGACACGGTGACCGTCGAGGAGCCCCTGCAGGTCCGGGTGGACGGCCGCCCGCTGACCGTGACGATGCGAACGCCCGGGGACGACTTCGACCTGGCGCTCGGGTTCCTGGTCGGTGAGGGCCTGGTGTCGGGGGCGGACGACGTCCGGACGCTCATGCACTGCCTGGACGAGGACGCCGACGGCCACCCCACCTACAACGTGGTGGACGTCGCCCTCAGCCCCGGCGTGGTGCTGCCGGAGGTCTCGCTCGAGCGGTCGTTCGCCTCGACGTCCGCCTGCGGGGTGTGCGGGACGACGAGCATCGACGCGGTGCGCCGCCGGTCGCCGTACGACGTCGCGGCGGACCGCACGCCGATCGCGCCGCAGGTGCTGGCCGACCTGCCGGAAGCGTTGGCGCGGGAGCAGGCCGCGTTCGAGCGGACCGGCGGGCTGCACGCGGCCGGGCTGTTCACCGCCGCGGGCGAGCTGCTGGTGGTGCGCGAGGACGTCGGCCGGCACAACGCGGTGGACAAGGTCGTGGGCTGGGCCGCCCGCGAGCACCGGCTGCCGCTGGCCGGGCACGTCCTCGTGGTCAGCAGCCGGGCGTCCTTCGAGCTCACCCAGAAGGCCGTGATGGCCGGGATCCCTTGTCTCGCAGCGATCTCGGCGCCGTCCAGCCTCGCCATCGAGCTGGCCGAGCAGTCCGGACTGACCCTGGTGGGCTTCCTGCGGCCGCCCCGGCTGAGCGTCTACGCGGGCGGCGACCGACTGGGGCTGTAAGTCGGCCGGCCGGTCAGCCGGCGAGGAACGACAGGCGGACCCGGCGGTCGGGGTTGTCCACGTTGGTGTCGACGAGCACCACGCTCTGCCAGGTGCCGAGCACGAGGCGTCCGCCGAGCACCGGCAGCGTGGCGTACGGCGGGACCAGGCCGGGCAGCACGTGGTCGCGCCCGTGCCCGGGCGAGCCGTGCCGGTGCCGCCAGCCGCGACCGGCCGGCCCGGACGGCGGCAGCACGTCGCGCAGCGCGGCGAGCAGGTCGTCGTCGCTGCCCGCACCGGTCTCGATGACCGCGACGCCGGCCGTCGCGTGCGGCACGAACACGTGCAGCAGACCGTCTCCGGCGCCGACGTCCGCGAGGAACTGCTCGCACCGCGAGGTCAGGTCGACGACCCGCTCGACCGCACCCGTGTGCACGTTCAGCTCGAGGCTCTCCACGCCGCCGACCCTAGCCGCGGACCGGCTACCGGTGGGTAGATGTGACGCGCCGGGCGGCGAGGGGCAGGATGGTGCCGTCTACGGATCGTGAGAGAGGACGACAGTGAGCAGTCGCGAGGACGCGGGACCCATCCTGAACGGGATCCCGAGCCAGCTGCCGGACATCGACCCGGACGAGACCCAGGAGTGGCTCGACTCGCTCGACGGTGTCCTCGACGAGAAGGGCCGCACCCGCACCCGGTACCTGATGCTCAAGCTGCTCGAGCGGGCCCGCGAGCGCCAGGTCGGTGTGCCCAGCCTGACCGCCACGGACTACATCAACACGATCAGCCCCGAGTCCGAGCCGTGGTTCCCCGGCGATGAGGAGGTCGAGCGTCGTTACCGCGCCTGGCTGCGCTGGAACGCCGCGGTCATCGTGCACCGCGCGCAGCGCCCCGGCATCGGCGTCGGCGGGCACATCAGCAGCTACGCCTCGAGCGCGACGCTGTACGAGGTCGGCTTCAACCACTTCTTCCGCGGCGCCGACCACGAGGGCGGCGGCGACCAGATCTACATCCAGGGCCACGCCTCCCCCGGCATCTACGCCCGCGCGTACCTGGAGGGCCGGCTCAGCGAGGACCAGCTGTCCGGGTTCCGGCAGGAGCTCAGCCACCCCGGCGGCGGCATGCCGTCGTACCCGCACCCGCGCCTCATGCCGGACTTCTGGCAGTTCCCCACGGTGTCCATGGGTCTGGGCCCGATGAACGCCATCTACCAGGCCCAGTTCAACAAGTACCTGCACGGACGGGGCATCAAGGACACCAGCCAGCAGCGCGTGTGGGCGTTCCTCGGCGACGGCGAGATGGACGAGCCGGAGAGCCGCGGCCTGCTGCACGTCGCCGCTTTCGAGGAGCTCGACAACCTGACGTTCGTGGTCAACTGCAACCTGCAGCGGCTCGACGGTCCGGTGCGCGGCAACGGCAAGATCATCCAGGAGCTCGAGGCGTCGTTCCGCGGCGCCGGCTGGAACGTGGTCAAGGTGACGTGGGGCCGCGAGTGGGACCCGCTGCTGGCCGCCGACCGGGACGGCGCGCTGGTGCACCTGATGAACTCCACCCCGGACGGCGACTACCAGACCTACCGGGCCAACGACGGCGCCTACATCCGCGAGCACTTCTTCGGCCGGGACCCGCGGACCCGCAAGATGGTCGAGAACCTCTCGGACGACGACATCTGGAAGCTCAAGCGCGGTGGCCACGACTACCGCAAGATGTACGCCGCCTACGACGCCGCCGTGCACCACACCGGCCAGCCCACCGTCGTCCTCGCCCAGACCATCAAGGGCTACGGCCTCGGGCCGCACTTCGCCGGCCGCAACGCGACGCACCAGATGAAGAAGCTGACGGTGGACGACGCGAAGCTGTTGCGGGACAGCCTGCGCATCCCGATCAGCGACGCGCAGATCGAGGCGGACCCGTACAAGCTGCCCTTCTACCACCCGGGCGCGGAGGACGAGGCCATCAAGTACCTGCTGGAGCGCCGCGCCAAGCTGGGCGGCTCCATCCCGCGGCGCCGCTCGCACGGCAAGCAGCTGGCCCTGCCGCCGGACTCGACGTACGACGTGGTCAAGCGCGGGTCCGGCAAGCAGGAGGTCGCCACCACGATGGCGTTCGTCCGGCTGCTGCGCGACCTCATGCGGGACAAGGAGATCGGCCCGCGCATCGTGCCGATCATCCCGGACGAGGCGCGGACCTTCGGCATGGACTCGTTCTTCCCGACGGCCAAGATCTACAACCCGCACGGGCAGAACTACGTGTCCGTGGACGCCGACCTGATGTTGGCCTACAAGGAGTCGACGTCCGGGCAGATCCTGCACGTGGGGATCAACGAGGCCGGGTCCGTGGCCGCCTTCACCGCGGCCGGGTCGTCGTACTCGACGCACGGCGAGCCGATGATCCCGGTCTACGTCTTCTACTCGATGTTCGGCTTCCAGCGGACGGCGGACAGCCTGTGGGCGGCCGCCGACCAAATGGCCCGTGGCTTCCTGATCGGGGCGACGGCCGGCCGCACGACGCTGACCGGCGAGGGCCTTCAGCACGCGGACGGCCACTCGCCGATCCTGGCCGCGACCAACCCCGCGGTCGTCGCCTACGACCCGGCCTACGGCTACGAGATCGGGCACATCGTCCGCGACGGCCTGCGTCGGATGTACGGGGACGACCCGGAGAACGTCTTCTACTACCTGACGGTCTACAACGAGCCGATCGTCCAGCCGGCCGAGCCGGAGAACCTCGACGTGGACGCGCTGCTCAAGGGCATGTACCTGCTGCGCCCGGGTCAGGCCGACACCGGCCGCCCGCGGGTGCAGCTGCTGGCCTCGGGCGTCGCGATGTCCTGGGCGCTCGAGGCCCAGGAGCTGCTCGGGACGGACTTCGGGGTGGACGCCGACGTGTGGAGCGTGACGTCCTGGAACGAGTTGCGCCGTGACGGGCTGGCCTGCGACGAGCAGTCCTTCCTCGCCCCGGAGCAGCCGGTGCGGGTGCCGTTCGTCACCCAGCAGCTCGGACGTCGGCACGGTCCGGTGGTCGCGGTCAGCGACTACATGCGGGCGGTGCCGGACCAGATCCGCGAGTGGGTCCCGTCGGACTACGCGACGCTCGGGGCCGACGGCTTCGGCCTGTCCGACACCCGACCCGCCGCGCGCCGGCACTTCCACATCGACGGCCCGTCGGTCGCCGTCCGGGCGCTGCAGTCCCTGGCCGCGCGGGGCGAGATCGACCCGCGCACGCCAGCGGTGGCGGCCGAGAAGTACCAGCTGCTGGACATCTCGGCGGGCACGTCGGGCAACGCCGGCGGCGAATCCTAACCCGTCCGCTGGGGCGAACGTGCATGATCACCGCGGAGCGCGTCCGCGGTGATCATGCGCGTTCGCCCGATCCGCCGGTGGGGTCGGCTCAGCGGGCTGCGGGGCGACGCGAGGCGAGCGCGTCCAGCTGCTCGCGCAGGTCGACGACGTCCGCCTCGGGGTGCTCGGCGAGCGCGTCGAGGTGGCGGCGGGCCTCGCCGATCCGCCCGGCCTCGGCGGCGGCCTGCACGAGCTCGCGGCCCGCGCCCGGCACGTGCTCGCGCGGGCGCCAGTGCCCGACGCCCAGGGCCAGTGCCACCTCGGGCATCCCCTCGCGCCGCAGCATCGCCAGGCTCTCGGCGAGCGCCCGACCGGTGGGCTCGCGCTCGACGGCGATCCCGAGCCGGCGCTGCGCGCCCTCGAGGTCCTCGCGCAGCGAGAGCCGGCCGAGCTCGATCAGCGGGTACCAGGCGCGGGAGTTGTGCGCGAGCTCCTCGGCCAGCGCCCACTCGGCGTCGGCGACGGCCCGCGGCCGACGTTCCTCGTCCTCGTGGCCCTCGGCGGCCTCGCGGCGGACCACCTCGGCGAGCTGGGCGAAGGCGACGGAGTCGTTGGGGTCCTGGTGCAGGCGGGCGCGCAGGGCGACCTGGTTGTCGTCGGAGGCGGGCCCGACGAGACGGCGGCGCTTGAGCAGGGTCGGCGCTGCGCTGGTGCCCGCAGCGGCGGCAGAACCGCGCACCCGTTCACGAAGTCGGTCCAGCAGTCCCACGTCGTCCTCCTTGCGTCCCGGTCAGGGTCCGAGGATCCGGCAGATGCTCAACCGATCCGCACTGCGACGATAACCCAGGATTGTCCGTTCGGCAGCCCCCGGAGCCGCCGGGTGGGCCGCTGAGCGCCCGGCGTCACCATCTCGTGACCATTGTGTTGCGTCCACAAAGACGCATTAGGCTGCCAGCGTGAGTGAGCACGCCGAGAACGTGCGCCCGAGCGTCGTCGCGGGCGTCGCCGGCGCGCGCACGAGGCGACGCATCGAGCAGGGCATGCCGGAGCTGGCCCGGCTCGCGACGTCCCGGATGGAGGCGACCCTCCCCTGGTACCGCGCCCTGTCCGCCCAGGACCGGTCGTGGGTGGGCCTGGTGGCGCAGGCGGGCGTGGGTGCGTTCCTGGCCTGGTTCCGCCACCCGAGCGGGGTGCTGGAGATCACGGCTGACGTGTTCGGCACGGCACCGCGCGAGCTGACCCGCGCGATCACGCTGCGCCAGACCCTCGACCTGGTCCGCACGGTGGTGGACGTCGTCGAGGACCAGGTCGACGAGCTGGCCGCGCCGGGCGAGGAGCAGGCCCTGCGGCTGGCCGTGCTGCGCTACTCCCGCGAGGTCGCCTTCGCGGCCGCCGAGGTCTACGCCCAGGCCGCCGAGTCCCGCGGCGCCTGGGACGCCCGGCTCGAGGCCCTGGTGGTCGACGCGGTGCTGCGCGGCGAGGCGGACGACGCCCTGCAGTCGCGCGCCGCGGCGCTCGGCTGGGACGCGCAGACGGACGTCGTCGTGGTGGCCGGCGAGGCGGCCTCGGGGTCGGCGGCGGAGGTCGTGGAGTCCCTGCGGCAGCACGCTCGTCGCCTCGGCGTCGACGCGCTGGCCGCGGTGCAGGGTGGCCGGCTGGTCGCCGTGCTGGGTGGCGTGACGAACCCCCTGGCCACGGCGGACGGTCTCTCGCTCGCGTTCGCCGAGGGGCCGGTCGTGGTCGGGCCGACGGTGCCGCACCTGTTCGCGGCGGGACGTTCGGCGCGGGCCGCGCTCGCGGGGCTCGTCGCGGCTCGCGCGTGGCCCGAGGCACCCCGCCCCGTGCTGGCGGACGACCTGCTGCCCGAGCGGGTGCTGGCCGGGGACACCCCCGCCCGGCGCGCGCTGGTCGACCGGGTCTACCGCCGCCTGCAGGACGCACGCGGGAGCCTGCTCGACACGGTCAGCACGTACCTGGAGTCCGGCGGTTCGCTGGAGGCGTCGGCGCGCATCCTGTTCGTGCACCCCAACACGGTGCGGTACCGGCTGCGCCGGGCGGCCGAGACCTGCGGGTACGACGTGATGCAGCCCCGGGACGCCCACGTCGTCCGGATGGCGCTGGCGCTGGGCCGGTTGTCCGGATCGACCCGGCGGCCGCTGCCGCCCGCCGACGCCGACCTCGAACCGGTTGTGGCCCCGACCGGGGCCGCCCGGACCGCTGATTGACGCCGTTTTGTAGGAAACCTCCAAATCGAGGGCGCAAGGTTGGTCCGCGTCGGCAGCCGGTTCCGGCCCCTGCAGCAGACAGGGTGGGTACGTGCTCGTCATCGCCTGCCCTGGACAGGGCTCCCAGACCCCCGGCTTCCTGCGCCCCTGGCTCGAGCTGCCGGGCTTCGAGGACCGGTTGAGCTGGCTGTCCGTCGTCGCCGGGATCGACCTGGTCAAGCACGGCACCGAGTCGGACGCCGACACCATCCGGGACACGGCCGTGGCGCAGCCGCTGATCGTGGCGAGCGGCCTGGTGTCACTGCTGGCGCTCTTCCCGCACCCCGCCGAGGCGTTCCGGCAGATCGCCGCCGGTGCAGGGCACAGCGTCGGTGAGATCACGGCCGCCACCGGCGCGGGCGTGCTGACCGCCGAGCAGGCCATGGTGTTCGTCCGCGAGCGTGGCCGGGCGATGGCCGAGGCCAGCGCAGTGACGGCGACGGGCATGACGGCCGTCCTCGGTGGTGACCCGGACGAGGTCGCGGCTGCCCTGGCCAAGCACGGCCTGACCGCGGCGAACGCGAACGGTGCGGGGCAGACGGTTGCGGCCGGCACCCTCGAGCAGCTGGCCGCCCTGAAGGACGTCCCGCCCGCCAAGGCCCGCCTGATGCCCCTGCAGGTCGCCGGGGCCTTCCACACCGAGCACATGCGGCCGGCCGTCGACGTCCTGTCCGGCTACGCCCGCGCCATCACCACGCACGACCCGCGCACCCGGCTGCTCTCGAACGCCGACGGGCACGTCGTGCACGACGGGCGCGAGGTGCTGCGCCGGCTGGTCAGCCAGGTCAGCAACCCGGTGCGCTGGGACCTGTGCATGGAGGCCATGCGCGACCTGGGCGTCACCGGCTTCATCGAGATCCCCCCGGCCGGCGCGCTGACCGGGTTGGTCAAGCGGTCGCTGCCGGACGTCGAGACGCTGGCCCTGAAGACCCCCGACGACCTGGACAAGGCCAAGGAGATGGTGGCCCGGCACGGCCAGTCCAGCGGCCTGTCGCAGAGCCCGACCTGGCGCCTGGTCGTCGCCCCGCTGAAGGGCATCGTGCACTTCACCGCGCTGGACGCCGGCGCGTCCGTCGGCGACGGAGACACCATCGCCACCGTGGCCACCCTGCGCGACACCTTCGACGTCGTCGCCCCGCACGGCGGTCGCGTCGTCGAGTGGCTGGTCGAGGACGGCGACCCCGTCTCGCCCGGTCAGCCCATCGTCCGACTGCACCCGCAGGAGGTACCGGCATGACCGAACGCCCCCAGATCTCGCCGCCCAGCGGCGCCCCGCACGCCCGGATCTACGGCGTGGGCGGCTACCGGCCCGAGCGGGTCGTGCCCAACTCCGAGCTCGTCGAGCGGATCGACTCGAGCGACCAGTGGATCCGGGAGCGCTCCGGCATCGTCTCGCGTCGTTGGGCCGCCGCCGACGAGACCGTGGTGGACATGGCCGAGGCCGCGTGCCGCCAGGCCCTGGACGCCGCGGGCCTGGACGCCTCGCGCATCGGCGCGGTGCTGGTGGCCACGGTCACCCACCCGTTCCAGACGCCGTCCGCGGCCTCCATGCTGACCCACCGGCTCGGCGCCACCCCGGCGGCGGCCATGGACATCTCAGCCGCCTGCGCCGGCTTCTGCCACGGCGTCGCGCTGGCCGGCGACATGGTGCGCGGTGGCAGCGCCGAGTACGTGCTGGTCGTGGGGGTCGAGAAGCTCTCCGACTTCACCGACCTCAGCGACCGCGGCACCGCCTTCATCTTCGGCGACGGTGCGGGCGCGGTGGTGATCGGCCCGTCCGACACCCCGGGCATCGGCCCCACCGTCTGGGGCTCGGACGGCGCGCAGTGGGACGCGATCCGCCAGCGCGAGAGCTGGATCGCCGTCCGCGACGGCAGCACCGACTGGCCGCACATCACGATGGCCGGCCAGACCGTGTTCCGCTGGGCCGTCTGGCAGATGGCACCCATCGCCCAGCAGGCGCTGGAGAAGGCCGGCATCAGCGCGGAGCAGCTGGACGCGTTCATCCCGCACCAGGCGAACATGCGGATCATCGACTCGATGATCAAGGCGCTGCGGCTGCCCGAGGGCATCCCGGTGGCGCGCGACATCGCCGAGACCGGGAACACCTCCGCCGCCTCGATCCCGCTGGCGATGGAGCGGATGCTCCGCGAGGGTGAGGCGCCGCACGGCGGCCTGGCCCTGCTCATCGGCTTCGGCGCCGGCCTGTCCTACGCCGCGCAGGTCGTCACCCTCCCCTGATTCCCCGCCACCCGACGGGACCTTCGGGCAGCACGCAGGCAGTTCATTCCGGAACGTCACACACAAGGAGCGCCACGCATGGCCAACAGCGAGCAGGAGATCCTCAGCGGTCTCGCCGAGATCGTGAACGAGGAGACCGGGCTCCCCACCGACTCCGTCGAGCTGGACAAGAGCTTCACCGACGACCTCGACATCGACTCGCTGTCGATGATGACGATCGTGGTCAACGCCGAGGAGAAGTTCTCGGTCCGCATCCCCGACGACGACGTGAAGAACCTGTCGACCGTCCGCGACGCCGTCGCGTACATCGCGCAGGCCCAGGGCTGAGTCCCTCCCCCGTGCAGTCCGGGGACGGCGTCCGGGTCTCCTCCGGCGCCGTCCCTGGGCGACACACCGCAGCACCTGCACATCTCACGACCCGACGTACGAGGAGCTGACCCGAGCATGGCCACGAGCCAGAACCGTCGTGTCGTCGTCACCGGCCTCGGTGCGACGACCCCCCTGGGTGGTGACGTCGCCACGACCTGGCAGGCCGCCCTTGACGGCACGTCCGGCGCCCGCACCCTGACCCAGGACTGGGTCGCCGAGTTCGACCTGCCGGTCACCTTCGCCGCGTCGGTCGCCGTACAGCCCATCGACCAGCTGGCGCGGGTCGAGACCCGCCGCCTCGACCCGTCCGGCCAGTTCGCGCTCGTCGCGGCCCGCGAGGCCTGGGCGGACGCCGGATCCCCCGAGGTCGACGGCGAGCGCCTCGGCGTCGTCGTGGCCAGCGGCATCGGCGGCGTCTGGACCCTCCTGTCGTCGTACGACACCTTGCGCGAGAAGGGGCCCCGCCGGATCTTCCCGCTGACCGTGCCGATGCTGATGCCGAACGGCCCGGCCGCCGCGGTCAGCCTCGAGCTCGGCGCCCGGGCCGGTGTGCACACCCCGGTCAGCGCCTGCGCGTCGGGCGCCGAGGCGATCGGGTACGCCGTCGACATGATCCGCACGGGCCGCGCGGACGTCGTCGTCGCGGGCGGCACCGAGGCCGCGATCCACCCGCTGCCGATCGCCGGGTTCGCGGCGATGCAAGCGCTCTCGACCCGCAACGACGACCCGGCCAAGGCCAGTCGTCCGTATGACCTGAACCGGGACGGCTTCGTGCTCGGCGAGGGCGCCGGAGTGGTCGTGCTCGAGTCCGAGGAGTACGCCCGCGCCCGCGGCGCCCGGATCTACGCCGAGGTGGCCGGAGCCGGCCTGACCAGCGACGCCCACCACATCGCCGCACCCGACCCGTCCGGCGCCGGCGCCGCCCGGGCCATGCTCGCGGCCCTCGAGGCCGCGGACGCCAGCCCCTCGGACGTCGTCCACCTCAACGCGCACGCGACGTCCACGCCGGTGGGCGACACGGCCGAGGCCAACTCGATCCGCGCCGCCCTCGGCAGCGCGACCGACCAGGTCTGTGTCTCGGCGACCAAGTCGATGACGGGCCACCTGCTGGGCGCCGCGGGGGCGGTCGAGGGCATCTTCACCATCCTCGCCCTGCACCACCGGCTCGCCCCACCGACCATCAACGTCGACGACCTCGACCCCGAGGTCAACCTTGACGTCGTGATCGACAAGCCTCGCCCGCTCGGGGACGGCGACCTGGTCGCCCTCAACAACTCGTTCGGTTTCGGCGGCCACAACGTGGCCCTGGCCATCCGGAGCGCCTCGTGACCGCCACCCACCCCGGGCAGGACCTCAAGGTCGAGGTCGACCCCCGCGATCCCGAGCTGCGGCTGGGCATCTTCTTCGACGAGGGCAGTGTCGAGCTGCTGACCGAGCGCGACGACAGCGGCATGCTCGCCGCGCGCGGCACGGTGAACGGCACCCCCGCGGTGGCCTTCGCCAGTGACGCCACCATCCAGGGCGGCGCGATGGGCGAGGCGGGCTGCAAGGTCTGCCTGGTGGCCTACGAGCGGGCGCTGGCGGACGGCGTCCCGGTCGTCGGGCTCTGGCACTCCGGCGGTGCACGGCTGCGTGAGGGCGTGGTGTCCCTGCACGCGGTCGGCGAGGTCTTCGCGATCATGACCCGCGCGTCCGGCAAGATCCCGCAGATCTCCGTGGTGATCGGTGCGGCGGCCGGCGGTGCGGCGTACGGGCCGGCCCTGACCGACATCGTCATCCTCGGCCCGGACGGGCGCGTCTTCGTCACCGGCCCGGACGTCGTCCGCTCGGTGACCGGCGAGAACGTCGACGCGCTGCGCCTGGGCGGTCCGGAGCCGCACGGCCGCCGCTCGGGCGTCGTGCACGTCGTCACCGAGACCACTGAGCAGGCGTACGAGCGGGCCCAGCTGATCACCCACCTGCTCGGCAGCCAGGGGTCGATGGACCTGTCGGCGGTCGACGAGCGGCCCCTCGAGGACCTGCTGCCCGAGTCACACAAGCGCGCCTACGACGTGCACCCGCTCGTCACCAACCTGCTGGACTCGCCGGAGACCTCGGTCGAGCTCTTCCCCAAGTGGGCGCCGAACATCGTCACCACGCTGGGCCGGCTGGGCGGTCGCACCGTCGGCGTCATCGCGAACAACCCGATGCGCCTCGGCGGTTGCCTGGACTCCTCGTCGGCCGAGAAGGCGGCGCGGTTCGTCCGGATGTGCGACGCGTTCGGCGTCCCGCTGATCGTCGTCGTCGACGTCCCGGGGTACCTACCGGGCGTCGGGCAGGAGTGGGACGGCGTCGTCCGGCGCGGCGCCAAGCTGCTGCACGCCTTCGCCGAGGCGGTGGTCCCCCGGGTGACGCTGGTGACCCGCAAGTCCTACGGCGGCGCGTACATCGCCATGAACTCGCGCTCGCTCGGTGCGACCAAGGTGTTCGCCTGGCCCGGCGCGCAGATCGCCGTGATGGGCGCAGTCGCCGCGGTGCGGATCCTGCACCGCCGCAAGTTGGCGGACGTGGCTGAGGACGCGCGGGCGGACGTGGAGGCCGAGCTGGCGGCCGAGCACGAGGTCCTCGCCGGCGGCCTGCCGCGCGCGGTCGAGATCGGTGTGGTCGACGAGATCGTCGCGCCCGTCGACACCCGGGGCGCGCTGGCCCGGGCGATCGATGCCGCGCCGCACGAGCGCGGCCAGCACGGCAACATCCCGCTCTGACGCTCACCTGACGCGAAAGGGGCACCCGAGCCGTTCGGGTGCCCCTTTCGCGTCAGCCGGCGAAAGCTGGTTGCACGGCGCCCCTCGCTGACGTACGGTTCTCGATGGAACGAAACCGTTTCGTTTCATCCGTGTCAACGGCGAGGGGGCATCGTGACCAGCGCGACCGACGAGCGAGCGCGTCCTCGCATCGAGGGCGAGCGCGAGGAGCAGATCTTCGCCGCGACGCTGAGCCTGCTGAGCGACGTCGGCTACGACCGCCTGACGATGGACGCCGTGGCCAGCGCGGCCCGCGCCAGCAAGGCCACCCTCTACCGGCGCTGGTCCACCAAGGCGGACCTGGTCGTGGACGCCGTGTCCCGGGCGGCGTGCATGCCGTCGCCGGACGCCGTCGACACCGGTTCCCTGCGCGGTGACCTGCTCGCCATGTCGTGCGGCGTCGGCGGCCTGACCGACACCGTGCCGTTGGCCGTGATGTCCAGCCTGGTCACGGCCCTGCACCGCGAGCCCGAGCTCAAGGACGCGTTCCACCGCCGGTTCCTGGCCCCACGGCTGCAGCTGACGCAGGAGCTGTTCGAGCGAGCCGCCGCCCGGGGTGAGCTCGCCGAAGGCGCCGACCCCGAGCTCCTGGCCCAGGTGCTGCCGGCGGTCGCGATCCACCGGACCTTCATCTTCGGCGAGGCGCCCAAGGACGGGTTCGTCGAGCGCGTCATCGACGAGATCGTCCTGCCCGCCTGTCGCACCGAGACCGTGCGATGAACGTGCGCTGAACGTGCGCTGACCGACCGCCGAGTGCGGCGACATCTGGCTGTCACACCCGTAGCAGAGACTTCCGTTCAACCGATCAGAGGAACACACATGTCACACGACAGCGCGGCCACGCAAGAGCTGGCCGCACCCGAGCCGGACGGCGCGGAGCACGACCACGGGCACCGCCACCTCGGCCTCGCCCTGGCGCTGATCAGCGCCGCGCAGCTCATGGTGGTGCTGGACGGCACGATCGTGAACATCGCGCTGCCGCACATCCAGACCGACCTGGACTTCACCCCGTCGAACCTGTCCTGGGTGGTGAACGCGTACACCCTGGCCTTTGGAGGCCTGCTGCTGCTGGGTGGCCGCGCCGGCGACCTGCTGGGCCGCCGCAAGATGTTCATGGTCGGCGTCGGCCTCTTCGCGCTGGCGTCGCTGTTCGGCGGCATCGCGCAGAGCGAGGGCCAGATGCTGGCCGCGCGCGTGCTGCAGGGCGTGGGCGCCGCGATCGCGTCACCGACCGCACTCGCGCTGATCACCACGACCTTCCCGGCCGGTCAGGCCCGCAACCGCGCGTTCGGCGTCTACGCCGCGATGTCCGGAGCGGGTGCCGCCGTCGGGCTGATCCTCGGTGGCGTGCTCACCGAGTACAGCTGGCGCTGGACGTTCTTCATCAACGTGCCCATCGGCCTGCTGGTGCTGTTCCTCGCCCCGCGCTTCCTCGGTGAGTCCGAGCGTGAGTCCGGCGGCTTCGACATCCCCGGTGCGATCACCGCGACCACGGGCCTCGTCTCGCTGGTCTACGGCCTGACGCACGCGGCGTCGACCAGCTGGAGCAACCCCACCACCATCACGACCATCACGGTCGGGCTCGTGCTCATCGCGACCTTCCTGGTGATCGAGTCCCGGACGACGCACCCGCTGCTGCCGTTCCGCATCCTGGCCAACCGGACCCGCGCGGTGAGCTTCGTGGTGATGCTCATCGTCGGTGCGGCGATGTTCGCGATGTTCTACTTCCTCGGCCTGTTCATCCAGCAGGTGCTGGGCTACAGCTCGCTGAAGGCCGGCCTCGCGTTCCTGCCGTTCAGCTTCGGCATCGTCTTCGGCGCCCAGCTCGCCTCCGCGCTGCTGTCGCGCGTTGACCCGCGCTGGATCTCCGGCGCCGGCGCCGTGCTGGCCGCCGGGGCGATGCTCGGCCTCAACCAGCTGCAGGTCGACTCGACGTACGTCACCGGTCTCCTGCCGTGGATCATCCTGCTGTCGCTCGGCCTGGGCCTGGTCTTCGTGCCGCTGACCCTGACCGCGGTCAGCGGGGTGGCTCGGGAGGACTCGGGCGTCGGCTCCGCCGTGCTGAACACGATGCAGCAGGTCGGCGGCGCGCTCGGCCTGGCCACCCTGTCGACCGTGGCGGTCTCCGCCGCGACCGAGAAGGGCAACAGCCTGGCTGCTGCGCTGGCCGGCAGCGGCACCAAGCCGACGGCGGACCAGCTGCACCAGGTCGCGCTCGCGGCCCAGACCCACGGTGCGCAGCAGGCGTTCCTGGTGGCGGCCGGCATGGTGCTGGCCGGCGCCGTGGTCATCCTGTTCGGGCTCAACATCAAGCACGAGACGCTGGCTGCTGACGGTGTCGCGCCGGGGGCGCACATCGGCTGACCCAGCAACGCACGAAGGCCGGGGGACCTCCGGTCGGCTGTCGCCAGCTCCTTGACGCCGACCCGCGGTCCCCCGGCCTTCCTGCGTTCCCGTCCTCACGCAGATGTCCCGCTATCCGGGCTTGTGGCGCCAGGTTGACCCCGGATAGCGGGACATCTGGGGTCTTGCGCGGCTCGGCCAAGTCTCCGCACCATTCGCGAGTCGTGTGGTGTTGGAGGCCCTCTAAGCACGTGTAGCGCGAATGGTGCGAGGGCGGGGCTAGCCGACTTGGTGGAGCCAGCGGACCGGCGCGCCGTCCCCGGCGTACCGGAAGGGCTCGAGCTCGTCGTCCCACGCCTGGCCCAGGGCGGCGCCGAGCTCGGTGAGCAGCGCCGTCCCGTCGCCGGCCGAGGCCTGGACGGCGGCCCGCAGGCGGTCCTCGCCGACCAGCACGTCGCCGTGCACGCCGACCACGGCGTGGTGGATGCCGAGCCGGGGCGTGTGGCTCCAGCGAGCTCCGTCGGCGCCCGCGGAGGGCTCTTCGGTCACCTCGAACCGCAGCTTGGCCCAGCCCCGCAAGGCGGAGGCCAGCCGAGCACCCGTGCCCGCGACGCCCTGCCACGACAGCTCGCCGCGGACGGTGCCGGGCTCGGCCGGCTGGTTCGTCCAGTCCAGGTGCACCCGGGCATCCAGCACTCCGGCGGCGGCCCACTCCACGTGCGGGCACAGCGCCGGGGGCGCGGAGTGCACGAAAACGACACCACGCGTCATCGCGGCAGACATCACGACCTCCTTGGCCTCGAGGGACGTCTTCCCCAACGACCTCGAGCTCGGAGCGTGAACAACCACGTGCTGCTGGCGTACGGCGCGACGAGCGCGCTGCCACCAGTGTGCCTCACCAACCCCACCAGCACCAGCCCTCCCGCCAGCGGCAGATTGACGCCCGGAAGCGCTGAAGTCGGTCGCTCCCCCTGCCGATCATGCGAACAGAGCGTCGAGTGGAGGGACCGCACGTGGAGAAGAGCGAGCTGTTGATGGCTGAGGCGTACGACGAGGGTGTCGTCTCGGAGGTCATCCGTCCCGCCGCGATCGTGCCCGAGGAGGCCGCCCGCGCCGTCCTCGTGGAGCTGGCTCTGCGCGACGTCCAGAATGGTGGTGTCTGGCAGTCCGAGCCGCAGCTCTGGAGCCTGTACGACCGGCCCTGGCACGGGTACAACAACCCGGCCGGCGCCGAGCTGATCGGCACCATCCAGGTCGCCTACGGCACGCCCACCAAGTACGAGATCACGATCTACCGGGTGACCGTGACCCGGTTCGGCGTGGACCACGGGTGGACCGTGCACAGCCTCACCGACGCGGCGCTGGAGTTCGGCGGCCTGACGCTCGACGCGTGCCCGCGCGCCACGATGTCCGCTCCCCCGCGGCCCTTCAAGTACTGACGGCTTCACGTCCTGACCGGCTTCACGTCCTGACCGGCTTCACGTCCTGACCGGCTTCACGTCCTGACCGGCTTCACGAGCCGGCGACGCGCGCCAGGCCGAGCACCACCGCGCGCGCAGATCGCTGCCGCGCCTCGTCGTCCTCCAGACGCAGGCGCAGACGCCCACGCGTCGCCCGCGACGGGGCGCAGAGCCGGGCTCGGTCAGCCGAGCGTGACGAGCTCGTGGCCCCAGACCACCGCGGCCAGGTGGGACATCTGCACGTCGAGCGGCGCACCCAGGTCGAAGCCCGAGACGTGCCGGTCGACGTCGCGGACGAGTCGCCCGAGCTCGTCGGTGCCGTCGAGCACCGCCCGGCGGATCTCGTCGTTGGCGCCGATGGTCTCCAGCATCTGGTGGCTGCTCAGGCCGGTCACCTCGGCCAGGGCCGGCAGCAGCCCGGCGAGGAAGGCGACGCCCGGCTTGCTGGTGCCACGGGCGGACGCGACCAGCTGGCACGCGCGGGCCCGTACGAGCACCTCGACCGAGGTCATCACGTCGGCGGAGTCCTGCCCGGCGACCAGCATCAGCGCGATCCAGCCGGACAGCGTGCCCGGGCCGACCAGCACGAGGGCCTGGTGCACCGAGCCGATGGTGCGACCTGCGCCGGCGGCGGCGCTGTTCGCCATCCGCAGGGTGCGAACCGTCAGCACCGCGTCGGAGCTGACCAGCTCCTCGATGTGGGTGAGGTCGATGTCGTCCTGGGCCAGGGCGGTCAGCAGCCGGAGGCAGATCGCGTGGCGGGGAGACATCGGCATCGACGGCTGGTCCGCGGGCCGCGCGTACAGGTAGCCCTGGAAGAGGTCGAACCCGGCCGCCAGCGCTCGCTCGTGGGTCTCGGCGTCCTCGACCTTCTCCGCGACCACCTGCAAGCCGAGGTCGTGCAGGCGTGAGACCAGGTCGGGCCAGGCGTCGGCGGGGGTCTGCAGGACGTCGATCTTGACGATGTCGGCCAGCGGCAGCAGGCGCTCGGCGGAGGAGTCGGGGACGAAGTCGTCCAGCGCGACCCGGAAGCCGGACTCGCGCAGCGCGACGATCCGCTCGACCACCAGGTCGCTCACCTCGACGCCCTCGACGACCTCGATGACCGTCTCGGCCGCCGGCGCGAGGTCGATGAGCTCACCGAGGAGCAGCCCGACGTCCACGTTCAGGAAGAGCGGGTGGCCGCCACCCAGCCGCTCCCAGCCCAGGTCGCAGGCAGCGGTGACCAGCACCTCGGCGGTGGCCCGGTCGCCGTCGAACGCGTGGTGGGTGGGCGACGGCGAGCCGCGGAACAGCAGCTCGTAGCCGTGCAGCTTGCCGGACCGGTCCACGATGGGCTGGCGGGCGAGCGACGCCGTACCGGCCTGGTTCACCTGCGGGCCGGATCCGAGAGTCGTCGTCACGAGTTCTCCATCGGCAACCGATGCACCGGCCTTAATGGAACGGCGACTTCCGTTCGAGGTGGAGCGTGCTCCTCAGCCCGGAGGCGCGGGCCGTCGGTTGCGCACGGCGTCCTGCAGCGCGACCAGCGTCTCCTCGTTCGCCGCGGCGGCGGCGCGGTTGGCCGCCATCACCGCCTCGTAGACCTCTTGCCGGTGAACCTGCACGTGCCGGGGTGCATCGACCCCGATCCGGACGACGTCGCCCTTGACGTCGAGTACGCGGATGACCACGTCATCGCCGATGACGAGGCTCTCGCCGACGCGCCGGGTGAGTACGAGCATCGGTCCAGCATAGGTGCGACGTCAGCGCCAGCGGTCCAGGCACGGCGACGCCCACGCCCCGACCGTGGCCGGCCGGCCATCCAGCCAGGTCACCGGGAGGTCGTGCTCGAGCAGGCCGAGCGGGTCGGGCGTGTCGTGGATCGCGTAGGCCGCGAGCCGTCCGGCCGCCGGACCGTCGCCGCCCAGGGCGGCCAGCCACCCCTTCGTCCGGGCCACGTCCCAGCACGCGTCGACGACAGCCGTGACGGTGCACCCGCCGACCTCGGTGACGGTGCCGGCGGCCCGGCTCGCGTCCGCGAGCTCCTCACCGGACGGGACGACGACCAGGACGCCCCCGTGCTCGCGAGCCAGGTCCTGGACGACGTCCTGGGTGCTCTGCTGCCCGGCCCACGGCCGCGATGCGTCGCCGAGCTCCACGATGCACGCCGGGTCCGCGCCGCAGGCCTTGGCCCAGGCGTGCGCCACCTCCGTAGCGCGCTCGGCGTCACCGACCAGGACCTGGACGCCGACCAGCCGGCGCGGTGCCGTGACGGCGACGTCGTCGAGCAGCTCGAGCAGGCAGAGCCGGTCGGTGTCGACGTCGGGTGTCTGCACGGGCAGGCCGAGCTGGGCCACTGCCGGCGTGACCAGCCAGGTCCGGCGAGCGTGCGGGGACGAGGACGGCGCCGCCGGGGTTTCGGCTGCCACGGGTTCCGGAGCAGCGACCGGGGCAGTGACCGGGGCAGTGACCGGGGCAGTGACCGGGGCAGTGACCGGGGCAGTGACCGGGGCAGCGACCGGGGCAGCGACGTGGGTGATCGCGGGCGCGGGTGCCGGCGGGATGACCCGCGGGACGGCCGGCGCGAACTCCACCGGGGACGACGTCCGGGTCTCCGGCGCGGCCCGGGCGACCAGCTCGCGCACCAGCGAGTCGAACGACTCGGACTCGGTGGACAGCGCGCGGCCCGGAGCGCGATCGGCGGGCGGGTCCGCACCCGGGTGCATCCCGCCGTCCTGGGCGTCGGCGACGGCCAGCAGGTCCTCGAGCGACGACGGCGCGCGGTGGGCCGGGGCAGGAACGGCAACCGGTACGGCGGCCGGCACCGCGGGCCTCTCGTCCACGGCGACGGCGACCTCGTACCGGAGCTTGGCGAAGAACCCGGCGAACCCGCCCACCAGCTTGCGCTCGGCGTGCACGATGCGGGCGTCCGGGCCGTGCTCGCTGCGGACGCGGACGAGGAGCTCGTCGATGTCCGGGCCCTCAAGCAGCAATTGCTGTGCCAACGTTCACCACTCCCGTCGTCTCGATCTGCAGCGTGGGGTCGATCTCGGCGTACGACAGGACGGGCAGCCGAGGGACATGCGGCGCCAGCAGGCGGCGCAGCGCGGCCCGGACCAGGGGCGGGCACACCAGCACTGGCTGGGCGCCGGTGCGCTCGGCCTCGACGAGGCGCTGCATCGCCGAGTCCACCACCCGCTCAGCGGTGCCGCCGGGCAGCGCGATGACCGTTCCCGTCTCGGTCGGGCGGGCGGACTCCACGAGCTGCTGCTCGAGCACGGGGTCGAGCGTCATGACCTGCAGGACGCCGTCGCGCGCCCAGGTGTCGCAGATGGCGGGGCCCAGCGCGAGGCGCGAGGCCTCGACCAACCCGTCCAGGTCCGAGCCCGCCTTGGCGCGCTGGGACAGCGCCTCGAACACCCGGACCAGGTCGCGGACCGATACGCCCTCGGCCAGCAGCGCCTGCAGGACGCGCTGCACCTCGCCCGTCGTCATCAGCGCCGGCGTGAGCTCCTCGACGACGACGGGGTGGGTGCGCCGGACGGACTCGACGAGCGCCTTCACGTCCTCGCGGCCGAGCAGCCGCGCCGCGTGGGTCTGGACGATCTCGGCGAGGTGGGTGATGAGCACGCTGGAGCGGTCCACCACGGAAGCGCCGTACAGCTCGGCCTGCTGGCGGGCCTCGACGGGCACCCACTTGCCGGCCAGCCCGAAGACCGGCTCGGTGGTCGGGCGACCGGGCACGTTGTCCAGGTCCTCGCCGATCGCCAGCACGTGCCCGGGGGGCGCCTGGCCCCGGCCGACCTCGACGCCGCTGATCCGGATCGAGTAGCCGGACTGCGGCAGGTCGAGGCTGTCCCGGGTGCGGACGGGAGGCATGACCAGCCCGAGCTGGAGCGCGAGCTTGCGGCGCAGGGCACGCACCCGGTCGAGGAGGTCTCCACCGACGCCGGAGTCGACCAGGTCGACGAGGTCCGGGGCGAGCACGACCTCGAGCGGATCGACGCGCATCTCCCCCATCAACGAGTCGGGGGTCTCCTCCTGCGAGGGCGCGTTGGCCGCCGCCACGGTCAGCTCGGTCTTCGCGGCCTTCGCGGCCCCGGACGAGGTGCGCTGGGCGATGAGCAGCACGGCGGCGCCGACGAGGATGAACGGCAGCTTGGGGATTCCCGGCAGCAGACCGATGCCGATGGCGGCCGCACCGGCGATGAACAGGGCGCGCGGCTGGGCGCCGATCTGCGCCGCCGCATCCGTGCCCATGTCGCCGTTGGTGGTCGAGCGGGTCACGATGAGACCGGTGGCCACCGAGAGCAGCAGCGCCGGGATCTGCGAGACCAGTCCGTCGCCGATCGTCAGCAGGCTGTAGGTCTGCAGCGCCTCGGCCGGGGACAGCCCGCGCTGGAGCATCCCGATGGCGAACCCGCCGACCAGGTTGATGATCGTGATGACGATGGCCGCGATCGCGTCACCCTTGACGAACTTCGAGCCACCGTCCATCGCACCGTAGAAGTCGGCCTCGGCGGTGACGTCGGCCCGCCGGCGGCGCGCCTCGTCCTCGTCGATCAGGCCGGAGTTCAGGTCGGCGTCGATGGCCATCTGCTTGCCCGGCATCGCGTCCAGGGTGAACCGTGCGCCCACCTCGGCGACGCGGCCCGCACCGTTGGTGATGACCGCGAACTGGATGACCACGAGGATCAGGAAGATGACCAGGCCGATGACCAGCGAGCCGCCGACCACGAAGTGCCCGAACGAGTCGATCACCTTGCCGGCGTAGCCGTCGCGCAGCACCAGGCGCGTCGCAGACACGTTGAGCGAGAGCCGCAGCAGGGTCAGGACCAGGATCAGCGAGGGGAAGATCGAGAAGTCGAGCGGCCGCCGGATGTACATCGACACCAGCAGGATCGCGATCGCCGCGGTGATGTTGAACGCGATCAGCAGGTCCAGGAACGCCGAGGGCAGCGGGACGACGAGCAGCAGGACGACGCCGACGACGCCGATAGGCAGCGCGAGCTGGCTGGCACGAGAGGTCACGAACGAAGGGCCCATCGGTTCGTGGCCGGTCCTTGGCCCTGGTGTCGCGCCGTCCTGGCGGGAGAACGACCGGTCATCTGTCCGGTCCCTTTCTCCCTCGGCAGGATCGGCCGAGAACTTGAGTCCGCCGCCCGGCGTCCCGACGTCGTCCCCGGCCCGTCGGGTCCGGGCGTGGTCACCGGCGTCAGACGGACGACGGCACGCCGGGCCGGACGCCAGCCGGCATCACGTGGGAGCCGGCCGCGGCACCGCGCTTGCGCAGCCCCATCACGAAGGCGAGCACGTGCGCGACGGCGGAGTACAGGTCGGCCGGGATCTCCTGGCCGATCTCGCAGGCCGCGTGCAGCGCCCGCGCGAGCGGCACGTCCTGCACGAGCGGGACCCGCTCCTGCGTGGCCCGCTCTCGGATCGCGGCGGCGACGGCGCCGGAGCCCTTCGCCACGACGACCGGCGCCCCGGTGCCCGGCACGTAGCGCAGCGCCACGGCGACGTGCGTGGGGTTGACCAGCACCACGTCCGCCGACGCCAGGTCGGCCATCATCCGGTTGCGGCTCATGGCGAACGCGAGAGCCCGGCGGTGGCCCTTGATGTGCGGGTCCCCCTCGGACTGCTTGTGCTCCTGCTGGATGTCGTGCTTGGACATCTTGATCTGCTTGTTGATGTGCCGGCGCTTGACCATGTAGTCGCCGATGGCCATCACGAGCCCGACGAGCACGGCGGCTCGAACCAGGTTCAGCACCCCGGAGGCCGTGACACCCAGCGTGCTCGCCAAGGGCGCGTTCACCGCGCCGGTGAGCTTCGGGGTGATCGCGGCGACGACGCCCCAGAGCACCGCGGCCAGCAGCGCCGTCTTGATCAGGATCTTGCCGGCCTCCCACCACGTCATCACCCCGACGAGGCGCTTGACGCCCTGCACCAGGTTGAGCGGCTTGAAGCTCGGCTTCAGCTTCTTGGTCGCCGGGTGGATACCGCCCTGGGCCGCCGCGGCGGCGATGCCGATCACCATGATCCCGGCGACCAGCGGCAGCATGGCCATCGCCGCACCGGAGAGCCCCTTGCCGAGCAGCGCGAGCGCACGGTCCGGATCGGGGTCGACGATGGCGGCGCTCACACCCATCATCAGGGCCACCAGCACGTCCATCACGGACTGCGCGGCGCGCGGCACCAGGAAGGTCGCAGCGAGCATCGCCAGCCACGCCCCCAGGTCCGGGGTCCGCGCGACCTGCCCCTCCTTGCGCGCCTCCTTGAGCCGCTTGGCGGTGGGCTTCTCGGTCTTCTCGCCGCTCACAGCCCCACCACCTTGAGCATCGTCGCGCCCGCGGTGCCGGCCAACCCGTCGACCACACCGGGCAGGGCGACGAGCACCGAGCCCACCAGGACCAGGGTCAGCATGATCTTGAACGGGAACCCGAGCGAGAACGCGTTGAGGGACGGCGCGATCCGGGTCAGCAGCCCGAGCGCGACGTCGGCCAGGAACAGCACGGCCAGCACGGGCGCGGCGATCTGCAGCGCGGCGAGCATCATCTGCCCGATCCCGCCGGCCAGCACGTCGGAGAACGTGGCGAGGTTCAGCCCCGCGTCCAACGGGATCGCCCGATAGCTGCGGAAGAAGCCCTGCAGCACGATCAGGTACGCGCCGGAGGCCATCAGCAGCGTGGTCGACAGCAGCTGGAAGAACTTGCCGAACACGGCGTTCCCCTGCTGCATCAACGGGTCGAAGGCGAACGACAGCGAGAACCCGCCGAACACGTCGAGCAGGTCACCGGCCGCCTGCACGGCGGTGAAGATGAGCAGGCACAGGAAGCCGAGTGCGGCCCCGGTGACCAGCTGCAGCACCATCGCGGAGATCACGGCAGCGGTTTCGGCGGGTGGCGGTTTCAGGTCGCCGGCCGCCACCACGGGAAGCGCGATCACCACGGACAACAGGGCCTTGACGGTGCGCGGGATCGCCTTGTTGGAGAACGGCGGGGCGATCGCCAGCCACGCCGCCGCGCGCATGGCGGCCAGCATGACCGTCAGCAGCAGGTCGGCGGGCAGGTCGATCGGCACGGCTCAGCCGTTCAACAGGATCGCGGGGATGCGTTCGTAGAGCTGGGTGGTGAAGCTGACGAGCTCGTGCAGCATCCAGTTGCCGCAGATCACGATGACCAGGGCGATGCCGATGGCCTTGGGGACGAAGCTGAGCGTGGCTTCCTGGATCTGGGTGACCGACTGGAACAGGGACACCCCGAACCCGATGGCCAGCGCCGTGAGCAGGATCGGCGCACACAGCTTGGCGGAGAGCAGCATCGCCTGCAGGCCGAGCTCGATGACGGTCTGGTCCTTCACGCGGCGGCCCCCCTCACCGGTAGCTCGCGACGAGGGCGTGCACGATCAGTCCCCAACCGTCCACCAGGACGAAGAGCAGGAGCTTGAACGGCAGCGACACGGTCACCGGCGGCAGCATCATCATGCCGAGCGACATCAGCGCAGCGGAGACGACCAGGTCGATGACCAGGAACGGGATGAAGACCAGGAAGCCGATCAGGAACGCCGACCGGAGCTCGGACAGCGCGAACGCCGGCACCAGGGTGGACAGCGGCACGGACGCCGCGTTCTTCGGCTTCGGCTGGTTCGCGGCACTGGTGATCAGCGCCAGCTCCTCGGGCCGGGTCTTGGACACCATGAACTTCTTGAGCGGCTTGCTGCCGGCGTCGAACGCCTGGCTCGCCGTCATGTCGCCCTTCAGGTACGGCTGGATGCCGTCCTGGTTCACCGCAGTGAACACGGGTGCCATCACGAACATCGTGAGGAACAGCGCGAGCCCGGCCAGCACCTGGTTCGGCGGCGTCGTCTGCAGCCCGAGGGCGTTCCGGGTGATGCTGAGCACCACGAAGATCTTGGTGAAGCTCGTGGTGAGCAGCAGCAGGGCCGGGGCCACCGAGAGTGCGGTGACGGCCAGGATGATGACGATCGAGCTGGACGGCTTCTGGCCGTCCGAACCCGTGCCACCGATCTGGATGCTGACTCCCCCGGACGCCGGGTCGGTCGGCTTCGTGGGGGCCTTCGGGTCGGCCATGAACGCGGCCGGCGCCGCAGAGACCGTCGTCGAGACCGCGGCAGACACGGAAGCGGGGGCGGCGGCCGGGACGTCGGCCGAGGCCGGTCCGGCGAGCGCGAGACCGAGCGCGGACAGCAGCCCGACCAGCAGCGTCGCAGCGAGCAGCCGGCCACTCGAGATCACTTGCGCACCGTCATCTCACGCACGGCGTCGAGGGCCTTGGACCAGGTGGCCGGCGAGAGAGCCGACCCTGCGAGCGGCCCCGTCGCGGGCTGGGAGACCTTCCGCTGCGGGGGCACGGCGACCGTGGCGTCGTTCCCGACGACCGGCGCGGGCGTCACCTCGGTGGGGAGGTCCGCGCCGTCCTCGCTCTCCGCGATCGCGTCAGCGAGCATCAGGGACGCGACAGGATGGTCGGCGAGCAGCTCGACCCGGCTCTCGGTGACGCCGAGCACGAGCGCCCGGTCGCCGACCTTCACGACGGCCACGGACGCGCTGCGCGCGAGCGGCTGGCGAGCCAGGACGTCGACGTCCACCCCGCGTGAGGTACGGCGCTGGTTCTTGCGCATGGTCCGCGCAGCGAGCCAGAGCAGCACCAGCACCACGGCCAGGGACAGGATGACCCGTCCGGCCAGGGCGAGGAAATCCATCAGGCGTGGTCCGGCAGGGAGCTGGAGATGAGTTCGGTGATCTTCAACGCGTAGTCCTCGTCGACGACGACCACCTCGCCGCGAGCGATGAGCCGTCCGTTCACCAGCAGGTCGGCGGGGCTGCCGGCGAGCCGGTCCAGCTCGACGACGGCGCCGGGCTGCAGGTTCAGCAGCTCGCGCACGGTCATCGTGGTGCGGCCGAGCTCGGCGCTGAGCTCCATGACGACGTCCTGCAGGAGCTCCATGCCCGCACTGGGGCCGGCCGGGCGCGCGGCGGGGGCCGCTGCGCTGGACGGGGCGGCAGAGACGGCGATCCAGGCGGCCGGCCCCGTCGTGCCCTGCAGCGGGATGATCGTGGCGTCCTGAGCCTGCAGCAGCGTGATCGCGCCGGCCGCGGTGGTCTCCGCGACGGTGGCGAGGGTGCCGACACCGAGGGCGACCCGCAGGGCCTCGAGGGCGGGCCGCAGCGCGTCCACCAGCGGCAGCGGTCCCATGGGCGAGTCGGCGAGCGACGCTGCCAGCTCGCGCTGGACGATCACCACGACCGAGCCGACGCGGGCGCCGAGCACGTCGGCGTGGGCGGCGACGGCGTCCGGCGGGATGGACGACGCCGCCTCGTCGAGGCTCATGACCTGCCCGGCGGACAACGGCGCGCTCGTCGGCAAGAGGTCCGCCACGGCCTGCGCGGTGGCGAGGACGTCCTGCTCGAGGTGGGTGATCGTGGTCATTCGCTGGCCCTTCTGGACAGAACAGAGTTGGCGAGGGACGCGGCAGCCGAGGAGCTGATCGCGGAGTCGGTGATGGCGGAGTCGGTGATCAGGCAGGCGGCGCGCGGGCCCTGGGCGCCGGCGACGCCGCGGGCGAAGACGATGCCGGCGGACACCAGGTCCAGCGGGCGGTCGACCGGGTGGCCGAGCTTGACGAGGTCACCCTCGCGCAGCTCGAGCAGGCGGGCGGTGGGGGTGGCGCGGGGCACGAACCGGACCGAGACGTCGACCGGAACGTCCTCGACGAGCTGGGTCATCGTCGCGCGGGCGACGGCCTTCGCCTGCCGGGCGCCGGGGTCGTCCGCCCCGCTGCCGTCGCCGCTGCGCATGACCAGCGTGGCCGCGGGCAGCGCGACGCTGGCCGGCGCGGAGGCCTCACCGATCGTGATGATGAAGGTCGCCACGATGTAGAGGTCCGTGGCGGCCGCGACCTGCACGAACTGCGGGTTGAACTCGAGCGACTTGAAGACCGGGTCGACGTCGGTCACCGCGGCCAGCCCGTAGCGCAGCTCGCCGAGCATCCGCTCGATGACCCGGAGCAGCAGCTGGGTCTCGATCTCGGTGGGGATGCGGTCGGGCTGCTCGCCACCGGTGCCGCCGAGCATGCGCTCGATGGCCTCGAAGCCGAGGTGTGGCGCGACCTGCAGGAACGCGGCGCCGCCGTGCGGGTCCGGCGCGAAGACGGCCAGCAGGTTCGGCGAGGGCAGCTCGCTGACGTAGTCGTCGTAGCTGCGCTGCTCGACGCCGCTGAACGCCACCTGGCACGCCGCGCCCAGCTCGGAGCCGAGCACCGTCGCCCACTGGCGGGCCACGGTCTCGTACACCATCTCCAGCAGCCGACCCTGCTCGCGGGCGAGCTTGGTCGGTCGACGGAAGTCGTACGGCTGCGGTTCAGCGCGGCCAGCAGTCACGTCGACGCTGTCGTTCGAGGGCATGTGCCATGTATCGGCAAGCAGCCGTCGACCTTTACGCCGAATGGGGCATCTTCTGCCCGTGATCTTGAGTTACCGGGTCATCCTCGGCGGGCTACTGCATCACCAGCGTCGTCGGGTACAGGTCGATGACGTCCTCGCCGTACGCCTTCTCCACGGCCTCGGTCAGCTCCTTGACCGCCTTGCGGCGCGCGGCGGGCTGGGACAGCACCGTCATCGACTCGCCGCTGAACTGGTCGATCGCGATCGCCAGGGCCCGGCTGGGGTCCGGGTCCTCCTTCACGCCCTTGGCGAGCTGCAGCGAGAACGACAGCTTCAGGTAGTGCCCGCCCTCGAGGTTGATGTTGATCGGGTCCACCGGGAGCACGGTCCCCAGCTCGGGCTTCTTGGCCTCGGCCTTGCCGTCGCCACCGCGCAGCAGGAAGAACCAGGCGGCTCCGGCGGCGGCGAGCACCAGCACGACCAGGATCAGCAGCTTCTTCTTCGACTTCTTCTTGGCCGGCTCCTCCGCCGGCGCGGCGCCAGCGGGGGCAGACGTGCGCATGGTGCTCACGACGCGCTCCTCGGTCTTGTTCATCTGATGTCCTACATGTCGGAGAGCTGGGGGGCGAGCTTGGGAAGCAGCGCGCGGACCTCAGGGCTCTGGTTGCTGACGAGCACGATGTCGACGCGCCGGTTGAACGCGATGGAGCGGGGGTCGGAGGCGGGGAACATCGGCCGGGAGGACCCGTAGCCGGTCGCGGACAGCTGGGTGGCGCGGAACTGCCCGTTGCTGATCAGCCAGCGCACGACGCCGGCTGCGCGCGCCCCGGACAGCTCCCAGTTGGTCGGGTAGACGGAGCTGGTCAGCTTCAGCCGGTTCGCGTGGCCTTCGACGGCGATGTCGTTCGGCACGTTCCGGATGGCCGGGGACACTGCCTGCAGGACCGTGATGCCCCGCGGGCGCAGGGTGGCGCTGGCGCTCTCGAAGAAGACGTCGTCCGAGACCATCGCGACGACCAGGCCCCGCTCGGTCACCTTGAAGCGGACGTCGTTCTGCAGGCCCTTGGCCTTCAGGGCCTCCCGGATCTTCTTCTCGATGCCGTCGAGGCGCTGGACCTCCTTGATCGCGTTGGCCTGGGTGACCTGCTCCTGGGACTGGGCGGTCGGACCCTTGCTGGCGTCCTTGCCGTCACTGGAGTCCTTGTAGGCCTTCTGGTCCTCGCCGGAGTGCCCGCTGGAGACGGTGCCCAGGCCGACGTCCATGTTCATCGGCTCGGGGACCACGCCGTCCTGCTGCTGGATGCCGCTGCCACCGGAGATCGGGATGTTCGTGGTGGCCCCGAAGCCGGAGCTCAGCCCTTCCTTCAGCGCGGCGAACTTGTGCTGGTCGACCTGGCTGATCGCGAACATCACGATGAACAGCACCATGAGCAGCGTCATCATGTCCGCGTAGGAGACGAGCCACCGCTCGTGGTTCTCGTGCTCCTCCTCGTGGGCGCCACCGCGTCGACCGCCCCCGCGGGCAGACATCAGGCCGCTTCCTTCTGCGCGGGTGCCGGCGGCAGGAAGCTCTGCAGCTTCTCCTGGACGACCCGCGGGCTGGTGCCGGACTGGATGGCCAGCACGCCCTCGACGGCGACCTCCATCTGGTGGCAGGCGCTCTCGGACAGCCGCTTGAGCCGGCTGGCGATGGGCAGCCACAGGATGTTGGCGCTGAGCACGCCCCAGAGGGTCGCGACGAAGGCGCCGGCGATCAGGTGGCCGAGCTCAGCGGGCTCGCTGAGGTTCTCCAGCACGTGCACCAGGCCGATGACGGTGCCGATGATGCCGATGGTCGGTGCGTAGCCGCCCATGTCGGCGTAGAACTTCGCGGCGCGCTTGTCCTCGGCGCGCTTGGTGTCGATCTGCGCGTAGAGGATGTCGCGCAGCTCCTCGGGGTCGGCGCCGTCGATCGCGGACTGCAGGCCCTGGCGCAGGAACGCGTCCTCGATGTCCTGGACGGCGGACTCCAGCGCCAGCAGGCCCTCGCGGCGCGCGCTCTCGGCGAGCCGGACCACGGTGGCGACGGTCTCGTCGGCACTGGTCGGCGCACCCATGAAGGCGTCCTTCAGAGCGGCCGCGGACTTCTTGGCGTCACTGAGCAGGCCACCGGCCAGTCCCGCGCCGATGGTGCCGACGAACACGAGCAGCAGCGGCGGCAGCAGGAAGATCGCCATCGGGTTGCCGCCCTCGAGGATCATCGAGGCGAAGATGGCCACGAAGGCCAGCACGATGCCAATGATCGTCGCGGGATCCATCAGTGGCTCCGCAGGGGCCGCAGCGGCACGGCAGTGGCGATGTACTCCTCGACGGGCTCGGGCTCCTCGGCGATGACAGCCAAGTGCTGGGCGAGCGCCACGACGGACGCTCGGTGGGTCAGGACGCGCTCGCTGAGCACCTCGATGGGCTCGACGACGACGTACTTCGTGCCGTCGACGAGCGTCACGACGGTGTCAGGCGTCGCTTCGGCCTTCTGGATCAGGTCGGGATTCAGTACGAATCCGGGCCCGTTCAGGCGGGTGAGGTGAATCACGGGGTCCGTCCCTGGGGTGCTGCGGCCACCCGTCCATGAGTGGCTCATCCCCCCCATCGGCCGACGTCCCGCGGTCCTGAGTGCTTCGTCGCCGAAGTGCTCGACAGACGACAACGGGGCGAACGTGCATGATCACCGCGGAGTGGGTGGTGATCATGCACGTTCGCCCCGGGCCGGGCTGGTTCAGGGTCAGCGCTTGATGTTGACCAGGTCCTGCAGGATCTCGTCGCCGGCGGTGATGATGCGCGAGTTCGCCTGGAAGCCGCGCTGGGCGACGATCAGGTTGGTGAACTCGGCGGCCAGGTCGACGTTGGACATCTCCAGGGCGCCCACGGCCAGCGCGCCGCGCGAGCCGCTGCCCGGCGTACCGAGCTGCACCAGACCGGAGTTGCTCGATGCCAGGTAACCGGACGCCCCACCCTTGATCAGGCCGTTCGGGTTCGCGAAGGTCGCCATGGCCAGCTGGCCGAGGGCCTTGGTCTGGCCGTTGCTGAACGTGCCGGTGACGACGCCGTCGGCGCCGAACATGAAGCCCTGCAGGGTGCCGGCCTCGGCGCCGTCCGCCTTCGCGACGGCCAGGGTGCTCAGGCCCGAGTAGCCGGTCAGGTTCGACAGGTCGACGGCCACGCCGCCCACCGTCATGGACGCCGGGTTCGGGGCGCTGCCGTCGGCCGCGAAGGTCAGCGTGCCGGTGGAGGTCGCGGTTCCGTCGGTCATCGTGATGTCCCACGTGGTGGCGGAGGTGCGGGTGAAGGTGGCGTTCAGCGAGCGCGCCTTGCCCTGCGCGTCGTAGACGTCGACGGACGTCTGCGGCGACGTGGTCAGCGAACCGTCCGCCGGCAGGTTGCCACTGAGCTGCACCGTGGAGGTGGCCTGCGGCTGGATCGTCGAGGCGATCGGGATGGACAGGTCGGTGACGGCGCCGTTGACGTTGATGTTGCCGTTGGTGTCGGCCATCCAGCCCTGCAGGATGCCGCCGTCCGGGCCGACGAGGCGGCCGTTGGCGTCGAAGCCGAGCGCGCCGTTGCGGGTGTACACGTTCTGTCCGTTGAGCCGCTCCACGAAGAAGCCGTCGCCCTGGATCATCAGGTCGGCGCCGCGGCCGGTGCTCTGCGCCGCGCCCGGGTTGAAGTTGGTGGTGATCGCCGCCACGCGGACGCCCAGGCCGATCTGGGACGGGTTGGTGCCACCGCGGCCGGCGCTCGGCGCGCTGGCGCCCTGGACGAGCTGGCTCAGGGTGTCCTGGAAGACCGTGTTGGAGGCCTTGAAGCCGGTGGTGTTCACGTTCGCGATGTTGTTGCCGACGACGTCCATCATCGTCTGGTTGGCGCGCAGGCCGCTGATGCCGGAGTACAGGGAGCGAAGCATTCGTCTTCTCCTCTAAGGGGCGGGACGTCGGTCCCGCTGGGGCTCATGGGTTCTGGCGCATCCGTGCGCCCGACCTTCGCTTCCGTGCAGTGGTCTGGGGTGGGGCCGGCTGGCCCCGCGGTCTCGCCGTCAGCCTCCCGACCGGACGGTGGTGACCTGGGAGAGCGGCACGTCGGTGTCGCCGATCTTGAGGGACGGCTCAGCCGTGAGGCTGCCGCCGAAGGTGGCCGAGGTGACCTTGCCGTCATGGCTGGTGCCGTCGGTGTCCACCCACGAGATGTCCTTGCCGACCATGCTGCTGGCCGCCAGGCCCTGCTGCAGGGACAGCGCGGCCGTGGAGTCCGCGGCCATCTGCTCCAGCTTCTCGACCTGCGTGAACTGCGCGGTCTGCGCCATGAACTCGCTGGAGTCGACCGGCTTGGACGGGTCCTGGTAGCGCAGCTGGGCGACCAGCAGCTTCAGGAACGCGTCCTTGTCGAGCTGGGTCTTGTCCACGGCCACGCTGGCCGTCGGGGAGGCCTTGGACACCGGGACGACGATGGCGGCGCTGGTCGCGGTGCTCACCGGGTTGGTCATGTCAGGGCTCCTGTCGGGTCGGGCTGGGGTTCGGGTCGGGCTGGGGTTCGGGTCGGGCTGAGGTTCGCCGTGCTGGGGTTGCCGTCACAAGGTCACGTCCACCCGGGTCTGCCGACCGCCGCCGGTGCGGCGGACCGCGACCGGGTCGACGCGCGTGGGCACGCGTTCGACCGAACCGGGGCGACTGCTCCCCGCGGCCGTGGCGACGGCCCGTCCGGACCGCTCGTCGGAGCCGGCGGCCGTGCCCGGCTGCTGCTGCGGTGCCTGGTACGAGGACTGCTCGGACACGTCGACCGTGGCCTGGCCGAGGCCCTGCTCCCCCAGGTCGACCCGCAGGTCGGCCAGCGCGCTGCGCAGCAGCTCACGGGTGACGTCGCTGGCGGCGTGCAAGTTCAGGCTGAGCCCGGCCGCGCCCATGGTCGCCACCACCTGGATCGCACCGAGCTCGGCCGGTCGCAGCTGGACGGTGATGGTGTGCAGGCCGGTCCGGGTCGCCTCGACGGCGGCCGCGAGCGCCCGCGCGGACACCTGGGCGGCGACCTGGGCGGCCAGCTGGGTGGACGGCTGGGTGGCCAGCGGCGCACTCACCTGCGGCGAGGTCGTCGAGCTGGACGCCGCCACCGGCGGGCTGAGCGGCACGGCCGCGGTCGTGACGTCCGCCAGGGCCGAGGCCGCGTCCGGGCCGGCGGGAGCGGGCTGGTCGGGCGAACCCACCCGGTCGAGGGACGGCGCCGCAGCGGCGGCGTCCACCTGCACGGTCAGGGACGCCGGGACACCCGGTACCCCGGCCGTCGGGCCCACGGCACCGGCGCTCTGGCCGGCGGTTGAGCCCGCACTGGTTGCAGCGGTGGTGGTCGCGGTCGTGGCAGTCGTCGTGGTGGTCACCGCCACCGGGGCGGTCTCGGCGAAGGCGGTGCCCGCGGTCCCGTCGGGCGAGGTGGGGCTCGTCGCCACCGTGCTGGCGGGCTCGGCGTGAGCCGGTCCGGTCGCGCCCACCGGGAGGGCGGTCACCGCTGAGCCGGCGACCGCGGCGGTGTCGACGGGCGCGGCAGCGTCGGCGGGCACAGCGGACTGGCCGGCCGCTGCCACCTGCGCAGCGGTCGCAGCCGCGCTGGTCGGGTCGACCACGGGGGCCTGGCCGGCGGTGGCGACCTGGTCGGTGGCCTGGTCGGTGGCCTGGTCGGTGACGTGGTCGGTGGCTCGGTCGGTGGCTCGGTCGGTGGCCCGGTCGGTGACGCGGTCGGTGACGTTCCCCTGGGCGGCGGTCGCGCTCTGGTCGGACGTCGCACCCTGATGGGCCGCGGCGTCGCTGCGGCGGCGGCTCGGCGCGGGCCTCGGCTCGCGCTCGGGGGTCTGCGCGCGACGCAGCACGTCGTCGAACCGGTCGCGGTCACCGGGCACGTCGCCGTGGGTCTGGCGACGCGAGGTGGGGGCACCGGTCTCGGGGCGGCCGGGGGCCGCCTTCGCGAGCACGGCGGGCAGCGTGGTGCTCATGCTGCTCCTTCCATCGTTGCGGTCACTCGACGCACGTAGGTGCGCGTCTCCTCGTACGGCGGGATGCCGTGGTACTTGCGGACGGCGCCCGGCCCGGCGTTGTACGCGGCGAGGGCGAGCGGGACGGTCCCGAAGCTGTTCAGGTGCTTCTTGAGCAGCCGGGCGGCGCCGTCCACGGCCTGCGCCGGGTTCGACGGGTCGACACCGAGCTCGCGCGCCGTGCCGGGCATCAGCTGCATGAGCCCGACGGCGCCGGCGCCGCTGCGGGCCGAGGCGTCGAAGCCGGACTCGGCCTTCGCGACGGCCTTGAGCAGCCCGGACGGCAGGCCGTACCTCGAGGTGGCGTCCGCGAAGAGCGCGTCGTAGCGGGTCGAGCCGCTGCTGGCCTCGCGCAGCGCGCTCGGCCGGGCCACGGAGGCCTGGGCGGTGCTGGTCGTGTCGGTCCCGCCGGCCGGCAGCACCCGACGGATCCGGGTGGGCGTCTCGTAGACGTCGGCGATCTTGACGTTCGTGCCGGTGTGCGGAGCGTGCAGCATCTTGCCGTGGCCGACGTAGATGCCGATGTGGTGGTTGCCGAACACCAGCAGGTCGCCGGGCTTCGCGTCCTTCATGGACGCCACCGGCTCTCCGGAGCTCTTCTGCTCCGAGACGGTGCGAGGCAGCTCGACGCCGAGGTCCTTGAAGACCCGCTGCACCAGGCCCGAGCAGTCCAGTCCGGTCTTCGGGTCCGTGCCACCCCACTTGTAGGGGACGCCGAGGTACTGGCGGGCATCGGCGACGACGTCGTCGCCGTCCGGGGCGCTGCCGGCCGCCGAACCGGTGGCACCGCTCGTCCCGGTGGTGGTCCCGGTGGCGGCGGCCAGCTGGGCGGCGAACGCGGACGCGCTGGTGCCGGACGTCGACGCGAGCTGCGTCGGGGCGGTGAGGGTGGCGATGGTCGTGCGGATCTCGTCGATCCGCGACATGACGGCGCCGGCGCTCATGACAGACCCCCCGCGGTCGCCGGCCCGCCGGTCCGGGCCGCGTGCCGGGCACCGGCCAGGTCGTCGCTGAGCGCCTGGTCGGCGCGGGCGCGGGCGGCCGCCTGCTGCTCACGGTGGCGCTCGGCCAGCCGCTCGATGGCGCGGGCGCGCATCCGCGACTGCAGCCACTGCTCGCGAGCCTGCTCGAGGTCCTGCTGGGAGATCTCGCGGGCGGCGATCGCCTCGCTGACCGCGGCGACCATCGCGGAGCGGCTCGCGGCCGCGGCGAGGAAGTGCGGCGCCGGCCCACCGGGGACCGCGCCGGCGGCGTCCAGGGACGACGACCGGCGCAGCACGGTGGCCTGCGCGGCGGACAGCCGCGCCTGGGCCTGGCCCAGCTCGCGGCGGGACTGCTCCTCCTGGACGCCGCGCACGCGCAGCAGACCGGACAGGGCGAACTTGCTCATGACCGGGCCCCCGCGTCGACCAGGGCGCCGACCAGCGCGTTCAGGTGCGACCACGACGTCTGGCTGGGCACCGTCTCCTCGATGGGCTGGCGCAGGAAGCCGTTCACGGCGTCCCAGTGCACGAGCGCGGCGTCGACGTCCGGGTCGGCCCCGGGTGCGTAGGCGCCGACCTCGATGAGCTCGCGGGCGTCGCGGTGCGCGGCGAGCACCCGGCGCAGGACGGTCGCGGCGGCGCGCTGCTCGGACGTGGTGACGGCGCCCGCGACGCGGGACACCGACTCCAGGACGTCGATGGTCGGGAAGTGCCCGGCGGTGGCGAGCCGGCGGGACAGGGTCACGTGCCCGTCCAGGATCGAGCGGGCCGCGTCGGCGATCGGCTCGTTGTGGTCGTCGCCGTCGACGAGGACGGTGTAGATGCCGGTGATGGTGCCGTGCTCGGCCGGTCCGGCCCGCTCCAGCAGCTTGGGCAGCAGGGCGAAGGTGGACGGCGGGTAGCCCCGGGTGGCCGGCGGCTCGCCGTTGGACAGGCCGATCTCGCGCTGGGCCATGGCGACGCGGGTGAGGCTGTCCATCATCAGCAGGACGTCGAGGCCGCCGTCGCGGAACCACTCGGCGATCCGGGTGGCGACGAACGCGGCCCGCAACCGGGTGACGGCGGGGGCGTCGGACGTGGCCACGACGACGACGGAGCGGGCCAGCCCCGCTTCGCCCAGGTCGCCCTCGACGAACTCGCGGACCTCACGACCACGCTCCCCGACGAGCGCGAGGACGCTGACGGAGGCGCTGGTGCCGCGGGCGATCATCGACAGCAGGCTGGACTTGCCGACGCCGCTGCCGGCGAAGATGCCGAGTCGCTGGCCGCGGCCGGCGGGCACCAGGGTGTCCAGGGCGCGGACGCCGAGCGTGACGGGGGCGTCGACCCGCTGGCGCAGCAGCGCCTGCGGTGCCCGGTGGTGCACGCCGACGAGCTCTCCGCTCAGTGCGGGCCCGCCGTCCGCGGGCTGCCCGATGCCGTCCAGCACGCGGCCGAGCAGGTCCGGACCGACGCGGATGCGCAGACCGTCGCCGGAGGCGAAGACGGGGTCGCCGGCGCGCAGGCCCTCGACCTCGCCGAGGGGCATGCAGCGCACCCGGTCGGCGGTGAGTCCGACGACCTCGGCGGGGACGCCGTCCAGGCCGGTGGTGGAAGCGAGCAGCAGGAGGTCGCCCACCGCGGCGTCGACGCCGACGACCTCGACGACGAGTCCGACGACGGCGCTGACCCGACCCACCCGCTGCGGCGCCGCCGCACGGGTGGCCGTGCCGAGCCGGCTCATCAGGGTGCTGCTCATGCGGTCACCGGACCGGTCGGTGCGGTGGAGCGGATGGTTTCCAGCGCTCGCTGCAGCGCGGTCTCGATGCGGGCGTCGACGACCGAGCCGGCCTGCTCGGCGATGGCGTCGCCCTGGCGGAGCGTGGCGTCCGGCACGAGCCGCACCTCGTGCGTGTCGAACCGGAAGGTGCCGTCGTCGTCCGACCGGGTCTCGTGCTCCAGCACGAGCGCGTGGTCGGTCGGGTGCAGCCTGACGGTCACGGCGACGTCGGTCGGCAGCGGCGCGAGCGAACGGCGCACCGCGGCGAGCGCGGCGGCGTCCACGGTGGACAGCTCGGCCTGCAGGATCCCGCGGGCCAGCGCCACGGCGGCCTCGAGGACGACGTCGGCGACGTCCTCGAGCAGCGGCAGGCTGGACGCCGACATCCGGACGACGGCCTGGCCGAGGCTGCGCACGGCGTGGTCCACCTGGATCCGGGCGGCCTGGGTGTTGGCCTTGCGGTCGCGCTCGGCGGCGTCCACGGTCGCCTGCAGCTGGGCCGCGACCACGCGCTGACCGGCGGCCATCCCCTCGGCGTAGCCGAGCGAGCGGGCACCGAGCCGGACCTCGCTCAGGTCGGCACCGGACCCCGCGGAGAGCGGTGCGAAGCGCCGGGCGTCAGTCGACGTACTCATCGTCGCCCCCACGGCGCAGCATGATCTGACCGCTCTCCTCGAGCGAGCGGATGACCTGGACGATCTTGGAGCGCGCCTCCTCGACGGCCGCGACACGCTGCGGGCCGAGCAGGCCGATCTCCTCCAGCAGGTTCTCCCGAGCGCGCTCGGAGACGTTGCTGAGCACCTTCTCGCGCACGATGTCGGTGACACCCTTGAGCGCGACGGCGAGGTCGCCGGTCTCGACCTGGCGCAGCACGAGCTGGACGCCGCGGTCCTCCAGGGTCGTGATGTCCTCGAAGACGAACAGGCGGGCCCGGACGGCCTCGGCGAGCGCCGGGTCGCGGCTCTCCAGGCTCTCCAGGATGATCCGCTCGGTGGCCGGGTCGGCGCGGTTGATCAGGTCGACCAGCGGCTGGACGCCGCCGACGGCGGCGGCGTTGCGGCCCGGCTGGAGCACGGAGGAGGTCTGGCGCTCGAGCACCTCGGCGACGACGCGGACCATGTCGTGGTTGGTGCGCTCCATGGTGCCGATCCGGTGCGCGACCTCGGCCTGCTGCTCGGGCGGAAGCCCGGACAGGATCACCGAGGCCTGGTCCAGCTGCAGGTGCGCCAGCACGACGGCGACCACCTGCGGGTGCTCGCCGGACAGGAAGCCGACGAGGGTGCGCGGGTCGGCGTCGGCCAGGAACGAGAAGGCGTCCGTCGCGTGCGCCTTGGCGAGCCGGTCGATGACCGCCGAGGCGCGCTCGGAGCCGAACGTCGCCGAGAGCAGCTCGTGGGCCGCCTCGACCCCGCCGCCGGCGGAGGTCGTGCCGGTGCCGAACGCCTCCTGGAACTCGCGCAGCACGGTCTCGACGACCTCGGGTGCCACGGAGCGCAGCCGGACGATCTCGCCGGCCACCTCCTCGATCTCGGCCTCGCGCAGCTGGGACAGGATGGGCGCGGAGCGCTCCCGGCCGATCTGCATGAGGACGATGGCCACCTTCTGCGGCCCGGTCAGCGCCAGCGGCGCCTCGGTCGTGGTCGCCACGGTCAGCCCCTACGGTCCGCGAGCCAGCCGCGCAGCAGCTCGGCGACCTCGTCGGGCTGGCGCTCCACCAGGGCGAGGACGTCGTCCTTGCGGCGCTGCGGGATCGCCGGGGCCGGCGAGTCGCCGTCGCCGGCGGGCAGGGCGAGCCGGTCGGCAGCCTCGAGCGCCTGGCGCTGGGCGGGGATGCCTACCTGGGACTCGACGAGGTCCAGCTGCACGAGCTCGTCGATCGTCTGGCCCTTCTTCTTCTTACGGGACAGCCAGACCACCAGCAGCAGGACGAGGATGCCGAGGACGATCGCCGCCTGCTTGGCCCAGCCGACCAGCTGCGCCCGCTGCTGGGCCTGCTCGGCCTTCTTCAGCTCGGCGGCCGCGGTCTTGGTGGCGGTCTGGTCGAACGGCATGCTCGTCACGTTCAGCGCGTCGCCGCGGGTCGGGTCGATGCCGGCGGCGGTGCTGACCGCGGTCTGCAGCTTGGTCAGGTCGACGCCCTTGACCTTGTCGTCGACCACGACCGAGACGGACTGGCGGACCACGGCCCCGGGGGCGGCCTTCTTGTGCTCGGTGACCTTGGACTGCGCGTTGTTCGTGGTGGTCGTGGACTTCTCGTAGTTCCCCGAGCCGGAGCCCGAGCTCGGCACCGCGAGGTTGTCGGTGCCCAGCACGCCGCTCGCGGTCCCGCTGCCACCGGCGTACTTCTCGGTGGTCGTCGACGTCGCCAGCGGCTTGGCGTCCTTGTCGGTGTAGACCCGCTCGGTGGTGGTGTCGATCGCGTCGAACTGCAGCGTCGCGTTGACCTGCGCCACGGCGTGGCCGGGGCCGACGATCTTGTCCAGCACGCCCTGCAGCTCGGCGGCCTGGCGGGTCTCGTAGTCCTGCGTCAGCTGGTCGTTGCTGGCGCCACCGGCGCCCGTGGCGCCGTCAGAACCCTTGGTGGACAGCAGGTTCCCCTTGCCGTCGACCACGGTGACGTCGTCCGCGCTCATGCCCTCGATGCTCGAGGCGACGAGGTGCACGATGCTCTGCACCTGCTGGTTGCTCAGCTCGGAGCCGGGCTTCATGGCGACCAGGACGGAGGCGGTGGGCTTGCTCTCGGAGTCCAGGAAGACGTCCTTGGCCGGGATGGCCAGGTGCACGACCGAGCTGCTCACCCCGTCGATGGCCTGGACCGTCTTGGCCAGCTCGCCCTCCAGGGCGCGCTGGTAGGTGACCTGCTGCTGGAACTGCGAGGCGGTCACGCCCTGCTTGTCCAGCAACGAGTACCCGCCCTCGGACGACGAGGGCAGGCCCTGGCCGGAGAGCTTGACGCGCTCGGCGTAGACGACGTCCTTCGGCACGAGCACCGTGCTGCCACCGTCGGTCAGCTGGTACTTCACGCCGTCGGCGTCCAGCTTGTCGACGATGGCGCTGGCGTCCTCGCCGGCCAGGCTGCCGAACAGCGGCGCGTACGTCGGGGCGCTGGCCCACTTGAAGAACGCGAACCCGCCGAGCAGCAGCCCGACGACCAGCAGTCCGCCGATGACGCGCTGGGCGGCGCTGAAGCCGCCGAGCTGGGTCTGCACCCGACGGAGGGTGACCTGCATCGCCTGCGGCATCAGCCCTGCATCCTCATGATCTCGTTGAACGCGTCGAGCGCCTTGTTCCGCAAGGTGACGGTGAGCTCGGTGGTCAGCTCGGCCTTGGTCGCCGCGATCATGTAGTCGTGGACGTCGGTGAGGTCACCGGTCGCAGCCTTGACGCCGAGGTCGTCGGCCTTGGTCTGCACGTCGGACAGGTTCTGCAGACCGCCCTCGAGGGCCTGGGCGAAGCCGGTGCCCGAGGTGGCCCCGGTGCCGGTCGCGGCACCGGCGGACCCGGTCGAGGCGAGCCCGGTGGTGGGGACCGAGGCGGACGACGCCAGTGCGGCGCCGATGGCGGCGATGCTCATCAGTTCCTCCCGAGCGCGAGCGCGGCCTGGTAGGCCTCACGGGCGCGGTCGACGACGCTGAGGTTCGCCTGGTAGCCGCGCTGGGCCATGATCAGCTGGCCCATCTGCTGGCCCAGGTCGACGTCCGGCATCCGCACGTACCCGTCGGCGTCGGCGAGCGGGTGGGTGGGGTCGTAGACCAGCCGGCCCTCGGCGCTGCCCTTGGCGACGCCGGACACCTGCACGCCCTGGCCGTCCCCCATCTCGCTGGCGATGATGCTGGTCTGCTGGTACGCCGCCTCGGACGTCGAGGTGACGTTGTTCATGTTGGCGATGTTGTCGCTGACCGCGTCGAGCCACTTGCGGTAGACGGCGACGCCGGACTGGGCGATCCCGATGCTGTCGAAGATGGGCATCAGGCGCTCCGCATCGACGTCTTGAGGATGCTGAAGTCGTGGTCGACCGCGCGCAGCGTGAGCTGGTAGCGCAGGTTCGTGTCGACGCTGGACAGCGTCTCGGTGTCCAGGTTCACGTTGCTGCCGTTGAGCCGGGTGGGCTCGAGCGACTTCTGGGAGGTCGGGCCGACCGAGGTCACGGAGCCCGAGGCGATGCTGCCGTCGTCCACGGCGCTGCGCAGGCTGTCCTCGAAGCTGACCCGGGTCGCGTGGTACCCCGGCGTCTCGACGTTCGCGATGTTGTCAGCGATGGCTCGCTGTCGAGCGGCCAGACCGGTCAGCGCGCTGCCCAGGGCAACACTGGTCACATCGTCGAACACGGATCGCACCACCAAGGTGAGTCGTCTTGCAGGTGACGGCCGATCCGTGGCCGAGGTTGAGCGATCCTTGCTCCCTCATGTTCTCGTCAGAGGGGGGTGGGACTTGAGCGCTGGGCCGCAACGATTTTCAACGGTTCGTCGCGGTGTTCACCCGAACGCCCTAGTCGTTCACCCGTTCGCCGCCCCGTATGGAGTAACGGGGCGCTCAGTCAGTACGTAGCGTCGACGTACAGGGGCCGACTGGGTGCCTGGTCGAAGCGCATCCGGCGTGAGACCTCGTGGTGCTGGCGCGAGCTGGTGGCCGCTCGGGCGAGGTCCTCGATGACCCGGAGCTGGCGCTCCAGCACGATCCGGGCCCGCTCCTGCAACGACTCTGGCAGCGGCGCGATGCCGGTCGGCGGGGCCCAGGACCCCAGCATCGTGGGCAGCTCGTCCTGGTCGCCGCGACGCACGGCCGCCAGGACCGCCTCGGCCGCGTCGACGTCCTCCTCGAGGTCGGTCAGCGTGGCAACCCACACGGCGCGCCAGTCCTGCTCGGCGTCGTGGGTGAGGGTCATGCCGAGGCGCCGAGCAGCGGGGTGCCGGCGGTCGGCGAGGCGGCCATGGTCATCGCCTCGGTCCAGGCCTGGCGCAACGGCTCGACGACGGTGATGCAACCGGCGGTGCGGGTGGCGTCCATCCGCGTGTTGGCCGCGATCAGCTCGCGGATGAGCCACCGGTAGAGGCTGGCCAGGTTGTGGCCGCCCTCCCAGGCGTCGACGTCCAGGCTGGTGAGCAGCTCGGCGATGATGTCCTGCGCGTGCGCGATGTTGTCGTTCGCGACCTCGCGGTCGCCGTCCAGCTGCGCCTGGTGCGCGCGGGTGAGGTCGAGGGAGAGCCGGTCGTAGAGCATGACCAGCAGGCGGGCCGGCGACGCGGTGGCGGTGGTGTCGGAGCCGTAGCGTCCGGCCGCGCGCTGGTACGCCTGGTTCTGCGCCATCGGGAAGGTCATGAGTTGCTCCCGCTGTTGCTGAGCTGGTTGATCTGACCGGCCAGCCAGGTGGACTGGCTCTTGAGCTTGCCCAGCGCGACCTCGAGCGCCGAGTACTGCTTCTGCAGGCTCGACTGCCGGGCCGCCAGGGTGACGTCCCAGCCGGCGATGCGATCCGTGAGGTCCGAGATCGTGGACTGCCGGCCCGTGACCGCCGACGCGATGGTGCCGGAGCTGCTGGAGGCGTCCTTCGCCAGACCGGCGACCACGTCCGCGAAACCGGTGCCGGCAGTGGTCGACGTGGTGAACATGGACTGCGTGCCAGCCGGATCGGCCGTCATCGCTGCGGCGAACTTGTCCTTGTCGAAGGTGACGATGCCGTCCTTGTTGACGCCGATGCCGGCCGTCGAGAGGGACTTGCCTCCGACGCCCGCGGTCACCTTCGACAGGATCTGGCTGGTCAGCTGGCGCATCAGTCCGTCACCGGCGAGCGCTCCGACCCCCGATCGCGTCCCATCCGTGCCGACGACACCGTTCGAGCTGACCGACTTGATCCCGACGAGCGCCGAGTTCGCGGCGTCCACCAGGGCCTGGACGGCCGAGGTGATCGCCGCCTGGTCGGGGTCGACGGACAGGGTCACGTCGTTGGCCTTGGCGCTCACCTTGACGGTGACCCCGGGCATGACGCCCTCGACGGTGTTGCTGGCCGAGGTGATGTCGAAGCCGGCACCGACGTCACCGACGTGCAGCTTGGCGTCCTGCGCGGCGTTGACCTGGGTGAACGACAGGCCCCCGAGGGCTGCGCCGCCGGTGCCGGTCAGCGTGAAGGCGTTCTTCTCACCGGTGTCGGTGGCGCTGAGCTGCAGCCGGTACTGGCCGGGTGAGACCTGGACCGCGGCGGCGCGCACGCCGGCATCGCTGGTCGAGTTGATCGCGGTGACCAGGGCCTGCAGGGAGCCGTCGGTCGGCGTCGCGATGGTGATCGTCTTGGCGTCGGCACCGGAGCCGCGGTGGATCTCGAAGCCGCTGTCGGTGATCGCACTCGTGCTGGTCAGCGACGAGAAGGTGGCCGAGCTGACCGAGGACTGCGCGGTGGCGAGCTGGACGACGGAGAAGGTCGTGGAGCCGGACAGGGCGCCGGCCGCGGCCGTCGCCGTCACGGCGGACGAGCTGGAGCTGGCCCTCGCGGCGCCCCAGGTGGTCAGCTTCTGCAGGTTCTCGGCGGCGGCCTGCAGGTTCGTCATCTTGGTGTTGACGGACTGCAGGGCGCTCAGCGCGGACTGCTGCTGGGTGAGCGAGGTCTTCAGGCGGGTCTGCGGTGCCGCCTGGATCTGCATCAGCTGGCTGATGATCGTGGTGGTGTCCAGTCCACTGACCAGACCGTCGACGGTCGTCGCCACGAGATCTCCTCCGCTGATGGATGGAAGCGATCGGTGGGCGGGGCAGGGCGCCCCGCCCACCGATCGCGACTGTGGTGCTGGTACTGCTGGTTACTGCTGGTTACTGCTGGGTCGTGCTAGGTGCTACCGGGCTCAGCCGAGCAGCTTCAGGACGGACTGCTGCGAGGAGTTCGCCTGGGCGAGCATCGACGTACCGGCCTGCTGCAGGATCTGCGCGCGGGTGAAGCTGGTCATCTCCGCAGCCATGTCGGTGTCGCGGATCTGGCTCTCGGACGCGGACAGGTTCTCCACCGCGACGTTGAGGTTGTTCACGGTGTGCTCGAAGCGGTTCTGCAGCGCACCGAGGTTGCCACGAGCCGAGGAGACCGACTTGATGGCGGTGTCGATCTTGGTGATCGCAGCGGTCGCACCGGTCTGCGAGGCCAGGTCGACCGAGCTCACGCCGAGGTCGGTCGAGCTGAAGCCCGCGTTGGCGCCCGGAGCGGCGTTGGTGCCCGCAGCCGTCAGGGTGCCGGTGACGGCGATGGCGCCGGCGAGGCCGTCCTTGGAGGACACGACCAGGCCACCGTTGGTGTCCACCGAGGCCGAGTAGCTACCAGCGAAGCCGGCGTCGGCGTTCAGCTGGGTGGCGATGGCGTTGGCGTCGGTGCTGGCGGTCACCGCGACGGTCGTCGCGACGGCGCCGTGGGTGAAGACCGCGTTACCCGCCGTGGTAGCGGCCGAACCGTTGGCCCACGAGGACTTGGCGCCACCGGTGCCGGTCGAGGAGATCGCCACGCCGATGGTGTCGTTCGCCGCGTAGCCGACCTGGAAGGACTTGCCGGTGAAGGAGCCGTCCAGCAGGTTCACGTTGTTGAACGTGGTCTTGCTGGCGATCCGGTCCAGCTCCGAGTTGAGCTGCTTGGCCTCGGCGTCGATGGCGCTGCGCGAGTTGGTGTCGTTGCTGCCGTTCGCCGACTGCACCGCGAGGTCACGCATGCGCTGCAGGATGGCGGTGGACTCGTTCAGGGCGCCGTCAGCCGTCTGCACGACGTTGATGCCGTCCTGAGCGTTGCGGACGGCGACCTTCAGGCCACCGATCTGCGAGCGCAGGCCCTCGGAGATCGAGAGGCCGGCAGCGTCGTCCGCCGCGCGGTTGATGCGGAAGCCGCTGGAGAGCTTCTCCAGGGACTTGCTCATCTGGTTGTCGGTGACCGACAGGTTGCGGTACGAGTTCTGCGCCGCGATGTTCTGGTTGATGCGAAGACCCATGATGAAACTCCTCCGTGATGGGGTCCGAGTGCCCTTCCGTGGGCTGTGTCAACCGCTGCATCGTCCGAGCGGCTGGGGTGCTGAGGGTTTTTGGCTACGCCGTTCGGGTGGCGTCGAAGCGCAGGTCAGCGGACGACGTCCCGGGCTCCGCGGTGCGCTGCACCGGGACGGCCGGCGCCGCGGCGAAGGCCGCGACCTTGGCGTAGTAGGCACTGCGGCGACGCGCGACGACTCCGTCGGGCCGTTCGGGCTCGACGACCCGCTCGGGGTCGAGGTGGGTGTTCATCCCGTCGCGCAGCAGGACGAGGGCCTCGGCGCGCAGCTGGGACACCCGCGACTCGGTGACCCCGAGCTCGGCGGCGATCTCGGCCATGGGGCGCTCACCCAGGAAGTACTGCTCGACGACCACCCGCAGCCGCTCCGGCAGCGCATGCACGGCGGCCATCAGGTAGCGCATCTTCTCGGCCTGCACGACGAACTGACCGGCGTCCACCTGGTGCGCCTCGGCGGTCAGGTGCTCGTCGGCGGAGCCGTTGAGGTCCACCAGCTGGTCCAGGCTGATGACGACGCTGCGGTGCAGGTCACCGCGCGTAGTCGTCACGCTCCGCACCTCGACGTCGAGCTCACGCGCGAGCTCGACGTCCGTGGGCCAGCGGCCCAGCTCGCTGGCCATCCGGTCCTCGGCCTGAGCCATCTGGCGGCCCTTGCTGCGAACCCCGCGACTAGCCCAATCGGATGCACGTAGCTCGTCAACCAGTGCGCCGCGTATCCGAGTCCTGGCATAGTGGCCGAACGGCACCCCAGTGGTGGGGTCGTACGCACGAGCTGCCTTCACCAGGGCCAGCTGGCCGGCCGAGACCAGGTCGCCACGCTGGACGTGGGCGGGCACTCGGCCGAGGACCTCGGAGACGAGGTAGCCGACGATCGGCAGGTGCTCGCGCACCAGGTTTCGGCCAGCGTCGTCCAAGGGCGCGTCGGGTCCACCGGAGTCCAGCGCGGGCCGTACCTCGGTTTTGCGTGAGAACTGCATGAGTCGGTTCTCGGCGCGCCTGCGCACGATCTGTAGCGAACCGACCATGATCGTCTCGTCATTTCTCTGTCCTAATGCTCAGGTCGCCTCTGATCGGACCGATGCAGTGCTTGACGGAGATGTGCTCCGGCGGAGGGTTCGTTTTCATGGGGCTTGCTGAGGTGTCCACCGTGCTGTGGACCGAGCGTGAGCTGCTCGAGCTGCTGCTGTTCAAGCTCGAGGAGGAGCAGCTCGTGCTCGCCAGTGGTCGTGCTCGCTGGCTGGCGCACGCGACCCGCGAGGTCGAGATGGTCATCGAGCAGATCCGTGGCGCCGAGCTGTCCCGTGCCGTCGCCGTCGACGAGCTGGCCGCCGAGCTGGGCCTGCTGCCCGGCCCGAGCCTCACCGCGCTCGCCGACGCCGCACCCGCACCGTGGAGCGAGATGCTGCGCGACCACCGCCAGGCCTTCCTGGACCTGACGGACGAGATCAGCCAGATCTCCAAGTCCAACCGCGAGCTGCTGCTGCAGGCGGCCCGGACCAGCCGCGAGGTGCTGATGGGCGTCGAGGGACACGCGGCGCAGACCTACACCCCGCACGGCACCAAGACGATGCCGGCGCCCTCCACCCGCGTCATCGACCGGGCTCTGTGAGGCCCTGATGTCCAGCACCTTCTCCGGCCTGAGCACCGCGCTGAACGCGCTGATGTCCCAGCGTGCCGCGCTGACGGTGACGGGGCAGAACATCGCCAACGCGAACACGGTCGGGTACACCCGCCAGCGCGCCGAGCTCGCCTCGGTGCTGTCGTCCACCAAGGCCGGCATGATGTCCGGCACCGCGATCGGCAACAACGGTGGCGGTGTCACCGTGTCGTCGATCCGCCGGCTCGCCGACGCCTTCGTCGACGCCCGCCAGCGCGACGCGCACTCCAACGCCTCGTACGCCACGGCGCAGGGTGCCGCGCTGGACCAGGTCGAGGGCATGCTCGGCGAGCCGTCCACGAACGGCCTGTCCGCGCAGCTGTCCGACTTCTGGGGCGCCTGGCAAGGTCTGTCCAACAACCCGGACAGCGTCCCGGCGCGGCAGGCGCTGCTCAGCAAGGCCGCCACCATCGTGGGGACCATCAAGCAGGGCCGGGCCAGCGTCGACTCGGCGTTCACCGACACCCGCGCCCAGTTGGACGCCCTCGTCACGGACGTGAACACGACGGCGAAGAGCATCGCGGACCTCAACGACCAGATCCGTGCGCTCACCGCCGGCGGCAACCCGCCCAACGAGCTCATCGACCAGCGTGACCAGCTCTCGCTGCACCTGTCCGAGCTGGTCGGCGGCCGCAGCACCACGAACGACGACGGCACCGTGAGCATCAGCGTCAACGGCGTCAGCGTGGTCAGCGGCACCCGGGCCGCGACGCTGGCCGTCAGCGGCGGCAACACGATCGACACGCTCGCCGCGACGCCGCTGCAGCTCACCTGGTCCAGCGGGTCCACCGCGACGTTCGGCTCCGGTCAGGTCGCCGGCACCATCGATGCCCTGACGAGCACGTTCGTGGACGCCGCGAACAGCTACGACCAGGTCGCGTCCGTGCTGGCCAGCTCGGTCAACGCCGTGCACTCCACGGGCCAGGACCTGGACGCCGTGGCGACCGGCGACTTCTTCGCCGGGACGACGGCGAAGACCCTGTCCGTCGCCATCACCGACCCGCGCAAGATCGGCGCTGCGGCACTGGCCCCCGACGGCAAGCCGTCGCTGGACGCCTCGGTCGCCGACGCGATGGCCGCGCTCGCGACCTCGCGCACCGGGGCCGACGTCCAGTGGAGCTCGTTCGTCGCCGCCACCGGGGTCGCGGCCGCGATGGCGCACAGCAACGTGTCCGTCCGGACGTCGATCAGCACCCAGTCAGACGCGAACCGCGCCTCGGCGTCGGGGGTCAGCCTGGACGAGGAGATGTCCAACATGCTCATGTTCCAGCGGGCGTACGAAGGCGCGGGGCGGGTGATGACGGCGGTCGACGAGATGCTCGACACCCTCATCAACCGCACCGGTCAGGTCGGGAGGTAGTCGTGCGGATCACCCAGAGCTCGATCGCGGCGTCCAGCCTCGCCAACCTGCAGGCGAGCCTCGCCCGCAACGCGCAGCTGCAGGAGCAGATGACCAGCGGCAAGGTCATCAACCGCCCCTCCGACTCCCCCACCGGCATCGTCACCGTGATGTCGATGAAGTCGCAGATCGCCTCCAGCACGCAGTACTCCCGCAACGCCTCCGATGGTGCGGCCTGGCTCGGCACCGTGGACAGCACGCTGCAGACCGTGAACGAGCGGCTCCAGCGGGTCCGCGACCTCGTGCTGCAGGGGTCGTCGACCGGCACGCTGGACCCGACCTCACGCCAGGCCCTCGCCACCGAGGTCACCAGCCTGCGGGGCGAGCTGATGGGCCTGGCGAACACGTCCTACTCGGGTCGGCCCATCTTCGGCGGCACGACTGCGAACGCCAAGGCCTACGACGACACCACCTACGCCTACCAGGGCAACGACGGTCAGGTCACCCGTCGGCTGGACTCGGCGACGACCGTCGAGGTCGGCGCCAGTGGCCCGACCGTCTTCGGCGACGGTGCGACGTCCATGTTCAAGATGCTCGACGACATCGCCACCAACCTGGTCAGCAACACCCCGGCCCTGGCCGGGAACCTCGCCCAGATCGACGGCCGGATGAACGACGTCCTGCAGACGCTCACCGACGTCGGCGTCCGCACCAACCGGGTGACCGCGGCGCAGACCAACGCCGACGACAACGTCCTGTCGATGAGCAGCACGCTGTCCGGCGTCGAGGACATCGACCTGCCCAAGACGATCCTGGACATGCAGCTGTCCAGCAACGCGTACCAGGCCGCCCTGTCGGCCACCGCGAAGGTGCTTCAGCCGTCTCTGATGGACTTCCTCAGGTGAGTGAGCAGATGACCGACACCCCGACCGACAACGACCTGCCCGTGCTGGAGTTCGTGGACGCCGTCCCCGGGCTGCCCGGCATGTCCCGGTGCGTGCTGGTCCAGATCGACGAGGCCGGTGCCCTGTTCCGGCTGCAGTCCGTCGTCGACCCCGACCTGCGCCTGGTCGTCGCGGCACCGTCCTTCTTCTACGCCGAGTACGCCCCGGAGATCGACGAGGACACGGCCGCCAGCATCCACCTGGACGACGTCGCGGACGCCCTGCTGCTCGTCGTCATCACCGTGGGCGCCTCGCTCGCCGAGTCGACCGCGAACCTGATGGCCCCCATCGTGGTGAACCAGCGGACCCGCCAGGCCGTCCAGGTGCTGCAGCTCGAGGGCAGCCACTCGCTGCGCGAGCCACTGCCCGTCTGACCCGCTCGCTCGACCCCCGGTCAGCTGATCGGGGTCTCGAAGTAGTGCCCCTCGTCGAGGTCGGCGATCAGTCCGGGGTGGGTGGGCGCCCATCCCGTCAGCTCGCACGTCAGCGTGTTCGAGGCCGGCGCGTCGGCCCCGAAGAAGCCACCCAGCCAGGCGAAGTGGTCCATCGCCTGGGCCGCCGGGATCGAGACGACCGGCACGTCCAGACCGCGGCCGATCGCCTCGGCGATCTCCCGGGTCGGCACGCCCTCCTCAGCGACGGCGTGCAGCACCGAGCCCCCGGGCGCCTCGAGCACCGCCTGCCGGACGAGCCGGCCCGCATCGATCCGGTGCACTGCGGGCCAACGGTTCTCGCCGGCCTCGATGTACGCCGAGACGCCCTTGTCCCGCGCGGTGGCCACCAGGGCGGCCACGAAGCCGTGGTCCCCCGCACCGTGCACCGTGGGGGCGAACCGCACCACGACCGGGCGGACGCCGCGCTCGGCGAAGGCCAGCGCGGCGAGCGCGTTGGCCACCCGCGGGTGAACGGCGGCGTCCGGGACGTCGCGTTCGGTGCCCACCCGGCCGGGCGCCAGACCCAGGGTGCCGGAGGCGATCACCAGCGCTCCGCCGGAGCCCTCCAGGACGGCGCCGACGGCCTCGATCGCCGCCAGGTCGATCTGCGCCGCCCGCTCCATCTGCGAGAAGTCGTGGTGGTAACCGAGGTGGACGGCGCTGTCGGCTGCCGCCGCACCCGCGCGCAGGCTGTCGAGGTCCTCCAGGCTCCCCCGCTGCACGTCGGCACCGAGCCGCGCGACCGACTCCGCCGAGGCATCCGAGCGGGCCAGGCCGAGGACCTGGTGGCCCGAGCCGAGCAGCTCGGTGACGACGGTTGACCCGATCCAGCCGGACGCTCCGGTGACGAACACGCGCATGACGAACCCCTTGCTGAGGTGACACCCTGGTGATGTCACGTGATGACATCACCGTACCACCCCGATGTCATCGCATGACATCACCTACACTGCCCGTCATGGGTCGATGGGAGCCGGGTGCGAGCGGTCGGCTCCGCCAAGCGGCCATGGAGCTGTACGTGGAGCGCGGGTACGACCAGACGACGGTGGCCGCGATCGCTGACCGCGCAGGACTGACCGCGCGGACCTTCTTCCGGTACTTCGCCGACAAGCGCGAGGTGCTGTTCGCCGGGTCCGAGTCGTTGCAGGACAGCCTCGTCGCCGCTCTGGACGACGCGGCGCCGGACGCCTCGCCGATGCAGGCGGTGGCTGCTGCCCTCGATGCCGCCGCCGACTTCCTCGGCGACCGTCGCGACTACTCCCGACAGCGGCAGTCCGTCATCGCCGCCAACGCCGAGCTGCGCGAGCGCGAGCTGATCAAGATGGCGTCGCTGGCACACGCGCTGGGCGACGGGCTGCGCCGCCGCGGCGTCCCCGAGCCGGACGCCAGCCTGGCCGCCGAGGCCGGCGTCGCCGTGTTCCGGGTTGCCTTCGATCGCTGGGTCAACGACCCGGTCGACCGTCCGCTCGCTCAGGTCATGCGCGAGTCGCTCGTCCAGCTGAGGACCGTGACGACCCGCTAGCCCGCACCCCGCACCAGATCGTGGCAACCTCGCATCGCCAGTGATGCGACGTTGCCACGATCGTGGGGTCGGGCGCTGCCAATTGAGCCTGCCCGCTCCCGCTCTGCGGTTTACTGGGCCGGTGCGGCGAGAGGAAACTCAACGGATGTCGGAGCCGCCTTCGGGGTGGGAGCTGGAGCGGGCGCGCACGGAGCGGCTCGCTCGCGCGGAGGTGCTGCGACTCGAGGGCCTCGTGGCGCTGGCGCCGATCGGCTCCGGACGCGGCCAGCGGCTCGCCGCCGACCTCGGGGTCGCTCGGCACAAGCTCAGGACGTCGCTGTCCATGATCCAGTACGTTGAGTACCTCGAGACGACCAACCCAGCGCGCTACCTGGCGCTGTGGCGAGAGAACGGCCCTCCGGACCCTGGCCGCGCCGCTCGACGTGCGAGCGACTGACCTCCTTCCGCACCGCGAAACTCATCACCGCATCCGGTATCAACCGGGGCGCCGCCGCGATCTGTGGTTCTGAACACCCTTGTCGACGGAAGGCCAGACGATGACGTACCGCACGATCCACACGAGCACCGACGGTGAGCACCCGCTCGGCCGGCACGTGAACCACGACCCCCGTTCGCGCGCCTACGCGCACCTCAGCACGGGCCGCACCCTGCAGTCCGTGCGGCACACCCGGCACGTCCCGGTGTTCGACCAGGGCAGCCTGGGCTCCTGCACGGGCAACGCCCTGACCGGCGCACTGGCCACCGACCCGCTGTTCGGCGGCCTGCCCCAGGGCACCACCCTCGACGAGGACAAGGCCGTCGAGATCTACTCGGCCGCCACCAAGATCGACCCGTACGACGGGGAGTACCCCCCGGACGACACCGGCTCGGACGGCCTGTCCGTCGCCAAGGTGGCCCAGAGCCTCGGCCTGATCTCCGGGTACCGCCACGCGTTCAGCCTGGCCGACGCGCTGGACGCGCTGCAGGACGGGCCGGTCATCACCGGCGTCGAGTGGTTCGCCGGGTTCGACCGCCCGAGTGCGGACGGCACCGTAGAGATCAGCGGCGAGGTGCGCGGCGGCCACGAGATCGTGGTCGACGAGTACGACGCCGCGACCGGCAAGATCGGCCTGACCAACTCGTGGGGTGACGGCTGGGGCGTGGACGGCCGCTTCCACATGACGGCAGCCACGTGGGGCAAGCTGCTCGACCGCCAGGGCGACGTCACGATCCTGGTCCCGGCCACGGCGCCGGCGCCGACCCCGGACCCGACGCCCGTCCCCGACTCCGCCACGTTCCTCAACGCCGACCCGGTCGTCGCCGCTCGGGTGGCCCGCGCCGCAGCACGCCGCGGGCTGAGCATCGAGGAGTGGCTGCTGCGTCACCTGAAGGGCTACTTCGACCGCTGACCGGCGGTACCCGACGAGGCCTGGCAGTGTTCAGGCCTCGTCGGGGCGGCAGCGGTAAGCACCCAGCAGCGGCCGACGACCGTCTAGTCTGCCGACGTGTCCGACACGCACCCCGCGCGCTACGTCTCCGCGGGCCGCCTCCCCGAGCGCACGTCCGTCCAGGCGATCGTCGACGAGGCCCGGGCGCTCTTCGCGGACGACGACAGCGGCCGGTTGTCGGCGGTCTACCCGGCACTGGCCGAGGCTGACCCGTCCGCGTTCGGGCTCTGTGTCGTGTCGGCCAGCGGGGACGTGGTCGCGTCCGGCGACGCGCGCAGCCCGTTCACCATCATGAGCGTGGCCAAGCCCTTCGTGTACGCGCTGGTCGGCGAGGCGGTGGGCATCGAGGAGCTGCGCCGCCGGGTCGGCGTCAACGCGACCGGCCTGGCCTTCAACTCGGCGCACGCCGTCGAGCGGGATCCGTCGGGGCGCACCAACCCCATGGTCAACCCCGGCGCGATCGCCACCACCGCACTGGCTCGGGGCGGCGACGTGGAGGCCCAGTGGTCTCGCCTGGTCGAGGGGCTCTCCCGGTTCGCCGGCCACGACCTGCAGTTGGACGACGCGACGCTGGCGTCCGCGCGCGCCAGCAACCACCGCAACCGCGCACTGGCGAACATGCTGAAGGAACTCGGTGCGCTGGACGGCGATCCGGGGGACGTGGTCGACCTCTACACGCGGCAGAGCTGCCTGTCGGTCAGCGCCCTGGACATCGCGGTCATGGGCGCCACGCTCGCCGACGGCGGGATGAACCCGCTCACCGGCGAACGCGTCGTGGATGCCGAGACCGCCCACGCGACGCTGGCCGTGATGACCATCGCCGGGCTCTACGAGACCTCCGGTGACTGGCTGTTCGACGTCGGGATGCCCGGCAAGAGCGGGATCGGCGGCGGGATCGTCACCGTGTCCCCCGGAAAGGGTGCCCTCGGCACCTACTCCCCCTTGCTGGACCCGACCGGGAACAGCGTGCGCGGGCAGCTGGCCGCGCAGTACCTGGCCCGGCGCCTGGGACTGGACCTGCTGGCCTCGCAGGCACTGACCTGACGACCGCCGACCAAGATCATCGATGACCCTTGCTGCCACATGACTGCTCTGCCAGAGTGAGTGTGGAGGCGACGATGGGGGACAACCCAGCACGAGGCAACTTCGATCCGGTGCCGTCGACCCGGCATCCGGCGTCCGTCACGGTCGTGACCACCCTGCCCGGCGTGGCGGACGTCGCGGCGCTCGCCGTCCCGGTCTCGCTCGGCTCCGAGCCGCCACCGGACCTCGGGCACGACGCCGCCAGCCTGGCCGTCGCCGGGTTCACCGCCAAGCGCAACCAGACCCTGGTGATCCCCGGCGCCGACGGCCGCGCGCTCGTCGCGCTGGGCGTCGGCGACGCGAGTGACCTGGATCTGACGACGGTTCGCGACCTGGCCGCCGACTTCGCCCGCGCCGTTCCGCAGCACAAGACCTTGGCGGTCGAGCTCCCCGCGGGCGAGTTCGCCGTCTCCCCGGGCGACTTCGCCCAGGTCGTCGTCGAGGGCGTCCTGCTGGCCCGCTGGCGCTTCTTCGTCGGTTCGGGCGGCGACGAGCCGTTGCTGACGGCCCTGACGATCGTCGCCCCGGAGGCCGTGGCCGAGGACGTGCGGGCCGGGGTCGAGCGCGGCCTGGTGATCGCCGCCGCAGCCGCGATCAGCCGGGACCTGTCGAACTGCCCGGCGACCACGCTGTCCGCCGTCCGGATGGCGCAGGTGGCCCAGGAGCTCGGCCCGCCGGCCGGCCTGGAGGTCGAGGTCTTCGACGAGCAGCAGCTCATCGAGATGGGCTGCGGCGGCATCCTGGGGGTCAACCTCGGCAGCATCGACGAGCCGCGGCTGATCCGGCTGCGCTACTCGCCGGCCGCGGCGACCGGCCACCTGGCCCTGGTGGGCAAGGGAATCATGTACGACTCGGGGGGCATCAGCCTCAAGCCGAGTGACGAGTCGCACGCGCAGATGAAGAACGACATGACCGGCGCCGCAGCGATCCTGGGCGCCATGACCGCCCTGCAGGCCCTGGGCTGCGCGTCGGCGGTCACGGCGTACCTGTGCTGCACGGACAACATGCCCTCGGGGTCGGCGATGAAGCTGGGCGACGTGCTGACGATGCGCAACGGCACGACGGTCGAGGTGCTCAACACGGACGCCGAGGGTCGGCTGGTGATGGCCGACGGGCTCTGCCTGGCCGTCGAGGACGGCGTCGACGCCATCGTCGACGTCGCCACGCTCACCGGTGCCGCGCTGCGCGCCCTCGGGGTGGAGATCGCGGCCGTGATGGGCAACGACGACGACCTCATCGGACAGCTGGAGACGGCCGGCGACATCGCGGACGAGCCGCTGTGGGAGCTGCCCCTCTACCGGCCCTACCGCGTGCAGCTGGAGTCGGGCATCGCCGACCTGACCAACATGGGCGGCGCGAACGCGGGGTCGATCACCGCCGCGCTGTTCCTCGAGGAGTTCGTGTCCGGGGTCCCGTGGGCGCACGTGGACATCGCCGGCACCGCCCAGCAACCAGCCGTCCGGACGTGGCGCAACAAGGGAGCCAGTGGCTTCGGTGCCAAGCTGCTCATCGAGCTCGCCACCCGGTTCGAGGTCCCGAGCGGAGCGTCGTCATGAGCGACTCGGCAGCGGCTGAGCCCGCGAAGTCACCGGAGCCGGCTGAGTCGGCGGAGTCGGCGGAGTCGCGCGGGCTGCTCGGCTGGATCGAGCGGGTGGGCAACAAGATCCCGCACCCCGCGATGATCTTCCTCGGGCTGATCTTCGGCGTGATCATCCTGTCCGCGATCCTGGCCTGGGCCGGGGTCAGCGTGACGACCGAGGTGGCCGAGCCGCAGGGAACGACGGTCACCCAGACCGACACCGACGCCGGCTCGACGTACCCCTCGGTGGAGCGCCCGCCGGAGCAGGCGGTCCCGGAGTACGACGTCAAGACCGAGACCATCGAGGCCAAGAGCCTGCTCAGCGCCGACGGCATCCGGCACATGTTCACCACCGTCGTGCAGAACTTCAACGACTTCGGTGTGGTCGCCGTGATCCTGGTCGCGATGATCGGCGTCGGCGTCGCGGAGGAGGCGGGGCTGATCGCCGCCCTGATCCGCAAGATGGTGCAGGTCGCGCCCGCGTCGGCGATCACGTTCATCATCGTGCTGCTCGGCGGCATCTCCAGCGTCGCCTCGGACGCCGGGTACCTCGTGCTGATCCCGTTGGGAGCCGCCGCGTTCGTCAGCATGGGCCGGCACCCGTTGGCCGGCATCGCGGCCGCCTACGCCGGGGTCAGCGCGGCGTTCTTCGTGAACATCCTCATCACGCCCGCCGACGGCATCATCACCGAGGTCAGCAACGAGATCATCGCCGGCGTCGCGCCGAACGCCCCAGCGCTCAACGTGACCCAGAACCTGTACTTCTCGATCGGGTCCACGATCTTCTGCGCACTGGTCATGACGGTCCTGACCGAGAAGTACGTCGAGCCGCGGCTCGGGACGTGGGACCCGGCCGAGCGGCCGGCCGACGCCCCGGTCGACCACGTGCCCACCGGGGACGAGCTGTCCCACGAGTCCCGCGGCCTGAAGCTCGCCGGGCTCTACACCCTGGGCGCCGCGGCGATCATCTCGCTGCTGACGTTCCTGCCGAACGCTCCCCTGCGCAACCCCGAGACCGGCGAGATCTTCGGCAACTCCCCCTTCATGAGCAGCCTGCTCTTCATCATCTCGATGCTGTTCCTGGCCGCGGGCCTGGGCTACGGGCGCGGGGCGTCGACGCTGACCGGCAGCACCAACGTGGTCAATGCCATCACCAAGACCTTCAACGGTCTCGGCGGGCTGATCTTCCTGATGCTGCTGATCGCCCAGTTCATCGCGTTCTTCAACTACTCCAACATGTCCCGGCTGGCCGCCACGTCGCTGGCCGACCTGCTGGGCCGGGCCGACATCGGCGCGCTGCCGCTGCTGGTCGGGTTCATCGTGCTGGTGTTCGTGATCGACATCATCATGCCCGGCGTGATTCCCAAGTGGGCCATCATCGCGCCGATCTTCGTACCGCTGTTCTACAACCTGGGCATCGCACCCCAGACCGTGATCGCCGCCTACCGGGTGGGCGACGGGCCGGTGAACGTGATCACGCCGCTGATGGTCTACCTGCCCTTCATCATCCTGGTCTGCCAGCGCTACCGCGCCAACGCAGGGATGGGCACCGTCGTCTCGATGATGCTGCCGTACACCGTCATCGTGCTGGTGACCTGGATCCTGTTCTTCGTCGGCTGGTACCTCATCGGCATCGACTGGGGACCCGGCGCGCCCGTCCACCTGCCTTGACCCGCGGCGGCCCCGATGGATGACGCCACCACGGCGCTGCTCGTCCTCGCCGCGGTCGTGGCCCTGTTCATCTGGAACCGCCTCCCCGTGGGCGCAGTGGCGATCCTGGCTGCCCTCGGCCTGTGGGCGACCGGCCTGGTCACGGCGAACGAGGCGGTGTCGGGCTTCGGTGACCCCGTGGTGATCTTCATCGCCACCCTGTTCGTGGTCAGCGAGGGAATCGACTCCACCGGTGTGACGACCTGGGCCGGTCAGGCGCTGATCGCGCGCGCCGGCACCGCCCACACCCGGGTGCTGGTGGCGGTCTCGCTGCTGTCGGCCCTGCTCGCGTCCTTCATCACCCTGAACGGCGCCGTCGCCGCACTGCTCCCCCTGGTCGTGCTCCTCGCGATGCGGATCCAGCAGTCCCCGTCCCAGCTGCTGTTGCCGATGGTGTTCGCCGGCAGCTGCGGCGGCTTGCTCATGCTGATGAGCAGCCCGATCAACATCATCGTGTCCGAGGCCGCGCAGGACGCCGGAGCACCCGCGTTCCCCTTCTTCTCGTTCGCCCTCGTCGGCCTACCGCTGCTGGCCGGCACCGTGACGATCTGTGCGGTCTTCGGGCCCCGACTGCTGCCCCGCACGACACCGGAGCACGCGGCTCCCGACCTGGGCGAGCACGCGCAGACCCTGGAGGCGCACTACGAGCTCACCGACGGCTTCAACCGCCTGCGGGTGCGCACCCGCTCGGCGCTGATCGGGCGGTCCCCCGCGGACGTCGACCTCGCCGGGTACCCGGGGGTCGCGCTGATCGCGGTGGAGGACCACGCCGGTTCGTCTGTCCTGGGCGAGGTGCACGACGACGACGTCCTCGTGGTGACCGGCCCGCCGTCCGAGGTCACCCACTTCGCGCTCGCTGAGGGCCTGGCGGTGCACATGACTGGTTCGGCCGACGCCGCGGACCTCCTGACCCGCGAGGGTGGCGTGGCCGAGGTCGTTGTGCCACCACGCTCCCGACTGGTCGGCGAGACGGTCTACCCGGGGATGCAGCGCCAGCACGAGCTGGTGATCCTGGCCGTCCAGCGGCTCGGCAAGGACCTGGGCAGCGGTCCGCTGGAGCTCGCCGAGGGTGACGCGATCCTCCTGCACGGGCGCTGGTCGGCGCTCGACCAGCTGAACCGGGACCGGGACGTGCTGCTGGTGGACTCCCCTGACGTCGTGCGACGGCAGGCCGTGCCGTGGGGGCCGAAGGCGACCCGGGCGGTCGTGGTGCTGGCCGGGCTGGTGGCGATGCTCGCCTCGGGACAGGTCCCGCCCGCGATCGCCGGACTGGCCGCCGCGCTGGCGATGGTGCTGGCCCGGGTCGTGACCGTCCCGCAGGCCTACCGCTCCGTCTCGTGGCAGACCGTGGTGCTGGTCGGCGCGATGATCCCGTTGTCCACCGCGATCCAGAGCAGCGGAGCGGCGGACCTGGTCTCGGGCTGGATCATCGACCTGGTCGGCGGCGGCAGCCCGTACCTGCTGCTCGTCGCGCTGTTCGTCCTGACCGCCACCCTGGGGCAGGTGGTGAGCAACACCGCGACGGTGCTCGTGGTCACGCCGATCGCGGTGGCGGCCGCGCAGGCCACCGGCACCTCGGTCCAGCCCGTGCTGATGCTGGTCGCCGTCGCCGGCTGCGCCGCCCTGCTCACCCCGATCGCCACCCCGGGCAACATGATGATCATGACGCCCGGCGGCTACCGGTTCGGCGACTACTGGAAGCTCGGCCTGCCGGTGATGCTGTGGTGGTTCGCGGTCGCGATCGGGGTGATCCCGCTGGTCTGGCGGCCCTAGCCGACGCCGGCTCGCTTGACCGCGAGGACCGGGCAGTCCGCCTCCAGCAGGATGCGCTGGGCGGTGCTGCCCAGGATGAGCTTGCCCACGGGGGTGCGCCGGCGCAGCCCGATCACGATCATCGAGGCGTCGCGCGAGCGCGCCTGGGTCAGGATCTCGGTGGCCGGGTCGGCGGTCGGGTCGTGCGGGACGACGACGTTCTGGAGGTCCAGCCGGTCAAGCTTGTCGCTGAGCGCGTCCGCGTGCTGCTCGGGCGAGATGTCGAAGTCGCTGTCACTCACGGCGTCGACGCCGCTGACGACCACGAGGCCCGCCGCGAGCCGGCGCGCCTCGACGATCGCGGCTTCGAGCGCCGCTTCGCCCTCGGGGGTGGGTAGGTAGCCGATCACGATGGTCATGACGCCGTCCCTTCTCGCTGCGCTGGATCGTTCACGTCAGGCTCTTGATGGCGCCTCGTGCGCCGTGTCGTTGCAGGCTGGTCCGGGCGTCGGCGAACGCGGCCCGCAGCACCGGATCCGCGCCGAGGTCGCCGAACACCGGAGGGTAGTCCAGGAAGGCTCCGGGCTCGTCCTGCTCGGCCGCCACGGCGCGGAGCAAACCGTCGATCCGCTTGTCCTGCACCGAGATCGGTGCACCGGCATCGTCCACGCCCTCCAGGAACCGGCACCAGGCCGCCAGCACGAGGGCACTCCGGGCGATCGACCTCCCGGCGGCGAGCTGGTCGCGCACCACCGGCAACAGGAACTTGGGGATCCGGTCGGACCCGTCCACGACCTGGCGTCCCAGCGTGTCGCGGATGGCTTCGCTGCTGAACCGCGCGATCAGCTGGTCGCAGTAGGCGTCGACGTCGATGCCGGGCACGTCCCGCAGCGTCGGGATCGCCTCGTGGTGCATGTAGTCGAGCAGGAACCCGGCGAACAGCGGGTCCCGGCACACGTCGTGGACGAAGGTCTCGCCGGCCAGGACGGCCAGGTAGCCCATCGCCTGGTGGGACGCGTTGAGCAGCCTCAGCTTCATCAGCTCGTACGGCAGGACGTCGTCCACGAGCTGCACGCCGACGGCGTCCAGGGCGGGGCGACCGTCGCTGAAGCGGTCCTCGAGGACCCACTGGGTGAACGACTCCGACCGGACCGGCCAGCGGTCCTGGACGCCGAGGGCCGCCACCGCGGCCACGGTCTCGTCCGTCGTCGCGGGGGTGATCCGGTCGACCATGGAGCTCGGGAACGCGACGTGCTCGGAGATCCACTCCGCCAGGTGGGGATCGCGGCGACGGGCGAAGGCCGTCACCGCCTGCTCGGCCACGTGCCCGTTCCCCTGGATGTTGTCGCACGACAGCACCGTGAACGGCGCGGTCCCGGCGGCTCGCCGGGCGGACAGCCCGGCCACGACCAGACCGAGGACACTGGACGGCGGCTCGACGCCGGCGGCGTCGGTCAGGTCCCCCAGGTCCGCCAGGTCCGCGAGGTCCGCCAAGGTCGCCGGGTCGTGCGGGTCGAACTCGCCGGTGGCGTCGTCGATCCCGTACCCACCCTCGGTGATCGTCAGGGAGACGATGTGCGTCGCGGGGTCGGCGAGCCGGTCCACGACGGCCTGCCGGTCGTCCGGTGCGTGCAGGTGGGCGACGTGCGAGCCGATCACCCGGGCGTCGGTCACGCCGTCCGGGGACACCGTGAGCAGCGTGTAGAGGCCGTCCTGCTCGTCGAGGACGTCGGCGATGGTGCGATCCCCGGCCAGCACGCCGACGCCGCAGATGCCCCAGTGCGACTGGCCGTTGGACAGCAGCCGGTCGACGTACATCGCCTGGTGGGCGCGGTGGAACGCGCCGACTCCGAAGTGCACGATGCCGGCCGCCACGGCGTCGCGGTCGTACGCCGGAACCGGCACTCCCCCAGCGATGTCGCTGAGTCCGGCCGCATCGAGGTGGGTCATGTCCTGGTCTCCAGACGGTCTGCCGACACGGACGGCACGCGGCTCCCCCGCCGGGGCAGGGAAACCGCGTGCCGCTTCACCGAAGGTCCGTTCAGCAGCTGGACTTGTACAGGTACTGGGCGCCCTCACCGTCGACGTTGTCCTTGGTGACGATGTGGAACCCGGTCTGGATCTTCGCCTCGGTCGCGCCGCCGGTCAGGGAGGCGACCGCCTGGTCCACGCCGTCGACGCCGATCTGGTACGGGTCCTGGGCGATGAGCGCCTGGACGGTGCCGTCCTTCAGCTGGCCGACCTGGTCCGGACCGGCATCGAAGCCGATGACCTTGACCTGGTCCTGCTTGTTGGCCTGCCGGACGCCGGTGGCCGTACCGGCCGCGGAGAAGGTGTTGGTGGCGAAGACGCCCACGATGTCAGGGTCCTTGGCCAGCGCTGCCGTGATCAGCCGGGCGGCCGTCGCGGTGTCGTTGTGGCTGTACTGGACGCCGAGGTAGTTGAACTTGGAGTCGGCCTTGGCCGCCGTCTCGAAACCCTTGACCCGGGCGTCCACGGTGGAGATGCCGGGGTCGGTCGACATGATGAGGATCTTGCCGCCATTGGGGTTCAGGTCGGAGATGGCCTTGAACGCGGCCGCCCCACCACCCTCGTTGTCGGAGGCGATCTGGGAGACCGCGAACGACGGGTCGTTGACGGTGGTGTCGACGAGCACGACCTTGATCTTCTGCGACGCGGCGGCCTGCAGCGGTGCCTGCATGGCCGAGACGTCCGTGGGGGCGATCAGGATCGCGTCGGGCTTGCTGGCCACGACGGAGTCGACGATCGGCTTCTGCAGCGTCGGGTCGAACTTCGCCGGTCCCTGGGTGTTGACCGTGACGCCCTTCTTCTTCGCCTCGGCCTCGATGCCGCACTGCATGGTGACGTAGAACTCGTCACCGGCGACGCCCTGGATGAAGCTGAGCTTCTTGGCGCCGCTCGAGCCCGCGCTGTCGCTGTCGTTCCCGCCGCACGCACTGAGCGCCACGGCGCTCACGACGAGCAGCGGCACGAGCTTGGTGGTGGTCTTCATGATGTGCTTCCTCCGGGGTGTCGGGTGGTGCGCGCCGGTGGCGCCGTCGGGGTGACTGGTTCGGTGCAGCTGCGACGGCGTTCTCACGCGGACCGTCGGAACAGGTGTGCGAGCGAGCGCTTGCCAGTGCCAGAGGCACGGGAGGCGGCCGCCCGGCGGCGCTGGTCGATGTAGACCGCGACGACGAGGACGGCGCCGACAGCGACCTGCTGCCAGAAGGGCTGGACGCCGGTGATCACGAAGCCGTTCTGCAGGATCGCCGGGATGAACAGGCCGACGACCGTGCCGAAGATGGTGCCGATGCCGCCGAACAGGCTCGTCCCGCCGATGACGACGGCCGCGATGACCGCCAGGCTGGTGTTGGACTGACCGGCGATCGCGGTCGTCGAGTACTGGGCGAGGGACAGGATGCCCGCGACGCCGGCCATCGCGCCGGACAGGGCGTAGATCAGGATCAGGTGCTTGTCGACCTTGACGCCGACCCGTCGCGCCGACTCCTCGTTGGAGCCGACGGCGTAGGTGTACAGGCCGAACTTCGTCTTGTGCAGGATGATCCCGAAGACGATGACGAAGACCAGGGCGATGACCGAGATGGTCGGGATGGTCGTCCCGGGGATGTTCCCGTAGCCGATGTTGGTGGCCAGGACCGACGGCACCTCGCGGATGTCGACGCCGTCGGTGATCACCTGGGCCAGACCAAGCGCCCCGCTCAGGGTGCCGAGCGTCACGATCAGCGGCGGCACCTTCGCCTTGGCGATGAGGTACCCGTTCAGGACGCCCCACAGGATCCCGCAGATGACGGACAGGACGATGCCCAGGATGGCCGTCCCCCACCCGTCGCCACCGGAGGCCTGCATCGCCTTCGCGGCGACGACGCCGGAGAACACGAGCACCGAGCCGATGGACAGGTCGATGCCGCTGGTGATGATCACGTAGGTCATGCCGACGCCGAGCACCGCGAGGATCGAGACGTTCTGGATCACCAGTCGCATGTTCGCCCAGGTGGGGAACGTGTCCGGGGCGAGCGCCGCGAAGATCAGGAAGATCGCGAACAGGACGAGCAGGATCTGGAACGACTGGACCTTGACGACCCGGCCCAGCAGGCCGCGCACACCCCCGCTGGTGTCGTGCGAGGACAGGGCGGCGTCGGGGCTGACCGCCGCCTCGCTGCGGGGCTCACCCGAGGGCTGTGCGTCCGCGGGGGCCCCGACGGCGTCGGCGGTCGCGTTCTTGGCCGGCATGCTGTCGCTCATCACTTGGCTCCTGCGTCTAGGGCCCCGGTCATGGCGCCGACGAGCTGCTCGACGCTGGTGTCCTTGGCTTGGAAGGTGGCCACCCGCCGGCCGAGCCGCAGGACCTGCACGCGGTCCGACACCTCGATCACGTGCGGCATGGAGTGGCTGATGAAGACGACGCCGACGCCCTTGTCGCGAACCCGGCGGATCGTCTCCAGCACGTTCTTGGTCTGCACCACGCCGAGGGCAGCGGTGGGCTCGTCGAGGAACACGACGCCCTTGGCCCACGCGACGGCGCGGGCGATGGCGATCGCCTGGCGCTGACCACCCGACATGCTGCCGACCGGGCTGGTGAAGCTGCGGACCGTCGCGCCGAGCTCGTCGAACGCCACCTTCGACTTGGCCCGCATCGTCTTGTTGTCCAGGAACCCGAAGTGACCGAGGAACCCGGGAGCCGGGATCTCGCGGCCCAGGTACATGTTCTGCGGCGGGGTGAGGTGCGGGGCGAGGGCCAGGTCCTGGAAGACGGTCTCGATCCCCAGGTGGCTGGCCACGCTCGGCGAGCTGAGGTCGACCTCGGTGCCGTTGAAGAGGATGGATCCGGCGTCCAGGGCCAGGTTGCCCGACATCGCCTTCACCATCGTGGACTTGCCGGCGCCGTTGTCACCGATCAGGGCGACCACCTCGCCGGCGTGCACGTCGAAGTCGGCCCCGTCGAGGGCTCGCACGGCTCCGAAGCTGCGGGTGATCCCGCGGGCCTCGAGAATGGGAGTGGACGTGCTCGTCGACGTCATCGTCAGCGCTCCTTCGATGGGTGGGACGGTTCAGATCCGGGAAGGGCACCAGCCGGGCGACTGGATCACCGGGCTGCGAGTGGCCTCGAACGGGCTCGAGGTCGATCCGTCGGTATCGAGTTGACGAGGAACCTATTCCTCCATGTCACCGGTGTCAAGGGTTTCTGTCACCGGTGACATAAATATCGATGTCACCGGTGACATGACGGTCGCTTCTGGGCTACATTGACGGCGTCCGACAAGGCCGGCAGCTGCGCGGCGCAGTCCCCGAGCAGGCCTTCCACCGCAAGCTGAGGATGCTCCCATGACGGATTTCGACGGCCGAACGATCCTGGTGACCGGCGCCAGCGGAGGCATCGGAGGAGCCACCGTCCGCCATCTCGTGCGGGCTGGTGCGGACGTCGTCGCGAGCGGCCGTTCCTCGGACGGGCTCGAGGCCATCGCCGCCGAGACCGGCGCCCGGACGCTCCCGTTCGACCTCACGTCGGAGGACAGCGTGCGCGACGCCCTGGACGGGCTCGACGTGTGGGGAGTGGTGAACTGCGGCGGCTGGGGCGGCGAGATCGCCACGCCGATGGACACCGACATCGACGTGTTCGACCAGGTCATCGCGATCAACGCCCGGGGCACGCTGCTGGTCACCAAGTACGTGTCGCGCTCGATGATCCGGCTCGGCCGCGGCGGCTCGATCGTCAACGTGTCCAGCCAGGCCGGCCTCGTCGCCCTGTCCGGTCACATCTCGTACGGGTCGTCCAAGGCGGCGGTGGACAACATCACCCGGGTCAGCGCCCTCGAGCTGGGTCGGTACGACATCCGGGTCAACAGCGTGAACCCGACCGTGGTGATGACCCCCATGTCGGCCTGGTACTGGGGCCGCCCGGAGATCGAGGGCCCGTTCCTGGAGGCGATGCCGCTCGGCCGGTGGGCCACCGAGGACGAGATCGCCGCGCCGATCACGTTCCTGCTCAGTGACGCCGCGTCGATGATCTCCGGCGTCTGCCTGCCGATCGACGGTGGCTACACCGCCCGCTGACCACACGCTCCGCACCACCGGGAAGGGGGACCGAGGATGGCGACCATGCGGGACGTGGCGGCCCTCGCAGGGGTCAGCGCGAAGACCGTCTCCCGGGTGTTCAACGACGACCCGCACGTACGCCCCGAGACGAAGGAGCGGGTCGACTCGGCGCTGCGCGAGCTCAGCTACGTGCCGAACACGCTCGCCACCACCTTCCGGTCCGGGCGCGCACCGGTCATCGGGGTCGCCGTCCCGGACATCGCCGACCCGTTCTTCGGCGCCATCGCCAAGGCGATCGAGACGTTGGCGGCGCAGCACGACATGTCCGTCGTCATCACCAGCCTGGGGGACGACGGGACGCGCGAACCGCGGATCGTGCAGTCGCTGCTGCGGCAGGCACTGAGCGGCCTGATCATCGCGCCGCTCTCGCACGACCAGTCGTACCTGGGCTCGTGGACCGATCGCACGCCACTGGTGTTCGTCGACCGTCAGCCCACCGGCGTGCTCGCCGACTCATTCACCGAGGACGACCACGCCGGCGCCCACCAGGCCACGACGCACCTGGTCGGGCACGGCCACGTCCGGATCGGCTTCGTCGGCGACGACGCGAGCATCCCGACGACGAGCGGCCGGCTCGCCGGCTACCGGGCCGCGCTCGACGAGGCAGGAATCGAGGCCGATGACGACCTCGTCGCGCTCGGCGCCTTCGACCGGGCGTCCGCTGCCGCGGCCTGCACGGCGCTCGCGGGGCTGGCCGACGGACCCACGGCGCTGTTCTCCTCCAACGCCCGGGCCACGATGAGCCTGGTCCCCCTCATCCGGACCGGCGGGCTCACTGTCGCGGGCTTCGGTGACTTCCCGATGGCGGACATGCTCACGCCCGCCATCACGGTCGTCGACCAGGACCCCGCCGCCCTGGGAACCCTTGCCGCCCAACGGGTGCTCGACCGGCTGGCCCACCCGCAGCGCCGGTACCGGCGCCGGACCGTGCTGCCCGTCAGGCTGGTCGAGCGTGAGTCATGCCGGAGTCGCGCACCACGAGGCTGACCGGCAGGACGGTCCGCCGGCGCATCCGGCGGTCCGGTGACTCGATCCGCGCGAAGAGCCGCTCCGCCGCGAAGCGCCCGACCCCCGCCGGGTCCTGGTCGATCACGGTGACCGGTGGGGTCAGCGACTCCGCCATCGGGAAGTCGCCGAAACTGACCAGCCCGACGTCCTGCCAGTACAGCCGGCGCAGCGCCGGGACGACGTCCAGCGTGCAGCGCGCGTTGGAGGAGAAGATGGCGGTGGGCGGATCGGGGAGGGACCGCAAGGCCTGCAGCGCAGAGTCCACGGCCTGCGGGTCGGTCGCGCCGAGGTACACGAGCGCCTCGTCGGCCAGCGCCCCCGCCGAGCTCAGCGCGGCCCGGTAGCCCTCGAGCCGCAGCGCGGTCGTGCGGAACCGGTAGTCGTCCCCGATGAACGCGATCCGCCGGTGACCCAGCTCCAGCAGGTGCGCGGTCGCGACCTCGCCGCCGCCGCGGTCGTCCTCGATCACCGAGTCCGCGACGAGCCGGCCGGGGGTCCGGTCGATGAACACCATGGCCGTCCGCGACTGCCAGGGCCGCAGGTAGGACTGGTCAGGGCCGACGGGGCACGTGATGAGCCCCACGATCTGGCGCTTCAGCAGGTTCTCGACGGCCTCCTGCTCGTGCGCCGCCTCGTTGCCGAGGCTGCTCACGATGACCCCGATGTGCCGCGCCTTGGCCTCGGCCTCCACCGCGCGGATGATCTGGGCGAAGAACGGGTCGGCGACGTCGGGCACGGCGACCCCGATGGCCGCCTCACGACCGGCCCGGAAGCTGACCGCCAGCGAGTTGGGGACGTACTGGAGCTCCTTGACAGAGGCCTGCACCCGCTCGCGCACCTGGTCGCGGACGTAGCCCTCGTTGCGCAGCACCCGAGAGACGGTCTTGGTGCTGACGCCGGCGTGCAGCGCGACGTCGCGCATCGTGACCATGGATGGACTCTCCCTCCGACCGGGTGGCTCAGGGACACTATGACACCGATGCCAGAGCCCTCAGGGCAGCATCTGCTGAATCGCCTCGGCGATCTCGCCCGGCGACCGGGCGGCGTCGGCGCGAAGGTGCGGGACGTCCGGCGGCGCCAGGTCCACCGCGACCGCGCCAGGTGCTCGTTCGGCCTTCCAGGCGTCACGGTCGGCGCCGCGCCGGCGCAGCCGTTCCGCGACCGCAGGGGCATCGACGTCCAGCCACACCAGGGACGGCGTCCCCCCGGCGGCGCGAAGGCGGGCCTCGAGCGCCGCCCAGGCCGCGCCGTGCCGGCGCTCCGTCGTGAACGGCGCGACGAGGACGACGCTCAGGCCCAGCCGCAGGTTCTCCACCGCGACCGAGACGATCGCCTCGTACCGGGCCCGTCGGGTGAGCTGGGCCAGCCGCGGGTCGTCGAGGTCGCGCACGCCTACCTGGTCGGCGACCACCGCCGTCAGGTCGGCGGTCGCGGTGTCCAGGTCGAGCAGCGCCGCGGAGAGCCGCCGGGCGAGCACGGCGCCCACCGTGCTCTTCCCGGCCCCCGGCGCACCCGTCACGAGGACGGCGCGGACGACCGGCTCAGTCACCCTGCTCGCGGACCCTCGACGGCCGCCGCGAGCTCGCGCAGGCGGGGCAGGGCCCGGGTGGTCAGCAGGTCCTCCCGGGTCTCGGGCGACACCGCGAGGCTGTCCTTCCACAGCGAGCGGCCCGCCATCGCCCCGCTGGCGCCGTTGGCGACGGCGATCGCCACCTGCTTGATGAACGTCTCGTGGTCGACGCCGGCCGAGAGCACGGCCCACGGCACGCCTGCGGCAGCCGCCGTGACGGCAGCGCTGGCCTCGGCCGAGCCGGGGTACGGAAGCTTCAGCACCTTGGCGCCGCACTCGACGCTGATGCGCGCGGCGTCGGCCACCAGCTGCGGGAACGCCGCCTGGTAGTCGGCCTCGCTCTCACCCTCGAGCCGGTAGGTGAGGATCTCGACGATGAGCAGCAGCCCCTCGGCCTCGCAGGCCTTCACCAGGTCGCGGATCTCGTCGCCCACCCGGGACTGGGCGTCCTGCTTGTCCGGCCGCAGGTACCAGAGCATCTTGGCGACGTCGCCGCCGAGCTCGCGCACCGTCCGGGCGGTCACTCCCTCGACGAAGTGCGTGTACTTCAGGCCGTCGACCGTCTCGAAGCCCGAGGCGTCCATGCCGACGACGAGAGCCGTTCCGCGGGCGAGCGTCCCGTCGTCCACCAGGGCGGGCAGCGCGACCTCCGGGTCGAGCAGGATCGCCGGCGCCTCGTTGCCCAGGTACCGCACGAGGTCGGACTTCGCGGCCGCGAGCTGCTCCAGCGTCACGGAGCCGGGCCCGTCCGGCGCGTCGGTCATCACGGCCTTCATCCCGTTGCGCTGGTCAGCGGCGACGATCAGCATCCGTCCCGAGTCGGTCGAGATGGCGGCCATGGCCCGTCGCTCGAGCGTCGTGAGTTCGTTCATTGCGGTTCTCCGATTCATCAGGTGTTCGAGCAGGTGCTCGTGGTCTGGAGGAGGCCCAGGGCGAACATCGCCGCTCCGTAGGCCGTGTCCTGCGCGCGGTCGGACACGATCAGTCCGGGCAGGACGGTGCTGCGTGCGCGCTGCACGCTCTTCATCGCGGCCCAGCCGCCGGTGAGCAGCGTCGAGCGGGCGGGCGGGATCTCGGCGTCCATGGCCTCGATGAGCAGCTGGACCTCGTCGTTGCCGTGTCGCAGGACGGCGTTGAACAGCTCCGCGCTGGTGACGCCGTCACCGCGGACGGTCAGGGACAGCACGCCGTCGTCGTTGCGAGCACCGCGGACGTCGACGGCGCCGTCGCCGAGCTCGCCGTCGAGCGGGAGCGCGGAGGCCTCCCGGTCCAGCCGGTCGCGGCCCTCGTGGTCGGAGATCCCGGACAGCAGCAGGGCGCGGCGCATCAGCAGCCCCGTCTTCACGCCGGCGACGACCACCGTCTTGCCTGGCACGACATGGCGCACGCAGTTGATCAGGTGGTCGGCCAGCCGGGCCCGGGCCGCGAACGGCAGCGGCTCGTCCAGGACGCGCAGCAGCACCTCGGCCGTGCCCATCGAGACGTGGTAGCGGTCGTCAGGGATCGCGCCGGCGGAGACCGCCGAGACCAGGTGGTCGTGGCCGGCCACCGTGACCCGCGCACCGTCGAAGCCAGCGGGGACCCAGTCCGCGTCGGCGACGCCGAGGTTGGCGCCCGCCTCGACGAGCGGGGGCAGCAGGTCGGCACCGACTCCGAGGTGCTCGAGGAGCTCGGGCCAGGGCTGCCCGGTGTCCTGGTCGATCAGGCCGGTCCGTGAGGTGAGCGAGTACTCGCTGACCTCGTCCGCCCCGAGGGCCGCGGCGACGAACTCGGGAAGGTTGAACCAGCGCAGGCCGCGCAGGTCCAGGCCCGCGTCCCGCAGGTGGAGCAGCTTCGCGACCGAGACCTGGGCGCCGGCGGGCAGCCCCGTCCGGCCGGCGAACTGGGCCCGGAGGACGATCGGCAGCGCGTCGATCTGGTCGACCCCGCGCGGGTCGAACCAGGCGAAGCCCGGCGCGACGGCCTGCCCCCGACGATCCACCAGGAAGCCGGTCTCCCCCATGCCCGACACGGCCAGGGCGGCAACGGACGCGTCGGCTTCGCCCGGGCTCTTGCGCAGCTGCGCGGCGGCGGCAGTGAGCAGCTGGCGCACGCTGTCGACGAGGCTCGTGGCGTCGATCTCCGTGGTCCCGTTGGCACCCTGGCGCCACGGCGTCGGGCACTGCCGGACGAGCACCTCCGCGCCGTCCTCGTCCACGACGAGCACCTTGAGCCCGGTGCTGCCCAGGTCCAGACCCGCGACCAGTCGACGACTCACGATCCCTGCACCGCTTCCTCCTGTGTGCGATTGATCCCGTTGCGCCAGAGCGGGTCCTGCTCCGTGAGCGGTCGCTTGCCGCTCGAGGTTCGAACTTTCTGACACCGGTGTCACATTGGCCACCATGGTACGCAGGGGAAGGCAGGGGTTGTCAATCGTCCGGAGGGCTACCGGTTGGGCAGGGCGAGGCGGATGACCTTGGACCAGGCCGACGCGACCTGCTTCGGCAGCGGGCCGGTCGTGTAGGTCAGGCCGTACTCCTCGAAGATGCCCTGCACCTGCGGCGCGATCTCCTGGTAGCGGTTGCTCGGCAGGTCGGGGAACAGGTGGTGCTCGATCTGGTACGAGAGGTTGCCCGTCATGATGTGCATCGCCCGGCCGCCGGAGATGTTCGCCGAGCCGAGCATCTGGCGCAGGTACCACTCGCCGCGGGTCTCGCCATCGATCGAGTGCCGCTCGAAGGTCTGCACACCCTCGGGGAAGTGCCCGCACATGATCACCGAGTGGGTCCACAGGTTGCGGACGAGGTTGGCCGTCGCGTTGGCGCCCAACGTGTGCAGGAACGACGGGCCGGACAGCAGCGGGTGCACGACGTAGTCCTTGGTGACCTGGCTGCGGATCTTCTTCAGCACCTGGCGGGTCCGGGCCTTGAACTCCGGGCTCTGCCGGCGCTTCTTCGAGCGCAGGTTCTTGCCCAGCTCGAGGTCGTACGCCGCGATGCCGTACTCGAAGAAGCAGGCGTTGAGGAAGTTCCACAGCGGCTGGGCAAGGTAGATCGGGTACCAGCGCTGGTCCTCGTCGACCCGCATGATGCCGTAGCCCAGGTCGTTGTCCCGGCCGATCACGTTGGTGTACGTGTGGTGCAGCTCGTTGTGCGAGTGCTTCCACTGCTCGGACGGCGAGGCGTTGTCCCACTCCCAGGTGGTGGAGTGGATCTTGGGGTCACGCATCCAGTCCCACTGGCCGTGCATGACGTTGTGGCCGATCTCCATGTTCTCCAGGATCTTGGCCACCGACAGTCCCACCGTGCCGACGAACCAGGCGGGCGGGAACAGCGAGAACAGCAGCACCCCGCGGCTGGAGAGCTCGAGCTTGCGCTGCACGTCGATCACCCGTCGGATGTACGCCGCGTCGCTGGCGCCGCGGGCGGCGACGACGTCCGCGCGGATCGCGTCGAGCCGCCGGCCGATCTCCTCGACGTCCTCGGCGGTCAGGTGCGCGACCGGGCTCACGGCCTTGCTCTGCATCACGGTCATGGTTGGTCCTCCGTCACAGGTCGATGTCGCAGGCCCCGGCCGCAGCCGAGACGCAGGTCTGGATGAGCACGCCGTCACCGGGCGCGGCGGTGGTCAGGTCGCCGGAGCGCAGGTCGCGCACCGTCCCCTCGCGCAGCGGCAGGACGCACGAGTAGCAGATCCCCATCCGGCAACCCGAGGGCATCAGCAGGCCGGCCTGCTCGCCGGCGTCCAGGATCGGGGTGGCGCCGTCCACCTCGAGTACGGTCCCGCTGCCGCTGAAGGTCAGCGTGCCGCCGTCCCCCGGTGCGGCGAGCGCGGTACGGAACCGCTCGGTGTGCAGCTGGTCCGGGCCGAGGGTCGACCAGTGATCCTCGATCGCGTCGAGCAGCCCGGCCGGGCCGCACGCCCACGTCTGCCGTTCGGCGAGGTCGGGGACCAGGGCCGCCAGCTCGGCGACGTCCAGCCGGCCGTGCTCGTCGGTGTGCTGCTCCACCAGCCGCAGCCGCCCCGCATCGGCGAGGGACCGCAGCTCGGCGCCGAAGATCACGGCGTCCGCGCTGGCCTCGGAGTGCACGAGCACCACGTCGTCCAGCCGGTCGAGGCCGGCGCGCAGCATCCCCATCACGGGGGTGATGCCGCTGCCGCCGGTGATGAACAGGACCTTGCCCGGCGCCGGGTCGGGCAGCACGAAGTCGCCGAGGGCCTGGTCGATCTGCACCAGCTGGCCCGGTCGCAGGTGCTGGGCCAGGTGGGCGCTGACCAGGCCGTCCGGCACGGCCCGCGCGGTGATCGTGATGAGGCCGTCGGCGGAGCCGGGCACGGAGGTGAGCGAGTACGAGCGCCACAGCCGGACGCCGTCCACGTCGAGCCCCACCCGGACGTACTGGCCGGGCCGGTGACCGCGCCAGGCGGCCCCTGGCTGGAGCACGACGGTCACGGCGTCCGCGGTCTCGGGACGGACCTCGACGACGCGGGCGCGCAGGTCCGCTCCGGCGCGCAGCGGTCGGAACATGTCGAGGTAGTCCGCCGGGGTACGTGGGTACGCCGCGGCCTCCGCCACCCGCCAGAGCCGGTCGCGCAAGCCGCGTCGCGGTCCGCCGGCGGCACCGGGGTCACGCAAGAGAGTGGCCATGTACCTAGGGTGCGCCCCGCTGCGAGTAAGTTCATGACCGCAGGAAGTGAATCAACGGCTCAAAACTGTGCGGAGCGAACAATGAGTGAGAACGACGCGTCCCAGCAGCCCAGCCACACCGCACGTGGCGCGGCCGAGCTCGAGCTCGGCCAGGACACGCTCGACCTCCTGCGGTCCCGACTTGCCGCGGTCGCCGAGGACACGGTCCGGGCGATCACGGAGGAGGTGCCTGGGTACGCCGGCGCGTTCACCGGTCCGATGGGCGCCACCATCCAGGCCGCGGTGCAGCTCGCACTCGGCGGGTTCCTGAACCTGGCCGGGCAGCCGCGGGCCGGTGACCCCGGTACGCCGATGGCACCGGCCCTCGAGGGCGCCTACGCACTGGGCCGAGGTGAGGCGCGCGGAGGGCGCAGCATGGACGCCCTGCTCGCCGCCTATCGGGTCGGCGCCCGCGTCGCCTGGCGCGACCTGTCGGCGACCGCCGTCGACGCGGGCCTGCCGGCCGGCACCGTCTCGAAGTTCGCCGGCCTCGTGTTCGCCTACATCGACGAGCTGTCCGCCGCCAGCGTCGCGGGCCACACCGACGAGCTGGCGACCACGGGGCGGGTTCGACAGCGGTACCTGCAGCGCCTCGGCCACAGCCTGCTGCGTGGCGACCCGGTCGACCGCCTGGCCGCCGCGGCCGAGCGCGCTGACTGGGCACCCCCGCGCACGCTCACGGCCGTCGTCCTGCCGGCTGGGCGGGTCCGCACCCTGCTGACCGCCCTCGATCCGCGCACCCTGCGCCCGGACGAGGACCTGCCCGACCTCCAGGCGGACGAGGACGAGTCCGAGCTCGGCGTCCTGCTCGTGCCGGACGCCGACGGGCCGCGTCGGCGCGCGCTCCTGCGCACCCTGCAGGGCCACGACGCCACCGCCGGACCGGCCCGACCGTGGGCCGACGTCCGGGAGTCGTACCTGCGGGTGCTGCGCGCCCGACGGCTCGGCCTCATCGATCAGCCCGGCCAGGGCGAGGCAGCGGTCGACACCGAGCAGCACCTCGCCGCGCTCGTCGTGAGCAGCGACCCCGCGGCGCTGGCCGACCTGCGCCGCCGCGCCCTCGCGCCGCTGGACGGCGTGCGACCGAGCACCGCCGAGCGGCTCGCCGAGACGCTCCGCGAGTGGTTGCTGCACCAGGGTCGGCGGGACGACGTCGCAGCGGTGCTGCACGTGCACCCGCAGACCGTCCGCTACCGCATGGGCCAGATCCGCGAGCTCTACGGTGACCGGCTCCAGGACCCGGACGTCGTCCTCGACCTCACCGTCGCGCTGGCGCGCGGCTGAGGTCGCTAGTCCTCGGTGACCGTGAGCTCTCCGACCAGCGGGGCGTCCGAGTCGCCGCCGACCCAGATGTCGAAGGTCGTGGGCTCGCCCACCCAGTCCCGGACGGCGGCGTTCCAGTACCGCCGCTCGTCCGGGCCGACCGTGAACTGGACCGTGCGGGACTGCCCCGCCTCGAGGCGGATGCGCTGGAAGCCCTTGAGCTCGCGGACCGGGCGGGAAGCGGACCCGTACCGCTGGTGCAGGTAGAGCTGCACCACCTCGTCGCCCGCGCGCTCCCCCGTGTTGGTGACGTCGACCGACACCGTGACCGTGCCCTGCGTCGGCACCGTCGGCGGATCCACGACCAGGGCGCTGTACTCGATCCGGCCGTAGCCGAGCCCGAAACCGAACGGGAACAGGGGGGTGCTGACCTCGTCCCAGTAGCGCTGCGCCTGCTTCTCCGGCTCGTGGGACCTGGAGTGGGAGTAGATCATCGGCACCTGCCCGACCGTCCGCGGCCAGGTGAACGGCAGCTTGCCGCCGGGCGCGACGTCGCCGAAGAGCAGGTTCGCCACGGCCTCGCCGCCGCGGGTTCCGGGGTACCAGATGTCCAGGATCGACGGCACGTGCTCCGCGGCCCACCGCAGGTCGAGCGGACGCCCGTTCATCACGAGGAGCACCACGGGCGTGCCGGTCCCGACCACGGCCTGCAGCAGCTCGAGCTGGCGTCCGGGCAGGTCCAGCGACGACCGCGAGGCCGCTTCGCCGATCATGTTCTGCCACTCGCCGACCACCACGACCGCGACGTCGGCGGCGGCGGCCAGGTCGACGGCCCGGCGGAGCTCGGCCTCCTCGTCGAAGCCCTCGGGGTCCTGCGGCCGGTTCCGCCCGAACATGTCGAACATCGAGGCGAACTCGCGCTGGACGACCGGCACACCCTGGGCGTAGTCGACCCGAAGTGCGTCGCCCGCTCGGGCGCGCAGGCCGTCGAGCACCGTGACCGTCTCGTCCAGGTCGAAGTCGAACACCCACGGCCCGAGGATGTCGCGACGGGAATCGGCCAACGGCCCGATCACGGCCACCGAGCCGAGGGTGCTGATGTCGAGCGGCAGGAGGTCACCCTCGTTCCGCAGCAGGACCGCGGAACGCTCCGCCGCCGTGCGGGCCACGTCCCGGTGCGCGGGATCGGCGAGCACCTCACGCGCGCGGTCCTCGTCGACGTACGGGTCGTCCAGCAGACCCAGCCGGATCTTGGCCTCGAGCACCCGCCGGACGCTGGCGTCCACGGCCTGCGCGCTCGCCGCACCGGAGTCGAGCGCCTCGGGCAGGTGCGCGAACGCCGGGTCCGCGATCGCCATCTCCAGGTCCACCCCGACGTTCACCGCCCGTGCCGCCGCATCGGGCAGGTCGACCGCGAAGCGGTGGTTGACCAGGCTCCGCACGACGTTCGCGTCGCTGACGACGAAACCCTCGAAGCCCCAGGTCTCCCGCAGCACCTCGGTGAACAGCCAGTGGTTGCCGCCGGCCGGGATCCCGTTCAGCGGCATGTACGCGGTCATCACGTTGCCGGCACCGGCCGCGACCGCGGCGGCGAACGGCGGGAGGTACACGTTCCACAGCTCGGAGTCGGAGAGGTTGACCTCGTCGTAGTCCCGGCCGCCGAGCGCGGCGCCGTAGCCGGCGAAGTGCTTCGGACCAGCGATGACCCGCTCGGGGGCGCCGAGCTCCGTGCCCTGGAACCCCCGCACCTGGGCGGCCGCCACCGCCGCGCCCAGGAACGGGTCCTCGCCGGCGCCCTCGACCATCCGGCCCCACCGCGGGTCGCGGGCGATGTCCACCATGGGTGCAAAGGTCCAGTGGATGCCGACGGCGCGGGCCTCACGGGCAGCCACGGCCTGCCCTCGTTCCACGGTCTCCGGGTCCCAGGAGGCCGCCATCGCAATCGGCACCGGCAAGATCGTGCGGAGCCCGTGGATGACGTCGAAACCGAACAGCACCGGGATGCCGAGGCGGTTGCCCTGCACGGCCATCCGCTGCAGCCGGTTGATCTCGGCCGGATCAGTGACAAAGAGCAGCGAGCTCGCCCCGCCGGCCCGCAGCGCCGACTCCACCATCAACGGCTGGGCGTCCGCCTCGAAGCCGGCGGGCGGCTCAGCCCCGGCGGGCAGCCGGAAGTAGAAGTACTGGGTGAGCTGAGCCGCCTTCTCGGTCGGCGTCATCTGGGCGACGAGCGCGTCCACCCGTGACTCGATGGATCCCATTCCGCGTCTTCCCTTCGGTGGGCAGTGCCATCGTCACCTCACCACGGGAGCCCTTCGTCCCGGAACCCCGGCGTGCTGGCGAGCCCTCTTCGGCCGATCACGCGGTCTCCGCAGCGCTAGCTCGCACCATGGGGTCGCCGGTGCATCGCATCCAGGCGCTCGCAGCCGCCGAGGAAACCAGCGATCACGGTGCCGGCAGCGAACCACAGCATCGCGAGGATGATCAGGATCAAGATCACGAGGCCGACCCTAGGGGCGCAGCGACAGAATGCACGCCGACGCGCCGCAGCCGGAGGCGCCGTCCTCGCGGTTTCTCGGGTGGGGCGGGTGGGGCTCGAACCCACGACCGACGGATTATGAGTCCGCTGCTCTGACCGGCTGAGCTACCGCCCCGTCAACTACAAGAGCCCAGGTCAGACGGCGTCAACCCACCGCGACGACCCAGGTCAACCACACGAGCGGCCTCCCTGGTCCGCAGGTAGTCCGCACCGGCCCGGGTAGCCGCCTCGCCCAACCTGTCGACGAACTGGTGGACGTCGCCCGGGTACAAGAAACCGTAGCGGTCCAGCGTGATGGCCACGGACGAGTGTCCCTTGCCGGATGTGCAGGCTGGCGCGCGTGTGCTTGAGGTCCTCGGCCGCTGGACATCCCCGTCACGCTGGGCGACGATACCGCCGAGACCCCGAGGCGCGCGGTCGCGGGACGTTCGACCGCTGCCCTTAGTCTTGAGCTGGCCTCCACGAACCGGCGACTTTAGGGTCAGGTCGTCGGATAGCTACGCCGGAACAGTCACGGTGCAGGCGTGCTCCACCGAGCTCAACCAGTTGGTCCAAGTTCCGGCGATCTCGCAGCCGGGTGGCTAGCTTCGATTCGCCGCGCCCAAACGCTTCCGGAGGATCACATGCGCCGCCTGCTCACCGCCGCCGTCCTGACACCCCCACAAACTCCACCGTGGCTCTGACCACGCACGCTGACGCTACGACGGGCGGGGTGCGCATCTCGAAGGTGCAGTACGACTCGCCTGGGGCGAGCTGCCTGTGACGAACTGCAAAGCTCAACGCCGAGTGGGTCCGGCTCACGAACACGAGCAAGACCAGGAAAACGATCACCGGCTGACGTTGCGCGACAAGCAAGCGACACGCCTACAAGTTCCCGACCACGAAGCTCGGGCCGGGCAGGTCCCTGGAGCGAGCACCGGCAAGGGAACCAACTCGTCGTCTATGCGTTTCCAGACCGCACCTAACACATCTAACAACGACGGCGACCAGGCGTGCCTGCGGCACGCCCTTGGGCGCACTCGTCGCCTCAGCGCCTGGGGCGACGCGAAGGGCTACACATACTGCTAGACGCCTACCGGTTCGGGTAGATCAGACTGAGGCGGGCCAAGCTCCCCAGAGGTGTCGCCTCCGCGCCAGCGATTCCTATCTCGTAGGTCCGACAAGCTGCGGTATCCCGCCTCTGTTATCCGTTGACCAGAGACCGCCAAGTGCGTCCATCCAATAGGCCTCTACCTGCGCCCTCGAGTTGAGCTCGGGTGTCATGATGAACGGCTGACGCTCGCCATCCACATACCTATACCAGTTTCCAATAACTTGGATCATATTGCCGACGCCGATTTCTCTAGCGTAATCCTGATGCTCTGAGGGCGCAAAGCTACATACGTATGAATTGCCGTCTATTACCTTTCCCTCAAGAACTACGAAAGACCGAATGCCACCAGCTGAACTATTCTTCACTTCCAGTATTCCGATATCATCGGCTGGAGAATTCGATCGAAACCCGAAGAAGACATGGCGTCCCAGTGCCAACTTCTCCAGGATGGCCTCCTGAACTATCTCCTCTGCGCAAGGCGAAGGGTCGGCCGTGTCGGCCGCTGCCGACCTCGTCGGGGAGTCCGTCCTAGCACGAGTCAACTTCTCGACGTCGAGTACAAGCGCCTGCTGGACGTGATAGCCCAATCCTTCAGGCGATGAAAAGGTACCATTCAGCCCCATCTTGTCGACTCTCTTGCGAAATTTGCGGAGCGCTTTGAGTTGACCCTCAGCAACGTCTCCCGGATGGGACGCTTCTGAAAAGTAGATATGTGTCGGCTTGCGCGCCGAAAGGCCTAGCAGTACTTCCTCGGCGGTGCCAGATTCGTGTTCCTTCGTCGGCGTTCCAAGACGACTGTGGAATACGGCCACCACAATGTCGCATAGTGCCGCTTGTGCGTTGATAGCGTCCTGGGCTGGCTCACCTAAAATAGCGGCGGAGTCCAACTCCCAGCGCCACGGTCTCAGAATTGTGCCGGAAGTTGTGCTGTGTAGGCTGTTCCAAGCGCGGATTTGATCCTCTATCACCCTTCGCTCGGAGGCGCAGTCGCCTGGTGAAGAGATCATCACCGTTAGCACAGTGGCCGCATAGCTCATGTGCGGATACTAGAACGTGTCGCGGCCACAGGGCGGTGGCCATGGCGGCCAATAGCCAGAACGGCTGGCCAAAGGAGACCAGTACCGGAGAAATACTTCACGAGACGGTAGTCGGGGAGTTGGCCGACGGTTAAGCATGCCTTGGTCAAGCGGGAACTCCGCCTCAGTAGGATCAGAGCCACGCGCGTCCGTCCGCATGCGGTCCGCAGGTCGACAGAACCAGGCGAAAGCCCTGACCAACCGGCGGCCCTGCGCTCGGAGCATTGGACCCGGCCGCGCATCGGACGGGCCAGGCATCAACGCTCGGGGGGCAGCCGAGAAGGATCCGAGCGGACTATGCGTCCGCTGCTCTGACCGGCTGAGCTACCGCCCCGACGTCCGGCCCTGCTCGGCGGTCGTCGGGACGAGAGTATCGGCTCGCCTCCCTACCTCGGCTGAGCCTCGGCCTTCGTGGACCACGCGGCCTTCGCGCCGCTGTGCCCGATGCGGGCGACCTGCACGACGGTGCCGGCCACACCGACCACGGTGAGCACCGCGACGACCGCGCTGACCAACCGAGCGCGTTGCAGCACAACGGATCTGGCCCAGCCGAACCGTGCGTGCCAGCGCACCTCGGGGTCGGAACCGTGGATCCACTGCACCGCGTGGAGCGCGGCGGCAGCGACCGCCAGGACGATGACCCAGACGAGCAACCCGTCGGCGATCTGGGTGTGCTCGCGCAGCAGGGCGGTCTGCGGGACGCGACGCTCCAGCGACTCCCCCGAGCTGGTGGACAGCGGCACGAGCACCACCGCGAGGAGCGAGAGCACGAGTGGCAGCGGACCGGCCCAGCGCCGGAAGCGCGGCCAGGCGGCAGCCGTACCCACGGCGACAGCGGCCGTCGGCACCACGACGACCGTCGCGTGGACCACCAACGGGTGCATGGGCAGGCCGAAGATCGTGTCGAGCATGCGCGTCCCCTCGTCGCGGCGGACCCGGACGGTCCACCGCCTGGTGCCGCCAGCATCAGTTGACGCTCTCGGAGGTTTCTCAGAGCGCGGGACGCGGCGCCCGAGGCAGTCGCAGCGTCAAGGTCGCACCCTGGCCGGGCTCACCTTCGACCAGCAACGTGCCCCCGTGCGCCCGGGCGACCTCGGCGACCAGGGACAACCCCAGGCCGAACCGGCGGCCCGCGTCGCCCGTCGTGCCCCGGCTGAACCGGGCCAGCAGCCGGTGCGCCTCGCGCGGGTCGATGCCGTCGCCGGCGTCGGCCACGCTCAGCCGCACGGCCGCCGCGTCGACGGCGACGTCGACCACTACCCGGCCACCGTCGTCGGAGTGCGCGATCGCGTTGTCCAGCAACGAGGTCAGCGCCCGGCGCAACGCCGCCTCGGCGCCGCGCACCACGGCCGGTTCCCGGCCGACGTGCACCGTCAGCCCGATACCGCGCGGGTCCGCGAGCGCCTGCAGGCTCGTCGTGACGTCGACGGCGAGTGCAGCGACGTCGACGTCCTCCCCACCCTGCGGTCGGTGGTCCAGCTCGGCCGACAGCAGCAGGTCGTTGACGACCCCGCCGAGGTTGCGGGCGTCGTCCACCAAGCGGTCGACCTCACCGACCCGCTCCTCCGGGACGACGCCACGCAGGTGGCGGCGCAGCAGCTGCGCCCGGGTGAACAGCACGGTCGTGGGGGTGCGCAGCTCGTGGCTGGCGTCGGCCACGAAGCGTCGTTGCAACGCGAGCGCCTCGGCGAGCGGCTTGACGGCGCGCCGTCCGATGATCGCGCCGACCGCCGCCGCCCCGAGGACGCCGACGAGCGCAGCGATCCCGAGCGAGGCGAGCAGGCGGCGCTCCTCGGACTCCCGAGGTGTCAGGTCGTAGACGGCGCTGACCCGCCCGATGTCGCGCTGACCCGTCCACACCACGAGCTCTCGGTCGTCGCGCTCGAGCCGGGTGACGCCGTCGGGCAGGCTCGCCGGGTCGAGGTCGTCCAGCCCGTCCGGCGCGCCGGCCGTGACCTCGCGCTCTCCGCCGGTGCCGAGGGCGATCAGCCAGGTGCCGGCGGGCGGGTCCCGGACGTCGTCCGCGGTTGCCCAGGCGCTCCGAGCGCTCTGGTCCGCCTGCCGGTGCTGCTGGCGCTCGTCGAGCAGGAGCACCGAACCGGCCATGACCAGGACGACGAGCGCTACGGCGGCGGCGGTCTGCACGGCGACGGTGCGGGCGGCCCGGCGCAGCAGCGCCTCGTCCGGGTCGGTCGCCCGGGAGCTCACGCGGACCCCATCCGGTACCCGCTGCCGCGCACGGTGCGGACGACGTCGCGGCCGAGCTTGCGGCGCAGGTAGTAGACGTAGGTGTCGACGGCGCCGGGGGTGTCCGCGTCGTCGAACACCCGGTCCAGCAGCTCCTCGCGGGTGAACACGCGGGTCGGACGGCGGGCCAGCACCTCCAGCAGGCCGCACTCCCGCGGCGAGAGGTCGACCGGACCGTGCGGCCCGTCGACCACCCGGCGGTCGGCCACCAGCAGGCGGGACTCCCCCAGCGCGAGCTTCTCGGCCACCTCGCCGTGCCGGCGCAGCAGCGCGCGCAACCGGGCGAGCAGCTCGTCGACGTCGAAGGGCTTGACCAGGTAGTCCTCGGCGCCGGCGTCCAGGCCCTCGACCCGGTCGCGGACGGTGCCGCGGGCGGTGAGCACCAGCACGGGGGCCGCGATGCCCTGCCGGCGCAGCCGTCGCACGAGGTCGAGCCCCTCGATCGCGGGCAGCCCACGGTCCACCACGAGCACGTCCGGTCGGTGCGTCAGGGCCAGGTGCAGGCCCCGCTGCCCGTCGCGGGCGACGTCCACCTGGTACCCCTCGTCGGTCAGGAGCTCGGCGAGCATGGCGGACAGCTGCCGGTCGTCCTCGACGACGAGGACGCGCGGTCCGGCGGTGCCCTGCGCGTTCGAGTCCACACCGGGATCGTGGCACGCGGACTCTCAGATCCCTCTGAGATGTCGGGAACAGAACGGGCCCGTTCAGTGCTGAACCACCTGGATGGGACGCAGCCGCGGCCAGCAGCCGTTGAGCGCGACCGTCCACACCACGGCGGGTCATCGGCTCGCTCCACCGCACCGTCGTCAGGAGACGCCATGTCCCCCCAGCAGAGCTCATGCACCCAGACCGAGCCCAACGAGCACGGCGACAACGTGGTGGACCTGCGCGACCTGCCGCTCGCCGCCCAGGGCCGTATCGCCCAGCGGCTGCTGGCGACCCGACCGGCCAAGGGTCAGGCCGCGCGCTCGTTCGGCTGAGCGAGCGCTCGCATGGCGAGCGTGCGACGGCGGTTGCGCCGCACGGCGGCGCTCTCCACGGCCATCGCGGCGGGGACGCCGAGCGCGGCTGCGAGCAGTCCGCCCAGCACCCCGCCGGCGACGGCGAGGCTGCGTTCGGTGGTGGTCATGGCTGGTTCCCTTCACGTGGTCTCTCCAGGAGATGACCCGGCTGGGGCGTGCGGTGATACGTCGGCCCATCGAGGATCCGGTGCTGGCCGGTCACAAAGCAGCCACATCCGTCACACGAGAGGCGCAACGTCGACCCGGTTGGCGGCGATCCGGGGCTAGGTTGCCGCTATGCCTTTCGGACTTGAGCTGATCGTCCAGACCGTCGTCGACGGTGAGCTGCGCGAGCGCACCTGGGACGCCTACAGCGACTCCTTCGCCGAGCTGCGGTCAGCCGCGATCCAGCGGCACGTGATGACCCGCGAGGAGTTCGACGCGGTCATGGCGGACGAGCGCGTCACCATCTACCTGGCGGTCCGGCCGGACGGCGTGGTGGCCGGCATCGCGTCCCTGTCCAACGACCTGCGCTCGATGCCGTTGGTCTCCCCCGAGTTCTTCGAGGCCCGCTGGCCGCGGGAGTACGCGGCCGGGCAGTGCTGGTACATCGGCTTCGTCGGGGTGCGGCCCAGCGAGCAGGGTGGCGGCGCGTTCCAGCTCATCGTCGGCACGGTCGCCAGCACGCTGGGCCCGCGCGGCGGCGTCCTGGTGCTCGACGTCCCGCAGCGCAACATGGAGGGCTTCCACGTCCCCCGGGCCGTCAAGCGGATCGCCGACGCGGTGGTGGCCGACGTCTCGTACGAGATGGTCGACAGCCAGGGCTACTGGGCGTACACCACGCCGGTACCGGCCGAGATCGACCTGCGCGATCCCGCGCCGTCCACCATCGACCTGCGCGAAGGCGTCAGTCGGACGACGGACGAGGGGCCGGGGGCAGCCCCATCGCCACGTTGACGGCCGGCGTCCACAGCTGACCGACGAGCTCGGCGGCTCCGCTGGCCGGCAACGGTCGCCCGAGCCACCAGCCCTGCCCGCGGGTGATGCCGAGCTCGACGAGCGACTGGCTCTGCTCGCGCGTCTCGATGCCCTCGGCGACGACGTCCAGCCCCAGGGCCTGGGCCATGGCGGCGGTCGCCCGCACGATCGCGTGGTCCTCGGGGCGGGTCGTGAGACCGGCCACGAACGAGCGGTCGATCTTGACCTCGTGGACCTGCAGCTTGCTGACGTAGCTCAGCGAGGAGTAGCCGGTGCCGAAGTCGTCGACGGAGACGCGCACCCCGGCGCGCTCCAGGTCACGCAGTGACTGGACGGCGACGGCGTCGTCCCCGACGAGCGTGGACTCGGTGACCTCCAGCCGCAGCGAGCACGCCGGCAGGTCGCGGTGGGCCAGGGCGGCGAGCACCCGTCCGGTGAACTGCGGGTCCTGCAGCTGGCGTCCCGACACGTTCACGTTCACGCTGATCTCGCGGGGGGATGTCGAGCGCCAGGTCAGCAGCTCGTCGAGGGCGCGACCCAGGATGAAGTCGCCGATCGGCAGGATCAGGCCGTTCTCCTCGGCGGCGGCGATGAAGACGTCCGGGGTCGAGGGGCCTTCGTCCGGCCGGTTCCAGCGGGCCAGCGCCTCGAAGCCCAGCAGGTGCCCGGTGACCAGGTCGACGATCGGCTGGTAGGCGACGTCCAGCTCGCCGCGGCCCATGGCCTGGCGCAGCGCGCGGTCCAGCTCGACCCGGCCGCGCACCAGCGCGCCCATCGACGGCTCGTAGACCACGGCCCGGTTGCGGCCGGCGTCCTTGGCCCGGTACATCGCGGTGTCGGCGTCCCGGATCAGGTCGCTGGCGCCGCGCTTGACCAGGGCGGACGACGACGCGATCCCGATCGAGCAGGTGATCGTGGCCTCGCCGACCGACAGCAGGTACGGCTGGGACAGCTCGGCGATGACGTTCTCGGCGAACACCAGGCCGTCGGGGTCCTGTCGGCGGACCGGCAGCACGAGGATGAACTCGTCGCCACCGGCCCGGGAGACCAGCACCTGGCCCGGCAGCACGCCGCGCATGCGCTCCGCGACCTGCTGGAGCAGCTCGTCACCGATCGCGTGGCCCCACGAGTCGTTGACCAGCTTGAACCCGTCCAGGTCCAGGAACAGCACGTTGACGGCGCGACCCAGGTCGAGCTGCTCGTCGAGTCGGTCGCTGACCGCGCCACGGTTGGCCAGGCCGGTCAGCGCGTCGTGCGTGGCCATCTGCTCGAACACCTGCCGCGAGCGGGTCTGCTGCCCGACGGCTCGACCGGCGCGGACCAGGATCGCGCCCATCAGCGCCGCCGTGCCCACCGCCTGCACCCAGCGGACGGCCAGCGGCAGGTTCGCGTCCGGCAGGATGAGCAGGGACGGCACGAGCAGCGCCGGGACCAGCACCAGCAACCGCTGCCAGGACCACGCCTGGACCTGCTGCTGGCGGCCGGCGGTCAACCGCACCATCGAGGGGTGCAGCGCCGCCACGCCGAGCAGGCCGAACGAGACCAGGAACGGGACGTCGAGCAGGGCCGGGCCGGCCAGCAGCCCGCGCCGGGCCAGCACCTCGTAGCCGAGGTCGCCGATGAGCAGGCAGATGGCTGACGCGCGGATCAGCTGCAGGGACGGGACGCGGTCACCGGCGGTGAAGGACAGCGTCACCAGCAGGGCGAGCACGACGACGTCCAGCACCGGGTAGACCGCGGTCATCACGGAGATCCACTGCGGCAGGCGGTCCTGCTCCACGGTGGGAGCGATGAGGTAGCTGATCGACAGCAGCGTCGCGCCACCGGTGATCACGGCGACGTCCAGCACGGCGTCGGCGTCGCGGGCGCCGCGCAGGCGCAGCACACGCATCATCGTGGCGAGCAGCAGCAGGTACCCCGGGAGCAGGACGAAGTCCGGCAGGGCCACCGCGATCCCGCCTGCGTCCGGGTTCGTCCGCAGCGCGGGACCGATGGCGAACAGCACGCAGACCAGCAGGAGGCGACGCCAGGTGACCATGTCGTCCGGGCGGTGCAGGCGCGGTCCGATCACCATCGCCAGGCAGGTGGACAGCCCGGTCAGCAGCATCGCCGCGGCCCGCAGCTCGCTCGGCAGGGGCAGCAGCCACACCACGACGCACGCGGACACCAGCACCACGTGCGCGCGGATCCACGCACGGGCGCTCGGTCGCGCGCCGTCGGCGACTGCCTCGCTCATGCCGCTTGGTCCCCGGGGTACGGGCAACGTCCGGGACCTGGGGCGCCCGCGATGCCGTGAGTGGTGTCCCTGTCTTCTTCGACACCCCGGACGGAGTTCTGTAGGGCGCCCAACAAACTCGACGGGAGACCGGAGCGGGACGTGCGAGGCCCCCGTCCACGCAGGACGGGGGCCTGACACCTGAGGCTGGCTCCCGCGACTGGATTCGAACCAGTAACCGTCCGATTAACAGTCGGATGCTCTGCCATTGAGCTACGCGGGATCGGCGGCGCAAACACTAGCAAGGAAAATCGCGAGGTCCGAATCACACCGACAGACCGGCCTGCTCCGCCAGCTCTCGGGTCAGCGAGGCGACCTGGTCCGCGACCGGCGGACGCTGCGTGCTGACGCCCTGGTCAGGCACGGTCTGGGTGAACAACGACCCGGTCACCGCATGACGGCGCACCGCGACCGTCACGCCGCGCCGGCCCTGCACCGGGATGCGCTGGGACAGCACGAACGTGCTCATCACGCGTTCGCGCAGTACCTCGGGGAACCGGCCCAGCGGCTCGCTGAGGCCGATCGTCGTGTCGGGGTCGCCATCCGCCCAGCGGACCTCAACGGCCTGGGCGTCCGGGTCCCAGGACGCCTCGGCGATCTCGTGCCACAACCGGCGCAGCGACGGCGTCCCCGGGCCCGGGACGGGACCGTCGACCGGGTCGACCAGCACCATCGCGTTGGTGGTCGCGATGGCCCAGCCGCCGTCCGGCCGCAGGGCGTGCGCGAGCACGCGCTCCCCCCGCGGCAGGCCCAGCCCCTCACGGACCATCGCCGGCAGCGGCAGGACGCGCTCGGAGCGGTGCCACCACGACATGGTGAAAGGGTAAGCAGGCCCGAGGCGGTGCCCGCTCCTCCGGGCATCACATCTCCGCAACAGGTTGGACACGCCTGGTGGGTGCCGAGGGGCGGTGCGCTCAGTCCGTGCGCGCGGTGAGCGCCCGCCGTCGCTCGACCAGCACCTGGGCCTCGCGCAGGGCGGCGTTGTAGCCGATCGCGTCGCCCGCCGCGTCCAGCCGCTGCATCCGGCTGTGCACGTCCCGCTCGCGGCGCACGAGATCGCGCTGGGCGATCTCGATCTGCAACGACGCCCCGAGCCGGGCCAGCCCCTCGTCGGAGACGACGGGGAGCTCGGCCACGGTCAGGTCCGTCACGTAGCTGCGGACGTCGTCCGGAACCGCGGCGGCCACCTGCTCGTGCCAGCCCGCGCCGGCCTGCGCCAGGCCACCGAGACCGCGCACCGCGACGTGCACGACGCGGTGCATCTCGGCGGTGAAGGCATCCTCCCCCAGGGCATCGAACTCCGTGGTGTCCAGCACCCAAGGAGCCTGCAGCACGCACTGCAGGAGCTGCCGCTCCATGGCCACCGTCGGGTCGCGCGGGTCGGGGCGAGGGACCACCGGGCGCTCGACCACCTGGTCGGGGGCCGCGGGCTGCAGCTCGACGCTCGAGCGTCCCCGATCGGGCGCGGACTCCGCGGCGCGCCCGGCGGCGGCGACGGCCCGCCGGGCCTCCTCGACGTCGAGCCCGACGTGCCCGGCCAGGCGGCGCGCGTACTCGGGGCGCAGCGACCGGTCCTTGATCTGGGCGACCACCGGGGCAGCGGCGCGCAGTGCCTGGACGCGCCCCACCGCCGTGTTCAGGTCGAACCGCGCGATGGTGGTGGCGATCGCGAACTCGAAGAGCGGCACCTTGCTCGCGATGAGCTGGCGGACCGCCTCGTCACCGTGCTGCTGACGCAGCTCGCAGGGGTCCAGACCGTTCGGCTCGACCGCCACGTAGGTCTGCGAGACGAACCGCTGGTCCTCGCCGAACGCCCGCAGCGCGGCCTTCTGGCCGGCCGCGTCACCGTCGAACGTGAAGACGACCTCAGCTGGGTACACGTCGTCGTCGTCGCGCATCAGCCGCCGCACCACCTTGATGTGGTCGGTACCGAAGGCGGTGCCACAGGTGGCGACGGCGGTCTCGACGCCGGACAGGTGGCAGGCCATCACGTCGGTGTAGCCCTCGACGACGACCGCCTGGCGCTGCGTCGCGACCGCCTTCTTGGCCAGGTCGAGCCCGTAGAGCACCTGGGACTTCTTGAACAGCGGTGTCTCGGAGGTGTTGAGGTACTTCGCCTCGATGCGGTCGTCGTCGAACAGCCGCCGCGCACCGAAGCCGACGCAGTCCCCCGTGACGTCGTGGATGGGCCACACGAGCCGGCCACGGAAGCGGTCGTAGAGACCGCGCGAGCCCCGAGCCGCCAGACCGACGGTGACGATCTCGTCGTCGGTGAACCCCTTGTCGCGCAGGTGCCGGGTCAGCGCCTCGCCCGAGCGCGGCGCGTAGCCGACGGTGAAGCGGGCCGCGGCCTCACGGTCGAAGCCGCGCTCGGCCAGGAAACGGCGGCCGGGTACGGCCTCGGCGCCGGACGCCAGCTGCTCGGCGTACCACTGCTCGGCGACCCGGCCGGCCTCGACCAGCCGGGTCCGCCGCCCGACGTCCTCGCGCCGGCGCGGTGCGCCGCCGCCCTCCTCGTACTCCACCGCGATGCCGGCCCGGTCGGCGAGCCGCTCCACGGCCTCGCTGAACGTGAGGTGGTCCACCTTCTGCACGAAGGACAGGACGTCGCCGCCCTCGCCGCAGCCGAAGCAGTGCCAGACGCCGAGCTGCGGCCGCACGTTGAACGACGGTGACTTCTCGTCGTGGAACGGGCACAGCCCCTTGAGCGAACCGACACCACCCTGACGCAGGGTGACGTGCTCCCGGACGACGTCCTCGATGGACGTCCGCTCCTTGACGGCCGCGACGACCTCAGCCTTGATCCGACCCGGCACTCACCCTCCCGACGACGCGCTGCGGCGAGTCTAGGTGGCGCGTCGGACAACGAGTGCCTCGACTCCGTCGAGGATGCGCTCGAGGCCGAAGCCGAAGTCCAGGTCCGGGTCCTGGTCGTCCGACCAGGCGCCCGCCGCGATGGTCGCCGACAGCGCCGGGAAGCGGGCCGGGTCGACGAGCCGGGCCAGCACGACGTCGTCCGGGGTCCTGGGCTGCCCCTTCGCGATGGCGGCTCGCACCGCGGCGGTGATGTCCGCCCGGATCAGCGTCTCGTGCCGCACAAAGCTGGCGATCAGCCCGATCACGCCCACCTTCTCGATCTCGGTGAGCCCGATGCCGTCCAGCTCGGCCAGTCCCTGGTCCACCCAGGTCAACGTGTTCGGCGTGTTGGGTGCCCCGGTGATCGGCAGCTGGACGATCCACGGGTGCACGGCCAGGCCAGCCATCTGGGCCCACACCCACGCGGCGAGCCGGTTCCGCCAGCCGACGACGTCCGGACCGATCACCGGTGGCGGGCCGGTCGCGGTGTCCGCCAGCAGCACCAGCAGCTCGTCCTTGCTCGAGACGTACCGGTAGAGCGACATTGTGGTGAAGCCGAGCTCCTTGGCGAGCCGGCTCATGGACAGCGCGTCCAGGCCCTCGGCGTCCGCGATGGCGATGCCGCGCTCCAGGATGCGGTCCAGGCTCAGCCCGGGCTTGGGCCCGGGCCGGGGCCGCGTCCCCAGGCCCCACAGGGTCTGCAGGGCGCGTGGCAGCTGCTCGACCGCCTCGATGTGGGCCTCGTCCGGCATCCGCAGCGCGCTCCTCCCGATCGTCCTTGACCGCCAACCCTAGGCGTGTGTATAACGTACACAGTTGAGTGTGCGACATACACAGATCGTGTCGCAACCGAGGCAGAAGGGGGCCACCATGACCGCAGCACCCACACCGGCCGACGCCATCGAGGTCCGTGGGCTCGGGGTTCGCTTCGGGGAGGTCGAGGTGCTCAGCGACCTCGACCTGACCGTGCCGCGCGGCACCGTCTACGCGCTGCTGGGGCCCAACGGCGCCGGCAAGACCACGCTCGTGAACGTGCTGTCGACGCTCGTGCGGCCGGACGCGGGCTCGGCCCGGGTGAACGGCCACGACGTGCGTCACGCGGCGGACGCCGTCCGCGCCCTGATCAGCACCACCGGTCAGTTCGCGGCCGTGGACGAGCTGCTCACCGCCCGCGAGAACCTGCTGCTGATGGCCCGGCTCAACCACCTGGACCGCCGCGCGGCACTCGCCCGCACCCAAGAGCTGCTCGCCCAGTTCGACCTCGCCGACGCCCAGCACCGGCCGGTGCGCACCTTCTCCGGCGGCATGCGCCGCCGGCTCGACATCGCGGTCGGGCTGACCCGGATCCCGAGCGTGGTGTTCCTGGACGAGCCGACCACGGGACTGGACCCGCGCAGCCGCCTCGCCATGTGGGACGTCGTCCGCAAGCTGGTGCGCGACGGAGTCACCGTGCTGCTCACCACCCAGTACCTGGAGGAGGCCGAGCAGCTGGCGGACCGGATCGGTGTCCTGGACGGCGGGCACCTCGTCGCGGAGGGCACCGGGGCCGAGCTGAAGGGCCGGGTCAGCCCGCAGCGGCTCGACCTCCACCTGCCCGACGGCGAGGCGTTCGACCGCACCGAGTGCGAGCTGGCCGGGCGGGTCGTGCACCGTGACCGGGCGCAGCTCACCGTCGGCGTCCCCACCGACGCCAGCGCGCACGCCGTGCGCGACCTGCTCAACGACCTTGCGGCGCAGGGGATCCCGGTGGACCGGGTGAGCCTGCACACCGCCAGCCTGGACGACGTGTTCTTCCGGCTGACGGGCCACCCGACCACCGACCCGACCAGCCCGCTCGAGACCACCGGAGCCACCCGATGAGCACTGTTCCGTTGCCGCGCAACGAGTCCGTCCGGCTCGAGCAGAACCGCCCGCGCTTCGTGGCCGACTCCGCGCAGATGATCGGGCGCAGCCTGCGGCACACCGTCCGCGGCGTCGAGACGCTCCTCGTCTCGGTGATGCTGCCGGTGATCCTGCTGCTGCTGTTCGTGTACGTGTTCGGCGGCGCCATCGGCGGTGCCGGCTACGTCGACTACGTGGTGCCCGGGATCATCGTGCTGTGCGCGGGCTTCGGTGCGTCCCAGACCGCGGTGAGCGTGGCCACCGACCTGTCCAGTGGCATCATCCGCCGCTTCCGGACCATGGCGATCGTCAGCTCGGCCGTGCTGACCGGGCACGTCGTGGCCAGCGTGGCGCGCAACATCGTGTCGACGCTGCTGGTGTTCGGGGTCGCGTTCCTCGCCGGCTTCCGGCCGCACGCCGGAGCGGCCGGGTGGCTGGCCGTCGCCGGCGTGCTGCTGCTCTTCGTGGTGGCCATCTCGTGGCTCTCGGCCGCGCTCGGACTGCTGGCCGGGAACCCGGAGGCCGCGAACGGCGTGACCTTCGCGGTGATGTTCCTGCCCTACCTGAGCAGTGCGTTCGTGCCGATCGACACCATGCCCGGTGTGCTGCAGGCGATCGCGCGGCACCAGCCGCTGACCCCGGTGGTCGACACGCTGCGCGGGCTGCTCCTCGGCACACCGGTCGGCAGCAGTGGCTGGCTTGCCGTGGTGTGGCTGGTGGGCATCGGGCTGGGCTCGGCCGTGCTGTCCGCCTGGCTGTTCCGCCGTCGCACCACCTGAGGCCTGCTCACCCCGGGCCGCTCTGCTCAGCTGCTCTCGGCCCTGCCCTCGCGCCAGTAGCCCATGAACGCGACCCGGCGCCGGTCGATGCCGCACTCCCCCACGAGGTACCGGCGCAGGTCGCGCACCATCGCGGCCTCTCCGGCCAGCCACGCGTACCAGCCGTCGGCAACCGGCTCCCCCGTCTCCCAGAGGATCTCCTCGTCCACGTCCACCTCGGGCAGCGCCTCGGCGGCGGCCGGGCTCACGCCCACGTCGGCGGACGCCAAGCCCGTCCGCACGAGCTCGGACAGGGCCTGCCCACGCGGCCGTTCGCCACGGACGCACCACCGGACGTCGACGCGGGCGGCGGTCGCCAGGTCGAGGACGTCGGCCGCGTCCGGCACCTCGATCAGCGCCTGGCCACGGACGTCGGCGGGCAGCGTGGCGAGGACGGACCCGATCGCCGGGACCGCCGTCTCGTCGCCCACCATCAGCACCTGGACGCCGGACCCGGTCGGCGGCGCCCACTCGACGCCGGGCGGCGCACCCCCGGTCGCGGCGGCCGCGTTGGGCCCGAGCAGGACCAGCCGGTCCCCCACCCGGACGTCGGCCGCCCAGCGGGCCGCCGGGCCTACCGGGCCCTGCCCCGGATGCAGCACGAAGTCGATGTCGATCTGCGGCGGTCGGTCCCCGCGGACCCGGGCCGCCCGGATCGTGTACGTCCGCATCGACCCGCGCCGGGCCGGGTCCATGGCCAGCCACTGGCTGTACCAGCCGCCGGAGAGGTCGCCGAAGTCCGGCAAGGCGAAGCCGGGCGAGGCGAACATCAGCTTGACCCGCAGGTCCCGCGGGCCCAGGTGCCCACCGTCGTCCAGGCCGGCGAGGTCGTCCCCGCCGAACGTCACCCGCAGGAAGTGCGGCGACAGCCGGGTGAGCGCCACCACCTCGATCTCGAAGGCCAGCAGCGGCGACACAGCAGATGCCTTCTCGCTCGGCTGCGCGCTCACGCCGACGCCCCGGAGGCGAGCGACCGGGACGACGCCCCGTGGTTGGCGGTCCGATGACGGCCGACCGGCACGACCAGCGGGGTCCCGGACACGGGGTCGGTCAGCACCCGGCTCTCCATCCCGAACACCAGGCGCACCAACGCCTCCGTGACGACCTGGGACGGCGGCCCCTCGGCGACCAGCCGTCCCTCCCGCATGGCTACCAGGTGGTCGGCGTAGCGCGCGGCCAGGTTCAGGTCGTGCAGCACGATGACGACCGTGGTGCCGTGGGTGCGGTTGAGGTCGGTCAGCAGGTCCAGCACCTCCACCTGGTGCGCGACGTCCAGGAAGGTGGTGGGCTCGTCGAGCAGCAGCAGGTCCGTCTCCTGCGCGAGCGCCATGGCGATCCAGACCCGCTGCCGCTGACCGCCGGACAGCTCGTCGACCGGTCGGTCAGCGAGGTCCAGCGTGTCGGTCGCCGTCATGGCGCGGGCCACGGCCTCGTCGTCCTCGTGGGTCCACCGGCGCAACCAGCCCTGGTGCGGGTACCGACCGCGCCCTACGAGGTCGGTCACACTGATCCCCTCCGGCGCCATGGGTGACTGCGGGAGCAGGCCGAGGGTGCGGGCCACATCGCGGGTGGGCAGCTCGTGGATGGACCGCCCGTCGAGCAGCACCGCTCCGGTGGTCGGCTTCGCCAATCGCGCCAGGCCACGCAGCACCGTGGACTTGCCGCAGGCGTTCGCCCCGACGACGACACTGATCAGGCCCGGCGGCACCGCCAGGTCGAGGTCGTGCACCACCGTGCGGTCGTCGTAGGCCAGGCTCATCCGCTGCGTGTGCAGCGTGTGCTCGGTCGTCATCTCAGCCTCCCCGGCCGACTCGGTTGGTGGACACCAGCAGGTAGAGCAGGAACGGCGCACCCAGCGCACCGGTGACCACCCCGACGGGCAGCGCCGTGCCGCGGACCAGGTTGGTCGCGACGAACTCGGCCGTCAGCATGATCAGGGCGCCGACCAGGGCCGACGCGACGAGCGAGACGTTGCCGCGCAGCAGCCGGCGCGCGATGGGGCCGGCGAGGAACGCGACGAACGCGACCGGCCCCGCGGCGGCGGTCGCGATCCCGGTCAGCAGCACGGCGACCACCAGGAGCGCCAGCCGGGACCGGTCCACCGGCACCCCGACCGCGCTGGCGACGTCCGGCCCGAGCTCCAGCGCACCGAGCTGGCGCGCCCACAAGCCCGTCGCGGGCAGCAGCACGAGCAGGCCGAGCAGGAGCAGGACGACCCGCGGCCAGGTGCTGCCGCCGAGCGAGCCGTTGAGCCAGACGAAGGCGGTCGCCGCGGTGTTCATGTCCGAGCGGCTGAGCAGGTAGGTCGTGACGGCGCCCAACATCGCCGCCACGCCGATCCCCATGAGGATCAGCCGCTGCCCCGGCGCGGCACCACCGCGGGCCAGCAGGTGGATCAGCAGGGCGATCGCGAGGCCACCGACCAGCGCGGCGAGCGAGACGCTCGAGCCGGCCGCGCCGAGGACGACGATCGCGAACACCGCGCTCGCGCTGGCCCCGGCACTGATGCCGATGATGTCCGGGCTGGCCAAGGGGTTGCGCAGCATCGTCTGGAAGATCGTGCCCGAGACGCCGAACGCGATGCCGACGCCGACCGCGGTGACTGCGCGCGGGAGCTTGTCCTCCATCACGATGAACGTCGCCCCCGGGATCTGCGCACCGTCGAGGATCCGGACGAGGTCGGCGAACGTGACGGTGTAGCTGCCCAGGAGCACGTCGGCGAAGAACAGCCCGACGGCCAGGAGCACCAGTGCTCCGACGACGACCCGCCCCCGGCGCTTGGAGCGCGAACGGCTGGACCGCACCACCTCGGCCGGCGACGCCGCCGGGCGGCCGAGCACCTCGGTCACCATCCCGGCACCCGATGACGTCGGACCAGCCAGATGAACACGGGCGCACCGATGACGGCGGTCGAGATCCCGGCCGCGACCTCGGCCGGCGGCAGGACGACACGGCCGACGACGTCCGCACCGAGCACCAGCACCGGCGCCACCAGCAGGCTGAGCGGCAGCACCCAGCGGTTGTCCGCACCGACCAGGGCACGAACGGCGTGCGGGACGACGAGCCCGACGAAGGCGATCGGCCCCGCGAGCGCGGTGGCGGCGCCGCACAGGATCACGACGCCGAGCGCCGTCACGGCACGACCGAGCCCCACCCGCTGCCCCAGACCGCGCGCGACGTCGTCCCCCAGCGCCAGCCCGTTCAGCAGCGGGCCGGTGCCCAGGGTGATGGCGATGCCGACCACGAAGAACGGCGCGGTCGCCCGGATCGCCTGCCAGTCGTGCAGCCCGACGGACCCCACCTGCCAGAACCGGTAGCTGTCCAGGGTCTGGCGGCTGGTCACCAGCAGCGCGTTGGTCAGCGAGGCCAGACCCGCCGTCATCGCCGCGCCCGCCAGCGCCAGCTTGACCGGCGTCGCCCCCTCTCGACCCAGGCTCGCGACGCCGTAGACGACGACCGCCGCCAGCGCCGCGCCGACGAGCGCGAACCACACGTAGGCCGAGATGCCGGACAGCCCGAAGACCGCGAGCGCGACGACCACGGCGAGCGCCGCACCCGCGTTCACCCCCAGGATGCCCGGGTCGGCCAGCGGGTTGCGGGCAACGGCCTGCATCGCCGCCCCGGCCAGACCGAGCGCGCCGCCGACGAGCAGGCCGGCCACCGTGCGCGGCAGCCGAGCCCGCACGACCACCTGGTCGCCGTTGGTCGGGTCGAAGTGGAACCACGCGTCGTACAGGGTCTGCGCCGAGACGTGCTTGGCGCCGATGGCCAGCGAGCAGACCACCAGGACCGCGAGCAGCAGCACGACCGGGACGAGCAGCGCGAACGGCGAGATCCGGCGTCGGCGGCCGAGGGACGGGTCGTCCCCCGGGCCGGCCGGCGCCGGACTCGTCGTGAGGGTGGAGTGGGCCACGCGTCAGCTGGCGGTGTCGGCCGCCGCTCCCAGCTGCGGCAGGACCTTGTCCAGTGCCCAGGGCAGGCTGAGCGGGTTGGACGCCGAGATGGACAGCGTGAGCGTGTTGTCTGAGTCCGCCACCAGCGCGCCGCTCTTGACGGCGGGGATCTGGCCGATCAGCGGGTCCTTGGTGATCGCGGCCTTGGTCTTGGCGTCCGGCACCCACGTGACGAACACGTCGGAGGCGAGCTCGCTGGCCCGCTCCGGCGACCACTCGATGAAGAACTCCTTGCCGCCCTTGGTCTTGTCCTCGATGACCGGCGCGAGCTTCATGCCGATCTCGGTGAGAAACCGCGGCCGGTTGTCGTTCGGCGTGTAGATGTTGATCCCGGCGCCGCTGTCGGGCTCGAGGTTGCCGTAGATGAAGGTCTTGCCGGCCAGCTGCGGGTAGGCGGCCGCCTTGTCCTTGATGGTCTGCTCGGTGTCGGCGACGAGCTTCTCCGCCTGGGCCGACTTGCCGAGCGCCTTGCCGATCATCGCGGTGGACTGCTGCCAGGGCGTCCCCCAGGCGACGTCGGGGTAGGCGACGACCGGCGCGATCTTGCTGAGCTTGTCGTAGTCGGCCTTCGTGAGGCCCGAGTAGGCGGCCAGGATGACGTCGGGCGTGGTCTTGGCGATCTCGGCAAAGTTGATGCCGTCCGCCTCGGAGTACTGCGCGGGTGCCTTGGCCGTGCCGATCGCGGCGCCGAGCTTGTCTAGCGCGGCGTCCTTCCACGGCGTGGAGCCCTTGTCGTTGCCGCCCCACTCGTCCTTGGGCATCCCGACCGGGACGACGCCGAGGGCCAGGGCGGTGTCGGCGTTGACCCAGGCGACGGTGGCGACGCGCTGCGGCTGCTTCGCGATGGTGGTCTCACCGAAGGCGTGCGTGATGGTGACGGGGAAGGCGTCCGCGGCGGCGGGGGCGGTGGCGGCCTCGTCCGTGGAGCCGGCCGAACCGGTCGAGCAGGCCCCGAGGGCCAGGACGGCGACGGCCGCGGCGGCGATGGCTCCGCGCAGGCGAGTGCTGGTCACGCTTCTCCTTAGGTCAGGCTTACTTAGGTCTGCCTAACCTAACATCACCCGCCTTCGTCACACCACGCCCTCCCCCACCAGCACCCACGCACCCACCCCCTCCCCGCAGATGTCCCGCTATCGGGTGCTATCAGACCGGTTTCGCACCGGATAGCGGGACACGTGCGGTCAGGGCGGGGACGACGGGAGCTTGGCCGAGAGCTCGGCCCGCGAGGTGATGCCGAGCTTGATGTACACGTTGCGCAGGTGGTACTCGATCGTCTTCGGGCTGAGGAAGAGGGCCGCCGCGGCTTCCCGCGTCGTCCGACCACCGGCGAGCAGGCGGGCGACCTGGAGCTCCTGCGGGGTGAGCTCGCGGATCCCGCTGGCGTCCCGGCGCTGGGCGCTCTCCCCCGTCGCCAGCAACTCGGCCGCCGCCTGCTCGGCCCACGGGGCGGCGCCGAGCCGGTCGAACGTCGCGAGCGCGGCCCGCAACGGTTCGCGGGCGTCCGTGCGCCGGCGCGCCCGCCGGAGCCGCGCGCCGTGCGCCAGCTGCGTGCGGGCGACCTCGAAGGAGTCCAGGGTGTGCTCGTGGTGCCGCAAGGCTTCGGTGATCTGCTGGTCCACCTCGTCGTCCGGGCAGGTCATCGCGAGGGCGCGCGCGGCCCGGGCGAGCGACCAGGGCTGCCCCTTCGCCACCGCCCCCTGGGCGTAGCCGGCGGCCAGCTCGCGTGCGTCGTCCGGGCGACCGAGCCGGACCAGCGCGTCCACCAGCTCGGGTGCCGGCGACAGGTCGACGTCCTCGAACCCGAGCCCGACCAGCAGCTGCTGCAGCTGCTGGAAGTGCTGCAGCGCAACGTCCGGACGGCCGAACCCCAGCTCGAGGTCGCCGAGCGCGAACAGCGACCACGCCTCGAACAGGCCCAGGTGTCGCTCCCGGGCGATCAGCAGCGCCTCCTGGGCATGCTCTCGACAGCGCGTCTCGTCACCGCGACGCGACTCCAGCCAGGTCAGTCCGGCCAGGCAGGCCACCAGGTCCGTGGTGTGCCCGGCCTCACGAGCCAGGTGGATCCCTTCGCTGTACGTGGCCTCCGCGTCCTGCCACCGGTCCGTCGTCGCCTGGTCACGACCGACGGCGAACAGCAGGAAGGGCAGGTCGCCGATCGCGCTGGCTCGGCGCAGCGAGGCCATCACGGCGCTGACCAGCTCGCGGCTGATCCCGCTCTCGCGCAGGAACAGCGGCCCGATCACCAGCCACGGTGCGAGCACCGTGTCGTGCCGCAGGACGTCGTCCGCCACCGCCCGCTGGACCGCGCGGCGGATGCGTTCGGGGCCGCCATGTCCCGTGAGGACCCCGGCGACGCCGGCAGCCATCTGTCCGAGCCAGCGCGCCCGGGTCGAGGTCGCCCTCGCGTCGAGCTCGTCGATGGCGGCCGCAGCGCGCACGACCGTGGCGGTGTCGGCCAGGAAGAGGCAGTCCACGATCGCGTCGGCGAGCAGCGAGATCGCGGCATCCGGGTCGGCGTCGGCGAACTCGAGGCCGGCTCTCAGGTGGACGTCCCGGGCGTCCTGAAGCGAACCCGTACGCGCCGCGACGGCACCCGACAGCGCGGCCGCTCGGATCCTCAGCCCGACCCGGTCCAGCGGGCCGGCCCGCGCCAGCAGGTCGACGGCCGTCGCCGTCAGCCCCGCCAGCCAGGCGCACTCCGCCGCGCTGACCAGCCGCTCGACCTGGCGGTCCGGATCCGGGCTGAGCCGGGCGGCGCGCTCGTACGCGGACGCCGCGACCGCCGGCCCGGACCGGTCCCGGGCCCGCTGCGCCGCGGCGTCCAGCAGGGCCGCGGTGCTCTCGTCGGGGCCGAGGGTCGCCTCACCGAGGTGCCAGGCCCGCCGGTCGGCGTCCGCCTCGGGGAGCGCGTCGGCCAGCGCCCGATGGACCGCGCGGCGCTGGGCCGGCGTGGCATCCGTGTAGACCCCCGACCGAACCAGGTCGTGCCGGAACCGCACCGTGCCCAGGTCGAGCCGCACCAGCTCGACCTGCTCGGCCTCGTCCAGGTCCTCGACGGACACCCCCAACGCGGTGCAGGCCCGAGAGACCACCACCAGGTCCCCCGCACCGGCGGCCGCCACCAGGAGCGCGGTGCGCGCCGCCGGTGAGAGCCGGTCGGCGCGGCGCGCGAACGCCCGGGCCAGCGACGCGGGCACCCGGACCGGCACGTCCGGGGCGAGCGACTCCAGTGAGTCCGCCTCGTCGGCCAGCTCGATCAGCGCCAGCGGGTTGCCCCCGGTCGCCGCGCACAGCCGGGCCACCACGTCCGGGGCGAGTCGTCGTCCGGACGTCGTCACCAGCGTCCCGGAGTCCGACTCCGACAGCCCCACCACCAGGCGGGTCGGCAGGCCGGCCTCGATGACGGCGCACGGGACGTCGTCCCGGGCGGCGAGCAGCAGCACCACCGGGTCGGCGGTCAACCGTCGCGCGGCGAAGCAGAGGGCCTGGGCCGACGGGCGGTCGAGCAGGTGCGCGTCGTCCACCAGCACGGCGACCGGCTGCTCCTCGGCCAGCCGGCTGAGCAGGCTGAGGGTGGCCGCTCCGATGGCGAACCGGTCACCACCGGTGCCTGGTCGCAGCGCCAGGGCGGAGGCCAGTGCCTCGGCCTGCGGCTGCGGGATCCGGTCCAGCAGGTCGAGGCCGGGGCGCAGCACCTGCAGCAGCGCGCCGAACGGCACCTCGGACTCCGACTCCGCACCGGTCGCGCGCAGCAGCCGCATCCCGGCCGCCGCGGCCGTGGCGGCCGTGTCCTCCAGAAGTGCGCTCTTGCCGATCCCCGCCTCGCCGATCAGCAGCAGGGACCCGCTCTCACCCACCCGCGCACCAGCGACCAGGGCCTCGATGGCCTGGCGCTCGGCCTCGCGACCCACCAGCACCCCACGAGTCTAGGAGGGATCAGGGGGGTCCCCTGATGCGAGCGGACCGGCCCAACGCGCAGCCTCGAACGAGAGACACCATCCGAACGAGGAGAAGCCCGTGACCACCATCGATCGACCGACCACCCCGACGACCCCGACCACCACCGAGCGCCCGATCGACCCGTACAAGCTGATGGCGTTCGTGTTCCGCGCCGTGGACGAGGTCGGCGCCGCGCTGAACACCGCCCTCGTCGTGATGGGCGACGAGCTCGGCTACTACCGCGCGCTGGCCGACGGCACCCCGACGACGCCGGCCGAGCTGGCCGAGCGGACGAGCACCGACGAGCACTACGCCCGGGAGTGGCTGAGCGCGCAGGCGGCCGGCGGCTACGTCGAGTACGACGCGCAGACCCGACGCTTCACGCTGCCCGCCGAGCAGGCCGCGGCGCTGACCGACCCGAGCAGCCCGGCGTACCTGCCAGGGTTCTTCCAGATCGCGCACGGCACGGTCCGGGACGCCCCGAGCATCATCGAGGCCGCGCGGGACGGCGACGGACTCGGCTGGCACGCGCACAACGCCGACGTGCACGTGGGCTGCGAGCGGTTCTTCCGCACCATGTACAACGCGCACCTGATCGGCGAGTGGCTGCCGGCGCTGGACGGCGTGGTCGACAAGCTCGAGCGGGGCGGCAAGGTCGCGGACGTGGGCTGCGGCCACGGTGCGTCGACGATCCTGATGGCCCAGGCGTTCCCGAACGCCACGTTCGTCGGCTCGGACTACCACGAGGGGTCCATCGAGATCGCCCGCCAGCGCGCGCAGGAGGCGGGGGTGGGCGACCGGATCACGTTCGAGGTGGCTCCGGCCACGGGCTTCAGCGGGTCGGACTTCGACCTGGTGACGATGTTCGACTGCCTGCACGACATGGGTGACCCGGTCGGTGCGGCCCGGCACGTCAAGGAGGCCATCGCCGCCGACGGCACCTGGATGGTCGTCGAGCCGATGGCCGGCGACCACGTGGAGGACAACCTCAACCCGGTCGGCCGGGCGTTCTACGGCTTCTCGACGCTGCTGTGCACGCCGGCCTCGCTCTCCCAGGACGTCGGGCTCGCGCTGGGCACCCAGGCCGGCCCGGCCAAGATCCGGGACGTCGCCACCGCAGCCGGGTTCGGACGTTTCCGTCCGGCCGCGAGCACCCCGTTCAACAACGTGCTCGAGGTCCGGCCTTGAGCGCGGCCAGCGCGACGCCGGCTGCTGACGCGGACGCCGCGCAGGAGCACACTGCCAGGGTGGGACACGACCCCAGCCGGGCGGCCGACCCCGACGTCGAAGGCGTCGTGGAGCGGGACGGCGTCGCGCTGGCCTACGAGGTGTACGGCCAGGACCACCGCCCGACGGTGGTCCTGGTCCCGACCTGGTCGATCGTGCCGTCGCGGTTCTGGAAGGCGCAGATCGGCTACCTGTCCCGGCACTACCGGGTCGTGACGTTCGACGGGCGAGGGAGCGGTCGGTCCGGTCGGCCGGAGGGGGCGGCCGCGTACAGCAACGAGGAGTACGCCGCGGACATCGTGGCGGTGCTGGACGCGACCGAAACCGACCGGGCTGTGCTGGTCTCGTTGTCCTGCGGGGCGGCGTGGACCGTGCACGTCGCCGCCGGTCACCCCGACCGGGTGCTCGGCCTGTTCTCCATCGCCCCCTCCTGCGGCCTTCGCGTGCCGAACCAGCAGCGCGACCACATCCCCTGGCTCGAGCCGATCGAGTCCCATGAGGGCTGGGAGAAGTACAACGCGCCGTACTGGCTGGGTGGTGGCTACGACGACTTCGTCGACTACTTCTTCGGACGCATGTTCACCGAGCCGCACTCGACGAAGCAGGTCGAGGACTGCGTCGGCTGGGCCCACGAGATCAGCCCGAACACGCTGGCGGACACCGTCTCCGGCCGGATCGGCTGCGACGGCGCCGTGTGCACGGACATCGAGCCGCTGTGCGCTCAGGTGACCTGCCCGGTGACCGTCGTGCACGGCACCGAGGACCAGATCAGACCGCACTCCATCGGCGAACGGCTGGCCGAGCTCACCGGCGGGTCGCTGGTGCTGCTGGACGGCGTCGGGCACGGCCCGCCGGCCCGGGACCCGGTGCGCACCAACCACTTGATCGCCGAGTTCGTCGACCGGGTCTGCCCGCGTCCGCCCGCCACCACCACGTGGGTGCGCGCGGCCCGGCGTCCGCGCCGCGCCCTGTACCTGTCCTCCCCCATCGGCCTCGGGCACGCGCAGCGCGACGCCGCGATCGCGGCCGAGCTGCGCCAGCTGCACCCCGACCTGCAGATCGACTGGCTCGCCCAGCACCCGGTCACCACGGTGCTGGGCGAGCGCGGCGAGCGGGTGCACCTGGCCTCCGCCCTCTTGCGCAACGAGTCGGGTCACATCGAGCACGAGTCCGGCGAGCACGACCTGCACGCGTTCCAGGCGATCCGGCGGATGGACGAGATCCTGGTCCACAACTTCATGGTGTTCGCCGACGTCGTCGAGCAGGAGCCGTACGACCTGGTGATCGGCGACGAGGCCTGGGACGTCGACTACTTCCTGCACGAGAACCCCGAGCTGAAGCGGTTCTCGTTCGCCTGGATGACCGACTTCGTCGGCTGGCTGCCGATGCCGGACGGCGGGGCGCGCGAGGCCGCGCTGACCGCCGACTACAACGCCGAGATGCTCGAGCAGCGCGCCCGGTTCTCGCGGGTGCGGGACCGATCGGTCTTCGTGGGCAACCCGGACGACATCGTGGACGACGAGTTCGGGCCGGGCCTGCCCCGGATCCGGGACTGGACCGAGCAGAACTTCGACTTCGCCGGCTACGTCACCGGCTTCGACCCGGCCGCCGTGCAGGGCAGCGAGCGGGTGCGCGAGCACCTCGGGATCTCCCCGGACGAGCGGCTGTGCCTGGTCACCGTGGGCGGCTCCGGGGTCGGCGGCTCGCTGCTGCGCCGCGTGGTGGACGCCGTCCCGCTGGCTCGTCAGCTGGTGCCCGAGCTGCGGTTCGTGTTCGTCACCGGTCCGCGGATCGACCCGGCGTCGTTGCCGATGCCGGCCGGCGCCCAGGTGGTCGGCTACGTGCCGGACCTCTACCGGCACCTCGCCGCGTGCGACCTGGCCGTGGTGCAGGGCGGTCTGACCACGTGCATGGAGCTGACCGCGCTGCGGAAGCCGTTCGTGTACGTGCCGCTGCGGAACCACTTCGAGCAGAACCGGCACGTGCGGCAGCGGCTCGACCGCTACGAGGCCGGACGCTTCCTACCGTACGAGGACGCCGTGGACCCGGACGGGCTCGCCGAGGCGATCGGCAAGGAGGTCACCCGCTCGGTGGCGTACCGGCCGGTCGAGACGGACGGCGCCGCGCGGGCTGCCGCCCTGCTCGCCGACCTCCTCTGACCAAGGTCTGTCCCACGTCGCCGACCGGCGAGGCAGCGCGCCTGGGGCCCTGGCGCCCTGGCGCCGATGAGACTGGGGTGCTCGCGAGCTAGGTGAGCGAGCTGCGATAGGAGTTCAACGACGCATGAAGAGCGAGCAGGCGCTCACATGCCTGCCCGGCCTGCACCTTGCCGAGGTCGGTGTCGATGCGCGCAGTGGCGTTGTACACGAGCCAGCCGCCTTGCGAGGAGACCCAGCCGCCGAAGGGCCACAGCTCGCCCACGACGTCCGTGTCCGTGGCGCGGCAGTAGGAGGCCAGGACTCGTCGGAACCCCTCGGCGTCGGTCGACCAGTCAAGCGCCACCGAGACGGCCTCCCGGATGACCGGCTGGGCACCGGCAGCGTCCCAGTCCAGCGCTACCAACGTGCCCCCGACCACCAGGGTGTTCTTGGGGTCCAGGTCCCCGTGGGACATCGCGTGCGCAGTGACCAGCCCAGGTGCTGCAGTCGCTGCCTCGAGCGCCGCGAGATCCGGGGCCGCCCGCCACAGCCGATCGGCGAGATCGCCAGGCATGCTGGCGTGGTGGGCCAAGGCCGCCCACCGATCGACGTCCCACGGCTCGTCGTCCAACGGCTGGTTGAAGGTCCTTCCAGCTCCGTGGATCTGCGCGAGGAGCGCACCCGCGTGCTCCAGGTGGTCGAGGGGTTCCGGTGGTCGTCCGTCACACCAGCGGTGAACCCGCACGAGATCGCCATCCACCTCGGCCAGACACCGTCCGTCCGGAAGCTGGATCGGCTCGGGACATGGGACCCCCCGCTCGAACGCGGCCGCCTCGACGGCGTAGGCAGCCTCGATATTGCCCCTGAAGTCGGCGCGATCCGCGTTGGCGCGCATGACCTTCACCGCGAACGTCCCAGCATCGGCCTCAAGCTTCCACAGCTCGTTGGACAGACCCCCTGCCACCTGCTCGACGGCGTACGAGCTCCCCAGACCAAAGGCTTGCGCGACCTGGCTCGAGTTGCTCAGCACGATGGGAGCCTGCCCCACTCAAACGTCGTCGAGCAACGCAGTCGTGCTCAGGGACCGCGCGGCAGGTCGATGCCGACCGGCAGCTGGTCGACCGGCCAGTCCAGCCGCTCGACGGCGGTGTGGAACGCGAAGCGGTCCGTCATGCCCCCGACGTAGGTCACGGCCGCGGCCACGGCGGGGTCGACGTCCAGGCTGCTGGGCAGGCGCGGTGCACCGGGCTGGAAGTCGGCCGGCAGGTCCTGCGGGTGGGCGAGGTAGTACTCGACCAGGGCACGCAGGATCCGGACGACGGAAGCGCTCTGCGCCAACGCTTCCGGCCTGGTGTAGATGCGCTCGTAGTTGAAGGTCCGCAGGCCGGCGAGGGCGGCCGCGTACTCCGCGCGCATGCCGATCACGCCGGTCTCGCTGGTGCAGCGCACCAGCTCGCCGACGAACGTGCCGAGCTGGTCGCGCCGGGTGCGCCCGCAGACCGCGGCCACGTCGTCCGGCAGGTCCGCGGCGTCCACGATCCCGGCGTGCACGGCGTCCTCGAGGTCGTGAGCGGTGTACGCGACCCGGTCCGCCCAGCTCACGACCACGCCCTCGGGGGTGCCCGGCGAAGGACGCGACCACGAGTGGTTGCGGATGCCGTCCAGCGTCTGGGTGCACAGGTTCAGCGGCGTCAGCACGACGTCGGCGCCCCACACGGCGTGGTCGTAGCCGTCCGGCAGGAAGGTGTCGAACGCCTCCTCGCTGGCGTGCCCGCCAGGGCCGTGGCCGCAGTCGTGACCGATCGCGATCGCCTCGGTGAGCGCCACGTTGAGCCCGCAGCCGCGCGCCACCGCGGTGGCCACCTGGGCGACCTCCAGGGCGTGGGTCAGCCGGGTGCGCTGGTGGTCGGCCGGGTAGACGAACACCTGGGTCTTGCCGGCCAGCCGCCGGAACGCCGCCGAGTGCAGGATCCGGTCCCGGTCGCGCTCGAAGCAGGTGCGCTCGGGGTCGGCCTCCTCGGCGCGGGCCCGGTCGCCCGCACCGCGGGCCCGGGTCGCACCGGGTTGCAGGACCTGCTCCTCCAGCTCCTCGCGCTGTTGGCGGCCGCGGGGGGCCCGCGGGGTGACGGTCGGCTCGGCGTCGGAGTGCGCGGTCGTCACGCCGCCGGTGACCTGGTGACCCTCGGCAGTCGACGCCCAGGCCTGGCTGCGTCGGGACGGTCCCGCGCCAGTCACGACAGGGCTCGGTGGAAGCGGTAGTACAGGTACGCGGCGGCCTCCCGGACCACGTACTTGGCGTCGGCCGCGGGGCTGGCCACGCTCGGGCCGGTCGTGGTCGGTGAGCCGTAGGCGGTGATGCCCTGGTCGGCGAGCATGGTCGTGCTGCGCAGCTCGTGCCAGCGGTCGGTGACGACCACCGCCGACGTCCAGTGGTGGGCGCTCAGGACGGGCGCGGCCAGCTGGACGCTCTGCAGGGTGTCCCGGCCCTTCTCGACGGCGACGACGTCCCCGGCGGGCACACCGTGCCGCACCAGCCAGTCGCGCCCGCTGCCACCCTCGGTGTAGGTGTCCCCCGGCTGCTTGCCGCCGACGGTCACCACCTTCGTGGCCGTGCCCGACTGGTAGAGCGCCAGGGCGTGCTCCAGGCGGGCGAGCAGGTACGGCCCCGGGGTGCCGTTGAACTGGGCGGCACCGAGGACCACCACGGTGTCGGCTCCGCGGGCGTCGTCGGCCCGGCCGTGGGTCACCACGAGCGCCGCGCTCCAGACGAAGAGCGCCACCGCGACCGCCAGCAGCGCGACCAGGGCGCCCAGGACCAGGCGCAGCGGCGAGCGGCGCCGGCGCGATGGCGCTGCTGGTGGCGTGCTCGGACGCGACGCGGTCGCCGCGCCGCTACCCACCGCTCACCGACAGCTCGGCCTCGCGGATCATCCGGGCGGACTCGCCCTGCAGCTCACGGCTGTCCAGCCAGCCGTCCGGCAGGGCAACCCGCTTCTGCGGCGTGCCGGCCCGACCCCGCTGGCCCTCGGCCGGGTCGCCCGGCCACGGCTGGCTGAGGTCGAGCTCGGCGACCAGCGCGTCGAGGTCGGCGAGCGTGTCGACCATCGCGAGCGCGGCGCGGGACGGCTGGCCGACCGCGAAACCCTTGAGGTACCAGGCGACGTGCTTGCGGATGTCGCGGCAGGCCTTGCGTTCGCCGTCCGGGTAGCCGGCCTCGGCGTAGTGCTCGGCCAGCAGCTCGACGTGCCGGCGCATCGCCGCAGTGACCTCGGCGAGGGTGGGCGTCACCCGGACCTGCTGGCCCGCGAACGCGGCCGCGAGGTCGGCGAACAGCCACGGCCGGCCCAGGCAGCCGCGGCCCACGACGACGCCGTCGCAGCCGGTCTGGCGCACCATCTCGAGCGCGTCGTCGGCGCTCCACACGTCACCGTTGCCGAGCACCGGGATGCTGGTGACGGCCTCCTTCAGCTGGGCGATCGCCGTCCAGTCCGCGCGCCCCGAGTAGTACTGGGCCGCCGTGCGGCCGTGCAGGCTGACCGCAGCGACGCCCTCCTGCTCGGCCGTGCGTCCGGCATCCAGGAAGGTCAGGTGGTCGTCGTCCACGCCCTTGCGCATCTTGACCGTGACCGGGACGCCGGCCGGGCCGGCCGCGCGAACCGCCTCGCGGACGATGTCGCGAAAGAGGGTGGCCTTCCAGGGCAGGGCCGAGCCACCGCCCTTGCGGGTCACCTTGGGGACAGGGCAGCCGAAGTTGAGGTCGATGTGGTCCGCGCGGTCCTCGTCGACGAGCATCCGGACGGCCGCGCCCACGGTCGCCGGGTCGACGCCGTACAGCTGGACGCTGCGCGGGCTCTCGCCCGGGCCGTGCTGGATGAGCCGCATCGACTCCGGCGAGCGCTCCACCAGCGCCCGCGACGTCACCATCTCGCTCACGTACAGGCCCGCGCCGACGCCGGGCAGGCCGGCGTCCGCCAGCGCCTGGCCAGCGAGCTCGCGGCAGAGCTGACGGAACGCCGCGTTCGTGATGCCCGCCATCGGCGCCAGCACCACGGGCGTGCCGATCCGGTGCGGCCCGATCGACAGCTCGGGCACGGCCGGTGCCTCGGGCAGGGCGATCGTGGTCATCCCCCCATTGTCCCAGGTTCGGCCGAGTGATCGAAATCCTCGACCCGCCACGGGCCCCAGGTGTGTCGCGGCGCAACGCCACTGCGCACCTATTGGAGTAGCGGCACGCAGTCCCAACCGAGCCGGCCGCCCCTTGTCCACAGATTCGCGTCCGGAGCGTTGGGACCCGCACAGGACCGGCAGAGTGATCCAGTGCCCCGCCGCCGCGACGTCGACCCCGCCGCAGTCGACGAGCTCCTTCGATCGCGAGAGCGAGTCGTCACGCACGCCGAGCTCGTCGCCGCCGGGATGCCGTTGAGCACCGTGTGCTCGCGGATCCAGCGAGCCGGCGCATGGCAGCGCCTCCACCCCGGCGTCGTCCTGGCCCACTCCGGCGTCCCGGCCCGTCGCGAACGCCTGCTGGGGGCCCTCGCATACGCCGGCCCGGGAGCCGTCCTCACGGGCAACGCGGCGCTCGGCCTCCACGGCCTGGGTGCGGCACGCCACCACCGCGATCTGCATGTGCTCATCCGTGAGAAGGCGCGGCGTCAGTCACGACCTGGCCTCATCATCGAGCGCACGAGACGGCTCCCCGACCCGGTCGTCCGCGGCGGGCTGCCGGTCGCCCCGCCGGCTCGAGCACTCATCGACGCGTGCCGGCAGATCGAGCGGCTGGACGATGTCCGGGCCCTGGTCGCGGACGCCGTCCAGTCACGTTTGTGCTTGGTGTCCGACGTCCAAGAGGCTCTGGTCGCCTCCGCACGCCAGCGCACCGCCTTGGCCCGGGAGGTGCTGGCCGAGGTCGCGGCAGGTGTGCGATCCGCTGCGGAGGCTCGAGTGCGGGTGGTCTTCGCCAGGCACCACATTCCGCAGCCGAGGTGGAACTGGGCGCTCCACGGCGAGGACGGCACGCACCTGCTCACGCCCGACGGATGGTGGCAGGACATCGGGTGTGCGCTGCAGATCGACTCGATGGCATGGCACCTGCTGCCGGCGCTCTACAAGAGGACCCAGCAGCTGCAGCGGCTGATGAGCGTGCACGACATCCCGTTCCTGCCGGTAGCGCCGGGGGATGTCTTCACCGACGAGGCGGCCTTCGTGCGCGAGGTCCGAGCCTTTCTGGCCAGGCATGCCGACCACGTCCCCAGTCCGGGGGTCGTGGCCCGCCCGCCTCTGACCGACCTCCGCCGCTAACCTCATCTGCCACGAGCTTCGACCCTTTTGCGGCGCCCGCCCATTGGGACTGCGTGCCGCTACTCCAATAGGTGCGTAGTGGCGTTGCGCCGCGACAGACCAGAGTGGCCCGCGCCACAGTGGGGGCGGTTAGAAGCCGGAGCCCTTGGGGAGCTCGATGTCGGGCTTGGCGAGCTCCTCGACGTTGACGTCCTTGAACGTGATCACCTTGACGTTCTTGACGAAGCGGGCCGGACGGTAGACGTCCCACACCCACGCGTCGTTCATGGTGACCTCGAAGTACACCTCGCCGCCCTCGCTGCGGGCCTGGACGTCGACCGAGTTGGCCAGGTAGAACCGGCGCTCGGTCTCGACCACGTGCGAGAACAGGCCGACGACGTCCCGGTACTCCCGGTACAGCGAGAGCTCCATCTCGGTCTCGTAGTTCTCGAGGTCCTCGGCGCTCACAACGACACCTCCGTCATCAGGCCATCATCGACCACGACGGCCGCGGGCGCCTCGCCGGGCGCGCCGACGGGCACCAGGTCGTCGTAGGGCGGCAGCCGCCACGAGCGGCGGTGGTGCTCGCTGGCGCCCAGCTCGGTCAGCGCGGCGAGGTGCTCGGGGGTGGCGTAGCCCTTGTTCACGTCCCACCCGTAGGCGGGGAAGGCGGGCGCGAGCTCGGTCATCATGGCGTCCCGCTCGACCTTGGCCAGCACGCTCGCCGCGGCGACGGACGAGCACTTCAGGTCGGCCTTGATCATCGTTCGCACCGGGGGGCACGGCTCGGCGTCCGCGGCGAAGGCGAGCAGCCCGGCGGACGACGGGTCGGTCAACCAGTCGTGGTTGCCGTCCAGGAGCACCAGGTCCGGGACGGCGGGGAGCGTAGCCAGCGCCCGTCGAGCCGCCAGCCGCAGCGCACCCAGGATGCCGACGGCGTCGACCTCGTCCGGGCCGGCGTGCCCCACCGCGCTGGCCAGCGCCCACCGCTGGATGCGCGGGACCAGCGACTGCCGGGCCGCGGGCGTGAGCAGCTTGGAGTCCCGGACGCCGGACGGCGCGGTCCGCACGGTGGCGTTCACCAGCACCACGCCCACGCTGGCCGGCCCGGCCAGCGCACCGCGGCCGACCTCGTCCATCGCGGCGAGCAGCAGGCACCCATCGCGCAGCAGGGAACGCTCGACACGAAGGGACGGCGCCCGGCCGGCGGGGCTCATCGCGCTGCCTGCGGCATCGCCTGCACGGGTACCTGGCGGGCTGAGGAGGTCATGTCACCTGTCGGGTGTCGGAGTCGTCGACGTCCGGAACAGCCTACGTCGTGCGCCTCAGGGACCGACGTCGACCGGCGGGCGGCCGTCGAGCAGGCCCGCGCGCTCGTCCGCGAGCAGCTGGGGCAGCAGCGCACCGAGCGCACGCGGCGCGAAGACGTCGGAGTGCTCGGCGAGGATCTCGTCGACCGTCCACCAGCGCACGTCCTCGATCGTGGCCACCTCAAGGTCCGTCCAGCCCGAACGGTCGACGTCGATGCCCTCGACCCGCAGCAGGAACCAGCGCTCCCGGACGTCGAGCCCGCCGTCCTCGACGGGCAGCACGTGCCGGCGGCGCCACACGCAGTCCCCGAGGGCCGACGGCCCGACGTCCAGCCCGAGCTCCTCGCGCAGCTCGCGGCGAGCGGCGTCGAGGGTGCTCTCTCCGGGGTCGACCCCGCCACCGGGCGGGAACCAGAAGGCGTGCCGGGCGTTGTGCGCACGCATCAGCAGCGCGCGGTCCTGGCGGTCGACGACGAGCACCCGAGCGGTGGGGCGCACCGGCTGGACGGGCAGCCGGTGGTGCACGTCGCGAACCCACCCGGCCATGGCTGACGGGGCGACGTCCGCACCGTCGGCCAGCAGAGCGTCCAGCTGGTCCGGCGTCCACCAGGCCACCCCGCGGGTGAAGCCCCGCTCGACGTCGTCCATCCCGCGCGGAACGGGCTCGAAGCGCTCGGTGCGCAGCGCGTAGAAGGTGTTGTGGCCGAGGTAGCGCTGCCCGTCGAAGCCGAACTCGTTGCTCATCACCTCGACGGGCTCGCCCAGGTCGTCGAGGGTGAGGCCGAGCTCCTCCCACGCCTCCCGGCAGGCCGCGTCGTGCGCCGACTCGCCCGGGTCGATGCCACCGCCCGGGCTCACGTAGCGCAGGACGTCCGGGACGGCGGGGTCGACCACCGACTGCAGCAGCACGGCGCCGCTCGGATCGATGCAGAGCAGGCGGGCGGCACGGCGGTCGATCACCGACACGCTCACGGCCCGGACGCCTCGACCTTCTCGAACGTCGCCGCGTGGCGCGACAGCCAGGTCGCCCGGGAGAACGGCCACACCAGTGCGACCGCCCGGCCGGTGACGTGGTCGATCGGCACGAAGCCCTTGTACCGCGAGTCCTCCGAGTGCTGGCGGTTGTCGCCCATCACCCACAGGCTGTTCGCCGGGACCGTGGCATCGAACGGGTCCTGCGACGGCTCCGAGCCCGGCTTGAGGTACGGCTCGTCGAGCGGGACGTCGTTCACGCTGACCCGGCCCTGCGCATCACAGCACACGACGTGGTCGCCGGGTAGGCCGATGATGCGCTTGATCAGGTGGTTGCCGGAGTCGTTGGGCAGCAGGCCCACGAAGGTCAGTGCCTTGCGCACCGGCCCCGCCGGCGCGGCTGGCGGCTGCTGCTCGAGCCAGTCGTTCGGGTCGACGAAGACCACGACATCGCCGTGCTTGAGGTCGAACGGTCCGGGGGTCAGCTTGCTCACGATGACCCGGTCGCCCACCTGGAGCGTGTCCTCCATGGACTCCGACGGGATGTAGAACGCCTGCACCAGGAACGTCTTGATGAGCAGGGACAGCCCGAGGGCGATCACGACGACGATGACGGTCTCGCGCAGCAGCGCCATGGGGCCGGTGGCCTGCTTGCGCGGGCGGTGCCGCGGCTCGCCGAGCGCCTCGCGGCGGGTCTGTGGCTGGTCTGAGGACTCAGGCTGGTCGGACGCGTCCGCCTGCTCGGGAGGGGTGCTCATTTCCCGCTCACCGACGTCCCGTCGTCCAGCCCGCCGAAGTGGCTGAGCGGCCAGAACCGCAGCACGATCTTGCCGATGACCCGGTCGACTGGGACCGTCCCGCCACCCGGGTCCCCCAGGTGCGAGCGGGAGTCCGCGGAGTCGCTGCGGTGGTCCCCCATGACCCAGAGGCGACCCGGCGGGACGACGACGTCGAACGGGCTGGCGCTGGGGGCGTCGCCCTCCATCACGTACGGCTCCTCGACGCCGACGCCGTTCACGCTGACCCGGCCGGCGGCGTCGCAGCAGACGACGTGGTCACCGGGCAGGCCGATGACGCGCTTGGTGAAGTCCTTCTCGGACGCGGAGACGCCGAAGAACGAGCCGATGCCGCGCACGACCTTGGCCACGACGCCGTGGGCGGGCTCGACCTCGCCCGAGCCGGCGAACGAGTCCGTGCCGTCGAAGACGATGACGTCGCCGCGCTGGATCTCGCCCACCCGGTAGGACAGCTTCGAGACCAGCACCCGGTCGCCGACCATCAGCGTCGGCTCCATCGAGCCGGACGGGATGTAGAACGCCTGCACCAGGAAGGTCCGCACGATGAGCGTGACGAGCAGCGCGGCAATAATCAGCGTGGGCAGCTCCTGCCACCACGCGCGGTTGCCGCTGTGCAGCCGCCCACCGAACGGCCCGCGGGACGACGGCGCGACCTCCGTCGGGTCAGCGGAGGTGTCGGCAGGTTCGGCAGCAGGAGCGGCCGAGGCCGCGTCGCCTCGGGCAACGTCCATCAGCACGAGCCTATCTCGCGGGCCGGGTCCGACGACGGCGCGTCGGGTGCCGGGCTGGGTGCCGCGCTGGGGAGGGGACGGGGGCGGGTCGTGCCAGTCCGGACACGGCACCGCCCGGGCCGCTTGAAGCGGACCCGGGCGGTGCCGGAGAGCAGATCCGTGAGGATCAACGCGTGACCGGGGTCTCGCGCTTCTCCTTGATCTTGGCGGCCTTGCCGCGCAGGTCGCGCAGGTAGTACAGCTTCGCGCGGCGCACGTCACCACGGGTGACGACCTCGATCTTGTCGAGGACCGGGGAGTGCAGCGGGAAGGTGCGCTCGACACCCACGCCGAAGCTGACCTTGCGGACGGTGAAGGTCTCACGCACCCCGTCGCCCTGCCGGCGGATGACCGCGCCCTGGAAGACCTGGACGCGCGAGCGGCTGCCCTCGACGACCTTCACGTGCACCTTGAGGGTGTCACCGGGGCGGAAGTCGGGGACGTCGTCGCGCAGGCTGGCGGCGTCGAGTGAGTCGAGGATGTGCATGGCTCTTCACTTTCTCGCAGGTGCCACGGGTCACCCACGACTTCGGTTGGTCTGAGGTCGCCACCCGATCGGCGTGCGTCACCCCCGTGGCGGGGACGCGGCCGGTACGTGGCGCGACTGCCCAGTCTGCCACAGCAGGGGGTTCAGCCTGAAATCGAGCGTCCCGGGTCCGGGTTGGGCGGCGGGCTGATCCGCGCGGACGGGTCCAGCAGGTCAGGACGCCTGGACGCGGTGCGCGCGAGTCGCTGCTCGTGCCGCCACCGGGCGATCGCGCCGTGGTGCCCGGACAGCAGGACGTCGGGCACGTCCCGACCCCGCCAGGACGCGGGCTTGGTGTAGACGGGGTACTCCAGCAGGCCGTCCTCGTGGCTCTCCTCGACCAGGCTCTCCGCGTTGCCCACGACGCCAGGCAGCAATCGGGCGACGGCCTCGACGATCGCCAGCACGGCCACCTCGCCGCCGTTCAGCACGTAGTCGCCGAGGCTGATCGGGGTGACCCGCCAGCGGCTCGCGGCGTCCTCGACGACCCGCTCGTCGATGCCCTCGTACCGGCCGCAGGCGAACGCGAGCCACGGCTCGTCCGCGAGCTGGTGCGCCATCGCCTGGGTGAACGGGGTGCCGGACGGGCTGGGCACCAGCAGGTACGGCGAGGCGTCGGGCCGGTCCAGCGCCGTGCGACCGGCCGCCTCGACGTGGTCGAGCGCAGCGCCCCACGGCTCGGGACGCATGACCATGCCCGGTCCCCCGCCGTACGGGGTGTCGTCCACGGTCCGGTGCCGGTCGTGGGTGAAGTCCCGCAGGTCGTGCACGGCCAGGTCGAGCAGCGCCTGCTCGCGCGCCTTGCCGATCAGGGACAGTTGCAGCGGCTCCAGGTACGCCGGGAAGATGCTGACGACGTCGACCCGCATCAGCGCTGGTCCTCGATCGCGTTCTCCGGGTCGAAGAGCCCGCCGGGCGGGTCGACGACGACGAAGCCGCCGGGCACGTCGACCTCCGGTACCAGGGCGTGCACGAACGGGACGAGCACGTTCGGGCCGTCCGCGCGGCGCACCACGAGCAGGTCCTGCGCGCCGCCGGTGTCGAGCCGCGCCACCTCGCCGAGGTCCTCACCCTGCGGGCTGCGCACCCGCAGCCCGACCAGCTCGTCCTCGTACCAGGCGTCGTCCTCGTCCGAGGCCGGCGTGCTGACCAGCAGCATCACCCCGCGCAACCCCTCGGCCGACGTCCGGTCGGTGCTCTGCTCGAACCGCAGGAGCAGCGTGCCGCTGTGCTCGTGCACGTCGGCGAGGGTCAGCGGCCCGGCCGCCGCGGGATCGGTGACGAACACCGCGCCGGGGACGAATCGCTCCTCGGGGACGTCGGTGCGCACCTCGACGGTCACCTCGCCACGCAGCCCGTGGGCCCGGCCGATCCGGCCGACGACGCGCTCCATGCTCACTCCCGTTGGTGGTGCACCCGTGCTGGGTGCGCAAACGACGACGTCCGAGGTCCCGGCCGGTCAGGCCAGGATCCTCGGACGCACGCCGTACGGTCTAGCGGACCCGGTCGGTGTCGACGATGTCGACCCGGATCGAGCGGCCGTTCGCGAGCGCCCCGACGACGGTGCGCAATGCGCTGGCCGTGCGGCCGGCGCGGCCGATGACCCGACCGAGGTCGTCCGGGTGCACGCGAACCTCGAGCATCTCGCCGCGGCGGCCGTCGTGCCGACGGACGACGACGTCGTCCGGGTGCTCGACGATGCCGCGGACGAGGTGGTCGAGCGCGTTCTCGAGCACGCTCAGGCCTCGGTGCTGTCGCCGGTCGCGGCCTCGTCGGCCTTGGGCTCCTCAGCCTTGACCTCGTCGGCCTTGGCCTCGTCAGCCTTCGGCTCCTCAGCCTTGACCTCGTCGGCCTCAGCCTTGGGCTCCTCAGCCTTCGGCTCCTCGGCCTTCTTGGCGCTCTTCTTGGCCTTGGCCGTGGTCGCGCCCTCCTTGGGCTCGTCCGCGGACTGCTTCGCAGCAGCGTTGAACAGCTCGTCACGCGACGGCTTCGCCTCGGCGACGCGCAGGGTGCCCTCGGCGCCCGGCAGGCCCTTGAACTTCTGCCAGTCACCGGTGATCTTGAGCAGCACGAGCACCTGCTCGGTCGGCTGCGCGCCGACACCGAGCCAGTACTGCGCCCGCTCCGAGTCGATCTCGATGACCGACGGGTCGTGGGTGGGGTGGTACTTGCCGATCTCCTCGATCGAACGACCATCACGCTTGGTGCGCGAGTCGGCGACGACGACGCGGTAGTACGGGGCCCGGATCTTGCCCAGGCGCTTGAGACGGATCTTGACGGCCACGGGTGTGGTCAACTCCTGAATCTGCAGTGGGTGGCGCGGCGGGCTCCCGGGTGGGGGTTCTCGGGTGCCGTGGCGCTCGGGACACGGTGCGAGACGGAGAGAGGGGCCGTCACCACCGGGTACGGCGGACCATTCTGCCAGATCCTGGCCCCGCCCACGACCACGCACCCACCCGCTTCCGCCGCTCAGTCCGGTTTCCGCCGCTCGAACCGGATCCCAGCCTCGAAGACCGGACTGAGCGGCGGAAACCGGACTGAGTGGCGGAAGCGTGGGTCAGGGGGTGAGGGCGCGGACGTCGAGGGCGAGCCGCGCGACGGCGGCCCGGCTCAGCGCGGGGCGGGTGTCGAATCGCACGACCGGCCCCAACGCCAGCGGCGCAGCGGCGGCGGGTGCCGGCCCGTCCCACCACGGAAGGTCGAGCGAGGGCCCGTGGACGACGGATCTGGTGCGCGTCTCGTACCGCTGGCGCGCCACGGCCGCGGGGACATCGCACCAGACCTCCACAGCCGATTCCGGGTTGACGCCGGCCGAGTGCAAGCCGGTCAGCGCCAGGTCGACGTACTCACGCGCCCACCAGTTCTCCACGACCGCCCCGGACGGGCAGCCGGCCAGCAAGGCCCACACCGCCTCGATCGACCCCGCGCCCAGCAGCGAGCTCGATCCGCCGAGCCGGGCCGCGTCCCCCGGCGGGAGCCGGTCGCCGACCGCCTCCTTCACCAGGTCCTTCGACAACAGGGGCAGCGCCAGCTCCTCGGCCAGCGCGCCGGCCAGCGTCGTCTTGCCGGACCCCGGCAGGCCGTTGACCAGGACCACCCGGCGGGCCCGGCGGTGCGGGGCGTACGGCGTCGCTGGCCACTCCTCGATCGTCACGGCGTACCGCTCGTGACCGCGCCAGGCGTGCCCGCCCGGACCGTTCAGCCAGAGCATCCGTGGGGTCTCGCCCTCGTGCCGGAACCCCAGCGACCGCAGCACCCCCGCGGATCGGCTGTTGGCCGGCTGCACGTTCGCCTCGATCCGGTGCAGGCCCAGCCCGCCCTCGTCCTGGGACCGGAACGCCAGGTCCACGACGAGACCGAGACCCTCCCGGAACAGCCCGCGCCCGGCGTACGGGTCGTAGGCGTCGTACCCCATGGACGCGGACTGGAAGGTGCCGCGGACCAGGTTGGACACGTTCACCCGGCCGACCAGGCCGTGCGCTCCCCCGGGGTCGTTGGCCACGATCATCAGCGTCCGGCGGGTGGGCGACTGATCGGCCAGGTCGAGCTGGATCCGCTCGGCGTCGACCGGGTTCCAGCGGCTGATCCGCTCGTTGGACGCGGCGACGGCGGCGCGGAACGGCTCGACGTCCTGCGGCGCGACCGGACGCACGTGCACCCGCTCGCCGCGAGCGCTCAGCACGTGCGTCCACGCAGGACGACGGCGCTCGGCTGCCCCAGCACGGCGAGCTCCTCGCGCGGGTCGGCGGGGTAGACCACGAGGTCGGCACTGGCGCCCTCGACCAGGCCTTCGCGACCCAGCCAGTCGCGGGCCGCCCACGTCGCGGCCGCGAGCGCGTCCAGCCGGGGCAGCCCGGCGGCGTGCAGCTCGGCGACCTCCTGGGCCACCAACCCGTGCGGCAGTGAGCCGCCGGCGTCCGTGCCGCAGTACACCCGCACGCCCTCCTCGAACGCCGAGCGCACGGTGTCGTACCGCCGGGAGTGCAGGTCGCGCATGTGCCGCGCGTACGTGGGGAACTTGGCCTCCCCGCTGTCCGCGATCGACGGGAACGTCGCGATGTTGACCAGCGTGGGAACGATGGCGACGTCGCGCGCCACGGCGGCCGCGACGGTGTCGGCGGTGAGGCCGCAGGCGTGCTCGATGCAGTCGATGCCGGCGGCGATGAGGTCCGGCAGGCAGTCCTCGCCGAAGCAGTGCGCGGTGACCCGCGCCCCGTCTTCGTGGGCGGCGGCCATGGCCGCGGCGAGCACGTCCGCCGGCCAGCACGGCGCGAGGTCGCCGGTGTCCCGGTCGATCCAGTCCCCGACGAGCTTGACCCAGCCGTCCCCCGCCCTCGCCTCGGCCCGGACCTGCTCGACGAGCTGGTCGGGCTCGACCTCCCAGGCGAAGTTGCGGATGTACCGGCGGGGGCGGGCGATGTGCCGACCCGCTCGGATGATCCGCGGCAGGTCCGGCTCGTCGTCGACCCAGCGGGTGTCCGCCGGGCTGCCGGCGTCCCGGATCAGCAGCGTGCCCGCGTCGCGGTCCGCCTCGGCCTGGGCGCGCGAGGTCGCGTCGTCCACGGCGCCGTGCGCGTCCAGACCGACATGGCAGTGGGCGTCCACCAGGCCGGGCAGCACCCACCCGTCGACCCGGACGACGTCGGCGCCGCTCGCCTGCGGCACGTCGAAGGTCAGCCGACCCCCCACCACCCACGCCTGCTCGCGCTCCTCGAGCGGGCCGACGAGCACCGGACCGGTCAGGTGCAGCACGTCGTCGGACATGCGCGCCACCCTAGTTGGGGGCTGCTTCGTCCACCTGCCGAGGGCGCCGCACCGACGTAGCCTGACGAGGTGCGTCCGAACCTGGTGGCAGCGACGGTCGTCCTGCTCGCCGCCGTTGCGTCGTGCACGGGCGCCGGGTCCGACGACGCAAAGACCGGCGACACCCCGTCGTCCTCCAGCACCTCGTCCCCGAGCGCCACGTCGTCGACGACGTCTGCACCGACCACAGCCACCGACGGCGCGACGTCCACCCCGACCCCGACGCCGGACGCCGCCGAGCGCGCCCTCGCGACGATGTCGTTGGCGCAGCGGGTGGGCCAGCTCGTGATGGTCGGCACCCCGGCCACTGGCACCGGCGGCACGGCCCGCGCGGCGATCAGCGAGCAGCACGTCGGCAACGTGATGCTCACCGGCCGCAGCACCCGCGGAGTCGCCGGGACGGCGGCCACCACCGCTGCGCTGCAACGCAAGGCGACGAGCAGGGCGACCGGCGGGGTGCGGCTGTTCGTCGCCACCGACCAGGAGGGCGGCGACGTCCAGGTGCTGTCCGGCTCGGGCTTCTCGCAGATCCCGACCGGCACGACGCAGGGCGGCTGGTCGGCCGCGCAGCTGCAGGCCAGGGCCGAGACCTGGGGCCGGCAGCTGCGCCGCGCCGGGGTGGACGTGACGCTCGGCCCGGTCGCGGACACCGTGCCGGCGAGCCTGGGCACCGCCAACCCGCCCATCGGCCGCTTCCACCGCGAGCTGGGGCACACGCCGTCCGCGGTCTCGCGGGCCGTGGTCGCCTACGACGCCGGCATGCGGGACGCCGGGATCGCCGTGGTGCCGAAGCACTTCCCTGGTCTCGGGCTGGTGCGTGCGAACACCGACACCGCTTCGCGGGTGACGGACTCGGTGACGACGGCGAGCAGCCCGTCGCTGCAGCCGTTCCGCGCCGCGGTGGACGCGGGGGCGCCGTTCGTGATGATCTCCAACGCCGCCTACCCGCGCATCGACGCCGCGCACCCGGCGTGCTTCTCGCGCGCCGTCATCACGACGCTGCTGCGCGGAACGCTCGGCTTCGACGGCGTCGTGATCAGCGACGACCTCGGGGCCGCCGGGGCCGTGCAGCGCTGGAGCCCCGGCTCGCGGGCCGTGCAGTTCGTCGCGGCCGGCGGGGACGTCGTCCTCACCGTGACGCCCGCGCTGGCCGCGCCGATGGCCAGGGCACTCGTGGCGAAGGCCAAGCAGAGCAAGGGATTCCGGGACCAGGTCGACGCCGCCGCCCTGCGGGTGCTGCGCGCGAAGGACGACGCCGGCCTGCTCCCCTAGCCCGACGCCCCCTCCACGCACCATTCGCGCTACACGTGGCTATGGAGGCCCGAAAACCACGTCAAGCGCGAATGGTGCGGGGGTCAGGTGCCGAGGAACTTCTCGAAGCCGGCGGGCAGCTTGCCCAGCGCCGGCTGCTCGGCCTCGGGGGCCGGGGTGCCGAACGACGAGCCGATGGCGCTCTCGCGGGCCTCGACCGCCTTCTGCGACGCCGCCCGCTCCTGCTCCGCGCGCTTGGCGGGGTTGCCGCTCTTGCCCTTCTTGCGCTGCGGCGCCTTGCCCTTGGCCTTGCGACCCGGGCCCATCCCCGGCATGTTGCCCATGCCCGGGACGCCACCCATGCCGCGGCGCATCTGCTTCATCATCTTCTGCGCCTCGGTGAGCCGGGTGAGCAGCTCGTTGACGTCCGAGACGGACCGGCCCGACCCGCGCGCGATGCGGGCCCGGCGCGAGCCGTTGATGACCTTGGGGTGCTGACGCTCGTACGGCGTCATCGACTGCACCATGGCCTCGACCCGGTCGAACTCGCGCTCGTCGATGTTGTCGAGCTGCTCCTTCATCTGGGCCATGCCGGGCATCATGCCGAGCATCTTCTTGAGCGAGCCCATCTGCTTGACGGCCTGCATCTGCGCGAGGAAGTCGTCGAACGTGAACTCCTCCTCGTCGACGAACTTGCGCGCCATCTTCTGGGCCTGGTCGGCGTCGAACGCCTTCTCGGCCTGCTCGATGAGCGTCATGACGTCGCCCATGTCGAGGATGCGGCTGGCCATCCGGTCCGGGTGGAAGACCTCGAAGTCCTCGAGCTTCTCGCCGGTGCTGGCGAACATGATCGGTCGACCCGTCACCGTGGCGACGGACAGCGCGGCGCCACCGCGGGCGTCGCCGTCCAGCTTGGTGAGGACGACGCCGGTGAAGTCCACGCCCTCGAGGAAGGCGTGCGCGGTGTTCACCGCGTCCTGGCCGATCATCGCGTCGATGACGAACAGCACCTCGTCGGGCTGCACGGCCGTGCGGATGTCGGCGGCCTGCTGCATGAGCACCGTGTCGATGCCGAGACGGCCGGCGGTGTCGATGATGACGACGTCGTGCTGGCGCGCGGCCGCCTCGGCCACACCGTCGCGGGACACCTTCACCGGGTCGCCGAGACCGGTGGCGTCGGGGTCGCTGCCCTGGTTGCCCTTCTCGGGCGCGAACACCGGGACGCCGGCCCGCTCGCCGACGACCTGCAGCTGGGTCACCGCGTTGGGGCGCTGGAGGTCGGCCGCGACGAGCAGCGGGGTGTGGCCCTCCGAGCGCAGGCTCAGCGCGAGCTTGCCGGCCAGGGTCGTCTTACCCGCACCCTGCAGACCCGCGAGCATGATCACGGTCGGCGGGTTCTTGGCGTACTGGATGCGCCGGGTCTGGCCGCCGAGCACCGCAACGAGCTCGTCGTTGACGATCTTGACGACCTGCTGGGCCGGGTTCAGCGCACCGCTGACCTCCGCCCCGAGCGCCCGCTCACGGACCGCCTCGGTGAACTGCTTCACCACGGGCAGCGCGACGTCCGCCTCCAGCAGGGCGGTGCGGATCTCGCGCACCGTGGCAGCCACATCGGCTTCGGACAGCCGCCCCTTGCCGCGCAGGTTCTTGAACGTCGCGGTCAGGCGGTCGGAGAGGGTCGCAAACACGGGGTCAAGCCTACGTGACCGGAGGGCCGGTCAGCGCACCTCGGCCGCATCGACCAGCGCGGCGACCACCCGGGCCACCCGCGGAGGGTCGAGCTGACCCTTGCCGGCCTCGGCCAGGTAGAGCGTGTCGACCGCCTGACCGGCGTGGGTGGCGACGTGCGCCGACCGGACGTCGACCCCGGCCGCCGCGAGCGCGTGACCGAGCGCGTGCAGCAGTCCGGGCCGGTCCGCGGCCCGCACCTCGACGACGGTCGCGTGCTCGGAGGCCCCGGGCACCAGCACGACCCGCGGCTGTGCCGGCACGTGCCGCGGCTGGACGTAGGCGGAGTCGCGGCGGCGCAACCGGTCCAGCACGCTCTGGTCACCGTCGGCCATCCGGCGCAGCGCCAGGGTCAGCGTGGTCACCGGCGGCAGGTCGCCGTAGGGGGCCGTGACCCACCAGCTGTCCACCGCGATCTCGTCGACGGTACGGACCAGCGCCGAGCGGACCGACAGCCCGTGCGAGGCGAGCAGCCCCGCGACGTCGCCGAACAGGCCGAGCCGATCCCTGGAGACGACGGTGACCACGTGCATGCCGTCCACCTGGTCGACGTCCACCAGCGGCGCACCGTCCGCGCGCACCCGCTCGAGGAGCTCGCCCTCGCGCTCGGTCAACGGCGCCGGCTCCGGGACCCCGGCGCCGGTCAGCACGGACCGGGCCCGCGAGACCAGGTCGTCGACCAGCCGGGCTCGCCAGGCGCTCCAGGCGGCGGGGCCGGCGGCGATCGCGTCGGCCTCGGTGAGGGCCCGCAGCAGGTCCAACACGTCGGAGCGCCCGTCGACGGCGGCCACCACGGCCTCGACCGTGCGGGGGTCGTCGGGGTCGCGGCGGGTGGCGAGGTCCACCAGCGTGAGGTGCTCGCGCACCAGTCGTTCGATGACGTCGACGTCGCCCGGCGCGAAGCCGAGGTGGGCGGCGGCCTTGCGCGCCAGCGGCGCGCCGGTTGCGCTGTGGTCCGCCGCTCCCGGCAGCTTGCCGAGGTCGTGCAGCAGGCCGGCCACCAGCAGCAGGTCCGGCCGGTCGACGTCGCGCAGGGACCGCCCGCACTCGACGACCGTCTCGACCAGGTGCCGGTCGACGGTGTGCCGGTGCACGGCGTTGCGCTGGGGTCGCGAGCGCACCCCGGCCCAGCCGGGCACCCACTGCTGCACCACACCTGCGAGGTCGAGCGCCTCCCACACCTGGACCAGCGCGGGTCCCGACCCGAGCAGCTCGAGGAACGCCTCGCGGGCCGGTGCGGGCCACGGCTCGGGCAGGGGCGCGGCGTCGGCCGCCAGGTGGGTCACGGTGACCGGCGAGAGCGGCAGCGCGTGCTGGGCCGCGGTGGCGGCGGCGCGCAGCGCGAGCACCGGGTCCTGGCTCGGGCGGACGCCGGCGCCGAGCACCAGCTCGCCGTCGTGCTCGACGAGCCCGTGGCCGAGAGGGCGCAGCTGGGGACGGCGCGGGCCGCGGCGCAGCCGCCGGGTCGGCACGGCCTGCCGGGCCCGGCGCACGGTGATGTCCACGGCGTACGAGATGGTCCGGGCGGCGCCCGAGACGCGGGTCAGCAGGTCGTCCGCGTCGTCCGCGCCGACGAGCCCGGCGACGGTGTCCTGCTCGGCGAGCACGAGCGTGTCGGTGGCCCGTCCGGTCACCACCTGAAGAGCGTCCCGGACGTCGAGCAGCACCCGCTGGGCGTCGTCCACCGGCGCGTGCGGCCGGTCGGCCAGCCAGGACGCCGAGAGCGCGCGGAGAAGGGTGACGTCACGCAACCCGCCGCGGCTCTCCTTCAGATCGGGTTCGAGCAGGAACATGGCCTCGCCGAACCGCTCGGCCCGCTCCTCGAGGGCCCGCAGCAGCTCGGGCAGCCGGCGTCGAGCGGCACCCCGCCAGTCGTCCAGCAGCCGGCTGCGGGTGGCCGCGACGAGCTCCGGGTCACCGGCCACGACCCGGAGGTCGAGCAGTCCCACCCCGGCGGCCAGGTCGTGTCCACCCACGTCCCGGCACTGGGCCGGCGTCCGGACGGAGTGGTCGAGCTTCACCCCGGCGTCCCACACCGGGTACCAGATGCGCTCGGCGAGCTCGGCCACCTCACCCATGGACAGCGTGTGCCCGTCGTGCAGCAGCACCAGGTCGAGGTCGGACGCCGGCCCGGCCTCGCCGCGGGCCAGCGACCCCACCGCGGTGAGGGCGACTCCCGCCTCCGCGGCCGGGCTGCCCTCGGTCGCGCTGGCCCACAGGTCGCAGAGCCACCCGTCCACCAGCTCGGTGAGCGCCTGCCGGCGACCCGCCCCGTCGTGGCTGTGCCACGACGGGGAACGGGCCGCCGACGTCAGACGCTCGGCGCGCAGGTCACGCACCAGTCCCCCCCTCGGCACGGCACGAACCTCAGATCGCGTCGAGGCCGTGCTCGCCGGTGCGAACCCGAGCGACGTCATCCACCGGCGTCGTCCACACCTTGCCGTCACCGATCCGACCGGTCTGGGCACTCTTGACGAGCACCTCGACCACGTCGGCGGCCTCACCGTCGTCCACCAGGACCTCCAGCCGCACCTTGGGCACCAGGTCGACCGTGTACTCGGCCCCCCGGTAGACCTCGGTGTGCCCACGCTGACGGCCGTACCCGCTGGCCTCGCTGACGGTCATGCCCTGCACCCCGAAGGACTCCAGGGCACTCTTCACGTCATCGAGCTTGTGCGGCTTGATGATGGCTGTGACGAGCTTCATGCGGTCACCTCCGAGTCGGAACGTGCTGCCGATGCGCTGCCGACCGAGGGCCGGAAGCCGCCGCCACCCACGGGCGTGAGGTCGTACGCGGTCTCAGCGTGCACGACGCTGTCGATCCCCATCGACTCGGACTCCTCGTCGAGACGGAAGCCCATGGTCTTGTCGATGATCGTGCCGATGATGTAGGCCAGCACGAACGAGTACACCAGCACCGCACCCGCACCGACGGCCTGGCGCCACAGCTGGTCGACACCGCCGCCGTAGAACAGGCCGTTGACGCCGGCCGGGGCCACGTCGGTGGCCAGGAAGCCCACCAGCAGGGTGCCGACGAGACCGCCGACCAGGTGCACGCCGACGACGTCGAGGCTGTCGTCGAAGCCGAAGCGGAACTTCAGCCCGACGGCGAGCGCACAGGCGACCGCGGTCACGAAGCCGAGGATGATCGCGCCGACCGGGTTGACCGAGGAGCAGGACGGCGTGATGCCGACCAGGCCCGCGACCACACCGGACGCCGCACCGAGGCTGGTGGAGTGGCCGTCCCGGATCTTCTCCACGAGCAGCCAGCCCAGCATCGCGGCACCGGTGGCGACGAACGTGTTGATCCAGGCCACACCGGCGGTGCCGTTGGCGGCGACGGCGGAGCCGGCGTTGAAGCCGAACCAGCCGAACCACAGCAGCCCGGCACCGATCATGACCAGCGTCAGGTTGTGCGGGCGGATGGGCTCCTTGGGCCAGCCGAGCCGCTTGCCCAGCACGAAGGCCAGCGCCAGGCCGGCAGCGCCGGCGTTGATGTGCACCGCGGTTCCACCGGCGAAGTCGATCGCCTTGAGCTGGTTGGCGATCCAGCCGCCCTTGGAGTCGGGGCCGGCGGTGACGCCGTCGAACGCGAACACCCAGTGCGCGACCGGGAAGTACACGATCGTGCCCCAGATGGCGGCGAAGGTCATCCAGGCGCCGAACTTCGCGCGGTCCGCGATGGCACCCGAGATCAGGGCGACCGTGATGACCGCGAAGACCGCCTGGAAGCCGACGAACACCGGGGCCGGGATGGTGCCGACGAGGTGCGTCGCGACGCCCAGGTCGTCACCGGTGCCGGTGCCGATCAGCCCCTTGAGCCCGAAGAACTCGGTCGGCGAGCCGACGAGGCCGTGGAAGATGTCGTTGCCGAAGGCCATCGAGTAGCCGAACATGACCCACAGCACGCTGATCAGGCCGAGCGCGCCGTAGCTCATCATCATCATGTTGAGAACGCTCTTCGTGCGGACCATGCCGCCGTAGAAGAGCGCCAGACCGGGAGCGGTCATGGCCAGCACCAGGGCGGCGCTGGTCATGAGCCACGCGGTGTCACCGGTGTCCATGGGACCTCCGTGCAGATCGGGCCGGCAGCAGCTTGCCGGTCGAGGTGGCGTCGGTGGCACGACGGGCGCGCCTGACCTGCGTCAGCCTGCTGAAGCCCTGTTTCGCCCACACCTGCGCTGCGTTACGGGGATGTGACGAAGTCCCCCTTCGTGTGAATCCCCTGTTGCGCGCGGTGACGTGCGTGTGACGGCTCAGGCGAGCAGCGCGTCGACGAACTCCTCGGCGTCGAAGGGTGCCAGGTCGTCCGGCCCCTCACCCAGCCCGACCAGCTTCACCGGCACGCCCAGCTCGCGCTGCACGGCGACGACGATGCCGCCCTTGGCGGTGCCGTCCAGCTTGGTCAGCACGATCCCGGTGATGTTCACGACCTCGCTGAACACCTTGGCCTGGCGCATCCCGTTCTGGCCGGTGGTGGCGTCCAGCACCAGCAGCACCTCGTCGACCGGGGAGCGCTTCTCGATGACGCGCTTGACCTTGCCGAGCTCGTCCATCAGGCCGGCCTTGTTCTGCAGCCGTCCCGCGGTGTCGATCAGGACGACGTCCGCCTCGGCCTCGATACCCGCGTTGACGGCGTCGAACGCCACCGCGGCGGGGTCCGCGCCGTCCCGGTCCGAGCGGATGGTCGGCACCCCGACCCGCGCCCCCCAGGTCTCCAGCTGGTCCGCCGCGGCGGCGCGGAACGTGTCGGCCGCGCCGAGGACGACGTCCTTGTCCTGTGCGACGAGCACGCGGGCGAGCTTGCCGACCGTGGTGGTCTTGCCGGTGCCGTTGACCCCGACGACCAGGACGACGGCCGGCCGGCCGAGACCGCCGCCGACGGCGAGCTCACGGTCCATCGTCGGGTCGACCAGGGCGACCAGCTCGGTGCGCAGGGCCGCGCGCAGTCCGGCGGGGTCGGCGACGCCGTCCACCTTGACGTGGGTGCGCAGCCGCGCGACCAGCTCGGTGGTCGGTCCGACGCCGAGGTCGGCGGCCAGCAGGGTCTCCTCGACCTCGTCCCAGGTCTGCTCGTCGATCGTGTCGCGGGACAGCAGCGCGAGCAGGCCGTGACCGAGGGCCGTGTTGGACCGGGCCAGGCGAGCGCGCAACCGGTGCAGGCGGCCGCGGGGCTCGTCCGGGTGCTCGATGGGCGGCAGCGCCTCGAGCTCGTCGCCCAGCTCCGGCTCCCGGTCCAGGACGTCGACGTCCTGCACGCTGCGCTTCGGCGCGTCCCGCGGCGGGGTGGCGTCGTCACCGACGCCGGGCGCGTAGTCCGTGCCGGGCCGGGGCGCGGACGGTGCCTGCGGGGCCTTGCCGCCGCGGCCGCGCAGCAGGGCGAGGCCGGCCCCGGCGAGAACGGCGATCGCAACGGCCAGGACGATGATGAGGGTCAACGGGTCCACGAGGAGCGATCCTCGCAGACGCCCCCGTCAGCTCGCCGCTCGCGTCCGAACGGATGGCACCTGTAGCCGCGAACGGTTCGGACGCAGGGGGGTGAGGGCGCGTCAGGAGGCGCGGTGCTGCGCGGCGACGTCCGGCTGCTGGTCGAGCTGCTCGCGCAGGTCGATCGCCGGCGGGGCAGCGGCGGGGACGGCGGTGTGGACGGCGGTGTGGACGGCGGTGTGGACCGCGGCGGGTTGGTCCTCCGTGCGGCTGGGCACCGGCAGCCGGTCGGCCAGGTCACCGACCTTGTCGCGAGCCACGCCCACGGCGTCCACCGTCTTGTCGAAGGCTGCCTGGACGAGCTGCTCGCCCTCGCGGGACAGCACCTCGCGGCCCTCGCGGCGGGCCGGGATCGCGACGAGCGCGACCACGACGGCCGAGATGAGCAGCGCGACGAGCATGCCGACGATCACCACAGTCATGCCTCTACCGTGCCGCACACGGGCGGATCGGCCAAATCGCCACGCGCTGGGGGGCACGCGACATCGGTCACACTGAGTGAGCCGAATCAGGCGCTGCTGGCCTCGCGCAGGCGTTGGCTCACCACAGTGGTCACACCGTCACCACGCATCGTGACGCCGTACAGCGCGTCGGCGACCTCCATCGTCCGCTTCTGATGGGTGATCACGATCAGCTGGCTGGACTCGCGCAGCTCCTCCATGATCACGATCAGCCGGCCCAGGTTGGTGTCGTCGAGGGCGGCCTCCACCTCGTCCATCACGTAGAACGGGCTCGGTCGAGCCTTGAAGATCGCGACGAGCAGCGCCACCGCCGTCAGCGAGCGCTCCCCACCGGACAGCAGCGAGAGCCGCTTGACCTTCTTGCCCGGCGGGCGCGCCTCGACCTCGATCCCGGTGGTGAGCATGTCGTCGGGGTCGGTCAGCACCAGCCGGCCCTCACCACCGGGAAAGAGCCGGGCGAAGACGCGTTCGAACTGCGCCGCGGTGTCGTGGTAGGCCGCCGTGAAGACCTGCTCGACCCGCTGGTCGACCTCCTTGACGATGTCCATCAGGTCGGTGCGGCTGCGACCGAGGTCGGCGAGCTGCTCGGTGAGGAACTTGTGCCGCTCCTCCAGGGCCGAGTACTCCTCCAGCGCCAGCGGGTTCACCCGGCCGAGCAGGGCCAGCGCGCGCTCGGCCTTGCGCAGCCGCTTCTCCTGCTGCTCGCGCACGTAGGGGGCCGGCTCCGGCGCCGTCTCGGGCTCCGGGTCACCGGGGACCGGGACGGACGGCGGCACCAGCTGGTGCGGCCCGTACTCCTCGACCAGCACGTCGGGGTCGATGCCGAGCTCCTCGACGGCCTTGGCCTGCAGCGTCTCGATGCGCAGCCGCTGCTGCGTGCGCGCGACCTCGTCCTTGTGCACCGAGTCCGTCAGCTCGCGCAGCTCGTCCTCGCGCTGGCGCAGCTGCCCGCGCACGTCGGCCAGCTCCGCCTCGCGGTGCGAGCGCGCGGTCTGCGCGGCGTCGCGCTCCCGCGTCGCCACGTCCAGCGAACGGCTGAGCAGGTCGTGGGTGTACGTCGCGGCCACCTGGACGGCGTGCGCGACCTCCGCCTCGCGCTGGCGACGGGCCAGCCGCTGCGCGGCGCGCTCGCGAGCCTGGTGCTCCTCGCGGACCGCCTGCTCCAGCGCCTCGGCCCGCGCGGTCACCGCCCGGCCCCGTTCCTCGGCGGTGCGCAGGGCGAGCCGGGCCTCGGTCTCCGCAGCGCGGGCAGCGCTGGACGCCGCGTCGAGGCGGTCCCGCTCAGCGCTGGACGGCTCGCCCTCCAGCTCGGGCTCCTGCTCGGCCGCGGCGAGCCGCTGCTCCAGCTCGGCCAGCGCCGCCCGGTCGGCGTCCAGCGCCTGCGCGGCGGTCTCCGCTGCGCGCCGGGACCGCTCGGCCTCCGCGTGCGCGGAGCGAACGGCGGCACCGAGCTGCCCCAGCCGCTCGGCCACGGCGGCGTGCTGGGCGTCGGAGTCGTGCAGCCGCTCCAGCGCTGCCTCCACCCGGTCGAGCGCGTCCTGCGCGGACTGCTGGGCCGCGGCGAGGGCGAACCGGGCCTGCTCGGCGCGGCGGGTGGCCGACGCGGCGTTGTCACCGGCCTCGTCGGCGGCGGCCTGCACCTCGAGCAGGCTCGGCGCACTGGCCGACCCACCCCGCACGAGTCCGGGAGCGAGCACGTCGCCGTCCGCGGTCACCGCGGTGCAGTCCGGCAGCGCCCGGACCAGCGCGGTCGCCGCGTCGAGGTCGGGCACGACCGCGACCCGGCGCAGCAGCTGCTCCAGCGACGCGCGGACCGACTCGGGGGCCTGGACGAGCTCGCGGGCCCAGCGGGCACCGCCCGGCAGCGCGGGCCAGCGGCTCGGGTCGTCGGCCGGCGGCACGGCGCCGCTCGGGTGCCCGGCACCGACCACGAGGCCGGCCTGCCCGGCGTCCTTGCTGCGCAGCATCCGCAGGGCGGAGACGGCAGTGTCCAACGAGTCCACGGCCACCGCATCCGCGGCGGCACCGAGCGCGGCGGCCACGGCCTGCTCGTGGCCCGCCTCGACGGTCAGCAGCGTGGCGACCGAGCCCAGCACCCCGGACAGCTGGTCGCTGGCGGCCAGCAGCTCGCCGCCGCCGTCCTTGCGGGCCAGACCGAGCTCGAGCGCCTCGCGGCGGGCCGTCCAGGTGGCGCGCTCGCGCTCGGCGACCCGCTCGGCGTCGCGCAGCCGCTCGACCTCGGCCTCGGCGCGCTCGAGCGTCGCGCTGGCCTGCTCGTGCTCGGCGTCCAGTCCCTGCTCGCCACGCTCCACGCCAGCGACCTGACCCTCGAGCGCGGTGAACTCGCGCTCTGCGTCCGCCCCTCGGGCCTGCGCCTCGGCGGTGGCCTCGGAGAGCCGCCCGACCTCAGCCTGCGCGGCCTCGATCCGGCTGCGCCGGGCGGCTACCTGGCCGGACAGCCGGGCCAGGCCCTCGCGACGGTCGGCCGCAGCGCGCTGGCGCACCGCCAGCTCCTTCTGTGCCTGGGCGAGCGCCTGCTCGAGCCCCGCCCGCTCCTCGACCGCCGCGGTGAGCACCTCGCGGTGGCCGGCGATCTCGTCGCCCAGCGCCCGCTCCTGCTCACGCAGCTCGCCCGCCTGGGCGGCCAGCTGCTCGGGATCGCGTCCGCTGGGCTGGCCGGCGTCGGTGTCGCTGGCCAGCAGCCGCAGCCGCTCACGGGCCACGCCCTCGGTGGAGCGCAGCCGCTCGCGCAGGCTGGACAGCCGGTACCAGGTCTCCTGCGCACGGGCCAGGGTCGGCGCCTCGGCCTGGCTGACCTGCTCGAGGTGGGACACCCGCTCGCGGGCCTGGCCCAGCACATGCTCGACCTCGGCCCGGCGGGCCCGCAACGCGGTCTCGTCGGCCACCTCGGCCTCGAGCGTGCCGGTCAGCTGCACCAGGTCGTCGGCGAGCAGCCGCAGCCGCGCGTCGCGCAGGTCGGTCTGCACCACGACCGCCTTGCGGGCCACCTCGGCCTGGCGGCCCAGCGGCCCGAGCTGGCGCCGGATCTCCGACGTCAGGTCGCTGACCCGGGTCAGGTTCGCCTGCATCGCCTCGAGCTTGCGAAGCGCCTTCTCCTTGCGCTTGCGGTGCTTCAGGACGCCGGCGGCCTCCTCGATGAACCCGCGTCGCTCCTCGGGCGTGGCGCGCAGCACGGCGTCCAGCTGGCCCTGCCCGACGATGACGTGCATCTCGCGGCCGATGCCCGAGTCCGACAGCAGCTCCTGGACGTCCAGCAGCCGGCACGCCGTGCCGTTGATCGTGTACTCGGAGCCGCCGCCGCGGAACATCGTCCGCGAGATGGTCACCTCGGAGTACTCGATCGGCAGGGCACCGTCGGTGTTGTCGATGGTCAGGCTGACCTCGGCCCGGCCCAGCGGCGGACGCCCCGAGGTGCCGGCGAAGATGACGTCCTCCATCTTGCCGCCGCGCAGGCTCTTGGCCCCCTGCTCGCCCATCACCCAGGACAGGGCGTCGACGACGTTCGACTTGCCGGAGCCGTTCGGGCCCACGACGCAGGTGATCCCCGGTTCGAGGTTCAGCGTCGTGGCGGACGCGAAGGACTTGAATCCCCGCAGGGTGAGGCTCTTGAGATACACCGGGCGCTCGCTCCTGGCCGACTGTGGTGCTGGATCTGGGTCGTGCGGTACGGGGAAGTGCCCGTCAGCCTAACCCCCTCACCGCTCCACGAACCCGATCGTCCCGGGGCGCGCCGCGGACCACTGGTCGGTGACCCCGGTGACCTCACCCGGACGGCGCAGGGAAGACGGCTGCTCACCGAGCAGCGCCAGCAGCCGCTCGCAGGCCGGGCGCGGTCCCTCGGCGACCACCTGGACCCGACCGTCCGGCAGGTTGCTGGCGAAGCCGACCAGGCCCAGCTCGAGCGCCCGGGCCCGGGTCCACCAGCGGAACCCCACGCCCTGCACGCTGCCTCGCACGAAGGCACTGAGCCGGACGTCGTCGGAGGGCATCGCGCCACGGTAGCGCCGCGCCGCGCCGACCTCGCCGGCCGCTGCGACGATGGCCAGGATGAGCCCGACACCGCACCCAGGACCGCTCGCGCAGGAGCCCTGCCAGAGCCGCTGCCACTGGCTGCCCGTCGAGCAGACGACCCGGCTCCCCCGGCTGGCCTGCACCGGCTGCGGGTCCCAGTGGGACCGCTCGCAGGCCTGGACCCCGCGCGACCTCGACGGGTCGATCCCGCCCGGCGTCCAGGACCTGCGCGGCTGACCGGCGGGCTCAGACCGTCCAGTGCGCGTGCGTGATGACGCCGTCGGCGACGTCCACCTCCTGGTGCGCGACGCCGTCCTCGTCCCAGAGCACGTACCGACCGGGGGCCAGGACGGGGTACACCGCGGCGTACACGGTGCGCCCGCCCATGTCGCGGGGCAGCACGGCGACGTGCCGACGGCGACCGCCCTCGGCCGGGGTGATGTCCAGCTCGGCGCCGTCCATCTCAGGGCCGGTCCACAGCAGCAGGGCACCCACGCCGTGGCCGACCTCGACAGCCACCGGACCCTGCCCGGCGCCCGCGGTGTGCGAGTGCTCGCCGCTCATGACGCGGCCGCCGTGTGCGCGCTGTAGCCGTCGTGCGGCGTCGCCAGGTACGGGAACGAGGACTTGAAGGTCGGGGTCTCCAGCTGGTCGGTGACCAGCCCCGCGGCGTCGTCCGGCGTGAAGGCCGGATCGACCAGCGGGATCGTCAGGCCGGCCAGCGCGCGCAGCTCGATGGTGAACACGTCGTCGATCGGACGCCGTCCGTTCGGGAAGCCGGCCAGGTCGCCGCCCAGCACTCCCAGCGGCGACGGCTTGGCCGACGGACGGATGGCCACGTTGAGCCGCAGCAGGTCGGCCTGCCGGGTCCCCGTGAACGTCTGCAGCCCGTCGACCACGCCCGACGGCAGACCGGTGAGCAGGATCGCGGCCAGGTCGGCCCGCGGCTTGGTGTAGGCCGCCAGCCTCGGGAACACGTCCGGGTAGAGCACCGGCAGCAGCGCAGAGACCTCCGGCTGCAGCACGCCCTGGGCGAAGTTGCGGTCGTGCTCGGGGTCGCTGCGGTTCCAGGCGTCCTTGCGCACCATCGGCACCAGCACCTCGTTGAACAGCGGGTTGCCGAGCCGCGAGACCTGCTGCCAGGACCCGTGCGAGCGGTCGTGCGCGGGGTTGTCGTCCAGCAGGCGGGCGCGGCGCCGGCTCGCCGAGGTGTAGACCCCGATCACCGAGCGCGCGTCGTTCACCTCGCGCGGCGTGCTGCCGTCCCGGGTGAGCGACGAGATCGGCAGCCGGAGCGCGATGGTGTGCACGTTCAGCCCCGCCAGGGTGTTGACCGACTTGGCCGCCGGGGACCGGAACCGGTGCAGGTTCTGGAACGGGCGCAGCGCGAGGAGGTCGAACACCGAGCCGAGGTCGACGTAGAACCCGTCGGCGCGGGGACCGGCGAACACGGTGCCGCCGCCGGGCAGGCTGCGGATCGCCGCCCGGGACAGGTCCCGGTATGCCGGCATGCTGCGTGGGCCCACGTTGGCCGGCGCCACCGGCACGTCCTTCGCCAGGACGGTGCGCCGGCCGTGCGCCTCACGGGTCAGCGTGTACGTCTGGTACCGGTTGAGGTTCGGGCTGTCCAGCGAGTCCACCGGTCCGGTGTTGTAGAGGAACGTGTTCCGGTTGCGCACGTGCGTCGTGAACTCGAGCGCGAAGGTGAGGTCGGTGCGGGCGTCGCCGCCGTTGCTGACGTGGATCGCGTAGCGCACGTCGTCCCCGAACTCGAAGAAGTTGGGACCCCCGGCCGGGTCCTGCAACGGCACGTAGTTGGCCAGGATGGTGACCATCCGCGGCTGCTCCGGGTCGACGAACGCGTACAGGTCGCTCGAGTCGGCGACCGGGTCCTTGCTGATCTCGGGCGCTTCGCGGTGCGAGGACATCAGCGCACCTGACCCGTCAGTCGGCGAGCCAGGTCGTGGTCGGTGAGCACGACCTCGTCGTCACCGCGCATGACGGTGACCTGGCCGGAGTCGGCGTCGGAGACGTAGGCGACGACCGGTCCGGGCGTCGACGAGCCGGGCGGTCGCGTGGAGCTCGGGTCCGCGTCGGGGCCGGCGACGGCGGTCGCCGGTGCTGCGCCGGCGGCGGCCGCGGTGCCGACCGCGGCGGCGGCGCCGGTGCCGATGAGAAACGTCCTGCGGGTGTGCTCGTTCATGGTGCTTCCCCGGTCTGCTCTGCAGTGACGGCGTCGGACGGCGCCGCATCACCCGTTCGGAGCAGTCGGCCGTGCGGATGGGTCCGGATCTGGTCGCGTGCGTCCGGGTGCTGGACCCGGTTCCCGCGCCGGTCGAGGACGCCTAGGCTCACCAGGATGCGCACCCGACCGGCCACGCTGGACGACGTCCCGGCCCTGACTGCTCTGCAGGGTCGGTGGGACACGCACTGGTTCGGCGCTCCGGAGCACGACGAGTCCGAGCTGCGGCTGTCCTTCGACCGGGTGGACCCGCTCGACGAGTGCAGCCGGCTGGTGCTGGACGAGGACGGCACCCCGGTGGCGGCGGCGTGGTGGTGGGGCAATGACTCGCACCTGACGGTGGATCCCGGGCTCGAGCCGGGGGCCGTGTACGCCGACCTGCTCGGCTGGCTGCGGGCCGGCGGGGCGCAGGTGGTGGAGGTGCTGTCGACCGACGACCAGCAGGAGGCCGCCCTGCAGGCCGACGGGTGGGTCTACCAGCTCTCCTCGTTCGAGCTGCTGCGCGAGGTCACCCCGGACTGGCAGCTGGCCGAACCGACCTGGCCCGAGGGGGTGCGGACCGCACCGCTGGGACCGGACGACGCCGCCGCGGCGCACGACCTCATCTACCGGCAGGCGGGGTGGGCCCAGATCCCGGGGCACGGCGAGCGGGACCTGCAGGAGTGGCTCGGGCTGTTCCTGGGCGAGGACGTGCCGCGCGACCAACAGGTCCTCGCGCTGGAGGGAGACCGGCTCGTCGGCGTCGCGCTGGGCCGGACGTTCTCGGACGGCACCGGCTGGGTGTCCCAGCTGGCCGTGCCGGCCCCGGACCGCGGCCGCGGGCTGGGACGCGCCCTGCTGCTGGAGGCGCTACGTCGCCAGGTGGACGCCGGCGCGCAGCGGCTCGGGCTCGGGGTGTCGGCGCAGAACCCCGACGCGCTGCGCCTCTACCTGGATATCGGGCTCGTGGTCGACCGGGAGTGGCGCAGCTACCGACCAGCCTGACGCTCCACCAGCAGTCAGTGGCTGCGGACGGTACTGACCGGGTGGACGACGAGGTGCGCCAGCCGGCTGCGCCAGCTGCGGCGGGCCGGCGAGTGGCTGACCTGCGGCACGACGGCCCGGTCGGGTGCGGCGAACGGTGAGGGCTGGGTGCGCCGGGTGGTGACGGCCGGCCGCTGGTACTGGCGCTGCGCGTCGTTCTTGAACAGCTGCTGGGCGATCACGCTGACGGGGTGCAGGGAAGCCATCGGGCTCATCTCCGAGGAGCTCACGGCCCGCCGCGGGATGCGGGAGCCACTGCCCAGACAGAGCCCGGCACCCGACGTCCTGATACGGAGTCTCCCGCCCGGTGCCTCACCAGTGCGCGTTGCGCGGCCTCGGCTGGCAGTGCGGGCAGGAGTAGCTGGAGCGGTTCATGAAGGCGTCCCGGCGGATCGGCGTGCCGCACCGCGGGCAGGGCTCGCCGACCTGGCCGTACGCGGCCAGCGACCGGTCGAAGTAGCCGCTCTCACCGTTGACGTTCACGTACAGCGCGTCGAACGACGTCCCGCCCTGGCCGAGCGCCTCGGCCATCACCTGCGCGGCGGCCTCGAGCACCCGGCGGGCCTCGGCCCGACGCAGGGTGCGGGTCGAGCGGGCCCCGTGCAGCTGGGCCCGCCAGAGCGCCTCGTCGGCGTAGATGTTGCCGATGCCCGAGACGAGCGTCTGGTCGAGCAGCGCCCGCTTGAGGCCGGTGTCCTTGCGCCGCAACGCCTCGACGACCGCGTCGAGGTCGTACGCCGGGTCGAGCGGGTCGCGGGCGATGTGCGCGACGGACGCCGGCACCGTCTCGTCGGCGCTCACCGACGGACCCGGCGCGACCGGCACCAGCGGCTCGAGGGCCATGCCGCCGAACGTCCGCTGGTCGACGAAGCGCAGGTCCGGGCCGCCGTCGGTGAAGGACAGCTCGACCCGCAGGTGCGGGTGCCGCGGGACGTCCGGGCTCGTGCCCGACTCGTGGACGAGCACCTGCCCGCTCATCCCCAGGTGGACGACGAGGGCCTCGTCGGGTGCCGGCTCGCCGTCCAGGTCGAACCACAGGTACTTGCCGCGGCGGCGGGCCGCCACCAGTCGCCGACCGGCCAGCCGGGACTGCAGGTCGGCCGCGCCGGGCAGGTGCCGGCGCACCGCGCGGGGGTGGTGGACGACGACCCGCTCGACCGTGCGTCCGACGGCGTGCCGCTCGACGCCGCGCCGGACGACCTCGACCTCGGGGAGCTCAGGCACCCGCGTCCGGGTGCCGCTCGTGCAGCGTGCTCCAGGCCGTAGCGGCCGCCTGCTGCTCGGCCTCCTTCTTGCTGCGCCCGGTGCCGTCGCCGAGCACCTCACCAGCCACCCGGGCCTGGGCCGTGAAGGTCTTCGCGTGGTCGGGGCCCTCTTCGGCGATGACGTACTCGGGCACGCCGAGGCCGGCGCTGGACGTCATCTCCTGCAGGCTGGTCTTCCAGTCCAGGCCCGCGCCCAGCTGGGCGGCCTGCTCGAGCAGCGGGTCGATCAACCGGTGGACCAGCGCGGCTGCCGCCGCCATCCCGCCGTCCAGGTAGACCGCGCCGAGCACGGCCTCGACGGTGTCGGCCAGGATCGAGGCCTTGTCCCGGCCGCCCGTGCTCTCCTCGCCGCGCCCCAGGTGCACGTACTGGCCGAGGCCGAGCGTGCGCCCGACACCGGCCAGCGCGCGCATGTTGACCACCGAGGCGCGCAGCTTCGCGAGCTGCCCCTCGGGCAGGTCGGGGTGCGTGCGGTAGAGCGTGTCCGTGACCACCAGGCCGAGCACCGAGTCCCCGAGGAACTCCAGGCGCTCGTTGGTGGGCAGCCCGCCGTTCTCGTAGGCGAAGCTGCGGTGGGTCAGCGCCCGCTCGAGCAAACCGGCATCGACCTGCAGACCAAGAACGGTCTGCAGGTCGGCGGCGTCAGCAGGGCGGGCCACCCGGGGGTGGTGATCAGCCCTGGTGCTCGGTGCGCTCGGCAGCGGCGTAGTGCCGGCCGGCGTAGGTGCCACAGCTCGGGCAGGCCACGTGCGGCTGCTTCGGCTCACGGCACTGCGGGCACGCGGACAGCGTGACCGCGGACGTCTTCCAGTTCGCCCGGCGGGACCGGGTGTTGGATCGCGACGTCTTCCGCTTCGGGACAGCCACGTCAGTTCTCTTCCTCGTCGTCGGTCGGCTCGCCCGCGGTCGGGGCCAGCCCTTGCAACGCGGCCCACCGGGGGTCGACCACGTCGTGGTGGTGGTTCGGGTCGTCCGCCAGGCGCGCTCCGCACTCGGAGCACAGTCCCGGACAGTCGGCCCGACACACCGGTTGGAACGGCAGCGCAGGCACCACAGCGTCCCTGAGCACGGGCTCGAAGTCGATCAGATCGCCTTCCAGCTCGCGCACGTCGTCCTCATCGACATCCTCCGGAGGCTGCTTGCCCGGGTAGGCGAACAGCTCCGTCACCGGGACCTCGAGCTCCTGCTCGAGGTCGGTGAGGCACCGAATGCACTCCCCGGTCGCGCTGCCGCGGACCGTGCCGGTCACGAGGACCCCCTCCATCACCGACTCCAGCCGCAGGTCCAGCCACAGGGGCGCACCTTCGGTGAAACCGATGACGTCGGTGCCCATCTCTGCCGGAGCCGGCACCTCACGGGAGTTCGTGATCATCGATCCCGGGCGTCGACCGAGCTCATGGACGTCGAGCACGAGTGGCGCACGGGGATCGAGGGAAATCGCGAGCTCCAGGAAGATGTCAGTTCCGGCCGGTCAGGGCCGACGTACCAGGCTACCGGACGAGCGCTCAGCGGCCCAACTCGTCGCGTCCGCCGCTCAGCAGGTCCTGGTCCGGCTCGGGCCACGCCGCCGGCCCGTCGCCCATGCCATCGCCCCTGCCGTCGCCCCTGCGCTGGTCCCGGTGGTCGTCCGTGCGCTCGTCCGCGCCGTCGTCCGTGGGGTCCTGCTGCACGCTGGCCAGGTCGGCGTCCGCGGTGAGCCCGTGCGCCCGGTCGGCGGCCACCCGCTCGGACAGGTGCTGGCGCCCCCGCTGGACCTGCTGCACGAGCTTGTCCAGGGTCACCTCGAACTCGCCGAGCTTGCGGTCCACGTAGTCGTCGGCCTCGGTGAGCAGCCGGGTCGCCTCGGCCTGGGCCTGGGTCTGGACCTGGGCGGCGCGGGCTCGGGCGGCCGTGACGACCTCGGTCTCCTCGACCAGCCGGTCGTGCTCCTCCTGGGCGCGGGCCAGCAGCTGCTCTGCCTCCTCGCGGCCCTGGTTGACGACCGCATCGCGGTCGGACAGCAGCAGGTCCGCGTGGTGCAGCTCCTCGGGCAGCAGCTCGCGCAGGTCGTCCAGCAGGGCGAGCAGCTCGGCGCGGTTGACCAGGGCGGACGCCGACATCGGCATCGCCCGCGCCTCCTCGACGTACTGGGTCACCTCGTCGAGCTTGCCGTGAACGTCCACTGCCACTTCCTCTCGCTCAGCGTTGGGCCTCGCGCCGGGCCACCAGAGCGTCACGGACGACGTCGGGCACCAGTCCGGACACGTCGCCACCGTAAGCGCTGACCTGGCGAACCAGCGTGCTCGACACGTGCTGCCAGCGCGGATCCGCCATGACGAACACGGTCTCCAGCCCGCTCAGGTGCCGGTTCATCAGCGCCATCGGCCGCTCGTACTCCAGGTCCGCGCCGCTGCGCAGGCCCTTCACGACGTGCGCCGCCCCGAGGTCGCGGCAGACGTCCACCAGCAGCCGGCCCCCGAACGCCTGCACGGACACCCCAGGCGCGTCGCCCAGGCTCGCGCGAAGCAGCTCCAGGCGGTGCTCGACCTCGAATGCGCCGCCCTTGTCCGGGTTGTGCAGGACGGCGACCACCACCTCGTCGAACAGTGCGGCCGCGCGCGCGACGACGTCCAGGTGACCGTTGGTGACCGGGTCGTAGGACCCCGGGACGACGCAGCGACGCCCGGTGGGGGCGCTCGGCGCGCTCAGGTCTGGCTGCACGCGCCGAACCTACCGCGCAGGACGGCCCGGGTCGGCGAACCAGAGCCGCGTCTCGCCGTAGCTGCGCTCGTCGCTGAGCACCAGCCCGGTCGGCCAGGCCGGCTCGGGGCTGCGCGCGGACCGCTCGACCACGACCACCGCCGCCTCGGCCAACCACCCGTTCGTCACGAGCAACCCGAGCACCGCGGCCAGGTCGTCCTCGCCCAGCGGGTAGGGCGGGTCGGCCAGCACCAGGTCGACCGGCGAGCCCGGCCGGGCGAGCACCCGGGCCACCGGTGCGGCCAGCACGCTGGCGCCGTTCAGCCCGAGTGTCTCGGCGTTGCGCCGGACCAGGGCCGCCGTCGCTCGGTCGCTCTCCACCAGCACCGCGCTGGCGGCCCCGCGACTGAGCGCCTCCAGGCCGAGCGCGCCCGAGCCCGCGTACAGGTCGAGCACCGCGGCGCCGCCCAGCACGCGGTGGTGCTCGAGCCGGCTGAACAGCGCCTCGCGGACCCGGTCGCTGGTCGGCCGGGTGTCCCGGCCGGCGGGCACCTGCAGCCGCCGCCCGCGGGCCACCCCGGCGATGATGCGCGTCATCAGCCGCGCTCCAGGTAGTCCTCGCGGTCGCCGCCGACGAGGTCGTCGATGGCCGCCGCCAGGGCCGGGTGCTCGGACAGGTCGGGATCGGCGTCCACGACCTGCTGAGCGTCCTCGCGGGCCATCACGATGACGTCCTCGTCGCGCAGCACCCGCAGCAGCCGCAGCGACGACCGGAAGCCGGACTGCGCCGCGCCGAGCACGTCACCCTCGCGGCGCTGCTCGAGGTCGACGCGGGACAGCGCGAACCCGTCGGTCGTCGCCGCGACGGCGTCCAACCGCTCGCGCGCCGGGGAGTCCGCGGGCGCCTCGGTGACCAGCAGCGCCAGGCCGGGCGCCGACCCGCGGCCGATCCGGCCGCGCAGCTGGTGCAGCTGGGAGATGCCGAACCGGTCGGCGTCCAGCACCACCATCGCGGTCGCGTTCGGGACGTCGACCCCGACCTCGATCACGGTCGTGGCCACCAGCACGTCGACCTGGCCGGCCGCGAACGCCGCCATGGTCGCCTCGCGCTCCTCGACGGGAAGCCGTCCGTGCAGCAGCTCGACCCGCAGCCCGGCCAACGCGGGCTCGGCGCGCAGCGACTCGATCACGTCGAGCACGGCCAGCGGCGGGCGGCGCGGCGCCGGCTCGTCCTCGCCGCCGACCGGCGCCAGGTCGTCGTCGGTCTCGCCGCCGCCGATCCGCGGGCACACCACGAACGCCTGGTGGCCGCCGGACACCTCCTCGCGGACCCGCTGCCAGGTGCGCGCCATCCAGGTCGGGTGGTCCCCCGGCACGACGTGCGTGGTGACCGGCGAACGACCGGGGGGCAGCTCGTCCAGGGTGGAGGTCTCCAGGTCGCCGAACACGGTCATCGCCACCGTGCGCGGGATCGGTGTGGCCGTCATGACCAGCAGGTGCGGCGGCGTGGAGCCCTTGGCGCGCAACGCATCCCGCTGCTCGACCCCGAACCGGTGCTGCTCGTCGACGACGACGAGACCGAGGTCGGCGAACTGCACGTGCTGCTGCAGGAGGGCGTGTGTTCCGACCACGATGCCCGCCTCGCCGCTGGCCGCCTCGAGCAGCATCCGGCGGCGCACCTGGGTGCTCTGCGACCCGGTCAGCAGGGCGACCCGGGTCGACACGTCGGCGCCGCCGAGCATGCCCGCCTCCGCGAGGTCGCCCAGCATCGTGGTGATCGATCGGTGGTGCTGGACGGCCAGCACCTCGGTCGGCGCGAGGAGCGCCGCCTGCCCGCCGGAGTCGACGACCGTGAGCATGGCCCGCAGCGCCACCAGCGTCTTGCCGGAGCCCACCTCCCCCTGCAGCAACCGGTGCATCGGCGCCGAGCCGGCGAGGTCGGCGGCCACCTGCTCCCCCACCCGCTGCTGACCGGCCGTCAGGCTGAACGGCAGGCGGGCGTCGAAGGTGGACAGCAGGCCATCGGCCCGCGGCAGCCGCGGCGTGGTCGCCAGCTCCGCGAGCGCCGCCCGCCGGCGCAGGAGCGCAGCCTGCAGGACGAAGGCCTCCTCGAACGTCAGCCGGGCGCGCGCCGTCATGGCTTCGGACAGGGTCGCTGGGTCGTGCACCGACCGCACGGCCTCGTCGATGCCGATCAGCTCGCGGCGCTCGCGCACCTCCGGCGGCAGCGGCTCCGGCAACGGCGGCAGCACGGCCACGATCGGCGCGATCGCGTTGCGCACCTGCCAGGACTGGATGCCCGCGCCCGCGGGGTAGATCGGGATCGGCTTCTCGGCGAGCGCCGCCGCGGCGTCCTCGTCGGCGTCCGGGAGGACGTCGTACACGGGGTGGGCGAGCTGACGGTGCCCCGAGTAGAGCCCGACCTTGCCGCTGAACAGCCCGACGGTGCCGACTGCGAGCTCGCGCTCGTACTTCTGCGCTGACCACTGCTTGGCAGCGAAGAACACCAGGTCGAGCGTGCCCCGGCCGTCTCCGATGCGGACCTGCACCCGGGCTCCGGTGCGGTTGCGCATGGAGTGCACCGTGACCTCGGTCACCTGGGCCAGCACGGTGACGTGCTCGTCCAGCGCGAGGCTGGACAGGTCGGTCAGCTCGCCGCGCTCGAGGTAGCGCCGCGGGTAGTGCCGCAGCAGCTGGCCGACCGTGCGGATGCCGAACTGCTTCTCCAGCGCGGCCGCCGCCTTGGCGCCCACCCGGCGCCCCACCGGGACGTCGAGCTCGTTCACTCGAGCCCCAGCAGGAGCGGATAGCCCTGCTGCCCGCCGTCCACCACGCTGACCTCGATGTCGCGGCGGGTGGCCCGGACCTCGTCGACGACCGCCTGCGCGAGGCGGCTGGACGTCGGGTCGTTCCCGGTCACGACGGTCAGCAGCTCGCCGCCCGCGGACAGCAGCCGGGACAGCACCGCCCGGGCCACCTGGGCCAGGTCGGCGCCGACCTCGACGACGTCGCCGTCCACCAGCCCGAGCCCGTCGCCGACCCGGCACCAGCCGGCCGACGTCAGGGCGTCGCGGGTCGCGACCGTCACGCCGCCGTGCCTCGTCGCGGCCGCCGCGGCGGCCATCCGCACCAGGTCCTCGCCGGCAGAACCGCTCGGGTCGTGCACGGCGATCGCGGCCAGCCCCTGCACCGCGGCGCGGGTGGGCAGCACCGCCACCTGCACGCCCTCATCCCGGGCCGCGGAGGCCGCCGCGTTCGCGGCGGCCAGGGTGTCGGGGTCGTTGGGCAGCAGCACGACCGAGGGGGCACCGGCAGCCCGGACGGCGTCGAGCAGCTCGGCCGTCGAGGCGCGCCGGCCCGGTCCGCTGTGCACGACGGTGGCGCCGCACTCCTCGAACAGCCGGGCCAGCCCTGGCCCGGCCGCGCCGGCCACCACGGCGAGCCCTGCGCTCGCGCCGGTCGCGAGCGCGCGTCGCTCCCGCTGGGCGGCGAAGGTGGTGACCCGGATGCGGTGCGGTCGTCCGGCGGCCATCCCGGCCTCGATCGCCGCTCCGACGTCGTCGGTGTGCACGTGGACGTTCCACAGCCCGGCGCCGCCGACGACGACCACGGCGTCGCCGAGCCCGTCGAGTGCGGCGCGAAGTGCGGGGACGGCCTCGTGCTCGGCGTCCAGCAGGTACATCACCTCGTGCGCGGGTCCGCCGGCCTCGAGGTCGCCGCAGCTCTCGGCGGCGCTGCGCCCGCCGGTCGGTCGTGGGCGCTGGCGCACCATCCGACGCCCGGACAGCGTGCCGGCGAGCGCCTCGAGCAGCACCACGACACCCAGCGCGCCGGCGTCCACGACACCGGCGCGGCTGAGCGGCTCGAGCTGCTCGGTGGTGGCGGCCAGGGCGGCGCGGGCCGCACTGAGCGCGTGCTCGACGGCGCCCGCCGGATCCGCGTCCGGGTAGTCCTGGGCGGCGTCGCTGGCGGCCCGCACGACGGTGAGCATGGTCCCCTCGACCGGGCGCCCGACGGCGGCGTACGCCTGGTCGGTGGCCCGTCCCATCGCGGCTCGAACGGTGTCGGCGCCGCCGTCCGGGCGCTCGGTCAGCACGTCCGCCCAGCCCCGCAGCAGCTGGCTGAGGATGACGCCGGAGTTGCCGCGCGCACCGAGCAGGGCGCCGCGGGCGAAGGCGTCGGCGACCGCGGCCAGGTCCGCGCCGTCCGGGAGCTCCTCGACCGCGGCCACGGCGGCCTCGACGGTCAGGTACATGTTGGTGCCGGTGTCGCCGTCCGGGACCGGGAAGACGTTCAACCCGTCGATCTCGTCCCGGCGGTCCCCGAGGTGCTCCAGCGCGACGATCCCCCAGCGTCGGGCCGCGCGGGCGTCCAGGTGGTCGAGCACGGTGGAAGGCTAGCCTGCCGCCTGCCCGGCACCGCCGGTTTGGGCTAGTGGCCCGCTGTCGGATACGCTGTATCGGCTGCCCGAAGGCTCGGGCACTTTCGCGCGTCCCGCTCGCACATCACGTGCGTTCCTGCGGCTGGCGCGCGGACCACCGACAGAACCAGTGATCAGGAGAACACCCGTGGCTGCCAACTGCGACGTCTGCGGCAAGGGGCCGGGTTTCGGTCATTCCATCTCGCACTCGCACCGTCGGACCAAGCGTCGCTGGAACCCGAACATCCAGCGCGTGCGCGCCAAGGTCGGCGCGGCCGGTGTGACGCCGAAGCGTCTGAACGTGTGCACGTCCTGCCTGAAGGCGGGCAAGGTCACTCGCTGACCTGCTGAGCTCGTACGGCCGAGGGCCGGTCCCCGCATCGGGGGCCGGCCCTCGACCTGTTTGCCCCACCACCCGCCGTGATCATGCACGTTCGCCCCACCGGGCGGCCCACCCCTCCGCCGTGATCATGCACGTTCGCCCCGGCCCGCAGCACCCGGGTGGGCGAACGTGCATGATCACGGCGGGGGTGGGGTGGGGTCAGGGGCGGAAGTGGTCCCAGCCGAGGGTGTCGAGCGGCTCGCCGTCCAGCAGGACGTCCGGTCGCCCGATGACCCGCGGCAGCACCTCGCCGACCGGCACGAAACCGACCGGGGGCTCGACGCCAGGGGGGAAGGTCGCCGCGAGCGCGTGGTCCTCGCCCCCGCCGAGCACCCAGCGCATCGCATCCGTCTCCGGTCGCCCGAGCGCGGTGTTGGCCGGCCACAGGGGGCGGGCGAAGGCGTCCGCCGCCAGGTTCCAGTCCAGGTCGATGGTGACACCGCTCGCCCGGGCCACCCGGCCCAGGTCGCGCACGAGCCCATCACTGACGTCGAGCATGGACGTCGCCCCCGCGACGGCCGCTGCCACCCCGGCGGCGTAGGGCGGGGTCGGGCGTCGGTGCGCCGCCACGAGCTCGGGGGCCACGTCGCCGCGCCCGAGCTCGAGCAGCTCCCAGCCGGCGCCGGACCGGCCGAGGGCCCCGGCGACGGCCACCACGTCCCCCGGGCGCGCACCGGACCGCAGCACCGGGGCACGGCCCTGCAGGTCGCCCAGGGCGGTCACCGACACCACGATCACCGGTCCGGAGGACAGGTCGCCGCCCACCACCCCCGCGCCCGTCCCGGCGCAGGCAGCGGCCAGCCCGTCGGCCAGCCCCAGCGCCCAGGCCACCTCGAGCTCCGGCGGCGCGACCAACCCGACCAGCAGCGCGGTCGGCACCGCCCCCATCGCGGCGACGTCCGCCAAGTTCTGGGCGGCCGCCTTCCAGCCGACGTCTGGTGCGCTGGACCAGTCCCGGCGGAAGTCCCGGCCCTCGACCAGCACGTCGGTCGTGGCCACCACCCGCCCATCCGGCGCGGCCACCACCGCGGTGTCGTCGCCGGGCCCGAGCAGGGTGGCGGCGGCGACCGGCAGGCGCGGGAAGATCAGCCGCAGCAGGCCGTCCTCCCCCACGTCGGAAAGACGGGACGGGCCCGAATCGTCAACTGGCACGTCGGGCACGGTAGCGTTCGCTTCGACGCGGGGCAGTGGGCACCGCACGAACCCCCTGGAGGACGCGGTGGTGGTGCAGGCCTACATCCTCATCCAGACCGAGGTCGGCAAGGCCGCCACGGTCGCCGAGACGATCGCCGGCATCTCCGGCGTCACCCTCGCCGAGGACGTCACCGGCCCCTACGACGTCATCGCGCGGGTCGAGGCCCGCAACGTGGACGAGCTGGGCAAGCTCGTGATCGCCAAGATCCAGGACGTCGCCGGCATCACCCGCACGCTGACGTGCACCGTCGTCCACGTCTGATCCTCGCCCTCTCGCTGCTCGCCGCGGCGGCCCTGGTCGCCGTGGCGCTCACCTGGTGGTGGACCGGCCGGCCGCTGTCCGTCACAGCGCCGGCGAACGCGGCCGATCCGGCCTGCGCGGCGATGGCCGCGCGGCTGCCGAGCCAGGTCCACGGGCAGGACCGGGTCGAGACGACGTCGGACTCCCCGGCCGTCGCGGCCTGGGGTGACCCCGCGGTCATCTGGCGCTGCGGCGTCGCACCGCCCGGACCGACCACCGACGAGTGCCTCGACGTGAACGGCGTCGACTGGGTGGCGCACCCGCTCGCCGACGGGACGTCGTTCACCACCTACGGGCGCGACCCGGCCGTGCAGGTGCTCGTCCCGAAGCACTACGCGCCCGAGCCGCTGCTGCTGCCGCCGCTGTCGGGCGTCGCGGCGACCCTGCCGCAGGGCGGGCGCCGCTGCAGCTGACTCAGCGCAGGCCGGTGGGTCGGCGCAGGGCGAGCTGGATGAGCCGGTCCACCAGGGCCGGGTAGTCGACGCCGGACACGGCCCACAGCTGCGGGTACATCGAGTGCGGGGTGAACCCGGGCATCGTGTTGATCTCGTTGACCACGACGTCGCCGTCGCTGGTCCAGAACACGTCGACGCGGGCCAGCCCCTCGCAGCCCATCACGTCGAACGCCTGCACCGAGAGCTCCTGCACGCGGTCGCGGACGTCGTCCGGCACGTCGGCGGGCGCGCTGAGCCGGACGTTGCCGGAGTCGATGTACTTGGCCTCGAAGTCGTAGAACGCGTGGCCGGACACCACCTCGATCTCGCCGAGCGCGCTGGCCCGCGGCGTTCCGTCGAGGTCCTGGAGCACCCCGCACTCCAGCTCCCGGCCGACGATGGCGGCCTCGACGACGACCTTGGGGTCGTGCTCACGGGCGGCTTCGATCGCGGGAACCAGCCCGGCGACGTCATCCACCTTGGACACGCCCATGCTCGACCCGGCCCGGGCCGGCTTGACGAACAGCGGGAACCCGAGGCGTTGCACCCGCTCCAGCACGGCGTCGCGGTCCCCGACCCACTGCCGTGGCGTGATGACCTCGTAGGGGCCGATCGGCAACCCGTGCCCGGCCAGCAGGACCTTCATGTAGTGCTTGTCCATGCCCGCGGCGGACGCCAGGACCCCCGAGCCCACGTAGGGCACGTCGCCCAGCTCGAGCAGACCTTGCAGCGTGCCGTCCTCGCCGAACGGCCCGTGCAGCAACGGGAACACGACGTCCACGTCGCCGAGCGTGGCCGGCACCTCGCCGGGCCGCAGCGCGACCAGCGCACGGTCGGTGGTGCTGGTCGGCACCACGACGCCGGGCCCGCTGGTGTCGACCTCGGGCAGCTCGTGGCCGTGGGCCTCGAGCGCCGCCGGGTCGTCCGCGGCCAGCACCCAGCGCCCGTCCTGGGCGATGCCCACGGGGACGACGTCGTACCGGTCGCGGTCGAGTGCGCGCAGCACACCGGCCGCCGTCATGCAGCTGATCGCGTGCTCGCTGGACCGGCCGCCGAACACGACGGCCACCCTCGGCCGTCGCGGCGGGGTGGTGCTGGGCTGCTGGCTCGGCTGGGAGCTGGTGTCGTCGGTCATCGCCGACCGACCTTACCCGGCGGCGGGCGGCTAGCCTTTCCCCCGTGACCGACCAGCCGACGCCGCAGTACTCGCCCGCGACCCTGGCGGTGTCCGCCGGCCGCCCCCCGGCGGGGCCGGGTTCGGCGATGAACGAGCCGGTCTGGCTCACCTCGACCTACGGCGCGGACGGCCCGTACGACTACGGGCGCACCGGAAACCCCACCTGGGACGCGTTCGAGACCGCGCTGGGCGCCCTCGAGGGCGGCGCCGCGCTCGTCTACTCGGCGGGGATGGCGGCCGTCGCGGCTGCGGTGTCGCTGGTGCCGGACGGTGGCACGGTCGTGGCGCCGACGAGCGCCTACACCGGGACGACGGCACTGCTGCGCGAGGCGGCCGAGCGGGGGCGGCTGGTGCTGCGCGAGGTGGACCTCACGGACACCGACGCGGTCGTCGCACTGCTGCCCGGCGCCGCGATGCTCATAGTCGAGACGCCGACGAACCCGCTCTTGGACGTCGCGGACCTGCCCGGGCTGCTCGCCGCGGCTCGCCAGTCCGGAGTCCTCGTGGTGGTCGACAACACGTTCGCGACCCCGCTCGGGCAGCGCCCGCTCGAGCACGGCGCGGACGTCGTCGTGCACTCGGTGACCAAGTACCTGTCCGGGCACTCCGACGTGATCCTCGGGGCGACGGTGACCCGGGACGACGAGGCCGGCCGCGCGCTGCACGAGCGGCTGCGCGCCCACCGCCGACTGTCCGGCAGCATCGCCGGGCCCTCGGAGGTCTGGCTCGCCCTGCGCGGCCTGCGGACGCTGGCCCTGCGGGTGGAGCGCGCCCAGGCCAATGCCACCGAGCTGGCGCGTCGTCTGCAGGAGCACCCGGTGGTGTCGCGGGTGCGGCACCCCTCACTCCCGCAGGACCCCGGCCACGATCGGGCCCGCAAGCAGATGCTGGGCTTCGGTTCGATCGTCGCCGTCGAGGTCGGCGGCGACGCCGACCGCGCCGAGCGGGTCGCCGCCGGCACCCGGTTGTGGGTGCACGCGACGAGCCTCGGCGGAGTCGAGTCCACGCTGGAACGTCGCCGCCGGCACCCCTTGGAGCCCGACGACGTCCCGGTCGACCTGCTGCGGCTGTCCGTCGGTGTCGAGGACGTCGAGGACCTGTGGGCCGACCTCGACCAGGCCCTGCGGGGGTCGGACGCATGACCCGCCCGCCCACCGGCGAGGTCCGGCAGCTGGACGTCGTCACGCCCGACGGCCGGGTCCTGCACGTGCACGACGACGGTGAGCCGGGCGACGAGCGGGTTCCGCTGCTGCTGCACCACGGCACGCCGCAGTCCGCGCTGCTGCTCGGCTCGCAGCTGGCCGCAGCCCGAGCCCGCGGCATCCGGCTCGTCGGCTACGACCGGCCCGGCTACGGCGGCTCCAGCCGTCAGGCCGGACGCCGGGTGGCGGATGCCGCGAGCGACGCGGCCACGGTCGCCGACGCGCTGGGGCTGGACCGGTTCCTGACCTCCGGCGCCTCCGGCGGCGGCCCGCACGCGTTGGCCTGCGCCGCTCGGCTCGGCGACCGGGTGGCCGCGGTAGCCACTGTCGCCGGGGTCGCCCCGCACGACGCGGCCGGCCTGGACTGGCTGGGCGGCATGGGCGACGACAACGTGGTGGAGTTCTCGGCTGCCGCAGCCGGGCCGGACGAGCTGGTGCCGGTGCTCGAGCTGGGGCGCGCCATGATGCTCGCCGCCACGCCGGAGACGCTCGCCGAGGGCATGGCCAGCCTGCTGCCGCCGGCGGACCTCGTGGCCCTGCGCGGCGGGATCGGCACCTGGCTGCACGACAGCGCCGTCGCCGCACTCGCCCAGGGCCACGACGGCTGGCTGGACGACGACCTCGCGTTCGTGCAGGACTGGGGCTTCGACCTCGCCGACGTGCAGGCGCCGCTGCTGGTCGTGGCCGGAGGGCAGGACCTGATGGTCCCCGTCGCGCACGGCGAGTGGCTGGCCGAGACCGTTCCCGGGGCGAGCCGCTCGATCGACCCGGACGCCGGTCACCTGTCCCTGCTGGCCGGGGTCGACGCCGTGCACGGCTGGTTGCTCGACCGCTGGTGAGCCGGCCTCAGTCGGCCTCGGCCTTGCGCGCCCGGGACAGCAGCCGACGTCCCATCTCGTCGGGCGCCAAGCCGTGGTGGACCACAGCCACGACGCCCTCCGTGATCGGCATGTCCACGTCGTTGGCCCGCGCCAGGTCCAGGATCGACTGGCAGGACTTCACGCCCTCGGCGGTCTGCCGGGTCGCCGCGATCACCTCCTGCACGCTGCGTCCCTGACCGAGCTGCACCCCGAAGGTCCGGTTGCGGGACAGCGGCGACATGCAGGTGGCGATGAGGTCGCCGACCCCGGCCAGCCCGGCGAAGGTGGCGGGATCCGCGCCCAACGCCTCCCCCAGCCGAGCGGTCTCGGCGAGCCCGCGGGTCACGATGGTGGCCTTCGTGTTGTCTCCCAGCCCCATCCCCTCGGCCATCCCGACGGCCAGCCCGATGACGTTCTTCACGGCGCCGCCCAGCTCGGTGCCGACGACGTCCGTGGCGGTGTAGGGCCGGAACGCCGGGGTGGCGCAGGCGTGCGCCACCAGGTCCGCGACGTCGTGGTCGGTGCAGGCCACCACGCTGGCCGCGGGCTGCCGCTGGGCGATCTCGGGCGCCAGGTTGGGCCCTGACACGACAACCACCCGCCGGGGCTCGACGCCACCGGCCTCGGCGATGACCTCGCTCATCCGCCGGGTGGTCCCGAGCTCGACGCCCTTCATCAGGGAGACCACGGCGGCCTGCGCCGGGATGAGGTCGGCCCACCGCTGCAGGTGCTCACGGATCGTCTGCGACGGCAGGGCCAGCACGACGACGTCCGCGTCCCGCATCGCCTCGGCGGCGTCCGTGGTCGCCCAGATGGACTCGGGCAGCAGCACGTCCGGCAGGTAGTCGCCGTTGCGGTGCTCGGTGGTGATCTGCTCGGTCAGCTCGGCTCGGCGACCCCACATGGTCACCTCGCTGCCGGCGTCGGCGAGCACCAGCGCGAAGGCGGTCCCCCAGCTGCCGGTCCCCAGGACGGCGCATCGCGTCATGTCGTTCCCCCGTCCGGTCCCTGCGGCCCACCGCCGCGTCCTGGTGCCCTGTCCTTGGCCGCCCTGTCCTTGGCTGCCCTGGCCGCGCGGCGCGCCGCCTGCTCCGCGGCTCGCCCGGCCTGCTCCGCGGCCCGCCCGGCCTGCCGGGCTCGTTTCGCGGCGATCTCCTTGGCCTTCGCCGGGTTACCGGTGCGCGACTGGCCGTGCTCGCGCGGGTCGTACCGGACGGCCGGGGCGCTCTCCCCCCGCAGCTGCTCGAGCAGGGCGGTGATGTCGTGCATGACACGCTCGGTGGCCTCGGCCAGGACGTCGGCGTCCAGCGGGCGTTCGCGCAGGTCATCGAGGTCCACCGGAGGCCCGGCGAGCACGTGCACCGTCTTGCGGGGCAGCAGGTGGACGCGCTTCGCGTACGGCATCAGCATCTCCTGCACGCCCCACTGCGCCACCGGCACGAGCGGGCAGCCGGTGGTCAGCGCCAGCCGGGCCGCCCCCGTCTTGCCCAGCATCGGCCACAGGTCGGGCTCACGGGTGAGGGTCGCCTCGGGGAAGAGGGCCAGGCACTTGCCGGCCCGGACGGCCTCGACTGCGGAGGTGAACGCCGCGGCGGCGTCGCCGGACTCGCGGTGCACCGGGATCTGGTCGGCCGAGCGCAGCACCCAGCCGACGAACGGCACCTGGAAGACCTCCTCCTTGCCGAGGAAGTAGGGCGGGTGCCCGGAGTCGTAGAGGAAGTGCGCGAACGTGACCGGGTCCAGGTAGGACATGTGGTTGGAGCAGACGACGAACCCGCCGGTCGCCGGCAGGTGCTCGGCCCCCCGCCAGTCGCGCCGGGTGATGGCGGTGAACACCGGGCGCAGCACGCCGGCCGCGAAACGGTAGGCACCGCTCAGCTCCCGATGGGACACCCACGCTCCTTCGTCGAACCGGCCCCCTGCCGGCGCACGGGCCATCCAGTGTGCCGAGCCCGCATCCTCGCGGGCCCAGGGGGTGTTGTCGAGCGCACGCGCGGCGACTGCGACCATCGGGTGGTGCCCGGCCCCACCACCCCCACCTGGTCGTGGACCGTGGTGCTGCCCGTCCAGCGGGCCGAACACGGCAAGAGCCGGCTGCGCGCTCCCCAGCACGTCGAACGCGCCGCCCTCGCGCGGGCCATCGCGATCGACTCGGTCGAGGCGGTCCTGGCCAGCGCCGCTGTCGGTGCCGTCGTCCTCGTGACCTCCGATCCGGTGGTCGCCGCCGCCGGTCGCGACCTCGCCGCCGACGGCACCCTCGGCGCAGGAAGGGGCACGGTGGAGGTACTCGCCGACCCCGGGCAGGGGCTGGGCGCCGCGGTCGAGGCCGGCGTCCAGCTGGCGCGTAGGGACCGGCCCGACGGAGCAGTCGCCGCGCTCCTCGCCGACGTCCCGGCCCTACGGGGTGCGGACCTCACCGCCGCGCTCCTGACCGCGCAGGGGCACCCGAGCGCCGTGGTGCCGGACCAGGACGGATCGGGCACGGTGCTGCTGACCGCAGCGCCCGGCGTCCCGCTGCGGCACGCCTTCGGCGCCGGCTCGGCGGCTCGGCACCAGGACCTCGGTGCCGTCGTCCTCGCGCTCGACCTGCCCCGGCTGCGTCGGGACGTCGACACCGAGGCCGACCTGCAGGCGGCCGTGCAGCTCGGCGTCGGCGCGCGCACGAGCGCGCTGCTGGGTGACACTGCGCTGCCGGGTGAGACTGCGCTGCCGGGTGACACTGCGCTGCCGGGTGACAGCGGGCACTAGCCTGTCCGCCATGCAGGGATCGGTGCACGAGTTCGACGACGCCACCGGCGCCGGTTCGGTGCTGCTCGACGACGGACGCCGCGTGCCGTTCCCAGCGGAGGCCTTCTGGGGCAGTGGGCTGCGCCTCCTGCGACCCGGCCAGCGACTCACCGTCGACGTGTCCACGCAGGATGGCGCGCTCCGGGTCACCGCGCTGCGGATCGTCGGCGTCTAGCGAGCGGCTGGCCCCTCCTACCCGCTGGGGGTGACGACGGCCCGCGCGCGCGGCGGCAGGCTCGGGAGTCACCGGGGCCACCAGCGGACGAGTCGCGCCTCGGTACCCAATCGAAAGGGTCAGCCATGGCGGACGAATCGTTGGACGAGCTGGGCCCGGTGGACTTCGTGATCGTGGAGTTCCCGGCCGGCGCCTCCAACTTCACGGGTGAGATGGCCACGGAGCTGCTCGCCCTGGTCGACGCGGGCACGATCCGCGTCATCGACCTGATCATCCTGGCGAAGAACGACGACGGCTCGATCGACGCCGTGGAGGCGGAGGACGTCGACCTGGGTGAGCTGCGCAAGCTCGAGGCGGAGCTGGCCGAGCTGCTGGCCGAGGACGACATCGTCAACCTGGCCGCGGCCATGGACCCGGGCTCCACGGCCGGCGTCATCGTCTACGAGAACCTGTGGGCCGCACCGTTCGCGTCGGCCGCCCGCCGCGCCGGTGGCCAGCTGATCGCCAACGGCCGCATCCCCATGCAGGCCATCATCGCCGCCATCGAGGCGGACGACGCACTCGAGACGACGGGAGCCTGACATGCCGCTTCGGCCAGCACGCGTAGGACGGGTCGGCGTGGTCCACGCGCCGGTCGCCAAGGCCGCGGTCGTCGCCAAGGCCGTGACGCCCGGCCCGGCGCCGATCGCCAAGGCGGCCGTCGTCGGCGCCGCCATCACCCCCGGACGTCGCCGCCGCCGCATCTGAGCGCGAACGCCTGACGCAGCTCGGCCCGGCCTGCTCCGTGGAGCGGGCCGGGCCGAGCTGACGAGCCGACGAGCGTCAGGCCTTCTTCGCCGCGCGCTTGGCGGTGGTCTTCTTCGCCGTCGCCTTCTTCGCGGGTGCGGCCTTCTTCGCCGGTGCGGCCTTCTTGGCGGTCGTCTTCGTGACCGCAGCCTTCTTGGCCGGTGCCGCCTTCTTCGTGACCGCCTTCTTGGCCGGTGCGGCCTTGGTGGTCTTCTTGGCGGTGACCTTCTTCGCCGGTGCCGCCTTCTTCGTGACCGCCTTCTTGGCCGGTGCGGCCTTGGTGGTCTTCTTGGCGGTGACCTTCTTCGCCGGAGCGGCCTTCTTGGCCGGTGCTGCCTTCTTGGCGGCGGCCTTCTTCGCCGGCGCGGCCTTCTTGGCCGGTGCAGCCTTCTTGGCGGCGGCCTTCTTCGCCGGCGCGGCGGCCTTCTTCGCGGTGCTCGCGGCACCGGCGACAGAGGAGGCGACCTTCGTCGTGGCGGAGGCGGCCCGGCCGGCTGCGGCCGCGGTGAACGCCTTCAGCGCCTTGGCGTCGGAGGTGACCTCCTTGAACGCGGTGCCGGCACGGAAACGCGGCACCGAGGTCTTCTTGATGCGCACGGCCTGACCGGTGCGCGGGTTGCGGCCGGTCCGAGCGGCGCGAGCGGCCTTCTCGAACGTGCCGAAGCCCGTGATGGCGACCTTCTCGCCCTTGGCGACGGTGACGGTGATCGTGTCGACGACGGCCTCGAGAGCCTCGGCGGCGGCCTTCTTGCTGCCGAGCCGAGACTCGAGTGCGTCGACCAGCTGTCCCTTGTTCACTGCGGTTCCCCTCTTGGAGATGGTGTGCCGGGCCCCTCAGCCCAGCTGGTGCACTTAGCGCCGAGCCGACGCCCGGTTCGTTGACGACGGTAGGACCATGTGGGGCGCGCGTCCAACACCTGACCCGCTGCCAACGCTTGTGTCGCAAGCACTCCGGGCCGATCTGCCCCTCTTCAGGGCTGCGCCGGAGGGCTGGTGACGAGCCACGGCACTGGTCGACCTCTGGTCCCCGCCTCGACCTCACCGATGGGCCGAAGTCGTTGCAGCACAATACTTTCCCACGACATGGTTCGAGCCCGTCCGCACCTGCGGACGGGCTCGAACCGGGGTCGGGGGGTGGTGGATCAGCCGCTGACCGTGGTCGGCAGGTAGGCCGGCCGGGACTTCTCGAAATTCTTGATGGCGTCCTCGTGTCCGAGCGTCAACGAGATGTCGTCGAGGCCCTCCAGCAGCCGCCAGCGCGTGTAGTCGTCCACCTGGAACGGGCACTGGATGTCGCCCGCGCGAACCGTCTTCGACACCAGGTCGACGGTGACCTCGGTGCCCGGTTCGTTCTCCAGCAGCTTCCAGAGCAGCTCGACGTCGCCCTGCCCGACCTGGGCGGTCAACAACCCCTGCTTGCCCGAGTTGCCGCGGAAGATGTCGGCGAAGCGCGAGCTGATGACGACCCGGAAGCCGTAGTTCATGAGCGCCCAGACGGCATGCTCGCGGGACGACCCGGTGCCGAAGTCCGGTCCGGCGACCAGCACGCTGCCGGACCGGAAGGCGGGCACGTTGAGGATGAACGTCTCGTCGTTCCGCCAGGCCGCGAACAGGCCGTCCTCGAAGCCGGTGCGGGTGACCCGCTTGAGGTAGACGGCCGGGATGATCTGGTCGGTGTCGACGTTGCTGCGGCGCAACGGGACGCCGACTCCGGTGTGGGTCGTGAAGGCTTCCATGTCGTGGGGTCCGTTCAGTCCAGGTCGGCGGGGGACGAGAGGGTGCCGCGCACCGCGGTCGCGGCGGCGACGACGGGCGAGACGAGGTGGGTTCGACCGCCCTTGCCCTGCCGTCCCTCGAAGTTGCGGTTGGAGGTGGAGGCGCTGCGTTCGCCGGGGGCCAGCTGGTCCGGGTTCATGCCCAGGCACATCGAGCAGCCGGCGAGCCGCCAGTCGGCACCCGCCGCCTCGAAGACCTGGTCGAGACCCTCGCTCTCCGCCTGCAGGCGCACCCGCGCCGACCCCGGCACGACGAGCATGCGCACGCCGTCCTTCACGTGGCGCCCCTTGATGACCTCGGCCGCGGCGCGCAGGTCCTCGATACGGCCGTTCGTGCACGAGCCGACGAACACCGTGTCAACGGAGATGTCGCGCAACGGGGTGCCGGGCTCCAGCCCCATGTACGCCAGAGCGCGCTCGGCGCCGGTGCGCTCCTGCTCGTCCACGATGAGCGCCGGCTCGGGCACGCTCGCGCTCAGCGGTAGACCCTGCCCGGGGTTGGTGCCCCACGTCACGAACGGGGCGAGCTCGCGCGCGTCGATGACCACCTCGTGGTCGAAGGTCGCGTCGTCGTCCGTCGCCAGCTGCGACCAGGCGGTCACCGCGTCGTCCCAGTCCTGACCGGACGGCGCGTGCGGGCGTCCCTGCAGGTACTCGAACGTGGTCTCGTCCGGCGCGATCATCCCGGCGCGGGCGCCGGCCTCGATGGACATGTTGCAGATCGTCATCCGCGCTTCCATCGACAGCGCGCGGATGGCCTCGCCGCGGTACTCCAGGACGTAGCCCTGGCCACCGCCGGTACCGATCCGCGCGATGACCGCCAGGATCAGGTCCTTGGCGGTGACGTCGTCCGGCAGCGTCCCCTCGACCGTGATGGCCATCGTCTGGAACGGCTTCAGCGGCAGCGTCTGGGTGGCCAGCACGTGCTCGACCTCGCTGGTCCCGATGCCGAACGCGAGGGCGCCGAACGCGCCGTGGGTGGAGGTGTGCGAGTCGCCGCAGACGATGGTGACGCCGGGCTGGGTCAGGCCGAGCTGCGGGCCGATCACGTGCACGATGCCCTGGTCCACGTCACCCATGGGGTGCAGCCGCACGCCGAACTCGGCGCAGTTGCGGCGCAACGTCTCGACCTGGGTGCGGGACACCGGGTCGGTGATCGGTCCGGGCTCGGTCGGGACGTTGTGGTCCTCGGTGGCGATCGTCAGGTCGGGCCGGCGAACGGTGCGCCCCGTGAGCCGCAACCCGTCGAACGCCTGCGGGCTGGTCACCTCGTGCAGCAGGTGCAGGTCGATGTAGAGCAGGTCGGGCTCGCCTTCGGCGCGGCGCACGACGTGCGCGTCCCAGACCTTCTCGGCCAGCGTGCGGCCCATGTCGACCTTCCTTCCGTTCAGCGCCTCGGCGGGTGTCTCCGGCTTCGGCGAGCCGGTACTTGCATCTCAGGACTTGAGACGGCAATATCGAGGCATGGACAACTCTAGCGGAGTCGGCGTGCTGGACAAGGCCGCCATCGTTCTCAGCGCCCTGGAGGCCGGCCCGTCGACCCTCGCCCAGCTCGTCGCCGCCACCGGGCTCGCCCGCCCGACGGCCCACCGGCTGGCCGTCGCGCTGGAGTACCACCGCCTGGTGGCCCGGGACATGCAGGGCCGCTTCGTGCTGGGCCCGCGGATGGCCGAGCTCGCCTCAGCCGCTGGCGAGGACCGGCTGCTCGCCGCGGCCGGTCCGGTGCTCGCCGCCCTGCGCGACCACACCGGCGAGAGCGCGCAGCTGTTCCGCCGTCAGGGCGACCAGCGGATCTGCGTGGCCGCCGCTGAGCGCCCGGTCGGCCTGCGCGACTCCATCCCCGTCGGCAGCTCGCTGTCGATGCACGCCGGTTCCGCGGCCCAGGTGCTGCTCGCCTGGGAGGAGCCGGACCGGCTGCACCGCGGCCTGCAGGGTGCGAAGTTCAGCGCGACCGCGCTGTCCGGCGTCCGCCGCCGAGGGTGGGCGCAGAGCGTCGGCGAGCGCGAGACCGGCGTCGCGTCGGTGTCCGCCCCGGTACGCGGGCCGTCCGGGCGGGTCGTCGCCGCGGTGTCGATCAGCGGCCCGATCGAGCGGCTGTCCCGTCAGCCCGGCCGGTTGCACGCGCCGTCCGTCATCGCCGGCGCGCACAAGCTCACCGAGGTCCTGCGCCGCGCCAGCTGAGTGCACGGCTGGGTGCGGCGAGGCGGCTGTGATCACGACCACCTGGCCGCACCCACTCAGGCACCGCCGCCGAGTCGCTGGCTCGCGGTCTCGGTGCGCGGCCCGATCTGGGTGGCCGACGTGGCGGCGGCCAGGCCCATCGCCGGGGTGTTCCCGTAGATCGTCTCGTGCGCGCCCGCGGGCACCGCATAGGTCTCGTGCCAGATGCCGACCGCACCGGCGCCCTTGCGCGCGCGCTGGGTTGAAGGCGCGCCAGGCCTTGCGGTGCTCGCGCTCCGTGTCGTGCGCGTAGGAGAGCAGCTTCTCGGTGCTCGACCAGTACTGGACGACGCTGGGGCCGCGGCCGCCGAGCACCAGCCGGTAGCCGAGCAGCCCGCTGTCGGCGTCCTTGCTCAGCTCGGCGAGCATCCGGGGCATCGCCGTGAAGACCGGCCACCACTTGTCCAACCGCCAGAAGCGGTTGACCGTCATGCCGATCAGGAAGACGACCACCTCGCCGTCGTGCCCGTCCGTCCACTGTCCCGCTCGTACCGCCATGACGTCCTCCATTGGATAGCCCCACTTCCCAATATTGGATAGTGCTACTGTCCGTTCCAGTCGTCAAGGGGTTTGGAGGCCAGGTGCGGATCTCGGCGTTGTCAGCGGCCAGCGGGGTGTCCGTGCCCACCATCAAGTACTACCTGCGCGAGGGCCTGCTCCCCCAGGGCCAGACGACCTCGCAGACCCAGGCCCGCTACGACGACGACCACGTCGCCCGGCTGCGGCTGATCCGTGCCCTGGTCGACGTCGCCGGCCTCTCGCTGGCCCAGGTCCGGGACGTCGTCACGCGGCTCGACGACCCACCCGAGTCCTGGCACGACGTCCTCGGCATCGCGCACGGCGCGGCCGTCGCGGGGCCGACCGGAGTCCCCATCACGCACGTGGCCGACGCCCGAGCGCTGCTGGCGGACCTCGGCTGGCAGGTGGACGAGCACACCCCGGCCCTGGCCCAGCTGCAGCGGGCGACAGAGGCCCTGGCCGACGCCGGGCTGGACGTCGGACCCGAGCGACTCGCGGTCTACGCCCGCGCCGCGCACGCCGTGGCCGAGGCGGACCTCGACGGACTCCCCCGGACGTCGCCGGCCGAGGCCGGTCGGCACGTCGTCCTGGGCACGCTGCTGTACGAGCCACTGCTGCTCGCGCTGCGCCGGCTCGCCCACGAGGACGTCAGCGGGGCCCGCTACGGGCGCGCGAGGGCTACGCCGCCGCGCCGCTCAGCTCGCTAGCCTCGTGCGCCTCGAACGCCCGGCGTCGACGAGAGCGGCGCTGGGCCAGCACGCTGATCGCGGAGAGCACGAGACCGGTCGCGGCCATCGCGGATCCGACCAGCGCCGGCGACGTCCAGCCGTAGCCCGCATCGATGACGATGCCGCCGAAGAACGCGCCCGAGGCGTTGGCCAGGTTCAGCGAAGAGTGGTTCAGCGAGGCGCCGAGCGAGGCAGCGCCCGAGCCCGCGACGTCCATCAACCGCAGCTGCAGCGCACCCACCGTCGCCGACGTGACGAACCCGAGCATCAGCACCTCGACGGCGACGCCCCAGGTCGAGCGGGCCGCGAACGGGAACGCGAGCAGCGTGACCAGGGTGGCGGCGAAGCCCAGCAGCAGCGCCCGAGGCACCGACCAGTCGGCCAGCCGACCGCCGGCCAGGGTGCCGAAGGTCATACCGATGCCGAACGTGGCCAGCGCGATCGGGACCGCGGAGGTCGACCAGCCGGACGTGTGCGTCAGGATCGGCGCGATGTAGCTGTACACGGCGAACATCCCGCCGAAGCCGACCGCGCCGATCATCAGCGTCAGCCACACCTGCGGCTTGGCCAGCGCACGCAGCTCCTCGCGCGGCGCGGCGCCCTCCAGCGCCGCGACGAACGGCACGCGGAGCCACACCAGCACCATCGTGATGACGCCGACCGCTGCCACGAACCAGTAGGCCGAACGCCAGCCGTACTGCTCGCCGAGGAACGCCGACGCCGGGACGCCGAAGACGTTCGCGGCCGTCAGTCCGAGCATGGGAAGCACCACGGCGCGGCCTCGTCGTCCCGGCTCGGCCATCGAGGCGGCCACCAGCGCGGCGATGCCGAAGTAGGCCCCGTGCGGCAGCCCGGTCAGGAAGCGGGCGATCATCAGGGCCGGGTAGTTCGGGGCGAGTGCGGACGCGACGTTGCCCACCGTGAACGCGGCCATCAGCACCAGCAGCAGCCTGGTCCGGGACACGCGGGCGGTGAGCACTGCCAGCAGTGGTGCGCCGACCACGACGCCCAGCGCGTACGCCGAGATGATCCGCCCCGCGGCCGGGATCGACACGTCCATGCCCTGCGCGATCTGCGGCAGCAGCCCCATGGTCACGAACTCGGTGGTCCCGATGGCGAAGCCGCCCGCGGCCAGCGCAACGAAGGCCGCGGCGCTGCCGGTGAAGGCGGGCCCGGCCGTGGTGGCAGCGGTGGCGGTGCGGGTCACGAGGGTGGGAACCTCCGGTCGTGGACGGTTCATCCCGGACGGCGGCGCGTCCCGGATCCTGGAACGGCGAAGACCCTCGCCCGAACGGACGAGGGTCTTCGTCGACACTGCCTGCAAACGTAGCCCCGACGGGATTCGAACCCGCGCTACCGCCTTGAGAGGGCGGCGTGCTAGGCCGCTACACAACGGGGCCCTAGCTGGTTGGTGCTGGAGAGATCCTACCGGGCCTGCCGGTCGAACCGTCTCGCTGGGGTACCAGGACTCGAACCTAGACTAACTGAACCAGAATCAGTCGTGCTGCCAATTACACCATACCCCAAGGGGGTATCACGCCCGCTGGTGGCGAACCACCGGCCGGTCGTGACCCGACCGCCGATACTAGCGGTCGGCAGCGCCCGGCCCCAAATCGGCTGCGGCCAGCCCCAGCCACCGGAACAGCTCGCCGAGATCGTGCAGCACGCTCACCCCGGCCGCGGGCGGCGGCGCGACGGTGGATCCGGCGCCCCGGTGGTCGATCCCGCGGTCCAGCCAGACCGCCTGCAGCCCGGCGTCCAGCGCACCCTCCGCGTCGACCGCGAGGTCGTTCCCGACATAGACGGTGCGGTCCGGCTCGCAGCCGATCAGCGCGCACGCGTGCCGGAAGACCGCCCGCTCCGGCTTGCCCACCCCGAGGGTGTCGGTGCCCACCACGATCCGCAGCTGCGACAGCCCGGTGCGTTCGAGCTTGTCCCGCTGGTACCCCACCACGTGGTTGGTGACCGCGCCGAACGGCACCCCCGACGCCGTCAGTGCGTGCAGCAGCTCCACCGCGCCGGGCAACGCCACCCACGCCTGCCGGAACGCCGAGTCGTAGATCGCGTTCCAGCGCTCGAACGAGGCGTCGTCCAGGGCCGGCCCGCCGAGGTCCTGCTGCATCGCCTCGGCCCGCAGACGCCGCTGCTGGAGGAAGTCGATGTCACCCGCGACGAACCGCGGGTAGAAGCCGCGCTCGTCGGCGTGCCAGTGCGCCAGCGCCAGCTGCGGACCGTCGTCCTGCAGGTGAGGCAGGTAGTCGGACGCGACCGCGGCCATCCCCGCCCGGAAGCTGGCGTGCGTGTCGACGAGGGTGTCGTCGATGTCCAGCAGGACGCCGTCCAGGCCGGCGCGCAGCGCGCTCACGCCAGTCGCGCGCGCAGGGCTCGCAACCGGGCCAGGCTCGAGTCGCGGCCCAGGATCTCCATCGACTCGAACAGCGGGGGCGAGACGCGGCGTCCCGTCACCGCGACCCGCAACGGGCCGAACGCGAACTTCGGCTTGATCCCGAGCCCGTCGACGAGAGAAGCGCGCAACGCGGCCTCGATCGCCGTCGTCGTCCACTCCTGCAACGGTTCCAGCGCCGTGACGCTGGCCTCCAGCACCGTGGCGGCATCGTCCTTCAACGACGCGAGGGCATCGTCCTCGACGACCAGGTCGGCGTCGGTGGTGAGCAGGAAGCCGATCATCCCGGGGGCCTCGTTCAGGCGCACCATGCGGGTCTGCACCAACGGGGTCGCCGCGGCGACCAGGGCGCGCTGCGCGTCCGTCGGATCACCGGTGATGACGCCGTCCAGGACCAACCGGTCCACCAGTCGGCCGGCCAGGTCGGACTCCTCGATGCTGCGGATGTAGTGCCCGTTCAGCCAGTCCAGCTTGTCGACGTCGAACACCGGGCCGACCGTGTTCACCCGCTGCCAGTCGAAGTGCTCGACCATGTCGTCGAACGAGAACACCTCCTCGCCGCCGGGCATCGAGTAGCCCAGCAGCGCCAGGAAGTTGCGCAGCGCTTCGGGCAGGTAACCCTGCTCGATGAACCAGGTGAGCCGGGCGGCCGGGTTCTTGCGCTTGCTGATCTTCGACTTGTTCGCGTTGCGCAGCAACGGCATGTGCGCGAACTTCGGCATCTCCAGGCCCAGCCACCCGTAGAGCAGCACATGCTTGGGGGTGGAGCTGATCCACTCCTCGCCGCGGACCACGTGGGTGATGCCCATCAGGTGGTCGTCCACCACGACGGCCAGGTGGTAGGTCGGGAAGCCGTCGGCCTTGAGGATGACCTGGTCGTCCGGGCGGGGCGCGTTCACCTCACCCCGGATGACGTCGGTGAAGGTCAGCGGCGCGTCGTCCGGGATGAGCATGCGGACGACGGGGACGTCACTGAAGCCCGGCAACGCCGCCCGCTCCTCACGGGTCTTGCCGTAGCAGAGCCGGTCGTAGCCGGTCGGCAGCTTGGCGGCCTGCTGCGCCTCGCGCATCTGCTGCAGCCGCTCGGCGGAGCACCAGCAGTGGTAGGCGTGACCGGCCTCGAGCAGCTGGTCGACGTACGGACGGTAGGTGTCCAGCCGCTCGGACTGCCGGTACGGCGCGAACGGGCCGCCCTTGTCGGGTCCCTCGTCCCAGGGCAGGCCGAGCCAGGTGAGCGTGTCGTACAGCTGCTGCTCGCTGTCCTCGCGGTAGCGCGCCCGGTCCGTGTCCTCCACCCGGAGCACGAACTGACCGCCCTGCTGACGCACGAAGGCCAGGTTGAACAACGACATGTACGCCGTCCCGACGTGCGGGTCACCGGTCGGGGACGGTGCGACGCGCAGGCGGACGGGTCCGAGGGTTTCGCTCATGATGCTCCCCAGCCTATTGCGGGCGTTCAGTCGCGGGCGACGACCGGGTTGGACAGGGTCCCGATGCCCTCGATCTCGACCTCGACGCGCTGACCGGCCACGATCGGGCCGACACCGGCCGGCGTCCCGGTCAGGATGACGTCGCCGGGGAGCAGCGTGAAGGCGGCCGAGGCGTGCACGACCAGGGACGCGATGTCGTGCACCATCTGGCTGGTCCGGCCGTCCTGCACGGTCTCGCCGTCGCGGCGGGTGGTCAGCGCGAGGTCGCCGGCGGCCAGGTCGGTGACGATCCACGGGCCCAGCGGGCAGAACGTGTCGAAGCCCTTGGCCCGGGACCACTGGCCGTCGCTCTTCTGCAGGTCGCGGGCGGTGACGTCGTTCGCGCACGTGTAGCCGTAGATGACGTCCTGGACGCGCTCGAGCGGGACGTCCTTGCAGATCCGGCTGATCACGACCGCCAGCTCGCCCTCGTAGTGCACGTTCTGCGACTGCCGGGGCAGCACGATGGGGTCGCCCGGCCCGATCACCGACGTGTTGGGCTTGAGGAACATCAGCGGCTCGGCCGGTGCCTCGCCGCCCATCTCGGCCGCGTGGTCGGCGTAGTTCTTGCCGATGCCGATCACCTTGCTGCGCGGGATCACCGGCGCGAGCAGGCGGACGTCGTCCAGCCGGGTCCGGACGCCGGTGAACACGACAGGCTGGTGCAGCGGGTCCCCCTGGACCTCCAGCACGACCAGCTGGCCGTCGTCCTCCTCGACCACGCCGTAGGTGGGGTCCTCGCCGGTGGTGTATCTCGCGATGCGCACGTCAGCGAGGCTACCCGGCGACCTGCGTAGCCTGGAGCCGTGCCCTCGACCGCCCGGCTCCAGCCCGCCCAGCTCCCGGCCCTCCCGGAGCACGGGTGGCTCGCGGAGCAGGCCGCGCACCAGGCCCTGGTCGCGGAGTGGACGGCGCCCCGGCTCGATCGGGCGTCCCGCGGCGAGAAGCACCCGGTCGAGGACTTCCTGTTCACCTACTACTCGCTCCGGCCAGGTCAGCTCGCGCGCTGGCACCCGGGCGCCGGCGTCGTCCTGCTCGGCGACGCGGCGACCGAACGCCTGGACTGGCGCTGGTACGTCGAGCGCGACGTGCGGCTGGACGACGGGACGACGGCCCGCGGGGTCACGGTGGACGTCGAGGGGTTCCTCGCCGACCGCGGCGCGACGACCGACTTCGTGACGGCGCTGCTGTCGGCCACGGCGTCGCGGCCAGCCCAGCTGGGATGCTTCGGCCTGCACGAGTGGGCGATGGCCTACGGACTGGCCGAGGGTGAGCAGCGGCACGAGGACTGGCCGTTGCGGCTGGGCGCGGCCGGCACCGACGCGGTGGTCGAGGCCCACCCGGTGCGCTGCTCGCACTTCGACGCGTTCCGCTTCTTCACACCATCGGCGCGGCCACTGAACTCGTTGCAGCCCAGCCGCGCTGACCAGATCATGCTCGAGCAGCCGGGCTGCCTGCACGCCACCATGGACCTCTACAAGTGGACCAGCAAGCTCCTGCCGGCCATGCCGTCGTCACTGGTCGCAGCCGGCTTCGCATTGGCACGTGACGCCAGGGAGGTGGACATGCGCGCATCGCCGTACGACCTGCGGCAGCTCGGTCTAGAGCCCATCCGGATCGAGGAGCCTGCGGGGCGGGTCGAGTACGTCCAGGCCCAGCGAGCGCTCGCGGACCGCGGGCGGGTCCTGCGCGCCGACGTGCTCGACGCCTGCCGCTCGTTGACGCGAGGCGACCGGACCGGTTCCGCCCTCTGACAGTCCCCCGAACACCGGTCGCCGCGACGGCCTGCCAGCTCAGTCGTTGATGGCCGAGCGGGTCAGCCCAGCCGTGGCGGACTTCCCGGGGAACTACAGTCCGGTGGATGAGCGGCGTGAGGGAGCCCGTGCCCTTCGAGGCCTACGAGGCTGGTGGTTACCTGCACGGCACGAAGGCGGACCTCGCGGTCGGCGCGATGCTGGTGCCCGGCCGTGAGTCGAACTTCGAGGTCGGCCGGGTGATGAACTACGTGTACTTCACCAAGACCCTCGACGCCGCCACCTGGGGCGCCGAGCTCGCGGCCGGGGCAGGTCGCGGGCGCATCTACGTGGTGGAGCCGACCGGCGAGTTCGAGGACGACCCCAACGTCACGGACAAGAAGTTCCCCGGGAACCCGACTCAGTCCTTCCGCAGCCGCGAACCGCTGCGCGTGGTGGCCGAGCTCGTCGACTGGGTGGGTCACTCGGCTGAGAAGGTCCAGGCCATGCGGGACGGTCTCGATGCGTTGCAGCGGAAGGGCGCAGCGCGGATCGAGGACTGACGGCGGGCCGCCTCCTCGTCGCGCCGGGTCCTGGTCGCTGACCAGGAGCACGCGCTCGCCGGCACGCCGGGGCCCGTGAGGCGGCAGCATGGGCGCATGACTGAGGTGATGCGGACGTTCTGGCAGCTGATCGACGCGGCCGACTGGGTGGGGCTGCGCGCGCTGCTGGACGACGACTTCCGCGCCCGGTTCGCGCACACCGGCGAGGAGTTCGACGCGGACGGCTTCGTCCGGTTCAACGCTGACTACCCTGGCCGCTGGCGGGCCGAGGTCGTCGAGCTCGTCCGCGACGGGGACCGCGAGGTCACCCGCACGCGCGTCTTCGACGACAGCGAGGAGCACTGGGTCGCCTCGTTCGGCGAGAGCCGCGACGGGCGGCTGGTCGCGCTCGTCGAGGTCTGGGCCGATGGCACGTCGACGCCACCGGAGGGCAGCCGCGCGAGCTCCTAGCCGTCGGCCGGTTGGTTGAGGAACCAGCGGTGCCCGAACGGGTCGCGGATGACGGCGATCCGGCCGATGCCACCGTCCTCGGGGCCACGGTCGAGCAGCGCACCACCGTTGCTGGCCCGCTCGGCCAGTGCGTCCACGTCGGGCACGGTCAGGTGCAACGTGATCGCCGCGCCTCGGCCCGGCAAGGGGGCCTCGACGTTCAGCTCGGGGTGCGCGTCGCTCATCATCCAGCGAGCACCGTCGATCTCGAGCTCCACGTGCCCGATGCGCCCGTCCGGCATCACGATCGGCTCGTAGGTGACCACGGCACCCAGGTGCTCGACGTACCAGTCGATCGCCCGGGGCGCGTCGTCCACGGCGATGTACGGGGTCAGTTCCGACATGCCTCCACCATGGCCGTGGACGCCGCCCCGCGCAATCCAGGGTCAGCGGTGCCCGCGATCTCTGCACGCTAGGCTCGCCGGGTGCAGATCCTGGTGCTCAACGGTCCCAACCTCGGTCGGCTCGGCACCCGCGAGCCGGCCGTCTACGGCACCACGACGTACGAGCAGCTGGTCACGCTGTGCGAGCAGGCCGGCGAGGCGGTCCGGGCCGAGGTCGAGGTGCGCCAGACCGACGCTGAGCACGAGATGCTCGGCTGGCTGCATGAGGCCGCCGACTCGGGTGCCGCCGTGGTGCTCAACCCCGGGGGCTGGACGCACACCTCCGTCGCCCTTCGGGATGCGTGCGCCGGGCTGACCGGGCCGATGGTCGAGGTGCACATCAGCAACGTGCACGCCCGCGAGGAGTTCCGCCGGCACTCGTACGTCTCACCCGTGGCCACGGCGGTCATCGCGGGGCTCGGCGTCGACGGCTACCCGGCCGCCATCCGCTGGCTCGCCGGCCGCGCCTGACCTCCCCGCCGCCCCGCACGTGTCCCGCTATCTGGGGCTACCGCGTGGGTTTGACCCCGGATGTCGGGACATCTGCGGGTGGGGAAGCGGTCAGCGGGGGGCGATGGCCTGGCGCATCAGGCCGTAGGAGATCGAGTCGACCAGCGCCTCCCAGGACGCCTCGACGATGTTCGCGGCCACGCCGACCGTCTCCCAGGACGACGACCCGTCGGAGGTCTCGATCAGCACCCGGGTCACGGCGTCCGACCCGTGCGCGGCGTCCAGGATGCGCACCCGGAAGTCGATGAGCTGCAGCTTGCGCAGCTCGGGGTAGGCCGGTGACAACGCCTCGCGCAGCGCGTGATCCAGGGCGTTGACCGGACCGTTGCCCTCCCCCGTCGCGACCACCCGGCGGCCTGCCGCGGTCACCTTCACGGTGGCCTCCGAGGTCGCCGTCGCGTCGCCGCGGGCGTCGGTGATGACCCGCCAGCTCTCGACGTCGAAGTAGCGCGCCCGCTCGCCGTCGACCTCGGCGCGCAGGAGCAGCTCGAACGAGGCGTCGGCGGCGTCGAACGTGTAGCCCTGCGCCTCCAACGCCTTGACCCTCTCGGTGACCCGGGCGAGCAGCTCGTCCTGGCCGGACAGGTCGTAGCCGAGCTCGCGTCCCTTGAGCTCGATGGACGCGCGGCCGGCCATCTCCGAGACCAGCGTGCGCATGTCGTTGCCGACCTGGGTGGGGTCGGTGTGCTGGTAGAGGTCCGGGTCGATCCGCAGCGCGCTGGCGTGCAGGCCGGCCTTGTGCGCGAACGCACTGGCCCCGACGTAGGGCTGGCGCGAGTAGGGAACGACGTTGGTGATCTCGCTGATCGCGTGCGCGATCCGGGTGGCTTCCTTGAGCCGCAACGGGTCCAGGACCGGCAGGCCCTGCTTGATCACCAGGTTCGCGACCACCGTCACGAGGTCCGCGTTGCCGGTCCGCTCGCCGTAGCCGTTCAGGGTGCCCTGCACGTGCGTGGCACCGGCCTCGACGGCGGCGAGGGAGTTGGCGACGGCGCAGCCGGTGTCGTTGTGGCAGTGGATCCCCAGCCGGGCACCGGACGTCGAGAGCACCTCGTGCACCGTGTCGGCGACCTGCGGGGGCAGCATCCCACCGTTGGTGTCGCAGAGGGTGATGACCTCGGCCCCGGCCTCGGCGGCGAGCCGCACCACCTCGAGCGCGTACTTCGGGTCGTCCTGGTAGCCGTCGAAGAAGTGCTCGGCGTCGAGCACCACGCGTCGACCCTCGCCGGCCAGGAACGAGACCGTGTCCCGGATCATCTCGAGGTTCTCGGCCGGCGTCGTGCGCAGCGCGTACTCGACGTGCCGCACGTGGCTCTTCGCGACCAGGGTCACCACCGGCGCCTGCGAGTCGAGCAATGCCCTGACCTGGGGGTCCGTCGCTGCTGTACCGCCCGGACGGCGGGTCGCGCCGAACGCGGCGAGCACGGCGTTGCGCAGCGAGAGCCGCTGCGCGGCGAGGGCGAAGAACTCGGTGTCCTTGGGGATCGCCCCGGGCCACCCACCCTCGATGAAGCCGACCCCCAGGTCATCCAGGTGCGCAGCGATCGCCAGCTTGTCGTGCACGGACAGCGCGAGCCCCTCCTGCTGGGCCCCGTCGCGCAGTGTCGTGTCGTAGACGTGGAAGTCGCTGCTGAGCGTCACGGTCGTCCTGCTCTCTCATGTGCGGTGCGTACCGAACCAGTCTGACAACGAAAAAGACCCCCCGGGCACGGGAGGTCTGGCGCGTCGTCGGACTCGAGCGTCCGGCGGCGCGCCTCACGTAATGATCCACCTGGTCGGCATAGCCCGGCCATCGTCGCACTCGTCCCACACCTTGACTACCCAATCTCGCCATCTGGACCGGCCGCCGTGACCAGGGCCCGGAACAGCCGCGGGTCCGAGCCCACCTCAGGGTGCCACTGGACGCCGATCCGCCACCGTGCGCCCGCTGCCTCGATACCTTCCAGCACACCGTCGTCCGCCCACGCCGTGGGCTCGTAGCCGGGATGGCTGGCGACGCCCTGGTGGTGGTACGTCGGCACCGTCAGCCGCTCCCCGAGCACAGTCCGCAGCCGCGAGCCGTCCGCCGTCCGGACGCCGTGCTCGCCGTACCGTCCCGGTGCCGGCGAGTGGTCGTCGTGTCCGAGCCGGTCCGGCAGGTGCTGCTCGAGCGCACCGCCGGCGGCGACCGCCATCACCTGCATGCCGCGGCAGATGCCCAGCAACGGCAGGTCCGCCTCGACCGCCGCCCGGACGAGCGCTACCTCGGCGTCGTCCCGGTCGGGGCGCGGTGGTTGCAGCACCGCGTGCGGCGGCTCGCCGTAGCGAGCCGGGTCCACATCGGCCCCGCCGGCCACGACCAGCGCGTCCAGGACGTCGACCAGCTCCCGCGCGGCGCCGTCCGCGAGGTCGCGCTCCGGGGGGACGAGGAGCACGCGAGCCCCGGCGGCCCGCAGGGCGTCGACGTAGGCCTGCGGCACCAGCACCGCCGGGACGTCGCGCCAGACCCCCCAGGACGCCGGCTCGGCGTAGCAGGTGAGTCCGACGAGCGGCCTCACGGTGGTCCTCACAACGGCGTCACGTACGCGCCGCTGATCCCGCCGTCCACCATGAACTGCGACGCGGTGATGAAGCTCGAGTCGTCGCTGGCCAGGAAGGCCACGGCGGCGGCCATCTCGTCGGGCTCGGCGAACCGGCCGAGCGGGATGTGCACCAGGCGCCGCGCGGCGCGCTCGGGATCCTTGGCGAACAGCTCCTGCAGCAGCGGGGTGTTCACCGGGCCCGGGCACAGCGCGTTGACCCGCACGCCCTGCCGGGCGAACTGCACCCCCAGCTCGCGGGACATCGACAGCACGCCGCCCTTGCTCGCGGTGTAGGAGATCTGCGAGGTGGCCGCCCCCATCACCGCCACGAACGACGCCGTGTTGATGATCGAGCCCTTGCCCTGCTCGAGCATGTAGGGCAGCGCGGCCTTGCAGCACAGGTACACCGACGTGAGGTTCACGTCCTGCACCCGGCGCCAGGCCTCGATCCCGGTGTCCAGGATCGAGTCGTCGTCCGGCGGCGAGATGCCCGCGTTGTTGAACGCGACGTCCACGCTGCCGTAGGTGTCCTTCGCGGCCCGGAACAGCGCGTCGACCTGGTCCGCGTCCGTGACGTCGCAGTGCCGGTAGAGGCCCTCGACCTCCTCCGCGACCTCGCGTCCCCGGGCATCGTCCAAGTCGCCGATGACCACCCGCGCGCCCTCCTGGGCGAACCGGCGCACCGTGGCCAGACCGATGCCGCTGCACCCGCCGGTGACCACGCAGACCCTCCCTGCCAACCGCCCTGCCATCGTCGTCCTCCCCATGCCTCAGTCGTTCGTCGCGATGAACACGTTCTTGACCTCGGTGAACGAGTCCAGGGCGTCCGGCCCCAGCTCGCGTCCCAGGCCGGACTGCTTGAAGCCACCGAACGGCGTGGAGTACCGCACGGACGAGTGCGAGTTCACCGAGAGGTTGCCGGCCTCGATGCCGCGGGCGACGCGCAGCGCCCGGCCCACGTCCCGGGTCCAGATCGACCCGGACAGCCCGTAGGCGGTGTCGTTGGCCATCGCGACCGCGTCACCATCGTCCTCGAACGGGAGCACCGCGACGACGGGCCCGAACACCTCCTCGCGCCACACGGCGTCCTGCACCGACCGCGGCTGGACGACTGTCGGCGGGTACCAGTAGCCCGCACCCTCCGGTGCCGATCCCCGGAAGAGGACGTCGACGGACTCGCTCGCGCCCTCGACGAACGAACGGACCCGCTCGCGCTGGCCGGCGCTGATCAGCGGACCCATCTCGGCGTCCTCGGACGACGGGTCCATCACCCGGACCCCGTGCACGGCGGTCTCGAACAGCGCCATGAACTGGTCGAACACGCTGCGCTGCACCAGGATCCGGCTGCGGGCGCAGCAGTCCTGGCCGGCGTTGTCGAACACCGCGTACGGCGCGGTCGCGGCGGCCCGCTCGAGGTCGGCGTCCGCGAACACGACGTTCGCGGACTTGCCGCCCAGCTCGAGGGTGACCCGCTTGACCTGGTCGGCAGCGCCGCGCATGATCCGCTGCCCGACGGCGGTGGAGCCGGTGAAGCAGACCTTGCGCACCAACGGGTTCGTGACGAACCGCTCCCCCACCACCGAGCCCTGGCCAGGCAGGATCGTGAGCACGTGCTCGGGCAGGCCGGCCTCGAGCGCGAGCTCGCCCAGCCGGATGGCAGTCAGCGGGGTCAGCTCGGCGGGCTTCAGGACGACGGCGTTGCCGGCCGCCAGCGCGGGCGCGAACCCCCAGCCGGCGATCGGCATCGGGAAGTTCCAGGGCACGATCACGCCGACGACGCCGAGCGGCTCCTTGAACGTGACGTCGAGGCCGTCGGCGACCGGGATCTGCCGTCCGAACAGCCGCTCCGGCGCCGCGCTGTAGTAGGCCAGCACGTCCCGGACGTTGCCCGCCTCCCAGCGCGCGTTGCCCAACGTGTGGCCCGCCCCGCGCACCTCGAGCCGGGCGAGCTCCTCGACGTGGGCGTCCACCACCTCGGCGAACCGGCGCAGCAGCCGGCCGCGGTCGGCTGGCGCCAGGCGCGCCCAGGTCCGCTGCGCCGCGGCCGCCGACTCGATCGCGCGGTCGGTCTGCTCGACGTCGACGAGGGCGACGGTCTCGACCAGGGCCTCGGTGGCCGGGTCCAGGACGTCGTGGCTGGTGTGCAGGGCCTGCGACATCGTCACAGCCTCTCGAACCCGCGGAAGCGCTCCCAGTCGGTCACCGCCGCGTCGAAGGCGGCGAGCTCGACGTCCGCCGCGTTGAGGTAGTGGTCGACGACGTCGTCGCCGAAGGCCGACCGGGCCACCGCAGAGGCGTCGAAGAGCTCGCGCGCAGCCCGCAGGGTGGAGGGCACCTTGGGCTTGTCCGAGGCGTAGGCGTTGCCCTCGAACGCCGGCTCCAGCTCGAGCCCGTTCTCGATGCCGTGCAGCCCGCCGGCCAGCATCGCAGCGGTGGCCAGGTACGGGTTGACGTCGCCGCCGGGGAGCCGGTTCTCCAGCCGCAGGCCGGCGCCGTGGCCGACGACGCGCAGCGAGCAGGTGCGGTTGTCCCGACCCCAGGCCGCGGTGGTCGGCGCGAACGAACCGGGCGCGAACCGCTTGTAGGAGTTGATGTTCGGCGCGTAGAAGAGCGTCAGCTCGGGCAGCGTCGCCAGCACCCCCGCGACGAACTGCTCGAACACCTCGGTCGGGCCGGAGCCCTCGTCGAACACGATGGCCCCGTCGGTGCCGCGCAGGCTCATGTGGATGTGGCACGAGTTGCCCTCGCGCTCGTCGAACTTGGCCATGAACGTCAAGGACTTGCCGTGCAGGGCCGCGATCTCCTTCGCGCCGGTCTTGTAGACGCTGTGGTTGTCGGAGGTGCGCAGCACGTCGTCGTACCGGAAGGCGATCTCGTGCTGGCCCAGGTTGCACTCCCCCTTGGCCGACTCGACGGTCAGCCCGGCGGCGTCCATGTTCCGGCGGATGTCGCGCAGCAGCGGCTCGACCCGGGTGCCGCCGAGGATCGAGTAGTCCACGTTGTACCGGTTGGCCGGCGTGAGGTTGCGGTACGCGCCGTCCCAGGCCTGCTCGTACGTCGTGTCGTAGACCATCAACTCCAGCTCAGTGCCCGCCAGTGCGGCGTAGCCGAGGTCGTCGGCCCGCTCGACCTGTCGCCGCAGCACCCGCCGCGGGGACTGCTCGACCGGACCGCCGTCGATCCAGGCCAGGTCGCACTGCACCATGGCCGAGCCCGGCACCCACGGCGTCAGGCGCAGGGTGGACATGTCCAGCACGAACTCCATGTCGCCGTAGCCGGTGCTCCAGGAGCTGATCGCGTAGCCGTCGACGGTGTTCATGTCGACATCCACGGCCAGCAGGTAGTTGCAGCCCTCGGTGCCGTGCTCGAGCACGGTGTCCAGGAAGAACGGCGCGTGGATCCGCTTGCCCTGCAGGCGTCCCTGCATGTCGGTGAACACCACGGCCACGGTGTCCACGTCGCCGTTGCTCACCCGCCGGCGCAGCTCGCCGATGGTCAGGGTCGGGGTGGGCGTCATGGTGCTCCTCTCGGGCGTTCGCTCAGGCCAGCAGACCACGCAGCAGCGCGGACGTCGCGTCGCAGTGCTGCTCCATGGCCAGCCTGGCACCCTGGGGGTCGCCGGACAGCACCGCGTCCACCACCGCACGGTGCTGGGCGTTGGAGTGGCCGATGTTGGTGGCCAGGACCGGGATGGCAGTGAGCATGTCGTGCACCATGGCCTGCACCTGGGTGACCGCCGCGACGAGCAGGTCCGAGCCCGACACGGTCGCCAGGGCAAGGTGCAGCCGCGAGTCCGCCTGCCGGTGCTCGGCCACGTCCGCCGCCTGCTCGACGGCAACCCGGCTGGCGACCAGCCACTGCCGCTGGTCGGCGCTCAGCTCGCGGGACGCGGCCAGCGCCGCGGCCCCGGGCTCGACCACCCGGCGGTAGTCCAGCGCGTCCCGGATCTGCGCGGAGTCCATGCCGCGCAACGCCTCGGGCGTGGACGCCGGGTCCGGGCCGCGGTAGATCACCACCGTGCCGCCGCCCCGACCGCGCCGGGTCTGCACCATGCCCGCGTCGCGCAGCGCGGCGATGGCCTCGCGCAGCGTCGAGCGGCTCACCCCGAGCGTCTCGGCGAGCTCGCGCTCGGGCGGCAGGTGCTGCCCGGGCGCGAACACCCCGAGCCGCACGCTGGTGGCCAGCTGCTCGACGGTCGCCTCGAACGCGTTACCGTCGCGCACCGGTCGCAGCACTGCTTGCGGCAACCGGTGCGCGGACGGCTCCGCGCCGACACCCCCTGTCCCCTGCCCGGCGGGTGTCACGACCCGAAGATCTCCGTGGCGGCCTTGGTGTCGTGCCCGCCCGGGACGTCCTTCATGAAGTGCTTGCGACCGCCGGCGAACCACGTGACCGTCGCGAAGACCAGGACGACGGCCACCGCCACGGGCGCGTAGTTGAAGCTGAGGCTGTTCACCGGTGACACGGGCGGCAGCATGAACAGGATCACGATGAAGCAGACCCAGACGACCGCGATCCAACCGATCGGCGCGCTCCACTTGCCGAGGCTCCACGGACCAGGCGCGAAGTCCGGGTTGCGGCGGCGCAGGAACACCGGCACGACGTAGGCGATGTACAGCCCGATGACCGCGATCGACGTGACGGCGAGGTACGCCACGACGCTGTGCAGGGCCGGCAGTGCCAGCACGATGGAGCAGGTCACGCACAGCCAGATCGAGTTCGTCGGCGTGCCGGTGCGCGGGTTGACCTTCGCCCACAGCCGCGAGCCCGGCAACGCGTTGTCCCGGCTGAACGCGAAGGACATCCGCGAGTTGGCCGTGACCGAGGCCATCCCGCAGAAGAACTGCGCGACCGCGCAGATCGCCAGCAGGAACTCACCGGTGTGCCGGCCGGCCGCGTCGATGAAGATCTGTGCCGGGGGCAGTCCGGTGGCGCTGGTGCGCGCGCCCTCGTAGCTCTGGATCGCTGCCGTGACGGCGACCAGCAGCACCCAGCCCGCCAGGATCGAGACCCAGACGCTGGACACCAGGCCCTTGGGCGCCGAGATCGAGGCTCCCCTGGTCTCCTCCGCCACGTGCGCCGAGGCGTCGTAGCCGGTGTAGGTGTACTGGGCCATCAGCAGGCCGATCAGGAACACGTAGATCGGTGCGCTCCACCCGGTGTGGTTCTCGTAGTGGGTGAACGTCCAGGACAGCGACTGGTGCTGGTCCGGCACGAAAACGAGCACGGCCACGATGATCGCGACACCGGCCAGGTGCCACCAGGCGCTGATGCTGCACAGCAGCTTGACCAGGTTCACACCGAAGGTGTTCAGCAGCCCGTGCAGCAGGATGATGACCACGAAGGCGACGAACGTGCTGTTGAGCGAGACACTCACCCCGAACACGAGGTTGAGCAGGGCCATCCAGGTCACCGCGGCGCCGTAGTCGATAGCGGCGGTGACGGCGACCTCGCCCATGAAGTTGAACCAGCCGACGTACCAGGCCCAGACAGCCTTGTTGTTCTTGGCCAGCCGCCCCGCCCAGTAGTACAGGCCGCCGGCGGTCGGGTAGACCGAGCACACCTCGGCCATCGCGAGCGCGACGCACAGCACAAACAGGCCGACGAGCGGCCAGCCGATGGTGATCGCGATCGGCCCCCCTGCGTTCATCGCGATCAGGTACGAGGTGATGCACCCGGCGAGCACCGAGATGATCGAGAACGAGACGGCGAAGTTCGAGAAGCCCGACATCCCCCGATGCAGCTCCTGCTTGTACCCCAGCTCGGCGAGCGCCCGCGAGTCGTCGTCCAGGCCGTCGTGGTCCAGCACGCTGTCAGCCATGTGCCCATCCCAAAGAACGGGGACCAGACCAGGGAGGGCCCAGTCACTAGAGCACTGGATCTTGCTCCTCGCACGACAGCGGCGTCAATGGTTTGCTCCCGGACCTTTGCAGGTCCGCACAGCTCAGACCAGGCGGTGCATCCAGCCGCGGTCGTCGGCGGACCGGCCGTACTGCAGGTCCAGCAGGGCGGCCCGCACCGACGCCGTCACCGGCCCGGTCTCGCCGCCGCCGATCACGGTCTCGCCGTCGGGCTCGGCCAGCAGGCCGACCGGGGTCACGACCGCGGCCGTCCCGCAGGCGAAGACCTCGCGGATCCGGCCGGACGCCGCACCCTCACGCCACTCGTCGATGGAGATCCGGCGCTCGTCCACCTTGTGTCCGGCGTCGTCCAGCAGGGTCAGGATCGAGTCCCGGGTGACGCCCTCGAGGATCGTGCCGGTCAGCTCCGGGGTGACCACGGTGCCGTCGTCCTGCACGAAGTAGAGGTTCATCCCGCCGAGCTCCTCGACCCACTTGCGCTCGACCGCGTCGAGGAAGCAGACCTGGTCGCAGCCGCGCTCGATGGCCTCGACCTGCGCCGCCAGGCTGGCCGCGTAGTTGCCGCCGCACTTCGCTGCGCCGGTGCCGCCGGGCGCCGAGCGGGTGTACTCGCTGGACAGCCAGATCCGCACCGGCTTGACCCCGCCGGCAAAGTAGGGACCGGCCGGGGACGCGATGACGCAGAACGTGATCTCGGCCGCCGGCCGCACGCCCAGGAACGCCTCGGAGGCGAACATGAACGGCCGCAGGTACAGGCTCGCCTCGCCGCCGGACGGCTCCGGCACCCAGTCGGCGTCCGCGGACACCAGCGACCGCACCGCCTCGAGGAAGTCCTCGGCGGGCAGCTCGGGCAGAGCCAGTCGGCGGGCCGAGCGCTGGAACCGGGCGGCGTTCTGATCGGGACGGAACGCCCAGATCGACCCGTCGGCGTGCCGGTAGGCCTTCATCCCCTCGAAGATCTCCTGCGCGTAGTGCAGCACCGCGGCGGAGGGGTCGAGCTGGATCGGGCCGTAGGGCTTGACCTGGGCGTCGTGCCAGCCGTCGGCCGGCGTCCAGGTCACCGTCACCATGTGGTCCGTGAAGTGCTTGCCGAAGCCAGGCGACGACAGGATCTGAGCACGCTCGGACTCTGGGCGCGGGCTCGTGGCGGGGGTCAAGGAGAACTCGAGCATGTTCGGACGCTACCGCACCCGCGAAGGGGGTGTGCAGGGCTCAAGACCCATCGTTGTCAGTCCGATAAGTGCCCTGTGGAGAACCACGATTCCGAGGGACGCAGCGTCGCGTCGAGCCGTTGGCTGTGCCGAACGGAGATGGAGCGTGCGCGCTTCGCGGACATGAACGAGCGGGTGGCCACGGCGCGCCGCGTCCAGGGCCTGGTGATCAGCCTGGTCATCCTCGTCGGCGCCCCCACCTACACCTGGGCCGTCGTCCCCGTCGTCCTGGCCGGGCTCCTCACGCTCCTCGTGCTCGAGCGGCTGCCCGAGCACCGGTTCGACCCGCCCCGGGTCTCGGTGGTCAGCATCGTCGTCCTCATGGTGCTCTTCGGAGCGGTTGCCATGCTCACCGGCGGGGCCATCAGCCCGTACCTGCCGTTCCTGAGCATCCCCACCCTGATGCTCGCGGCCCGGTTCCGGCTGCGGGTGGCGGTCTACGGCCTGATCTGCTCGTTCGGCATCGCCGCCGCCGCGGTCCTCGGTGCCGCCGCGTTGCCCGACGTTCCCGCCGCGCCCGCCTGGCTGAACCTGACCTGCTACGCCTCGCTGATGGTCGGTCTGGCCGCGCTCTCGCTGACCCTGCTCACCGCGGAGATGCAGTCCCGCGGCGACGCCGTGGTCGACCAGCTCACCGGACTGTTCAACCGCAAGGCGCTCGCCGGACGCTACGCCGAGGCCGCCGCCCAGGCCCGGGTGCTCGGTGCGCCGGTCTCCCTCGTGCTCTGCGACCTGGACCACTTCAAGCAGGTCAACGACCAGCACGGACACGACCGCGGCGACGTCGTCCTGCGGGAGGCCGCGTACCGGATGCGCAAGACCCTGCGGACGTTCGACCTGGTGTACCGGATCGGCGGCGAGGAGTTCCTCGTGCTGCTGCCGGGCGAGGACCTCGGCGCCGCAGCAACCGTGGCCGAACGACTCGTCGCCGACGTCTCCGCCAGCCCGCTGGGCGGCCTGGGCGTCACGATGTCCGCCGGGGTGTCGACGGCGCCGGAGGCGGACGCCGAGCTGGACGACCTGCTGAAGCGGGCGGACATCGCGCTGTACGCCGCCAAGGACGCCGGCCGCAACTGCGTGCGGCTCGCCGAGCGGCTGAACGTCCGGGTCTGAGACCCGCTAGCCGGCCACCAGGGCCGCCAGGGCCTCGCCCACCTCACGGGTCCCCCGCCGCTCGCCACTGCGGTTCGCCAGGTCCTTCGCCACAGCGTCCTGCACGCGACCGGCGTACGCCGGCTCGCCCAGGTGCTCGAGCAGCATCCCGACGGACAGCACGGTGGCGGTGGGGTCGGCCAGTCCCTGCCCCGCGATGTCGGGCGCGGAGCCGTGCACGGGCTCGAACATGCTCGGCGCCGTGCGGTCGGGGTTGACGTTGCCGCTCGCCGCCAGCCCGATCCCGCCGGTCACGGCTGCCGCGAGGTCGGTGATGATGTCGCCGAACAGGTTGTCGGTCACGACGACGTCGAACCGCGCCGGGTCGGTGACCAGGAAGATCGTCGCCGCGTCGACGTGCAGGTAGTCGGTGGCGACGTCCGGGAACTCCTCGCCCACCGTCTCGACGGTCCGTCGCCACAGGTGCCCGGCGTAGGTCAGCACGTTGTGCTTGTGCACCAGGGTCAGCTGGCGGCGCGGCCGGGCCTGCGCCCGGGCGAAGGCGTCCCGGACGACGCGCTCGACGCCGAACGCCGTGTTGACGCTCACCTCGGTCGCGACCTCGTGCGGCGTGCCGACCCGCAGCGCGCCGCCGTTGCCCGTGTACGGGCCCTCGGTGCCCTCCCGGACGACGACGAAGTCGATCTCGCCCGGATCGGCCAGCGGCGTCACGGCGCCCGGGAAGAGCCGGCTGGGGCGCAGGTTCACGTACTGGTCGAGCTCGAACCGCAGCCGTAGCAGCAGCCCCCGCTCGAGCACGCCGCTGGGCACGCTGGGGTCGCCGATCGCGCCGAGCAGGATGGCGTCGTGCCCGCGGACCTCGTCCAGCACCGAGTCCGGCAGGGTCTCGCCGGTCGCCTGCCAGCGGCGGGCCCCCAGGTCGTAGTCGGTGCGCTCGAACGCCGGTCCGCCCGACCCGGTCACGGCGTCCAGCACGCGGAGCCCTTCGGCGACCACCTCGGGACCGATGCCGTCGCCGCCGATGACTGCCAGCGAGTACGTCGTCGTCATGGTCGGCAGGATATCGCGCGTCCCACGATGCGAACCATTTCATCTCACGAGGCGGAACGCCTCTGGTCGCCCCGAGACGACCCTGCCCCCGCCACCAGAGGGTGACGGGGGCAGGGTCGCTGTGCCGGGACGGTCAGCGCGAGCGGGTCAGCGCACGCGGACCGACACCGCCGAGGACGTCGACGGGTTGTACTTGCTCGAGCCGTTGTAGGTGGCCTTGAGCGAGTGCGTGCCCTTCGCCAGCACCGGTGCCTTCAGCACCGCCTTGCCCTTGCTGATGGTCGCCGAGCCGATCACCTTGCTGCCGTCCCGGAAGGTGACCGTGCCGGTCGCGGTCGTGGTGACCGTGGCCGTCAGCGTCGGGCGGTAGCCGTGGCTGAAGTCCCGGTCGTTGACCGCCAGCTTCGTCGCGCTGGCGACGCCCTTGACCGTGACCTTCACCACCGCCGAGGTGCTCGCGACGTTCTGCGTGTCCCCGCCGTAGGTGGCCACCAGGGAGTGCGTGCCCCGGCCGAGCACCGGCACCTGGAACGTCGCCTTGCCGGCCGCCAGCGTGCGGGTGCCGAGCACCTTGCTGCCGTCCTTGAAGGTCACCGTGCCGGTCGGGGTGCCCGCAGCTGCCCGCGGCGTCACCGTCGCGGTCAGCGTCGGACGAGCGCCGTACGTGAACGACGTCGCCGAGCTCGTCAGCCTCGTCGTCGTCCCGGTGCGGACGGAGACCACCTGCGCCCGAGCGCCGTCGGCGTTCAGGTGGTGCAGGAGCAGCAGGCCGAGCGGCTTGTCCGTGGCTGCCGTGGTGGCGTCCCGACGGACGTCGAACCACTCGTCCTCGTTGTCGGTGTTCAGCGTCGAGAACCCGCTGTCACCCGAGGCGCTCAGCCCCGGCGAGAGCACGGAGAGCGTCATCCAGTCCGTGCCGTCCGTCAGCGACGTACCCGCACTGAACGAGACGACCGCGTACCGGATCGGCTCGTTGCGGCTGATCAGACCGGCGTCCTTCAGCGCGTGCAGCGCCACCGGCATGATCATCGAGTCCGAGTTGAACAGCCCCGTCTCCAGCGAGCCGTCCACCCCGTTGACCAGCTGCTGGTCGATGACGTCGCCCGTGTGCAGGTCGATCGTCGTCGTCACGAAGTAGTCGAAGTCGTCCGTCGCCGTCGTGAGCCGGCTGTTGTACGTGACGGCGTCCTCGACGCCGTCCCCGTCACCGTCGATGTAGACCTGGAACTCGATCTGACCCGCAGCGGTGCGCCACGGTCCCCAGCTGCTGACGGCGAAGTTCACCATCGCCGGCGGCACGAGGCAGTCGGGGTTGGGGCTCTCCGTCTGGCAGCTGGCCGAGTCCGCGTACGCCTTGTACGGGTCGAGCCCGGAGTCGATGTACACCGGTGCGTCGGACGCCGAGCCGACGTACCGCAGGTCGGCCCCTCGCTCGTCGGGGTACGACACGCAGTCGTCAGCGGGAGTGCCGTTGCAGTCGGCGAGCTTCGGGCTCGACGTCTGCAGCTGGAACGCGCTGGCCGTGGAGATGTAGGCCCCCGCGTCGCGGCCCTGGAACAGGGACCGACCCAGCAGACCGGCCTCACCGGTCTGCACGGTGCCGGTGCCGTTCAGCGTGACCGACGACTGCGCCGCCATGGCCGAGGCCGGCCGCGGAGCGGACCAGACCGGCACCCGGAGCGTCCCCGCCGGCGTAGCGCCGGTCGCGGTGAGCACCAGGCGACCGCTGGCGTCCGTCCGGTACGAGCGCTGCAGGCCCGTGCCGAGCGGGTCGCCGTCCGTCGTGGGGTCCTGCGTGTGACGCAGCTGGGCCGCGTCGATGAGCAGGGTGACCGTGACGTCCGTCGACGAACCCGCCGGGACGCTGACCGAGCTCGGCGACACCGAGTAGGTCACGCCGGACGCCGCCACCGCTGCCTTGTAGGCCAGCGAGTAGGTCGCCGTCGCACCGCCGGTGTTCTGGATGGTCACCGTCTTGGTGCGGGTGGTCGTGCCCACGGCCGCGATCGGCCCGAAGGACACGCTGACCGCGCCCGGGTCGCCCTTGACGTAGGCCAGGGTCGTCGTGGCCACGGCCTTGTCGACCTTGACCCGGCCCGCACCCACCCGCTCCGGCCCGTACACGTCACCGGTGTGACCGGCGCCGGTGTAGACGTCCTGGGTGGCCGTGTTCATGATCGCGGCCTTGACCTGCTCGACGGACCAGGTCGGGTGCGCCTGGCGGACCAGCGCAGCCTCACCGGTGACGTGCGGCGACGCCATCGAGGTGCCGCTCTCGGCGACGCCCTCGCTGCCCGTGCCGACGGCGGCCGAGAAGGTGGTGACCCCGGGCGCCGCGACGTCCGGCTTCACGTTGCCGGCCATGCCGATACCCCGCGAGGAGAACGAGGCGATCTGGTCCACCGCACCGGGCGTGATGATCTGCACGCTGTTGCGCAGCGCGTTGGTCATGGTGGCCTTGACCGTGGTGCCCAGGTCGAGCGCCTTGACCAGCGCGTCAGTGGCCTGCTTGACCGTGATCATCGCCGGGATCGTGGCGTCACCGGTGACGCCGGCCGAGAAGGAGTTCTGGTCGTTGCCGAAGATGGCGGCGGCCGCACCACCGTTCCGGGCGTTCTGCGAACGCCCCACGGACCCACAGCGACGGTCGGTGCCATCGGTCCAGAACTGCAGCACGATCTTGCCCGCGATGGCCGTCTGCTCCGACGGCGTGTAAGCGGTGCAGCCGTCGGTGTTGTTGGTCGGGGACGGGGCCTTGGTCCAGTCGCCGACCTTGACGACCTGGGTGTCGGTGACCCCGGGCTTGGTCGCCCAGTCGTAGGCGACCGACTTCAGCGCCGCGAAGACGTTGTCCTGGTCGCCGTCCACGGTGCTCGCCGGCTCGATGCCCGCGGGCTCGTCGATCTTGAGGCCGTCCACGACGTCGTTGCCGTCGTCGGAGGCGGCTACGGCGAGAACCTTGGTGGCGTTGCCCGGCGAGCCGCCGACCTCGTACACGTCGCCGCTGTTGCCGATCGAGGCGACGACCATGGTGCCGATGTCGACCAAGTTGTTCGAGGCGACCGCGTCCGGGTCCTGGGGCGAGCCGTAGCTCGAGCCCAGGGACATGTTGACCACGTCGAGGTGGTCGGCGAAGTTGCCGTCACCGTTCGGGTCCGCCGCCCAGTCCAGCGCGGGGGTGACCAGGTTGGTCGAGCCCTCGCAGCCGAACACGCGCAGCGCGTACAGGTCGGCCTGCGGCGCGACGCCCGGGCCGATGCTGAAGGTGCTGGCCGGGACGGACGCGTTGTAGGAGCCCGCGTACGTCGCGCCCGCGGTGGTCACGCCGAACCCGGCCGCGGTGCCGGCCACGTGCGAGCCGTGGCCGTTGCAGTCCAGCGGGTTGGAGTCGGGGACCGGGACGTCGTGGCCAGGGTTGGCGGTGTTGCCCGGGTCGTAGTCGTCGCCGGCGAAGTCGTACCCGCCCTTGACCTTCGGCGTCCCCGTCCAGCCGGCCTGGGAGCCGTTCTGGGCGGCGTGGTAGTCGGCAACGTCGCCGGACCCGCCGAAGTCCTTGTGGGTGTAGTCGATGCCGGTGTCGATGATGCCGACCTTGACGCCCTGGCCGGTCTGCGACGTCGCCGTCCAGGCGGCGGGAGCGCCGATCAGCGGCACGGACGACGAGTTGGAGATCGTCTTCAGGGTCATCTGGTGGATGGCCTTGACGCCCGGGATCTCGGACAGCGCCTGCAGCCGGGAGGCGTCGGTGACGACGGCGACCCCGGAGTAGGCGTTCTGCACGCGGTAGATGGCCCGCGCCTTGGTGGCCGGACGGCTGATCTGGGTCAGCACCGTGCTCTGCGCCCGGCGGACCGTCGCGGCCTGGGAGCGCCCGGCGTCACGAGCGGCGCTCGCGCCCCGCGACCGGTTCAGCGCGTAGCTCTTGACGGCCGGGGTGGCGTCCAGCTCCAGCATCACGGTGACGGTGCCCTTGGCATCCGCCAGATCACCGTCGACCCGGCTCTTGCCCCGGTCGAGGGCGAACGGCTTGGCCGACGTCGCGTCCTTGCTGGACGGCGCGGACTTGACCTGCTTGAGCCGCTTGGCCAGCTGGGCCCGGGTCAGCGCCTTGCCGTGCTGAGCGGACAGGGCGGTCGTGGACGGGGTGGACGTCGCGGCCATGGCGGGCGCGGCGCCGAGAGCGGCTGCGGCGAGCGCCAGGACGGCACTCCCCGCGACCACAGGAAAGAGGCCGCGAACGCGTCGCGGCCCCTGGGCGTGCATCGTCACCGATGTCTCCTCTTGTGCGGTTCATCCACCGTCGACGCCAGATCGTGTCCGCGCCTGGAGGAGACCCACGTCCCCCACCCGGTCTGTCCGCGCAGCAGGAAACCTAGGGCCTCAACCCGCCCGTGGGGAAAGGAATCACCCAAATGCTGCACAGATTGTGATCGACCGGCCCTGGAGACGACTTGAGGGCCACCCGGAACCCCGGATGACCCTCAGGTCGATCTGTCCTGCCCGCGTGCTCAGTCGTCGCTGTGACCCTGGTCACGCAGGTCCATCGACTCCTGCAGCGCCCGGCGGGCGTACTCCTCGGCCTCGCTCATGATGCTTCCTTCACTCACGTCTGGGGGCGCGGCTACCGCGTCCGGAAGGCGCTGGCCAGAGGAGACGGGGTCACCGTCGAGTCCTGGCCTGCACCACGCGGTGGTGAAGGATGGTCCACCGCGATCGGTTCGAGTCCCTGCGGACGCCGGGTGAGACCGGCTTCGAGATCCTCGGACGTCCTCGTAGATTACTCGGACGTCCATCTAATCGACCACGTCTTCCCACACCTTGAGACGTTCGTCCCAGGATGTGTCAGCGAGCGGCCGTGCCCTCGGTGTAGTCGTCGTCGCTGGACTTGACCCAGGCCATCAGCCCGCGCAGCTCTCGCCCGGTCGCCTCGATGGGGTGCTGCTCGCCCTGGGCGCGCAGCGCGGCGAACTCGGGCGCGCCGGCGTCCTGGTCGGCGATGAACCGGGCGGCGAACGTGCCGTCGGTGATGTCGGAGAGCACCTCGACCATGCGCTGCTTGACCGAGTCGTCGATGACCCGCGGGCCCGAGACGTAGTCGCCGTACTCGGCGGTGTCCGAGACGCTCCAGCGCTGCTTGGCGATCCCGCCCTCGTACATCAGGTCGACGATCAGCTTGAGCTCGTGCAGGCACTCGAAGTACGCGACCTCGGGCTGGTAGCCGGCCTCGGTGAGCACCTCGAAGCCCTGCTGCACCAGCCGCGAGACGCCGCCGCACAGCACGGCCTGCTCGCCGAACAGGTCGGTCTCGGTCTCCTCGGTGAAGGTCGTCTTGATGCCGCCGGCGCGCAGGCCGCCGAGCGCCTTCGCGTAGGCGAGGGTGAGCGGCCAGGCTCCCCCGCTGGCGTCGTGCTCGACGGCGACCAGCACCGGGACTCCTCGACCGTCGGTGTACTCGCGGCGCACCAGGTGGCCGGGGCCCTTCGGCGCGACCATGACGACGTCGACCCCCAGCGGGGCCTTGATGTAGCCGAACCGGATGTTGAAGCCGTGTCCGAACAGCAGCGCGTCGCCGTCCTGCAGGTGCGGCTCGATCGACTCGGTGTAGACGTGCCGCTGCACGTGGTCCGGGGTGAGCACGACGATCACCGACGCCTCGCTGGCGGCGGTGGCCGGGTCGACCACCCGCAGTCCCTCGGCCTCGGCCTTGGCCCGGCTGCGGCTGCCCTCGGGCAGACCCACCCGGACGTCGATCCCGCTGTCGCGCAGGTTGAGCGCGTGGGCATGGCCCTGGCTGCCGTAGCCGATGACCGCGACCTTGCGGTCGGACAGGGCAGACAGGTCGGCGTCGGCGTCGTAGTACATGTCGGCCACGGTGGGCGCTCCTTATGAGATGGCGATCAGTTGCAGGACAACGGGTTCGGGTGGACGTTTGGGTGGTTGGCGAGGGTCAGGCGGTGCGCAGCGCCCGGTCGCTCATGCTGCGCGGTCCGCGTCCGACGGCGACCATGCCGGACTGCACGAGCTCGCGGATGCCGAAGGGTTCCAGCACCCGCAGCAGCGCGGCGAGCTTCTCGGCGTTGCCGGTGGCCTCGATGGTCACGGCGTCGGTGGACACGTCGACGACCTTGGCGCGGAACAGCTGCACCGTCTCCAGCACGTGCGAGCGGGTCTGCATGTCGGCCCGCACCTTCACCAGCAGCAGCTCGCGCTGGACCGATGCCGGGCCTTCGAGCTCGACGACCTTGATGACCTCGACGAGCTTGTTGAGCTGCTTGGTCACCTGCTCCAGCGGGAGCTCCTCGACGTCGACCACCACGGTCATCCGGGAGATGTCCGGGTGCTCGGTGGGACCGACCGCGAGCGAGTCGATGTTGAACCCGCGCCGCGAGAAGAGTCCCGCGATCCGGGCCAGGACGCCGGGGCGGTCCTCGACCAGCACCGACAGCGTGTGCTTCGACATCTCAGTCCTCCCGGTCCCAGACGGGGCTCATGCCCCGGGCGTGCTGGATCAGGTCGTTGCTGACCCCGGCGGGCACCATCGGCCACACCATCGCGTCCCGGTGCACCACGAAGTCGACGACGACGGGACGGTCGTTGATGGCCATGGCCTCCTCGATCGTGGCGTCGACGTCCTCGGGGCGCTCGCACCGCAGGCCGGCGCAGCCGTAGGCGTCGGCCATCTTGACGAAGTCCGGGATCCGCCGCGCGGACCCGGTGTGCAGGTCCGTGTTGCTGTAGCGCCCCTCGTAGAACAGGGTCTGCCACTGCCGCACCATGCCCAGGCTCGAGTTGTTGATCACCGCCACCTTGATCGGGATCTCGTTGATCGTGCAGGTGGCGAGCTCCTGGTTGGTCATCTGGAAGCAGCCGTCGCCGTCGATGGCCCAGACCGTGCGCTCCGGCCGACCCGCCTTGGCGCCCATGGCGGCGGGGACGGCGAACCCCATGGTGCCCAGGCCACCGGAGTTGATCCAGGTGCCCGGCTGCTCGTAGGAGATGAACTGCGCGGCCCACATCTGGTGCTGGCCGACACCGGCCGTGAAGATCGTGTCCGGCCCGCTGATCGCTCCGATGCGGCTGATCACGTGCTGCGGAGCGAGCGTGCCGTCGTCCGGCTCGGCGTAGCCCAGCGGGTACGTCTCGCGCCACCCGTCGACCTCGCGCCACCAGGCGGCGTAGTCGCCGGTGCGACCCTCGGCGCGCTCGGTCGCCAGGACGGCCACGAGCTCGCGGATGACCTCGCGCGCATCGCCCACGATCGGGACGTCCGCCAGTCGGTTCTTCCCGATCTCGGCCGGGTCGATGTCGGCGTGGATCACCTTGGCGTGCGGCGCGAACGTGGACAGCTGACCGGTCACCCGGTCGTCGAACCGGGCGCCCAAGCTGATGATCAGGTCGCTGCGCTGCAGCGCGGTCACCGCGGCGACGGTGCCGTGCATCCCGGGCATCCCCAGGTTGGCGGGGTGGCTGTCGGGCAACGCACCGCGGGCCATCAGCGTGGTGACGACCGGGATGTTCGTGTCGTCGACCAGCCTGCGCAGCTCGGGACTGGCCCCGGACCGGACGACGCCACCGCCGACGTACAGCACCGGCCGGCTCGCCTCGGTGATGAGCCGGGCGGCCTCGCGCACCTGCTTGCCGTGCGGTCGGGTCACCGGTCGGTACCCGGGCAGGTCGACCCGGTCCGGCCAGCTGAAGTGCGTCATCGCCTGCAGGGCGTCCTTGCTGATGTCGACCAGCACCGGTCCGGGACGTCCTGTGCCGGCGATGTGGAACGCCTCGGCGATGGCCTGCGGGATCTGGTCCGGGTCCGTCACGAGGTAGTTGTGCTTGGTGATCGGCATCGTGATGCCGCGGATGTCGGCCTCCTGGAAGGCATCCGTGCCGATCGCCGCGGAGGCGACCTGGCCGGTGATCGCGACCATCGGCACCGAGTCCATGTAGGCGTCGGCGATCGGGGTGACGAGGTTCGTGGCGCCCGGGCCGGACGTCGCCATGCAGACGCCGACCTTGCCGGTGGCGGCGGCGTACCCCTGGGCGGCGTGCCCGGCGCCCTGCTCGTGGCGGACCAGGATGTGCCGGACCGACGCCGAGTCCAGCAGAGGGTCGTAGGCCGGCAGGATCGCCCCGCCCGGGATGCCGAAGACGATCTCGACCCCGGCCTTCTCGAGCGAGCGCACCAGGCTCTGCGCGCCGGTCATGGGCTGACGCCCCCGGGACAGCGTTCCCGCGACGTCCGCGGGGCTGGCGGACCGCCCGGTGTCACCCGGGGCGGTATCACCGCTTGCGTTCACGACCTCACCTAGTTCCGTTCGAAGGGACGAAAAAACCCCCCGGCCCGAATGGGCACACCGAGGGGTTGCGCGCAGTCCGCTGGGCTCTTGAGGCCCTCAGACGGCGCGCCGCCTGAGTACGAGCGACGACAGCATGCGTCCACCCTCGTCCGCACCTGCCGCCACGTCAACCGAGCCACCTCTTCGTCTCGCTATATGGACCAGCATCCCACCCACCGAACACCCCCGCTTCCGCCACCCAGCCCGCTTTCCGCCGTCCACACCGCATTTCCGGCCGGAAAACCGGCTTGGGTGGCGGAAACCGGGTTGGGTGGCGGAAGCGGGGGTCAGTCGCAGACGGCGCCGCGGGCCGCCGAGCCGACCAGCTTCGAGTACTTCGCCAGGACGCCGCGCTGGTGCTTGGGCGCCGGCGCGGACCAGCCCGTACGACGCTCCCCCATCTCGGCGTCGTCCACCAGCAGGTCCAGCGTGCCGGCGCTGACGTCCAGGCGGATCCGGTCGCCGTCCCGGACGAACGCGATCGGTCCGCCGTCCACCGCCTCGGGTGCCACGTGCCCGACGCACAGCCCGGTCGTGCCGCCGCTGAACCGGCCGTCGGTGAGCAGCAGCACGTCCTTGCCCAGACCGGCGCCCTTGATCGCCCCGGTCACCGCGAGCATCTCGCGCATCCCCGGGCCGCCCTTCGGGCCCTCGTACCGGATGACGCACACGTCGCCTGCGGTGAGCGTGCCGTCGGACACGGCGTCCATCGCGGCCCGCTCGCCGTCGAAGACCCGCGCCGTGCCCTCGAAGACGTCCTCGTCGAAACCGGCCGACTTCACCACGGCGCCCTCGGGAGCCAGCGAACCCGCCAGGATCGTGATTCCGCCGGTGCGGTGGATCGGCTCGGACATCGCCCGTAGCACCTTGCCGTCGACGTCCGGCGGCGCGATCTCGGCGAGGTTCTCGGCCATGGTGCGGCCGGTGACCGTCAGCACGTCCCCGTGCAGCAGGCCGGCGTCGAGCAGCGCCCGCATCACGACGGGCACGCCGCCGACGTGGTCGACGTCCTTCATCACGTACTGCCCGAACGGCTTCACGTTCGCCAGGTGCGGCACGCGGGCACCGATCCGGCGGAAGTCGTCCAGGGACAGGTCGACGTGCGCCTCGTGCGCGATCGCCAGCAGGTGCAGCACCGCGTTGGTCGAGCCACCGAAGGCCATCACCACCGCGATCGCGTTCTCGAAGGCCTCCTTGGTCATGATCTGGCGGGCCGTGATGCCCTGCCGCAGCATCTCGACCGCGGCCACGCCGGAGCGCCGCGCGTACCCGTCGCGCCGACGGTCGACGGCCGGCGGCGCGGCGCTGCCCGGCAGCGACATGCCGAGCGCCTCGGCCGCACTCGCCATGGTGTTCGCGGTGTACATGCCACCGCAGGCCCCTTCGCCGGGGCAGATCGCACGCTCGATGGCGTCGACGTCGGAACGCGGGATCAGCCCGCGAGCGCACGCTCCCACGGCCTCGAACGCGTCGATGATCGTGACCTCGCGCTCGCTGCCGTCGGACAGCTTCGCGATCCCCGGCAGGATCGACCCGGCGTAGAGGAACACGCTCGACAGGTCCAGCCGGGCCGCGGCCATCAGCATGCCCGGCAACGACTTGTCGCAGCCGGCCAGCAGGACCGAGCCGTCCAGCCGCTCCGCCTGCATCACCGTCTCGACGCTGTCCGCGATCACCTCGCGGGACACCAGCGAGTAGTGCATGCCCTCGTGGCCCATGGAGATGCCGTCGGACACCGAGATCGTGCCGAACTCCAACGGGTAGCCGCCGGCCGCGTGCACGCCCTCCTTCACCGCCACCGCCAGCCGCTGCAGCGACAGGTTGCACGGGGTGATCTCGTTCCAGCTGCTGGCGACGCCGATCTGCGGCTTGGCGAAGTCGTCGTCGCCCATGCCGACCGCGCGCAGCATGCCGCGGGCGGCGGCCTTCTCCAGGCCGTCGGTGACGTCGCGACTGCGGGGCTTGATGTCCGGGGTGGTCATGAGCCGGAGTCTAGGACTCGCCGTCAACCGTTGACGATGCGGGCGAGGAGGCCGCGCAGGTCGTCGTTCGCCTCCACCCCCAGTCGCTGCACGATGTCGGCCTGCATCGCGTCGGCCTGGGCCTGCGCACCGTCCAGCAGCTCGCGACCTTCGGCGGTCAGCCGGACGTCACTGATCCGGCGGTCGTCCGCGTTGCGCTCCCGGGTCAGCAGGCCGCGCGTCTCCAGCGCCTCCAGGGCGGGCAGGACGGCCGGGTCGCTGACGCCGAGAACGGCCGCCAGGTGGCTCTGTGAACACGGCTCGTCGCGTCCGACGACCGACAGCAGACCGAAGTTGCGTGGGTGCAGGTCGAACTGGCGCAGCGCCGCCTGGGCTCGCTCACGGCTGCGCCGGTGCGCGTGCCGCACCAGGTAGCCGACGCGCTCCGCCAAGGCGGTGACCTGCAGGGCGGGGTCGTCGCCCAGCAGCACGCTCAGGTGCCGGCGAAGCCGGGCCACCTCGTCCTCGCTCAGGTCGGCGGTCAGCCGGCGCTCGCTGCGGTCCAGGTCGCGGGTGGCGCGGCGCAGCGCCGCCCGGCCCGCCCCGGTCAGCCGCAACGCGTAGGACCGGCGGTCCTCGACCTTGCGCTCGCGCACCACCCAGCCGCGAGCGCCGAGCGAGTCGACCAGGCCGACCATCACGGTCGGCGAGATGTGGGTCAGCTCGGCGACCTCCCGCTGGGAGAGCGCCCCGTGCTCGTCGAGGATGAACAGCACGGCGACCTCCCGCATCCGGGCGTCGTCCCCCAGACAGCTCGCCTCGACGCCGACCGTGGCGACGTAGGCCCGGCGCAGCAGGAAGCCGGTGTACGTGCGCAGGTCGCGTCGCTGCGGCCCAGCCACGGCACCTCCTCGGGACGCGCGTCGTCGATCCGTCGTGGATCCCAGGGTTGACCCTGAGGCGGCTCAGGGGTTCACCTGATTAATGGTTAACCTAGTTGACGATCCACTCTCTGCATCCTACGTTGCACTCATCGCCCAGGCCGGCTCCCGGCCGAGGCACGTCACGTCGCTGGGGGACCACCGTGGAGCGTCTAGCCCGCCTCGTCATCAGGCATCGTCGCATCGTCTTCGGGCTGTGGCTCGTGCTCTTCCTGGCCGGCGGTTTCGCCGCAGGCAAGGTGCCGGACCGCCTCGGCATCGACTTCTCCCTGCCCGGGCAGCCGGGCGACACTGCCGAGAAGCACCTGGTCGAGGCCTACGGCACCAGCTCGTACGACACGTTCATCGCGGTCGTGACCGTGCCCGAGGGGCAGACCGTCGAGGCGAACAAGGACCAGATCGCCAAGATCTTCACCGACGCCGGAGCGGTCTTCCCCAAGGTCCGGCTGGTCGACCTGGCCAGCACGGGAGACCCGGCGTTCGTCTCGGACGACCACCGCACGACGTTCGCGCTGATGCAGGGTCCGCAGCCGACGTCCTTCGCACCCGGTCCGGAGGCCAACCTTCGACCCGCCCTGGAGCAGGCGGCGAAGGCGAGCGGGTTCACGACGGGGGTGACGTCGTACGGGCTGCTGTCGGCGGGCAACAGCAGCAACGAGGGGCCGAGCGTCCTGGCCGAGACGATGTTCGGTGCGCTGGGCGCGCTGGTCGTGCTGATCTTCGTCTTCGCGTCCTTCCTGGCCCTCCTGCCGTTGGTGATCGCCGCCGTCTCGATCCTGACGACGTTCCTGCTCGTGCTGGGACTGACGACGTTCAGCGACGTCAGCTTCGTGGTGCAGTTCCTCATCGCGCTGATCGGCCTGGGCGTCGCGATCGACTACTCGCTGCTGGTGGTGTCGCGCTGGCGGGAGGAACGTGCGCACGGTCACGACAACGAGACGGCGGTCATCATCGCCATGAAGACGGCCGGGCACGCGGTCCTCGCCTCCGGCGTGACCGTGGCGATCAGCCTGGTCGCGCTGGTCGTCGTGCCGGTGCCGTTCCTGCGCAGCATGGGCGTCGGCGGCATGCTCATCCCGCTGGTCAGCGTGGCCGTCGTGCTGACGCTCCTGCCGGCGATGCTGACCACCATCGGGCCGCGGGTGGACTGGCCGCGCATCCGCCACGAGGGCACCGCGAGCAAGGCCTGGACCGCCTGGGCCAAGCTCATCGTGCGCCGTCGCTGGATCGCCGCCGGGGTCGCCACGCTCATCCTGGGCCTGCTGATCGCCCCGGTCTTCTCGCTGAAGATCGGCCAGGCCGGGATCGAGTCGCTGGCCAGCAACGGCCCGGCGTACGACACCTTGGCGACGCTGCGGGCCGGCGGGATCGAGTCCGGCGTGACCACGCCCATCGTGGTGCTGGTGCCACCGGACCAGGCGCAGGCGGCCGCCGATGCGGCCGCCAAGGTGGACGGTGTGCAGTTCGCCGTCGTCGGTGGGGACGCACCGACGCTGGGGGTCGTCGACGTCATCCCGACGAAGGAGACCGTCGACAGCTCGAGCAACAAGGTGGTCGACGAGGTCCGCAGCGCGGTCGAGGGTGTGGTCGACGGCGACGTGGGGATCACGGGAGCCGGGGCCACGGTCGGCGACTACTTCAGTGCCGTCTACGACAAGTTCCCCTACGTCATGGCGCTGATCGCGCTGATCACGTTCGTGCTGCTGATGCGCACGTTCCGCTCGGTGCTGCTGCCGATCAAGGCCGTCCTGCTGAACCTGCTGTCGCTGGCTGCCGTGTTCGGTGCCATCACCTGGTTCTGGCAGATGGGCCACGGTTCGCAGGCCGTCTTCAACATCTCTGCCACCGGCGCCCTGACGTTCTGGCTCCCGGTGATCATCTTCGCGTTCCTGTTCGGGCTGTCGATGGACTACGAGGTGTTCATCCTGGCCCGGATGCGCGAGGAGTACGACGCCTGCGGGAACACGAACGAAGCGGTCGTCGTCGGGCTGGCCCGGACCGGTCGCCTGGTGACGTCGGCCGCGCTGATCCTGTTCTTCGCCTTCGCCGCGCTCGCGTCGTCGCCCGGCACCGACATCAAGGTGATGGGCACGGCGCTGGGTGTCGGCATCCTGATCGACGCCACGATCGTCCGGGCCCTGCTGGTGCCGGCGCTGGTGAGTCTCTTCGGCGCGTACAACTGGTGGCTACCCGCCGGCCTGGCGAAGATCCTGCGGGTCGAGCCGTCGCCGTTGCGGCCGGAGCGGGCCGTCGCCGAGCCCGACGAGGAGCCCGCCCCCGTCTCGGTGTGAGGGACGTCGTCCACGAGACGTGGCAACCTCGCATCGCCCGTGATGCGAGGTTGCCACGATCGGGTCAGGTGCGGGGCTGGTGGCTCGCGCGGCGACGGTCCTGTCGGATCCGATGCGACCCGTTCGTCGTACAGGTGAGCGGCGGCCGCGGTCGGTCGCCGTACCGAAGGTCCCCTCGTAAGGAACGCCGATGTCCAAGGTCGTCGCCATCATGTCCATGTCCCTCGACGGGTACGTCGCCGACCCCGACGACGGGGTGGCCGAGGTGTTCGACTGGTACGTCAGCTCGGGTGACGTCGAGATCCGCACCGGCGGGTCGGACCCGATGACGTTCACCATGTCCGAGCCCAGCGCCGAGCACTTCGACGCCCTCACCTCCCGGCTCGGCGCGGTGCTCACCGGTCGGCGCACCTTCGACGTCGCGCAGGGCTGGGGCGGAAACCACGCGTGGGGCCCGGCCTTCGTGCTGACCCACCATGTGCCCACCGGATGGCCGCGCCCCGACTCGACGGTCAGCTTCGTGACCGACGGCATCGAGAGCGCGGTGGCGCAGGCCAAGGCCGCTGCCGCCGGGAGGTCCGTCGGGGTCCACGGCGCCGACACCATCCAGCAGTGCCTGAACGCCGGACTCCTCGACGAGCTCAACATCGACCTGACGGCCGTGCTCCTCGGTGCCGGAGTGCGCCTCTTCGACCACCTCGCCGGCACGCCAGCCGTCCTGGGCACGCCGACCGTGATCCAGGGCGTCGGCGTGACGCACCTGCGCTACCCGGTTCGCGGGAGCGCGGGCCGGCCCGTCACCGACGGGTCGCAGTAGGTTCGAGGGGCTGGTCGCGATGAACCCGCTCACGCTCGACGAACATCCGATGCATGCTGGGCGTGCCCACGTGCTCGCGTTCGGAGCCCTGGTCCTGCTCTGCGTGATGACGGTGCTCCTCAGTCGCTGACCGGCCCCGTCGTCCGTGCGCTGCGACCTTGTGGCAGTGTCGTCCCCGTCCCGACGTTCCAGCGAGAGGGTCATCGAGCGTGTCGACTTCCGTGCACGAGCCACGCCAGCTGACCCTGATGGCGGTCCACGCCCACCCCGATGACGAGGCGACCGGGACCGGCGGTGTGCTGGCTCGGTACGCCAGCGAAGGCATCCGGACCGTGTTGGTGACCTGTACGGACGGCCGTTGCGGGGACGGCCCCGGCGGCGTCAAGCCGGGCGAGCCCGGGCACGAGCCGGCCGCCGTCGCGGACGCCCGTCGCCTCGAGCTCGAGGAGAGCTGCCGGTTGCTGCAGGTCAGCGATCTCGAGCTCCTGGACTACGCCGACTCAGGAATGGTCGGCTGGTCCACCAACGACGCGCCGGGATCGTTCTGGACCACTCCCGTGGCCGAGGCGGCCGCCCGGCTCAGCGGCCTCATGCTGCACTACCGGCCCGACGTGGTGGTCACCTACGACGAGAACGGCTTCTACGGTCACCCCGACCACATCCAGGCCCATCGGGTGACGATGGCTGCGGTGGCCGAGAGTGGTATCCGGGCCAAGGTGTACTGGACGACGGCACCGCGCTCGGGTCTGGAGGAGATGTTCCGGATCTTCCGAGAGTTCGAGCCGGAGCTCGCCGAGGCTGCGGCGGAGGGGCAGGGGGACGAGCTGCCCGACGACTTCGGCTTGCCGGACGACCAGATCTCGACGTGGGTCGACACCGCTCCGTTCGCTCGCCAGAAGTACGAGGCGCTGGCCGCCCACGCCAGCCAGACGGAGAACATCGCCTTCCTGCGGATGGGCCTGGAGCGCTTCTCGCAGCTGATGAGTACCGAGACGTTCGTGCGCGTGCAGGACCACACCGACAGCCCACTCCCGGAGGACGACCTCTTCGCCGGACTGCGCTGAGCCTGGGAGACCGCGCGGACGTGACCGTCGACCGCCGACCGCTCTCGGTCAGGTCTGCGTCTCGGCCTGGGGCTGCGGCTTGAACCGACGAATCTCGTGGGGCCACCCACAAGCCTGCGCGATCTTGCCACCCCACATCGTGGCCGCCTCGTCGTCCGCGACGTCGACCACGGCGAAGCCGCCCAGGAACTCCTTGGTCTCGACGTACGGGCCGTCGGTGACCACCAAGCTGCCGCTGGTGCTGTCGGCGGTGTAGACCGGACCGTCCTCCTCCTCCAGCCCCCCGGCGAAGACGTACACGCCGGCCGCCTTCATCTCGGCGATCACCGCCTTCGCGAGCGGTCCGCGCCCTCGGAACCACTCCTCGGTGTGCTCGCCAACCCACTGCTGGTTGAAGTACAAGAGGTACTCCGGCATGACCGCTCCTCCTCGTTGGGCGGACCCTGTGGTCCGCGTTCACCTACCCCACGAACGGCGAGGGGCGGATCCGACACGATCCTGCCGCAGATGTTCCACCAGTCGTCACCGACGCAGCTCGGCCACCTCACCCAGGCGCTCGAGCTTGTGCGGATTGCGCATCGCGTAGATCTGGGTGATCCGGCCGCCCTCGATGACGAAGGACACAGCCGTGTCGTTCTCACCGCCGGGGTCGATGCGCGCCGCGATGCTGCCGTTGAGATCGACGAGGAAGGCTCGGGCACCGGGCGCGGCCTCCGCGAAGCCGGCCATCACCGGCGCGAGCCTCGCGGCCCCTCGGACCGGCTTCGGGATCGTGGGGGCCAGCCCGCCGCCGTCGCCCACGACGAGGACGTCGGGAGCCATCACGGCGAGCAGACCCGGCACGTCACCGCTGGTCAGCGCGGCGAGGAACCGCGCGACGACCTGTTCCTGCTCACTGCGGCTCACCGACATACGAGGCCGACGCGCGGCGACGTGCTTGCGCGCCCGCGTCGCGATCTGGCGCACCGCCGCTGGCGTCTTGTCCAGCGCCTCGGCGATCTCGCCGTACGGCACGTCGAACACCTCGCGGAGCACGAAGACCGCGCGCTCGGTCGGGACCAGCGTCTCGAGCACGGCCAGCATGGCAATCGACACGCTCTCGGCGAGCTCGACGTCCTCGGCGACGTCCGGGCTGGTCATCACCGGCTCGGGCAACCACTCGCCACGTACTCCTCGCGCTGCCGCGCGAGGGTGCGAAACCGGTTGAGGCACAGGCGGGTCACGATCCGCACGAGGTACGCCCGGGGGTCCCGCACCTCGCCGCGCTCCGCGTCGGCCAGGGCCGCCCACCGCAGCCACGTCTCCTGCACCACGTCCTCGGCGTCGGCGGCCGAGCCGAGCATCTCGTAGGCGACGGTGAACAGCAGGCTCCGGTGGGCGACGAAGGGGTCCTCGCTCATGACGCGGACGCTACTCCCGGCCGCTCGGCCAGCGGCTTCAGGCCGCACGCGGCAGCGAACCCGTCCGACTCGATGCCGAGCGCCACGTTGCCCCGCGTGGTCAGGTTCGCGAACGCGATCACCGAGGTGAGCTCGACCACTCCGGCCGGCCCCAGCTGGGCGAGCAGGCGGGCCACCTGCTCGTCGGTCACGGTCGGCGGGGTCTGGGTCATCGCCTCCGCGTACTCCAGGACGTCACGCTCCACGGACGTGAACACGTCCACCTCCCGCCACCGTGGGACCTCACGTGCCTTGTCCACGTCGAGCCCCTTGTTCCGGGCCTCGAAGTAGTTGAAGTCCAGGCACCACGTGCAGCCGACCAGGGACGCGACCGCCATGTGGGCCAAGGACTTCAGGCCCTCGTCGCAGGCGTCCCACTTCTGCAGCCTGCCACCGAGCGCGGAGGTGGCGAAGAGCACCTGGGGGTTGTGCCAGTAGACGCCTAGCGACGTCGGCACCTGGCCCAGCTTCTTCTGGATCATGCGCTTGATCAGCGCGCCCTTGACACCGGTGATCTCGGCTGGGGGGATGCGGGTCGTGTGGTCCATGTCTGCTCCCGGGTCGCTGGCTGTGCCGGCCGGGTTGGTCGACACAGCCATGAAGACACCGCCCGGGTCGCCGATGTGACATCAGCGCTGGAGCGCACCGGTCCGGGTGCCGTCCCAGCCACCGGGTGACTGGGGTCAGTCACGCCAGAACAGGTGGTGGACGACGCCGCTGGAGCTGGGTACGACGTCGCAGTGGTAGCGGTCGAGGAGCTCGTCGGGAGACACCCACAGCCGGGAGCCGGCGCCGAGCTCCAGCGGGGCGACCGCCACGTGGAGGGTGTCGATGAGCCCTGCGTCCAAGAACTGTCGCACCGTGTTGGCGCCGCCGCCGAGCCGGACGTCCTTCCCGTCGGCGGCGTCGAGGGCGAGCCGCAGCACGGACGCGGGGTCGCCGCTCACGAAGTGGAAGGTCGTGTCGGACAACGTCAGGGACGGCCGCACGTGGTGGGTCATGACGAACACCGGGGTGTGGAACGGCGGTTCGTCGCCCCACCAGCCCTGCCACCCGTCGTCCACCCACGGGCCGCGCTGGGGGCCGAACTTGTTGCGTCCCATGATCTCGGCGCCGATGTTGCGGTGGAAGTCCCGGACCAGGTAGTCGTCCAGCCCGCGGCTGCCGCCGGCGTCGGTCCGGTTGGGCCAGCTCGCGGTGGCCCCGGCCCAGCTGGAGAGGGCAGCCGGGTCGGCATGGCCGAACGGACGTTCGAGGCTCTGGCCCTCACCGGCGGCGAACCCGTCGCTGGACACCATGAAGTTGTGTACCCGCACCATCTGCGTCACTGCTGCTCCTCGAGTCGTGGTCGTGGTCGTCGTGGTGGTCGTGTTCGTCGTGGTCGTCGGGGCGTGCGCTCACAGCCAGCGCCGCACCCGCCGGGCGTACTCGTCGTACGGTGTCCCGAACCGCTGGTGCAGGAACCGCTCCTCGGGGCGGATCGCACCCCAGCGGACCAGGAGGACGGCCACCGGGAACAGCACGATGCCCCACAGGGTGGGTGCCAGCAGGGCCAGACCCAGGTAGAGCGCGAGCAGACCGACGTACAACGGGTTGCGCGAGAGGCGGTACGGCCCCTCCTCGATCATGGCGTGCGTCGCCTGCCCTGGTAGCAGCCCCGTCTCGTGTCGACGGAACAACCAGAGCGCCCAGCCGTTCCACCCGGCGAACAGCAGCACGAGCGCCCAGCCGAGCGGGACCCGCCACCCACCGAGGTCAACCGGATCACCCCAGGCCAGGGTGGCCAGTCCGCCGGCGAGCAGGGGTGCCCCGATCGCGACCGGCGGCCAGAGCCGGAACGCGACGGCCTCTCCGGACTCGTGTCCCATGCCCTCAGTGTTCCGGACGGCGGCGCTCGGCAGCGCGTTTCATCACGCCCGAGTGTGGGGCGTCGGCACGCCCGGCTGTCTCGGCAGCTCGACGGTGACACGCATGCCCCCGGCGGAGCGCGGGGTCAGGGTGAGTGCTCCGTCGTGGGCGTGCACGATGGTCTTGACGATCGCCAGACCGAGACCGACGCCGGCGTGATCGGTGTGGATGCGTTCGGTGCCCCGCTGAAAGGGTTCGGTGAGGGTCGAAGCCAGGCCGGGCGGGAGCCTCTCGCCGGTGTTCTCCACGACGAGCACCACCGTGCGCGGGTGGACGCTCGTGCCCACCCACACGGCACCGCGCTCAGCCAGGTTGTGCACGATCGCGTTGTGCACGAGGTTCGAGACCATCTGCAGCAGCAGCGCCGGTGAGCCCGCGGTGGGGGCCACGTCACCGGACGTCTCGATGGTGACGTCGTGCTTCTCGGCGAAGGGCAGCAGCGTCTCGGTGGCCTCTTCAGCCAGCAGGGAGAGGTCGGCGTGCTCTGGGGTGAAGGCTCGCTGGTCGGCTCGGCTGAGCAGGAGCAGGGCCTGGGTGAGGTCGATCGCTCGGGTGTTGACGGCGTGCAGGCGGTCAAGCAGCTCCGCGGTGTCGCGGTCGGGGTCCTTGCTCGCCACCTCGAGGAGGGTCTGCGTGATCGTCAACGGGGTGCGGAGCTCGTGGGACGCGTTCGCGGCGAAGCGCTGCTGCTCGGCGACCTGCACCTCGAGCCGCGCGAGCATCGCGTCGAAGGCGTCGGCGAGCTCGTGGAACTCGTCGTTGCGGCCTTCGAGCCGGATCCGGTGCGACAGCGATCCGGTGGCGGCGATGCGGGTGGCATCGGTGATGCGGGTCAAGGGCGCCAGCATCCGCCCGGCGAGCAGCCATCCCCCGAGGAGACCGAACACGAGCAGGAACGCCAGCGCCTGGGCCGCCCTCGGCGCGAAGGCCTCCTGGAGGTCGGACCGGCTGGGGCTGAAGGGACCCGGCCCGAAGGCCGCCCGACTGGGCACGTACCGCAGGAGGAACACCCACACGGTGGCGAGCAGCAAGGTGCCCGCGATCATCAGGAACGCGGCATAGCTGAGCGTCAGCTTGAGGCGGACGCTCAGTCCGGGCGCCCTAGCCATCCCCGGTCCCCGCGGCCTCGGCGCCTGGTTGCGGGTCGATGCGGTAGCCGACGCCGGGCACGGTGCTGATGATCGCGGGCTCGCCGAGCCGCTTGCGCAGTGCCGAGACGGTGATGCGCACAGCGTTCGTAAAGGGGTCGGCGTTCTCGTCCCAGGCGCGTTCCAGAAGGGCCTCGGCACTGACCACACCGCCCTCCGCGGCGACGAGGACCTCGAGTACGGCGAACTGCTTGCGGGTGAGGGCGACGTAGCGGCCGTCGCGGAAGACCTCGCGGCGGAACGGGTCCACCCGCAGACCGGCGATCTCCCGCACCGGCGGCCGGTTGTGCGCGCGCCTGCGGTCCAGCGCCCTGAGCCGGAGCACGAGCTCCTGGAGCGCGAACGGTTTGGTGAGGTAGTCGTCGGCGCCGAGCTCGAACCCCGAGGCCTTGTCGTCCAGTCGGTCGGCCGCGGTGAGCATGAGAATCGGCATGCCGCTGCCGGACGCGATGATGCGCTTGGCGACCTCGTCGCCGGAGGGCCCGGGGACATCCCGGTCCAGGACGGCGATGTCGTACGCGTTGACCCCCAACAGCTCGAGCGCGGTGGCTCCGTCACCGGCGATGTCTGCGGCGATCGCCTCCAGCCGCAACCCATCGCGGACAGCCCCCGCCAGCAGCGGCTCGTCCTCGAGGATCAGTACACGCATGTCCCGATCCTAGGGAGCCAGTCCATATCGTCGGCGTATCGAAAACGCCATACGTGCTGGCAACACCACGCCGCCTTGACTGGCCGCATGACTCGAACCCCACTATCAGCGCGGACGTCGACTCGCCGTTTGCGCTGGCTGCTGGTCGCGTCCCTGGTCGCCGTCACCGCAGGGATCACGGCGACCCTCGGCCACCTGACCCAAGGCTCCACGGCCTCCGCCGCCACGACCGGCCCGGCACCCGCCGTCCACTCGGCCCCCGCCGCGTCCTTGACGCGCTCGGCGGCAGCGGCCGCGCCCTCACGTCCTCCTGGCAGCGACCGCCGAAGTGCGGTCGGGGTGGCCGACGGCGTCGTCCGCCACGGCGTGACCGTGTTCGATGACGCGGTCCCCGCTGTGGCCAACCTCGACCCGGACCTGCTCAAGGCCCTGCGCCGGGCCGCCAGGGAAGCCGCGGACGACGGCGTCGAGCTCTCCGTCAACAGCGGCTGGCGTTCCGCGGCGTACCAGGAGCAGCTGCTCGACGAGGCGGTCTCGAAGTACGGCTCTCGCAAGGAGGCCGCCCGCTGGGTGGCCACCGCCAACACGTCCGCGCACGTCTCCGGGGAAGCGGTCGACATCGGGCCCAGCAGTGCCGCGACGTGGCTGGCCAGACACGGCGCCGGGTACGGGCTGTGCCCGATCTACCGCAACGAGCCCTGGCACTACGAGCTGCGCCCCGCCGCGATCAACGGTGGCTGCCCGCGTCGGTACGCCGACCCCACCCAGGACCCGAGGATGCAGCAGTGACCCAGGTGGACGCACCCCGGACGCCAGCCAAGGCGCGGACCAGCGGGGCCGGCGGGGCCGGCCCGGGGCCCGGCGCCTGGAGGCGAGGCCGGCCGCTGGCGGCCCTGTCGCTGCTGCTCGCGCTGTTCATGGCGCTGCACGCTCAGGTCCCCAACCGGATAGGGAACGTCGGGAGCCTGTTGGAGACGTTCCTCCCGTGGTTCGGGCTGGTCATCCCGCTCCTGCTGGTGGCCGCAGCCTGGCGCCGCTCCGCCTCCGCGGCGATCGCGCTGCTCCTGCCGATCGCGGTGTGGCTCAACCTCTTCGGCGGCCTGATGATCGACAAGTCACATCCAGGCAGCGATCTCACGGTGGTCAGCCACAACGTCGGAGCCGACAACCCCGACCCGGTCGGCACCGCGCGTGACCTGGCCGCCGCCGGCGCCGACGTCCTCGCGCTCGAGGAGCTGACCCCGCAGGCCACCGGCGCGTACGAGCAGGAGCTGGCGAAGACCTACCGGTACCACACGGTGCAGGGCACCGTCGGGCTGTGGAGCAGGCTGCCACTGTCGGACACCCGGCCGGTCACCATCGGGATGGATTCAAGCCGCGCGCTGCGCACCACGGTGACGACGCGTCACGGGCTGCTGGCGGTGTACGTGGCCCACCTGGGCTCCGTCAGGGTGTTCCCCCGCAACGGGTTCTGGACCGCCCAGCGGGACGCGGGCGTCCGCACGCTCGGCGCGGCCCTCGCCGCCGAGCGGAACGAGCGGGTGGTGCTCCTCGGCGACCTGAACGGCACCCTGGACGATCGCGCCTTCGCTGACCTCACCTCGCGCCTGCGCTCGGCCCAGGACGCGGCCGGCGACGGCTTCGGCTTCAGCTGGCCCGCGACGTCCCCCGTGGCCCGGATCGACCACATCCTGGTCCGCGGCGTCGAGCCGGACAGGTCGTGGGTGCTGCCCGCCACCGGAAGCGACCACCGGCCGGTCGCGGCCGGCATCAGCTGGTGAGCGGCGCCACCGAGATGCCGGCGACCGGACCCCGTCAGGATCGGTCGACCATGGCCTGCATGGCTGCCGGGTAGCGGTCCCCTTGCACGGTGACGGTGTCGGAGGCCCCCGTCAGCTCGGCGAGGTCCTCCGGGGCGAGGTCGAGATCGGCGGCGGCGAGGTTCTCGTCGAGACGCTCGAGACGTCGCGTACCGGGGATGGGCACGATCCACGGCTTCTGGGCCAGCAGCCACGCCAGGGCGACCTGCCCGGGGGTGGCGTTCAGCCGGGCAGCGATGGCGGTGACCTTGTCCACGAGGTCGAGGTTGTTGGCGAGCGCCTCGGGTGTGAACCGCGGCAACGTCGCGCGGATGTCGCCCTCGCCGAAGGTCGTCTCACGGGTGACCTGCCCCGTGAGCAGGCCTCGGCCGAGGGGGCTGAACGGGACGAACCCGATGCCGAGCTCCTCGACCGTGTCCAGCACCGACTCCTCGGGCTCGCGCCAGAACAGGGAGTACTCGCTCTGCAGTGCCGTGACGGGCTGGACGGCGTGGGCGCGACGGATCGTGGTGGGCCCAGCCTCGGACAGGCCGAAGTGGCGGACCTTGCCGGCGCTGATGAGCTCCTTGACCGTGCCGGCGACGTCCTCGATGGGCACCTCAGGATCGACCCGGTGCTGGTAGAGCAGGTCGATGACGTCGGTGCGCAGACGTCGCAACGAACCGTCGACGGCGGCGCGGATGTTCTCGGGCCGGCTGCTGACCCCGCTCTGCTGGCCGTCCGCGTCGAACGCGAAACCGAACTTCGTCGCGATGGCGACCTGGTCGCGAACCGGCTCGAGGGCCTCCCCGACGATGTCCTCGTTCGCGTACGGCCCGTAGACCTCGGCTGTGTCGAAGAGCGTGATGCCGTGTTCGACCGCATCGCGCAGGAAGGCCACCATGGCCGGGCGCTCCGGCGAGGGACCGAAGCTCTGGCTGATGCCCATGCACCCCAGACCGATGGGCGACACGGTGAGTCCGTTGGCAAGAGTTCGATTGACCATGGGTCGACCTTACGCTCAGGGGCATCAGCCTCCGGCCACGGACGGCAGCACGTGCAGCACGGAGCCGTTGCGCAGCACCGTGCGCGGTCCCTGCAACGCGCGGACGTCGTCACCGTCGACGAACAGGTTCACGTGCCGGCGCAGGGCACCGGTCTCGTCCCGCAGGCGGCGTCCGAGCGCCGGCCACTCCTGGGCCATCACGGCGACGGCACCGGTGACGTCGCAGTCGTCCGGCAGCGTCAGCCGCAGCTCGTCCGCTCCCCCGGCGTGCTCGCGCAGCACCCCGGGCAGCAGCACGTCGACCTGCATGGTCAGCCCGTCACTGCCACTCACGCCTCGACCACGACAGCGGCCCGCACGCACAGCACGTCCGGCAGGTTCTCGGCGACCGTGGTGAAGGTGCGACCCTCGTCGGCGCTGGCGTAGACGCTGCCGGCCCGGGTGCCCACGTAGACGCCCACGGGGTCCAGCTCGTCCACGCAGGCCGCGTCGCGCAGCGGCGTCACCCAGCAGTCGTCGGGTAGCCCGGCCTCGCTCGGGGTCCAGCTGCGCCCGCCGTCCCGGGTGCGCTGCACCCGCAGCTGCCCCTGCGGCGGTACGCGTTCGCCGTCCGCGACGAGCGGCACGACCCAGGCCGAGTCGGCGTCCCTGGGATGTCCTAGGGCGACGAAGCCGAAGTCGGCCGGCAGCCCCTCGGCGATGGACGTCCAGCTGCCACCGCCGTCGTCCGAGCGGTACACGCCGTGGTGGTTCTGCGCGTACATGCGCAGCCCGTCGGTCCCGGCCGGGGCGACCTTGTGCACGCACTGGCCGAACTCCGGGTACGGGTCCGGCATGTGCGAGACCTTGATCCCGACGTTGTGCGGGTGCCAGGTGTCGCCGCCGTCCGTCGTCGAGTAGACGCCGCCGGTGCTCATCGCGACGACGACGTTGCTGTCGTCGGTGGGGTGCGGGACGACGGTGTGCACGGCTGCGCCGCCGAATCCCGGCCACCACTGGGGCCGGTGCGGGTGGTCCCACAGCCCGGTCACCAGCGAGAAGCTGCGCCCGCCGTCCGCGCTGCGCCACAACGAGGTCGGCTCGCAGCCTGCCCACACCACGCCCGGGCGGGCCGCGGTGTCCGGGTGGATCTGCCAGACCCGTTCGAGGGAGGCGTCGCCGCCCTCGGGGAACACGATCGCGCCGCCCTCGTGCTCCGTCCAGGTCTGCCCGAAGTCCTCGCTCTGCTGCACGGTCGGACCCCAGTGCTCCGAGCGGGCGCCGACGAGCAGCCGCGTCGTCCCCTCCCGGGTGTCGATCGCCACCGAGGGCACCTCGGTGGCCAGCAGCAGCGGGCCGTCCACCTTCCAGCTCTCGCGGTCGTCGCTGCGGGCGAGCCACAGCCCCTTGCGCGTTCCGATCGCCACCACCACCGAGGTCTCCATGCCACTCATGACCGCGATCCTCCTCCGAACTCATCGCCGTACCGCCCCGCAACCACGATGCCGCGCAGCGGCTCCCCCGTCGAGAGCCGGCCGAGCTGGTCCGCGAGCATGCGGCACGCGCGCGGCGGGAAGGCACTGGTGGCGCCGCCCACGTGCGGGCTGATCAGGACGCCGGGCGCCGACCACAGCGGGTGACCGTCCGGCAGGGGCTCGGGGTCCGTCACGTCCAGCCCCGCGGTGAGCCGCCCGGTACGCAGCTCGGCGAGCAGCGCGTCCGTGTCGACGACCGCCCCGCGCGCCACGTTCACCAGCACCGCGTCGTCCGGCAGGGCCGCGAGGAACTGCGCGTCGACCAGGCCCCGGGTGGCGTCGTCCAGCGGCACCGTGAGCACGACGACGTCGTGCTCCGGCAGCAGCCGGGCCAGCTCGTCGACGCCGTGCACGTGCTCGACGCCGAGCGCGGACTCCTCGGGGCGGGGGGTGCGAGCCCGCGACGCCACCGCAGTGACCTGCGCCTCGAACGCCAGCAGGCGGCTCGCCACCGCCCGCCCGACACCGCCGAAGCCGACCACCAGCACCCGCCGGTCGGCCAGCGAACGCCGTCGCTGCGGACGCCACCGGCCGGCGTCGGCGGCCCGCACGAAGTCGGGCAGGCCGCGCAGCACGGCGGCCGCGAGGGTGACGGCGAGCTCGGCGGTGGACGTGTCGTGCACGCCGACGGCGTTCGCCAGCGCCACGCCGTCCGGCAGCATCGGCTGCACGGACTCGTACCCCGCCGTGAGGGTCTGCACCAGCTTGAGGTGGGGCAGACCGGCGAACAGGTCGCCCCAGTCGCCGGTGTCCATGTAGGGCGGGACGACGACGGAGATCTCGTCCGGCCGCTCGGGCGGACCGGTCAGATCCCACAGGCGCACGCGCACGCCGTCCGGCGGCGCACCCAACCCGTCCACGAACATCTGCTCCGGCAGTGTCACGACCCACGGCTCATCCACCTGCCTCACGCTAGACGAGCGCGACGACGGCGCACGCGCAAGACTGGTCCATGCGCTCCGCAGCCCCTGTCGCCCTCGGTGCCGCGCTGCTGCTTGCCGCCTGTTCCTCCGCCGACGGCGGCGCGACCGCGACCCCCTCGGCCGGCTCACCCAGCGCGACGACCGCCAGCGGCTCCACGTCCAGCACCTCCACCTCGACGTCCTCGACGTCCTCGACGTCCACACCGTCCGCCGGACCCGCGACGGAGGTGGCAGCGGCGAAGGTCGTGGCCACCGACCTGGACGTGCCCTGGGCGATCGCCCGGCTGGACGACGGCTCGCACCTCGTGAGCCTGCGCGAGCAGGCGAAGGTCGTCCTGGTCACCGGTGACGGCCACGTCACCGACGTGCCGGCAACCGGACCCGGCGGGCGGGTGCCGGGCGTGCGACCCGACGGCGAGGGCGGTCTGCTGGGGATCACCTTCCGCCCCGGCGACCAGGGCACGCTGTACGCCTACCTGACGGCGCCGGACGACAACCGGGTCGTCTCGATGCCCTACTCCGGCGGGCGGTTGGGTCGGCCGACGGTGCTGGTGTCCGGCATCCCGAAGGCGTCGAACCACAACGGCGGCCGGCTGGCGTTCGGGCCGGACGGGATGCTCTACGTCACCACCGGGGACGGCGGCCAGACCTCCCGGGCGCAGGACAAGAGCAGTCTCGGCGGCAAGATCCTGCGCGTCACGCCGACCGGTGCGGCGGCGCCGGGCAACCCGTTCGGCACTCGAGTCTGGTCGTACGGCCACCGCAACGTGCAAGGCATCGGCTGGGACGACGAGGGCCGGATGTACGCCAGCGAGTTCGGTCAGGACACCTGGGACGAGCTCAACCGCATCCTGCCGGGGCGCGACTACGGGTGGCCGGACGTCGAGGGCATGGGGACCGCGGCGGACGTCGCCCGCGGTTTCACCCGCCCCCTCGCCGTCTGGCGCACCGACGACGCGTCGCCCAGCGGGATCGCGGTGGGTCGCGGCGCCGTGTGGCTGGCCGCCCTGCGCGGGCAGCGACTGTGGCGGGTGCCGCTGGCCGCCGACGGGAGCGTCGGGCGCCCCGTGGCCCTGCTCGCCGGTCGCTACGGGCGGTTGCGTGCGGCGTCGTTCGACCCCGACGGTTCACTGCTTGTGCTGACCAGCAACCGCTCGCGCGGCGACCCCACCGCGGACGACGACCGCCTCGTCCGGCTCACGCTGCGCTGATCCCGCTGCTCAGCGATCGACGAGCAACGACTGGCCGTACCGCGCGCCGTACACCCGGCCCGCCGTGTCGCCGTAGCTGGTCGCGGAGGTGCCGACGTTGACAGGGGTGAGCACGGTGATGCCGCCGGCGTGAGCGGCTGACCCGACGCCCTCCCCCGGCACCCCGACCACGAGGCGGGTCGGACCGGGATCGTCCTCGGCACCCGAGTCCTGAGTAGCCAGGGAGGCTCCGACCAGGTCGCCGGTCTCGGCGGCGCCGCCCAGCCCACCGGAACCCTGGACGTACACCCGCTCACACGTGCTCCGACCCGGGGCGCGGTCCTGCACCACGGTGACACTGCCCGCGTCGCGCGTCGAGCCGACGTCCTCGCCCGGGGAACCAACCGCGACCGTCTCCCCCGAGCACCAACCCCCGTACAGGGCAGCGAGGGATGCCCCGAACTGGTCCCCGGCCTCCACCGTCCCCGGGATGCCCGCGCTGTCCTGCGTGATGGTGGTGACCAGCCGGGACGGGTTGTCGATCGAGATGTCAGCGAACGCCTGGACCATGCCCGCCGCGGCCGCGCGGCCCACCGCCTCTCCAGGGCTACCCACGACGAAGGCGCTGCCCGTCCAGGTCAGCGCCGCACCGAAACGGTCACCCGACTCCGCGAGACCGGGCGTGTGCTCGTAGCCCTGGGCCAACTGGTGGGCCGCCTCGATCCGCGCCGTACCGGGCGACACCTGCAGCAGGGTCACCACACCCGCGCTCCTGGCTGCGCCCGTGGCCTCGTCCGGTGCTCCGACCGCCAGCCCGTTCACACCGTTCACGGCCAACGTCGCACCGAAGTGGTCCCCCACCTCGGCCACGCCCGGGACGCCGGCCGTGTCCTGCGTGATCGAGCCGAGGTAGCTCGCGGCACCGCCCCCCGGCACCAGGTAGTGGTCGACGGCGCCAGCGCCGGCCTTGCCGGACACCGTCCGGTCAGGAGCACCGACGAACAGGTCCATCCCGAGGTCCGAGCGCGTTGCCGCGAGAGCAGAGCCGAACCGCTCCCCCGCGGATCGACCGACGAGTCGCTGGGCGCTCGCTGCCTGAAGTCCGTTGGCACCGCCCTCGGCCAGCACCACCGCACCACGGCCCCCGCCGGAACCGGGCGCCGCGATCGCCAGGTCGGCGCAGAAGTCCTGGTCCATCCAGATCCGGGCCACGTGGGCACCGAACTCGTCACCGCGGACGGCCGGCATCCCGGCGAACGACGCCGGGCCGACGCGTTGGGTCCCGGCGTGCGAGAGCCGCAGGTCCACGGCGCCCGCGCTGATCCCGTCGACGACGCCGCTCGGTACACCCACCACGACGTCGGGCACGACGTCGCCGTCGACGTCGGGAGTCCCGTACCGGTGGGCGTCCTGCGAGCAGGAGCTCTGCAGGGCCGCCTGCGCGGGGACCGCCGACGCCAGGACGGCAGACGGCAGCACGGCGGCCAGGACCGCCAGGAGGAGAGTCGCGTTGAACTGCTTGTACGCCAGGTGCCCGAGCTGCATCTGACGAACCTAGGCCGTCGCGATGGTCTCGCGGGCCTGGATCGCGGTGATGGCGTCGGGCAGCTGGTCCAGCGGGACCGCCGCGCTGTAGAGCCAGCCCTGGCCCAGGCACTGTCCGAAGCCCCGCACGATGTCGTGCATCTCCTGGGTCTCGATGCCCTCGGCGACGACCTGCATGGGCAGCGAGCGCCCGAGCTCGACGACGGCGCGGAGCACGGACAGCGACCGCGGGTCCTCGGCGATCGACCGGGTGAGCACCTGGTCGACCTTCAGGATGGACGCCGGCAGCCGGCTCAGGTAGTTCAGCGACGAGTAGCCGCTGCCGAAGTCGTCGATCGCGACCTCGATGCCCCGTCGCCGCAGGCGCTGCAGGTTGCGCAGGCCCACACCGTCGTCCGAGACGAACAGCGACTCGGTCACCTCGATGACCAGCCGCTGCGGCGCCAGGCCGTGCCGGGCGACGAGCACCGCGACGTGGTCGGCAAACGCGGCCGCCCGCAGCTGGATCGGCGAGACGTTCACCGCGACCCGCAGGTCCGGGTACTGCTCGGACAGGCCCCGCACGTCTCCGACCGCGCGGTTCAGCACGTAGGAACCGAGCTCGCCGATCAGCGCCGACCGCTCGGCGACCGCGATGAACTCGTCAGGTCCGACCCGGCCGAGCACGGGGTCCGTCCAACGGGCCAGCGCCTCGACGCTGACGACCCGACCGGTGTCCAGCGCGAGGATGGGCTGGTAGTGCACGTCGAGATCACCCTTGGCCAGGGCGATGCGCAGGCGGCGCTCGACGTCCAGGCCGCGCCGGTGGCGGGCGGCCACCGGGCCGTCGTAGCTCTCGACGCGGTCCCGACCGGACTCCTTCGCGGCGTGCAGCGCGACCCCGGACTCCAGGATCGCCAGCGCCGCCCGCTCTGCCGGGTCGCGGGGCCGCACCGCGTCGTGCGCCGACTCGTCGTCGTCCTGCGACCAGCGGGCCACCCCGACGCTCGCGGACACCCCGGCGACGTCGGCCTCGGGCAGCGACTCGGTCGCCCGGCGGACCCCGGCCAGCAGCGCCTCGGCGACGGCCGTGCTGCATTCCTGCTCGCCGGGCACCAGGACGACGAACTCGTCGCCGCCGACCCGGTACGCCTCGGCGTTGCCGGGCATGGCGTCGCGGATACGTTCGGCGACCGCGACCAGCAGCTGGTCACCGAGGCCGTGGCCGAGCAGGTCGTTGACCTCCTTGAAGCCGTCCAGGTCCAGGGTCAGGACGGCGCCGGCCGGCTCCGCGGCGAGGCGGGCCAGACCGGCCTGCATGGCGCGACGGTTGCCGAGGCCGGTGAGCGGGTCGTGCATGGCCTGGTCCGTCAGCACACCGAGCAGCCGACCCCGCTGGATCCCGCCGTACAGCTCACGCAGGGCGTACGCGGCGACCACCAGGATCGACAGGGAGACGGTCACCGGGTCGATGGTGGGCCGGATGGCGATGTGCACCAGGGCACCGACCAGGGCGGTGAAGCCGACGAGCGTGGTCGCGACCGCGACCCGGGTCTCCGAGCTGCGGCCGTCGTCGTCGCTCATCGCCGGACGGAACGTGATGAAGCCCTCGCCGATGAGTGGCCAGGCCAGGCACCACAGTGCCGCGGCGACCACGGGCCACGCGTGACCCTGCACGGCCTGGAGCATGGTGAACTGGTCCGCCGCGACGTAGAGCACGAAGCCGACGAGGACCAGACCGAGCCCGAGGTCCAGGTCGCGCAGCCAGCCGAGGAGCAGCAGGGCGCACAGGTAGGCCTCGACCAGCACGGTCACCAGGCCGATGTACGCGTCGACGCCGAAGCCGTCGGTGGCCAGCACCGGGTAGAGGGTCACCCGCCAGAGCAGCATCGCTGTCGCGCTGCTGAGCAGCAGGGCGTCGGCGAGCATCCTCAGCCAGTGCGTGCGCAGGGACGTGGGTCGCATCGCGAGCACCAGGCCGCTGACGGCGAGGGGCGCAGCGACCAGGGAGAGCTTGTCGCCGGCCGTCGGGTAGTGCGGCGTTCCGGTCGACGAGGCGTAGCCGATCAGGAACTGGCCGGCCGCCCAGACCATCATGGCGGCGCCGATCAGCACCGCGGCCAGGCGCAGCAGGCGGTTTCCCCGACCCGCCTTCAGGCAGACGACGGCGCCGACCACGGCGGCGACGACCCCCGAGAAGACCGCCCCGAGCGTGACGACCACCCCGCGGTCGACGGGGGTCAGGGCCAGCCCGAGGAGCAGCAGGGCGAAGGCGAGTCCGGACCCGAGCATGACGGCACGGCGAAGCCGCACCCTCATCCCCTGCTTGCTCACCCTCTTGCTATCGGCCTGTCGGGCCCTGATCTGAATCGGAGATCGGCCCGGTCTCGATCTCGGGCCCGGGTCGGCCGGGCCGCTCGGGCGGTCGGCCGGTCAGCTGAGCCGTTCCAGGACGAGCTCGCGGACGCGCCCGGCATCCGCCTGGCCGCGCATCTCCTTCATCACGGCGCCGATCAGCGCGCCGGCGGCGGCCACCTTGCCGTCCCGGATCTTCTGCGCGACGTCCGGGTTGGCCTCGATCGCGCGGTCGACGGCGGCACCCAGCGCCCCGTCGTCCGAGACGACCTCGAGGCCGCGAGCACTCACCACCTGCTCGGGCGACCCCTCGCCGGCGAGCACGCCCTCGAGCACCTGACGGGCGATCGTGTCGTTGATCCGCCCCGCCTCGACGAGCGCGGCCAGCTCGGCGACGTCCGCCGGGGTGACCGGCAGGGCCCCGAGCTCGACGCCGTCGGCGTTCGCCCGCCGGGCCAGCTCGCCGGACCACCACTTGCGGGCCGCGGACGGCGCCGCCCCCTCGGCCACGGTGGCCTCGACCAGCTCGGTGGCCGACGCGTTCACCAGGTCGCGCATCTCCAGGTCGGTGAAGCCCCAGTCCTGCTGCAGCCGCTTGCGGCGCTCGGCCGGCGGCTCGGGCAGCGTGCCACGCAGCCGCTCGACCCAGTCGGCGTCCGGCGCGACCGGCACCAGGTCGGGCTCGGGGAAGTACCGGTAGTCCTCGGCGTCGGACTTCTCCCGCCCGGACGTGGTGACGCCGTCGTTCTCCTGCCAGTGGCGCGTCTCCTGGACGATCCGCTCACCGGCGAGCAACCGGGCACCCTGCCGGGTGATCTCGTACCGGACGGCGCGCTCGACGCTGCGCAGCGAGTTCACGTTCTTGGTCTCGGTGCGGGTGCCCAGTGGCACGGAGTCCTGGGCGGAGGGGTCCTGCGCCTTGGGCCGCAGGGAGACGTTCGCGTCGCAGCGCAGCGAGCCCTGCTCCATCCGGACGTCGCTGACGTCCAGGGCCCGCAGCAGGTCGCGCAGGGCCGCCACGTAGGCGCGGGCGACCTCGGGCGCGCGCTCCCCCGTACCCGCCAGCGGCTTGGTGACGATCTCGATGAGCGGGATACCCGCCCGGTTGTAGTCGACCAGGGAGTAGTCCGCGCCGTGGATGCGCCCGGTGGAGCCGCCGACGTGCAGCGACTTGCCGGTGTCCTCCTCCATGTGGGCGCGCTCGATCTGCACGCGGTAGGTGGAGCCGTCGTCCAGCTCGACGTCGAGGTAGCCGTTGGTGGCGATCGGCTCGTCGTACTGCGAGGTCTGGAAGTTCTTCGGCATGTCCGGGTAGAAGTAGTTCTTCCGGGCGAACCGGCCCCACGGGGTGATGTCGCAGTGCAGCGCCAGACCGATCCGGATCGCCGACTCCACCGCGGACGCGTTCACCACCGGGAGGGCGCCGGGAAGGCCGAGGCACACCGGACAGACCTGGGTGTTCGGCTCGGCTCCGAACGCGGTGCCGCACCCGCAGAACATCTTCGTGCGGGTGGACAGCTCCACGTGCACCTCGAGACCCAGCACGGGGTCGAACTGCTCGAGCACCTCGTCGTAGTCCAGGACGTCCTCGACCCGGGCGTTCGCGTGAGTGGTCATGCCAGCACCTCCAGCTCGGGGGCCTGGGCGAGCAGGGGGCCGCCCCAGCGCTCGGTGAGCAGCGCCTCCAACGCGGCGCCCACGCCGTACAGCCGCTCGTCCTTGGTCGCCGGGGCGAGCAGCTGGACGCCGACGGGCAGGCCGTTCTCGGGCGCCAGCCCCACCGGCAGCGACATGCCGGGCACCCCCGCCAGGTTCGCCGGGATGGTCGCCACGTCGTTCAGGTACATCGCCAGCGGGTCGTCGAGCTTCTCGCCGAGCTTGAACGCCGTGGTGGGCGCGGTCGGCGAGATGAGCACGTCGGCCTGCTGGAACGCGGCCTCGAAGTCGCGCGCGATCAGCGTGCGCACCTTCTGCGCCTGGCCGTAGTAGGCGTCGTAGTAGCCGCTGGACAGGGCATAGGTGCCCAGGATGATGCGGCGCTTGGCCTCGTCGCCGAAGCCGGCATCGCGAGTGGCCGCCATGACCTGCTCGGCCGTGGGCGCGTCCACGCCCTCGGGCAGCACCCGCAGGCCGTACCGCATGGCGTCGAACTTGGCGAGGTTGCTGCTCGCCTCGCTCGGCAGGATCAGGTAGTACGCGGCGAGCGCGTACTCGAAGTGCGGGCAGGAGACCTCGACGACCTCGGCGCCCGCGTCGGTGAGCAGGGCCACCGCCTCGTCGAACCGCTGGCGGACGCCGGCCTGGTAGCCCTCGCCACCCAGCTCACGGATCACGCCGACCTTGACGCCCTTGACGTCAGCTCGACGGGCCCACTCGACGGCGGACGGCGCCGGCGCGTCGATGCTGGTGGAGTCGCGCGGGTCGTGCCCGCCGATCACCTCGTGCAGCAGTGCGGCGTCCAGCACCGTACGGGTGCACGGGCCGGCCTGGTCCAGGCTGCTCGCCAGCGCGATCAACCCGTAGCGGGACACCCCGCCGTACGTCGGCTTGACCCCGACGGTGCCGGTCACGGCGGCCGGCTGGCGGATCGAGCCGCCCGTGTCGGTGCCGATCGCGAGCGGCGCCTCGAACGCGGCCACCGCGGCGGCCGAGCCACCGCCCGATCCACCGGGGATGCGGCTGAGGTCCCACGGGTTGTGCGTCGGGCCGAACGCGGAGTGCTCGGTGGAGCTACCCATCGCGAACTCGTCCATGTTGGTCTTGCCGAGGACGACCAGTCCGGCGGCCTTCAGCCGCTCGACGAGGGTCGCGTCGTACGGCGGGACCCAGCCCTCGAGCAGCCGGGAGCCGGCCGTCGTGGGCAGACCTCGGGTGGCGACGACGTCCTTGACCGCGACCGGGACGCCGGCCAGCGGGTGCAGCTGGTCCCCCGCCGCGCGGCGCTCGTCGACCCCACGGGCGAAGGCCAGCGCCTCGTCGTGCGCGACGTGCAGGAACGCGTGCACCGCGCCGTCCACGCCGTCGATCCGCTCCAGGTGCGCCCTCGTCACCTCGACCGCGCTGACCTCGCCGGCGCCCAGCGCCTGCGCCAGCTCGCTCGCGGTGCGCCGGGTCAGGTCGCCGTCCACGCCCGCCATCAGTCCTCCTCCAGGATCCGCGGGACCCGGAACCGGCCCAGCTCGCTGTCCGGCGCGCCGGACAGCGCGTCCTGCGGCGTCAGGCTCGGCACGGGCTCGTCCGGCCGGGTCACGTTGGTCAGCGGCAGCGGGTGCGACATCGGCGGGACGTCGTCCGCGGCGACCTCGCCGACCCGGGCGACCGAGTCCAGGATCACGCCGAGCTCACCGACCAAGCGGTCGAGCTCGACGTCCGTGGCCTCGATGCGGGCCAGCCTGGCCAGGTGCGCGACGTCCTCGCGGGACAGTGGTTCGGACATGGCCGCCAGTCTAGGGGTGGCCGACCGGGACCCTTCCCAGCAGCCGCTCGGACAACCACTCGGTGGCCCGCCCGCTCGGCATGGGGCGCGCCAGGTGCCAGCCCTGGGCGGTGTCGCAGTTCATGTCCTTGATGGCCTGCCACGCCACGGCGGTCTCGATGCCCTCGGCGACGACGTGCATGCCCAGGCCGTGCGCGAGCCGGGTGGTGGCCCGGACGACGACGGCGTCCTCCTCGACCACGGCGGCGCGGCTGACGAAGCTGCGGTCGATCTTGATCTCGGCGAGCGGCAGCTCGCGCAGCAGCCGCAGCGACGACCAGCCGGTGCCGAAGTCGTCCAGTGAGAGGCGGACCCCGAGGTCGCACAGCGCCTGCAGCGTGATCCGGGCGCGGTCCATGTCGGCGGTCAGCACCCGCTCGGTGATCTCGAGGGTGAGCAGCTCGGGAGCCAGCCCGTGCCGCTCGAGCGTCCCGGCCAGCCGGGTCGGCATCGTCTGGTCGAGCAGGTCGCGGAACGAGACGTTGACCGCGACCGGCACCGTCATGCCCTGGTCCTGCCACTTCGCGACCTGGGTCAGGGCGAGGTCCAGCACGACGTCGGTCAGCCGGTGCATCAGACCGGACTGCTCGGCGACCGGGATGAACTCGTCCGGCGGCACCAGCCCGCGAGTCGGGTGGTTCCAGCGGACGAGCGCCTCGACGCCGGTCACGGTCTGGTCGGCCAGGCTCGCCTTGGGCTGGTAGTGCAGCTCGATCTCGCCCTGCTCGATGGCGTTGCGCAGGCCGCTGATGAGGCCGATCCGGGACGTCGAGTTCACGTCGCGCGCGGAGTCGTAGACCTCGACCCCGGTGCGGTCGGCCTTGGCCAGGTACATGGCGACGTCGGCGCGGGAGAACAGCACCTCGTACTCGGTCGCGTGGTCGGGCACCAGGGCGACCCCGATGCTGCCCTCGAGGTCGATGAGCTGTCCGTCGATGACCAGCTCGGCGTCCAGCGCCGCCCGGACCCGCTCCGCGATGGTGACGGCTGCCTCGGCGTCCCGGACCCGGCGGGCCAGCACGGCGAACTCGTCGCCGCCGAGCCGGGCCACGAGGTCGTCCGGGCGCAGGGCGCCCTCGAGACGGCGGGCCACCCGGCGCAGCACCTCGTCGCCCACGGGGTGCCCGAGGACGTCGTTGACCTCCTTGAACCGGTCCAGGTCCAGCAGGAACAGGGCGCAGGGCTCACCGGTGCGCAGCGCGTCGTTGATCGCCTCGGTGGCCTGCTCGATGAGCCGCTTGCGGTTCGCCAGGCCGGTCAAGTCGTCGTGCTGGGCCTGGTGCTCGCTGCGGACCGACGCGGCCGCGCTCTTGTGGATCGCGTACATCGGGACGACGGTCAGCGCCACGAACGCCGGGGCGTACTCCATCAGCACGGCGACCAGCGGGGCCAGCCCGAACTGGGCCGCCGACACCGTCGCCTGGAAGCGCAGGTCGGACCGGAACTGCGTCCAGGGTGAGATCCCCGCCATCAGGCCGATCGCGGTGGCGACCAGGAAGTCGTTGACCACGAAGCTCGCGGCACCCACCACGACGATCAGCAGCAGGTCGCTCAGCGTCGAGGGGGTCCAGGTGTCGCTGAGCGTGGGCCGGATCCCGGCGGCCGCCAGCACGAGCCAACCCGCGCCCACGCTGAGCGCGTACTGGGCGACGTTGAACAGGTTGCGGATCATCGCCTTGCGCGCGACCAGGCCGGCCAGCAGCGTGGCGATCGTGTGCAGGATCACGGCAGGCACCAGGCCGAAGTGCAGCAGCACCGGGAACACGAACGTGGTCGACAGCGTGACCCCGAGCGGGTCGGCCATCGACGAGCCCATCACGGGGCGGATCTCGCCGAGCACGATCAGCACGAGGCAGGTGGCCAGGGCCAGCACCTGGCCCGAGTCCATCGCAGTGATGTCGTCGAGGCTGACGGTGCTGACCGAGAAGACCACGAGGCCGAGGCCCGCCGCGATCACGCTCCCCAGGAACGCGGCGAGCAGGCGTGGCCGGGGTGCTGAACGCACGTGGTTCCGGGCCTCGTCGGCACCACTCACGTACGGCCTCGCTCCCTGGGTGTGCGCCGCGGACGGGCGGCGCGCAGACGTCACGTCCCTAGCGTGATCGGCACAACAGGAGCGTTCTTGAATGTTTGTTCTGTTCGGCGGTTCGGCGGTTCGGCGCGGCCCGGCCTCGTGGTGCGGCCCGACTCAGCTCACGGCGTCCGGACCCTCGTCCAGCAGCCGCCGGAAACCGGCCTCGTCAAGCACGGGGACACCGAGCTGAACCGCCTTGTCGTGCTTGCTGCCCGGGTTCTCGCCCACCACGACGAAGGACGTCTTCTTCGACACCGAGCCAGACGCCTTGCCGCCACGGGCGAGGATCGCCTCCCTCGCCTCGTCCCGGCTGATCCCCTCGAGTGACCCGGTCACGACCAGGGTGAGCCCCTCCAAGGTGCGCGGTACCGACTCGTCGCGCTCGTCCGCCATCCGGACGCCGGCCGCCGCCCACTTGTCGACGACCGCCCGGTGCCAGTCGACGCCGAACCACTCGACGACCGCCTCGGCGATCACCGGCCCGACGCCGTCCACCGCGGCGAGCTCGTCCTGGGCGGCCGAGCGGATCGCGTCGAGGCTGCCCAGCTCGGTGGCCAGCGCGCGCGCCGCGGTCGGCCCGACGTGCCGGATCGACAGCGCCACGATCACCCGCCACAGCGGCTGGGCCTTGGCCTTCTCGAGGTTCGCGAGCAGCTTGCCCCCGTTGGCGGACAGCTCGCCGTCCTTGCGGGTGAACAGCGGGACCGCGCTGAGCTGCTGCTCGCTCAACCCGAACAGGTCCCCCTCGTCCTGCACCACCCCGGCGTCCAGCAGGGACTGGGCCGCCTCGAACCCCATGGCCTCGATGTCGAAGGCACCGCGCGAGGCGACGTGGAACAGCCGCTCGCGCAGCTGGGCCGGGCACGAGCGGGAGTTCGGGCAGCGGATGTCGACGTCGCCCTCGCGCTGGGCCGCCAGCTCGGTGCCGCACGACGGGCAGTGCGTGGGCATCACGAACTCACGGGCGTCGTCCGGGCGCAGGTCGATGACCGGGCCGAGCACCTCCGGGATCACGTCCCCCGCCTTGCGCAGGACCACGGTGTCGCCGATGAGCACCCCCTTGCGGCGAACCTCGTCGGCGTTGTGCAGCGTGGCCATCTCGACCGTCGACCCGGACACCAGGACCGGCTCCATGACCGCGAACGGCGTCACCCGGCCGGTCCGCCCGACGTTGACCCGGATGTCCAGCAGCTTGGTGGTGACCTCTTCCGGCGGGTACTTGAAGGCGATGGCCCAGCGCGGCGCACGGCTGGTCGACCCGAGCCGGCGCTGCACGGCGAGCTCGTCGATCTTGACCACGATGCCGTCGATGTCGTGCTCGAGGTCGTGCCGGTGCTCGCCGAAGTACTCGACGAAGCCCAGCACGTCGTCCACGGACTCGAGCACCTTCGCACGGTCGCTCACCGGCAACCCCCAGCCGCCGAGCAGCTCGTACGCCTGGGACTGCCGGGTGAGGTCGATCCCCTGGGCGTCGAAGCCGCGCCGGGCCCCGATGCCATGGACCAGCAGGTGCAGCGGCCGCGAGGCGGTGACCTTGGGGTCCTTCTGCCGCAACGATCCTGAGGCAGCGTTGCGCGGGTTGGCGAACGGCGCCTTGCCCGCCTCGACCAGCCCGGCGTTGAGCTCGGCGAAGCCGGCGGTCGGGAAGAAGATCTCACCGCGCACCTCGACCAGCTCGGGGACGTCGTCCCCGCTCAGCTGGCTCGGCACGTCCCGCAGCGTGCGGACGTTCAGCGTCACGTCCTCGCCCGTGCGCCCGTCGCCACGGGTCGCCGCGCGCACCAGCCGCCCGTCCTCGTAGACCAGGTCGATCGCCAGGCCGTCGATCTTCAGCTCGCACAGCCAGGTCACGGTGGTGCCGGCCGCCTGGGTGGCCCGCTCCATCCAGGCCCGCAGCTCGTCGACGCTGAACACGTTGTCGAGGCTGAGCAGCCGCTCGAGGTGGTCGACCGCGGCGAAGTCCGTGGAGAACGTGCCGCCCACCACCTGGCTGGGGCTGTCCGGCGTCCGCAGGCCGGGGTACTGCTCCTCCAGCGCCTCGAGCTCGTGCAGCAGCCGGTCGAACTCGCCATCGCTGACCGTGGGCTGCTCACGGATGTAGTAGGCGAAGCGGTGCCCGTTGATCTGCTCGGCCAGGTCGGTCCAGCGGTGACGCGCGTCGTCCGGGACCTCCGCCAGCTCGACGGACGATGCCTGGTCGGGGGTGCTCAGCTCAGCGTCGCTCACCTGCCACATTCTGCACCGCAGCACCGACAGCGGCTGGTCAGCCCTGCGCGCGCTCGGCCAGCTCGCGGGCGGTCTCGCGCGAGCGCACCAGCGCGGCTCGGGCGCCGGGCGGGCTCGCCCCGGCCAACCCGCAGGTCGGCGTCACCACGACGTCTGCGAGATCGACGACGGGCAGCCCCACGTCGTGCCACCAGCGGGCCAGCCGGCCGGCCAGCTCGGACGCCGCGGGGACCTCACCGAGTGTGGGCACCAGACCCGCCCACAGCCGGGTGCCGGCCTCGACGGACGCCGCCACGGACTCCCAGCCACTGGGGCCGAGCAGGGTGACGTCCAGCGCGAGCGCCTGTGCGCCGGCGTCCCGCAGGAGCGCGATCGGGACGTCGGGCGCACAGCAGTGCACCGCGGTCCGTGCGCCGGCCTCGTGCGCCGCGGTCAGCACCGTCGTCAGCCCTTGCTGCGCCTCAGCCGGAGCGACCGCGCGCAGTCGTCCGAAGCCGGACGCCGTCGGCACCCGCCCCTCGAGCACGGCCGGGAGCGCAGGCTCGTCCAGCTGCACGACCGCGGTGGCGCCCGGCACCAGCCGGACGACGTCCGCCACCAGCTCGCGCACCGTCTGCGCCATCGACTCGACCAGGTCCCGGGTGGCGCCGCGGTCGACGACCGCCCGCTCGCCCCGGGGCAGCCAGACGGTCGAGGCGAGGGTCCACGGACCGGCCAGCTGCACCTTGAGGGGCCCGGTGTAGCCGTCGAAGGCGTAGGCCATCCGGTCCAGGTCCTCACGCCAGAACGCGTCCGCGCGGGCCTGGTCGCGGCCCGGCCGGTCGACCAGCCGCCAGCCGCCGGGCTGGAGGTCGATCGGCATGCTGACCAGGCGCGCGGCGGCGCGTCCGATCATGTCGGCGCCCGGGCCGCGGGACGGCAGCTCGGGCAGGTACGGCAGGTCGGGCAGCTCCCCGCGGACGACGGCGAGCGCCTCCGCGACGTCGGTGCCGGGCCAGGAGCCGATCCCGGTCGCGGTCACCGGGAGGTGGCCGTGATCGTGGCCGAGCCGAGCACCCGGGTGCCGCGGTAGAGGACGACGGCCTGGCCGGCCGCAACGCCGCGGATCGGCTGGCGCAGCTCGACCCGGACCGCACCGTCTGCGGCCGCCTCGGCGACCGCGGGGACGGCGTCCCCGTGCGCCCGCACCTGGGCGCTCACCTCGACCGGGCCGACCGGCGCGGGCCCGCACCAGCGTGGGCGCTCACCCAGCACGACGCGGACGTCGAGCGCCTCGGCCGGGCCGACGACGACGGTGTTGGTGACGGGCTGGATGTCCAGGACGTAGCGGGGGCGGCCGTCGGGCGCGGGGTGGCCGATCGAGAGCCCCTTGCGCTGCCCGACCGTGAAGCCGTACGCGCCCTGGTGCTCGCCGAGCACCTCGCCGGCCTCGTCGGTGATCCGGCCCGGCTGTGCGCCGAGCCGCTGCTCGAGCCAGCCGCGGGTGTCGCCGTCCGCGATGAAGCAGATGTCGTGGCTGTCGGGCTTGTCGGCGACGGCCAGGCCACGGCTCGCAGCCTCGGCGCGCACGTCGTGCTTGTCGGTGTCCCCCAACGGGAACAGCGCGCGGGAGAGCTGGGCGGCGGTCAGCACGCCCAGCACGTAGGACTGGTCCTTGCCGTGGTCGACCGCGCGGTGCAGCTCGCGGCCGTCGTCGCCGTCGCGGACCTGCGCGTAGTGCCCGGTGCAGAGCGCGTCGAAGCCGAGCGCCACGGCCTTGTCGAGCAGGGCCGAGAACTTGATCTTCTCGTTGCAGCGCAGGCACGGGTTGGGCGTGCGGCCGGCCTCGTACTCGGCCACGAAGTCGTCCACCACTGACTCGGTGAACTGCTCGGACAGGTCCCAGACGTAGAACGGGATGCCGAGGACGTCGGCCGCGCGCCGGGCGTCGTGGGCGTCCTCGGCGGTGCAGCAACCGCGCGCCCCGGTCCGCAGCGTGGCCGGGTTGCGGGACAGGGCCAGGTGCACGCCGACGACGTCGTGCCCGGCGTCCACGGCGCGGGCGGCCGCGACCGCGGAGTCGACGCCGCCGCTCATCGCGGCCAGGACCTTCATCAGCGCGCCGCCACCGAGGCAGCCGCGACGGCACCCGCGCCGCGAGCCCGGTCCACCGCCGCGGGCAGGGCCTCGACGACGGCGGCCACGTCGGCCTCCGTGGAGGTGTGCCCGAGCGAGAGGCGCAGCGCGGAACGGACCTCGGCGTCCGGCACACCCATGGCGACGAGCACGTGGCTGGGCTGCGGTACGCCGGCCTGGCAGGCCGAGCCGGTCGAGCACTCGACGCCCTGGGCGTCCAGCAGGTAGAGCAGCGAGTCGCCGTCGCAGCCGAGGAACGACAGGTTCACCAGGCCGGGCAGGCGGCCCGCCGGGTCCGGGTCGCCGTGCACGACGACGTCCGGGACGTGCCCGCGGATCCCGGCGACCAGCGCCTCGCGCAGCGCGGTCAGCCGCACCCGGGTGCCGGCCAGTCGCTCGACGGCGAGCGCGGCGGCAACCGCGAAGGACCGGATCGCGGGTTCGTCGAGGGTGCCGCTGCGCACCTGGCGCTCCTGGCCGCCGCCGTGCACCAGCGGCGACAGCTCGGCACCGCGGACGGCGACCAGCGCGCCGACGCCGACCGGGCCGCCGAGCTTGTGGCCGGTGATGCTCATCAGGTCCAGGCCGCTGCGCGCGAAGTCGACCGGCACCTTGCCGACCGCCTGCACGGCGTCGGAGTGCACCGGGATGCCGTGCCGGTGGGCGATCTCGACGATCTCGGCGATCGGCTGCAGGGTGCCGACCTCGTTGTTGGCCCACATGACGCTGACCAGCGCGACGGACTGCGGGTCGGCCTCGATCAGCGAGCGCACGGCGTCCGGCTGCACCCGGCCCTTCGCGTCGACCGGCAGCAGCACGACCTCGGCGCCTTCGTCGTCCGCGAGCGCCTGGGCGGTGTCCAGCACCGCGTGGTGCTCGATGGCGCTGACCAGCACACGGCGCCGGCGCGGGTCAGCGGCGCGGCGGGCGCGGTAGGTGCCCTTGACCGCGAGGTTGTCGGCCTCGGTGCCACCGGAGGTGAAGACCACCTCGCTGGGGCTGGCGCCGACGGCCTGCGCGAGCTGCTCGCGGGACTCCTCGACGACGCGCCGGGCCCGCCGACCTGCGGTGTGCAGGGACGACGGGTTTCCGACCACGGACAGCTCGCCGACCATCGCCTCGATGGCCTCGGGCAGCATCGGCGTGGTCGCCGCGTGGTCGAGGTAGACACTCACCGGGCCAGTCTAGGCGCCACCCCCACCCCCCGTTTCCGCCGCTCAAGCCGGTTTCCGCCGCTCAGGCCGCTCCCCGGGTACGGAAAGCGGCCTGAGTGGCGGAAAGGTGCGGTGGCTCTTCAGCCCTTGGACTTCTCGATCGCCTCGGTGGCCTGGGGCAGCACGGTGAACAGGTCGCCCACGACGCCGAAGTCGACGAGCTCGAAGATCGGCGCCTCCTCGTCCTTGTTCACGGCGACGATCGTCTTGGAGGTCTGCATGCCGGCCCGGTGCTGGATGGCGCCGGAGATGCCGTTGGCGACGTACAGCTGCGGCGAGACGGTCTTGCCGGTCTGGCCGACCTGGTTGGCGTGCGGGTACCAGCCGGCGTCGACGGCCGCGCGGCTCGCGCCCACGGCGGCACCGAGGGCGTCGGCGAAAGCCTCGACCGGCCCGAAGTCACCGTTGGTGCCGCGACCGCCGGAGACCACGATCGCGGCCTCGGTGAGGTCGGGACGGCCGGTCTTCTCGCGCGGCTTGCGCTCGGTGATCTTCGCGGCCCTGGCGGCGTCGGAGATCGTGGGCTCGAAGGCCTCGTCGGCCGCGGCGGCCGGAGCGGCCTCCGGGGTGGCCGAGTTGGGCTTGACCGTGATGATCGGTGTGCCGGTGGTGACCTTGGCCTGCACGGTGTACGAGCCGGCGAAGACCGACTGGGTGGTGGTCAGGTCGGCAGCGACGGCCACGGCATCGGTGATCAGGCCGGAGCCGGTCTTGATGGACAGCCGGGCCGCGATCTCCTTGCCCTCGGCGTTCGAGGCGATCAGGACGGCGGCCGGCGAGGTGCGCTCGACCAGCTGGGCCAGCGCCTCGGCGGTCGGGGCCACCAGGTGGTCGCTCACGTCGGCGGACTCGATGCGGTAGACCTTCGCCGCCCCGAACTCGGCCAGCGTGTCCTTCGCGGCGTCGAAGCCGCTGCCCACGAACACCGCGGACGGCTCGCCGAACTGGCGGGCGATCGTCAGCAGCTCGGTGGTGGTCTTGCGGACTGCCCCGTCGACGTGGTCGACGAGCACGAGAACTTCGCTCATCAGGCTTCTCCTTGGAAGTCAGGTCAGGACGGGACGGTCAGACGAACTTGCGGGACACCAGGAACTCGGCGAGCTTCGCGCCGCCCTCGCCCTCGTCGGTGACGACCTGGCCCGCCTCACGCGGCGGCCGCGCCGTGACGGACTCGACCGTCGTCCAGGCGGCGGCCAGACCGACGTCGCCGGCGTCGATGCCGAGGTCGCCGATCCCCCACGCCTGTACCGGCTTCTTCTTGGCGGCCATGATCCCCTTGAACGAGGGGTAGCGCGGCTCGTTGATCTGGTCGGTGACGCTGACCACGGCCGGCAGGCTCGAGGTGATCGTCTGCGTCGAGGCGTCACCGTCGCGGCGGATGGTGACCGAGTCACCGGAGACGGTGACCTCGCTGGCGTAGGTGACCTGCGGCAGGCCGAGGCGCTCGGCGAGCATCGCCGGGACGACGCTCATGGTGCCGTCGGTGGAGGCCATGCCGGTCAGCACGAGGTCGACCTTGGTCTCGGTGCCGAGCTTCTCGATCGCCTTGGCCAGCACCAGTGACGTGGCGGCGGCGTCTGAGCCGGCGATCGCGTCGTCGCTGACGTGCACGCCCGCGTGGGCGCCCATCTGCAGCGACTTCTTCACGGCCTCGGCGGCGGACTCGGGACCCACGGTCAGCACGGTGACCTGGTCACCCTCGCCGCCACCGGCCTCGACGATCTTCAGCGCCTCCTCGACGGCGTACTCGTCCAGCTCGGAGAGCCGTCCGTCGACGCCGACGCGGTCAGTGGTGTGGTCGGCGTCCTCGAACGTCCGGTCCGCTTGCGCGTCCGGCACGTACTTCACGCACACGACGATGTTCATGGTCGGGTCTCGACCTCCACTTGCAGCTCAACCGGCGCCTGCCGGGAGGGGACCGGGTCGTCCCGCTCGTCGGGGACCTAGCCTGCCAGTCGCGTCCATCAGGGACGTCACCGGTCCGCTTGGTCACCAGTGCACGATGTTACCGGCGAGTAGTTTTCGGGCAAGCGGACGGCCGGTGAGCCCGGTCACACTGGAGCCGAGAGGGGTGAGCGCGATCCACGACGACGTCCGAGTACCGGCGACCCCGTTGACCCTCACCGGCGAGCGCACCGCACCGGGGATCTGGCACGAGCAGTACTGGTTCGCCCGGCACCTCGCGGCGTACCGGTACGTCGCCGCCGAGATCGTGGCAACCAGGGCCGCCCTGGCGACCGACGTTGCCACGATCACGCTCGAGGCGGGCTGCGGCGAGGGGTATGGGCTGGACGAGCTCGCCGCCGGCGGGTCGCGGGTCGTCGGGCTCGACTACGACGCCGTGACGGTGCGGCACGCGGCCGCGACCTACGGGCGGGACGTGCTGCGCGGCAACGTCGTCCGGCTGCCGCTCGCGGACGCGAGCGTGGACGCGGCGGTCAGCCTGCAGGTCATCGAGCACATCTGGACGCCGCACGAGCTCGTCGCCGACCTGCGCCGGGTGCTGCGGCCCGGCGGCCTGCTTGCCGTGTCGACCCCGAACCGGCTCACCTTCTCCCCCGGACTCGGCCGCGGCGAGCGGCCGACGAACGCCTTCCACGTGCGCGAGTACGACGACGAGGAGCTGGCCCGGTTGGTCGGCGCCGGGTTCGGGCCGGTGCAGCGACTCGGCGTGCAGCGAGGCCCCAGGCTGCGCGCGCTCGACGCGCGGTTCGCCTCGTTCCCGGCGGCCCAGCTCGCCACGCCGCCCGAGCGGTGGCCGGACGACCTGGCGGACGCCGTCCGGGCCGTCCGGGCCGAGGACTTCGAGATCGGACCCGCGGACGACGACGCGCTCGACCTGCTGGTGATCGCGGGGCAGCGATGAGCAGGCCGATGAGCGATCCGGTCGGCGCCTTCGCCCTCGTCCTGCACAGCCACCTGCCCTGGCTGGCCCACCACGGCCGCTGGCCCGTCGGCGAGGAGTGGCTGCACCAGGCGTGGGCGTCGTCGTACCTGCCGCTGACGCGACTGCTGGACGAGCTGGCCGACGAGGGACGACGCGACGTCCTGACGCTCGGCGTGACCCCGGTGCTGGCCGCGCAGCTGGACGACCCTGGGTGCCTGGCCGCCACCGAGACGTGGGTCGGGATGTGGCAGGCGAGGGCGGCCGAGCTCAGCACGCGGACCGACCCGCGCTGGCGTGAGCTGGCATCGCGCGAGTTCCTCGCGGGTGCCCAGGCGGCCCGGTCGCTGGCGACCCGCTGGCGGGCCGGCGGCAGCCCGGTGCTGCGCTCGTTGGCCGACGCCGGAGTGATCGAGCTGCTCGGCGGTCCGGCCACCCACCCGTTCCTGCCACTGCTGGACGACCGGGTCGGCCGGTTCGCCCTGAGCGCCGGGCTGGACGACGCGCGGGCGCGGTTCGGCGGGTTCGGTGGCGGCATCTGGGCGCCGGAGTGCGGCTACTCCCCTGGCCTGGAGCAGCTCTACGCCGCCGCCGGGGTCAGCCACTTCCTCGCCGACGAGGTGACGCTCGCCGCAGGCGGGCGGCCCACCTCAGCCGCGTGGACGGTGCGCGGCAGCGGAGTCGCCGTGTTCGGTCGGGACCTGACGGTCACGGACCGGATCTGGAGCTCGCGCACCGGGTACCCCACCGGCGCGGACTACCGGGACTTCCACGCCATCGACCACGCGAGCGGCCTGCACCCGTACCGGGTCACCGGCGCCGGAGTGCCTTCTGACGCGAAGGCGCTCTACGAGCCGGCGCGCGCGGTGGCCGCCGTCGAGCGGGACGCGCAGGACTTCGTGCGCCGGGTCCGCGACCGGCTGCGGGAGGTCGCCGACCGCGACGGGCAACCAGGCCTGGTCGTCGCCGCCTACGACACCGAGCTGTTCGGCCACTGGTGGCACGAGGGTCCGGCCTTTCTGCGACGAGTGCTCCGACTGCTCCCCGAGGCCGGAGTGCGGCTCACGACGCTGCGCGGCGCCCTCGAGGCGGGGGCGGCGCGGGGTGACGTCGCCCTGCCAGCCGGGTCGTGGGGGGCGGGAAAGGACTTCCGGGTGTGGGACGGTCCGATGGTGAAACCGTTGGTGGACGAGGGTTTCTGGGTGCAGCGCCGGCTGCTGGACGTCGTGGGCGAAGAGGCGCGCGCCGGCCGCCTGCTCGTGCGCCGCCCGGACCTCGACCAGCTGGCCCGCCAGGCGCTGCTGACACTGTCCAGCGACTGGGCGTTCATGGTCAGCCGGGACCAGGCGGCGGACTACGCCTGGCGGCGGGCCGACGAGCACCGCGCGGCGTTCCACCGGCTGGCCGAGCTCGTCCAGCGTCGCGACCCAGGGGCGCAGGACGAGTCACGTCGACAGCGCGAGGTCGATGGGCCCTTCGGCGACCTGGACGCCAGGATCCTTGCGGCACAGGGAGGTTGAGATGCGGATCCTGCACCTGACCTTCGAGTACCCACCCTTCGTGCACGGCGGTCTGGGCCGGTACGTGCACGGGCTGGCTCGCGCCCAGGCCGCCGCCGGGCACGACGTCACGGTGATCGCGCCGGGAGCCGACCTCTTCGCCTCGCCAGGCCCGGGTAGTGCGGCAGACGAGGAGACCGCCGAAGGGGTGCGGGTGCTGCGCGTCCCGGTGCCGAAGCGACTGCCGGGCCCGATCGCGCCCGAGGCCAAGAACGAGGTGCTGGACGCGGTCGGCGCCCTGGCGGGCGAGCTGCTGCACCTCGCTCTGCGGCAGCAGGCCGACGTGGTGCACGCGCACGACTGGATGACCGGGAGCAGCGGCCGGGGCGCCGCCCACGCCATGGCGGTGCCGATGGTGCTGACGGTGCACGCCACTGAGCGGGGTCGGCGGTTCGGCCGGCTGGACACCGCGCTGGCCCGGGCGATCGACGAGACGGAGCGCACCGCGGTCCACGTCGCCGACGCGGTGACGGTCTGCTCGGCGGCGATGGTCGACGAGGTTGCCCACCTCGGGCGGGACCCTCGTGACCTCACGGTCGTCCCCGGCGCGGTCGACGCACCAGCCTGGCGGGTCGACCCCGAGGTCCGGGCCGTTGCGCGGCAACGGTTCTCGCCGGACCGATCACTCCTGGTCGCGGCCGGCCGACTCGAATGGGAGAAGGGCTTCTCCACCCTGTTGCGCGCCGTCCCCGGGCTGACCCGGGCCGCCGGCCCGGTGCGGGTGGTGCTGGCCGGTGCCGGCTCGTACCAACCGACCCTGGTGGCCCTGGGCGACGAGGTGGGCGCCGACGTCCTGTTCGCCGGTCGGCTCGACCCGCCCCAGCTGGCCGCGTTGCTCGCGGCCGCGGACGCAGTCGTCGTGCCGAGCCGGTACGAACCGTTCGGTCTGATCGCGTTGGAGGCTCAGGCCAGCGGCGCGGCCGTGGTCGCCACCGCGGTCGGTGGGCTGGCCGACACCGTCCAGGACGCCGTCACGGGCCGGTCGTTCGCGCCCGGGGACGTCGACCACCTGGCCGCGATCCTCGGTGACCTGCTCGCCGATCCCCTTGGGACGCAAGGGTTGGCAGCCGCCGGCCAGCTGGCCGCCGCGGAGCGCACCTGGGAGCGGGTCGCCCGCTGCGTCGAGTCCGTCTATCGCGGGGCCGGGCGGCCGACGAGCTAGGCCGCGGTTGTGCCGTTGGACGCCGCTACTGAACCGCTCCGTCGGCTCCCACCAGCACCGCGACGTGATCCGGGAGCGTCGCGATCCACTCCTGCGCCTGCGCACCGCGGACGAACGCGGCGGTGGCGTACACGTCGGCCCAGGTCAGGTCTGGGCCGATCACGGTCGCCGACAGCAGGCCCGACGGCGGCGCCCCACTGGCCGGGTCGATGACGTGCTGCCCGCGAGCCGCCGTCCCGGACGTCGCGACCGCCCCTCGTCGAAGGCCGACCGTGCGCAGGACCCGGCTACGGTCCTGAGGGTCCTCGATGCCGATCGTCCAGTCCGGGGTGTCGGTGCGGGCGCAGGCCACGACGACGTCGCCGCCGGCGGACACCAGCAGGTCGTGCGGTTCTCCCTCGGCCACCCGGTTCCGCAGCTCGTCGAACGCCTGCTCCACGGCCCAGCCCTTGACCAGGCCGGTCGGGTCGAAGGTGGGGACGCCGTCGGGGCCCGGCAGCCAGGCCGAGAAGGCCCCGTCCGTTCGGCGCGCAGCCTCCTCGCAGAGGGCGGCGACCTCACGAACCCGTGGCTCGGCGTCCGCGAGGGTCAGGTCGCCCCGGCGGATCCGGCTCACCGGACTGTCCGGTCGCCACGTGCTGAACCGGGCGTCGTCGTCGCGCAGCGCGGCGAAGAACGCCTCGACCGCCGCCGCGACCTCGTCGCCCCGGGCTTGCGGACCGCGCACGTGCACGCTGACCGGCAGCCCCATCACCTGCTGCACGAAGGCCTGCCGGGGCTGCTCCACCCCTTCCGGCAGCATGGTCGTCACAGGTTTGCCTGGTCGATCGCCGACTGCAGCGACTGGATGTAGCCGTCGCTCGTCACGGTCGCGCCGCTGACGGCGTCGATGCTGCCGCTCTGGCTCTGCACCGCCTCGGAGTTCAGCTGCGGGACGGCGTAGGAGTTGATCTCCTGGTCGCGGGGGTTCTCGGTCGGGTAGACGACGGCGTCCGCCTTCGTGATCTTGCCGCCCGACACCGTGATCGCGACCTGCACCGGTCCCCAGCGGGTGTCCACCGAGTCGCCCGTGTAGACGGTCGTGCCGCTGTCGGACGACGACCCACTCGACGAGGAGTCACCCGACGTCGACGTGTCCCCAGAGGACGAGGTGCCGGATGACGAGGTGCCGGATGACGAGGTGCCGGCGTGGGCGGCCGCCTGCGGAGCCGCGGACAGCTGCGAGCTCGTGCTGGTGTGGTAGCTGAACAGCAGGACCAGGGCGGTCACGGTGCTCATCAGGGCGAAGGTGATGCGTCGCACGGGTCTATCTCCTCGTCACCAGCTGAAGCGTTCTTCGTGGATGTGTCGCTGCGGCACCCCGGCGTCCAGCGCCGCGGCTTTCATGGAGTCCACCCAGCCCTGTGCGCCGCAGACGTACACGTCGTGCTCGGCGATGTCGGGAACCAAGCGCACCAGCGCCTCGACGTCGGACAGGTGGGCCGCGTACTGCGGCAACCAGGTCGATCGGTCGGCGATCCGGTTCCCCAGCACGAAGACCACGCGAGCACCGGTCGCGGCGGAGAGCAGCTCGATCTCGCGCCGGAACACGACGTCCTGCTCGCTGCTGGCCCGGTACACGAGCGTCACGTCGCCCGGGTCTTGCGGCAGGGCCTCGAGCAGCCCGCGAAGCGGGGTGACGCCGATGCCACTGGCCAGCAGGGTCACCTTGCGGCGGGTCCGGACACCTGGGTGCAACCGGCCGAACGGGCCTTCGATGGCCACCCGGCTGCCCGGGCGGATGTGCCGCAGCGCGCCGCTGTCGTCGCCGAGGTCCTTCACCGTGATCCGCAGAGAGCTGCCGGTCGGCGCCGCGGAGAGCGAGTACGGGTGTCCACGGGTGCGGCCCGGGCCAGACAGGAATCGCCAGATGAGGAACTGGCCGGCGGCGACGGGCAGCCGGTGCAGGTGACGTCCGGTCATCGTGACGGAGATGATGCCGGGGCCTTCCTCGACGACGGAGGCGACCCGCAGGTCGTGGCGCACCGTCCGGTAGATCGGAAGACCGACCCGGAACACCAGGATCGCGGCGGCAGCGGCGATCCACAGCGACCACCAGTAGACCGTGGCGAACCAGTGGGTCAGGAAGTCCTCACCGGTCCACAGCTGGTGGGGCAGCGCCAGGCCTACGCCGAGGTAGGCGTAGAGGTGCAGCAGGTGCCAGGACTCGTAGCGCAGCTTTCGACGGGAACGCTTGATGCTGGTGACGGCGACCATGACCAGCAGCACCGTCGCCGCCGCGGCCAGCAGCATCCCCGGGTAGTCGACGACCAGGTCCCACAGCTCGGCGAAGGGGTTCTTGCCGTCCTGGGACGCGTAGCCGAGCGTGATCAGCAGGATGTGCACGACCATGAGGTTCAGCGAGGTGAACCCGACCAGCCGGTGCCGACGAGCGAGCTCGTCCTGACCGTAGGTGCGCTCCACCAACGGGAGCCGAGCCATCAGCAGCACCTGGATGAGCAGCAGGTCGGCGGACACCAGCCCGGCGAGCCGGCCGATGCTGTTCACCCCAGACGCCCAACCGCCCAGCTCTTGCAGTTGCCCATCGGATACCCACAGCGCCACGACGACCAGGACGCTCGCCCAGGTCAGCAGGCCGATGACGTCCCGGTGCCACGGCTGCGTGGCCGAGGGTCGCAGCGGCGTGGGCTGGGCGACCGGGGGGCTGACGGGGGCGGCCAGCGCGGGCAGAGGTCGGTGGCGAGACGTCATGGTCATCGTGGCCCGCCTTCCCTCGCGGCGCGCCTGCTGCGAGCCGTCGTGGGTCGATCGTGCACGGCCCTTCTGGGACTTTCCTGAGAGCGGACTGGAGCGACCGTACGAAGCACCGGCGGAGCGGGTTACCGGGTGGTGGCCGACTATCCGGTCGAGTGGTCGAGGAGGACGGCGTGGGCTTGTTTGATCTGGACGTCGACGGGTGGGCCGGTGATGGGGACGGTGAGGTCGATGTCCTGCCAGGTGTCGCCGGGTAGTCGGTACTGGCCGGTGTAGGCGGCTTGGACGTGCACGTCGGCGTGGCCGTGGTCCAGGTAGGTGTGCCGGATCGTGCCCCGCGGGTAGGTCCCGCCGGGGTTGGCGGTGGGGCCCTGGTGGTGGCCGTCGCCGAAGTCGTAGGTGTAGGTGCTGGCCTGGGGGCGGATCTGCACGGTGCGCCCGAGCAGGGTGATGGTGGCGACCTCACCGGGCTGGTAGCCGGTGGCCGGCCAGCGGACCTGGTAGTACGTCGGCAGGTTCACCAACGTGATGTTCCCCTCGGGCTGGACGTAGGTGATCGGCTTGGCGAACGCCAACCGGGCGAACGCCCGCCGCAACATCGCCTGCGTCACCCCCGGCCGCGCCGCCTTCATCGCCTCCCCCGGCGACCGACACTCCGAACCCGTCCGCACCCACGGACCCTTGGCCCGGCCAGCGGCATCCAACGGTCGCCGCCAGGTCCAGAGCACCCACCCGCCATCCCCATGGCTCGCACACGATGTCGTCATGTACGCACACGCCATGTCGAAGCTCTCGACGCCACGGTTCGGATCATTCCCCGGACAACCCGGCGACCGAACCACGTCCCACGCGAGCAGGCGAGCTTCGACTGACCGGGGGTGATTGCCCCGTGCAGAAGAATGCGATTTCGATGAGGATCTGGTTCGGACATCGACTCGGACCCCACCTGTCGTCTTGCTACAGGCGATGCCCCCACAGTGAGGGCGTGCCTCGGCAGGCGAGGCGATCAAAGTCAGGGCAGTCACGGCAACGAGGAAGGCGCTGGCCCAGCGGAGAGCCTGTCGTCGCATCAACGCTTCACCTCGACGTACCTGACTTCATTGATCAGCCAGCGCCCGTTGTCCCAGCCGACCTCGAACTCCTGCTCGTTGGGTTCGCGCTTGATCGTCCATGCGGTTCGCCCAGTTGCGTCGAGCACCTTTCGCGCTTCCTGCACGTTGACGATGCGAACCAGCGCAGTGCGCATGGTCGACTCCGGCATCCACGAGGACGCCCGGATAGTCACGACGTCTCCGTCGACACGCTGGTGGTCGCGAACCAACTCGGAGGCGGTCTGTGCGTATGCAGCACAGCTCTTGCACCGGCTTGCGGCGTAAGGCCGGATCGCGTCGGGATCGGGCTTGGCCCACGCCAGATTGAACTGCCCCACATAGAACTCCGCGAAGGCTTGGGCGGCCGCGTAGGTGTGCGCTCGGGCGGCCTTGGGCACCTTGGCGTACGCGGCATCGACTGACGACGTCCCGCTCGGCGACGCTGTCGCGGACCCCGCCGACGAGGCCGACCCGCCCGGCTCGGCTGTCGGTGTGTGATGCGACGGCCGAGCCGCCACCTCCCCGCCGCCCGAGCACCCCGCCAGCCCCAACCCCACGACCACGGCGGCTGCCGCCACCCACCCCTTGATGATCATGACCGCGACCCTACCCAAAACGGGGCAAACGCGGCGCGCATCTCGCGAGATCTGTGGACAACCCCGGATCGTGGCAACCTCGCACCGCCGGCGATGCGCCGTTGCCACGATCGGCGCAGGCGGGGCTGCCGTCAGGCGCCGGCAGCCCGGTGCTTGCGCGCCATGTCCGCGAGCGCCTCCCGCTTGTCCCGCCCCGCGTCGTACGCCGCCTGACGGTCGCGCACGACGCGCCCCGGGATCCCCGCCACGACCGACCCCGCCGGGTACTCCCCGCGAGCGACGGCGTGCGCGGCGACGACGCAGCCGGCGCCGAGCGTCGTCCCGCGCAGCACGCTGGCCTTGACGCCGATCCACGCACCCGGGCCGATCCGGACCGGCGACTTCACGATGCCCTGGTCCTTGATCGGCACGTTGACGTCCTCGGTGACGTGGTCGAAGTCGCACACGTAGACCCAGTCGGCCACCAGCGTCGCGGCGCCGAGCTCGACGTCCAGGTAGCAGTTGATCGTGTTGTCCCGCCCCAGCACGCACTTGTCACCGATGCTCAGGGTGCCTTCGTGGGCGCGCAGGACGTTCCCGTCCCCCAGGTGCACCCACTCGCCGAGGACCAGCCGGCCGTAGCCGGGCCGGGCGTGCAGCTCGACGCGCCGGCCGAGGAACACCATCCCTCGGGTCACCACGTGCGGCTGGCGCACGCGCAGCAGGAGCAGCCGCCAGTAGCGCACCAGGTACCAGGGGGTGAAAGCCTTGTGCCGCATCACCCATCGCACGGTGTCACTCGTCAGGTACCGGGCCTGCCGGGGGTCGCGACCGTCTCGCAACCGCACCATCCACGCCCCGAGAACGCCGCCCGGCACCGGCCAGCTGGTCCGCACGACGGTGCTCAGCCCGGCTTCGTGCCCGTGACGGCCACGTTGTAGAAGAACCGGTCGGGCACGACCCGGCTCAACGCGCGGTCGACCGCCCCGAGCCGCTGCCAGGACCCGAAGGCGAAGCGGGCCCACCCCCAACCCAGCCGCTCCGGGTTCACGGCAGCCTCGAAGGTGCGGATCGGCCAGCCCACGACGGCAGCAGTGAGCTCCTCGGTGACCGTGCGGACGTCGACCGCGCCGGCTCGCAGCACGGTGCGGGCGAGCTCGTCCGGGTCGAAGGTGTGCAGGTCGACCACCCACTCGAGGGCGGCGGCACGGGACGACTCGTCCAGCTCCTCCTTCGACCGGGACCACTTGTCCTGCAACGGCTTCAGGTGGGTGATCCGGGTCGTCGCCTCCCAGGTGAGACGGCCGAGGTGGCGGGCGTACCAGTTGCCGATCCGGGTGGGCTCGCCGGCGATCACGAACCGGCCGCCCGGCCGCAGCACGCGCAGCATCTCGCGGAAGGCGAGCTCGACGTCCGGGATGTGGTGGATCACGGCGTGACCGACGACGACGTCGAACGTGTCGTCGTCGTAGGGCAGCCGCTCGGCGTCCGCGACCCGCCCCTCGACCGTGAAACCCAGCCGCTCGGCGTTGCGCTGCGCGGCCGCCACCATCCCCGGTGACAGATCGGTGACGTGCACCTCGTCGAGCACGCCGGCCTGCTTCAGGTTGAGCGAGAAGAATCCGGTGCCGGCGCCCACCTCGAGCGCCTTGGCGTACGGCCAGCCGGTGGCCCCTGCGACCGCCACGAACCGGTCTCGCGCGTAGTCGATGCAGCGCTCGTCGAACGAGATGGACCACTTCTCGTCGTACGAGCCCGCCTCCCAGTCGTGGTAGAGCACCTGGGCGAGCTTGGTGTCCGTCCAGGCCTGCTCGACCTCGGCCGCGCTGGCGTGCGGGTTGGCCGTCGGGCCCGGCTCGTTCATCACTTGCCCTCGAACGTCGCCTTGCCCGGGCCGTCCTCGACGAACGAGCGCATGCCCTCGGCCCGGTCCTGCGTCGCGAACAGTGCCGCGAACTGCAGCCGCTCGATCTCCAGCCCGGTGTCGAGGTCGGACTCCAGACCGCGGTCGATGGCCTCCTTCGCCGCGCGCAGCGCGTACGCCGGGCCGCCCACGTACCGGCCCACCATCGTGCGCGCCGCCGAGTACACGTCGTCCGGCGCGACGACCTGGTCGACGAGGCCGATCGCGAGCGCCTCGGCGGCGTCGACGAACCGCCCGCTGAAGATCAGGTCCTTCGCCTTGGCCGGCCCGACCAGGCGCGGAAGTCGTTGCGTCCCACCGGCTCCGGGGATGATGCCGAGCAGGATCTCGGGCTGGCCGACCTTGGCGTTGTCGCCGCAGACCCGGAAGTCGCAGCACAGCGCGAGCTCGAGGCCGCCACCCAGTGCGTAGCCGGTGATGGCCGCGACGGTGGGCTTGGGGATCCGCGCCACCGCGCTCAGCGACGACTGCAACGCGCCCGAGCGGTCGACCATGTCGGTGTACGTCATCTGCTGCATCTGCTTGATGTCGGCGCCGGCCGCGAAGACCTTCTCGCCTCCGTAGACGATGACCGCCGAGACGTCGCGCCGCTCGCCGGCCTCCACCGCGGCAGCACGGATCTCCTCCTGCACCTGGGCGTTGAGCGCGTTCATCGGGGGTCGCTCGAGCCTGATCGTGCCGATACCGCCGTCGACCTCGAGCCGGACGAACTCCGCCACGGGTGCCACCTCCTGGAATCTCGTACGTCGTGCCGCTGGTCGCAGGGAGCCTAGCCCGGCGCTACCCCTCGGTGATCTCGCGCAGGCTCTCGTGCCAGAGGTTCACCGCGGTCAGGACCAGCTCGAGGGAGGACGTCACGACCATCTGCAGCGGCGTCGCGGTGGTCACCAGGTGGTCGGCCGAGACCACCAGGATCCCGTCCCCCAGGGTCGTCTTGGCGACCGAGAGCCGGGACGAGACCGAGTTGCAGGCGCGCAGCCGGGCCAGCTCGTCACCGACGACGTCGTCCAGCCGCCACTGGCCGAAGACCCTCAGCACCGTGAAGTCACCCTCGGTGCAGCGCAGGTAGAGCTGCTGCCCCTGGACCTTGACCGCGACGTCACCGTCGTCGTCGATGTCCGGCCGGTAGCCCTCGTCCAGCAGGACGTCGAGCACCCGGCCGCGCAGCGGGCGCTCGTTCGGGGACGGCGGGAAGTCGGGCAACGAGGTCGGGTCGGTCATGGGCTCCACGGTAGTCGCGAACGGAATGCCCCGACGGGTCGGCTGGTTGGCGCCGACATGAGCCCAGCCAGCCGAGCCACCCGCGCCGTCGTCGCCACCGCCTACGGAGCGCCGGAGGTGCTCGAGCTGGTCGAGGTCGACGTCCCGGAGCCCGGGCCCGGGCACGTCGCCGTCGACGTTCGCGCGGCCGGCACCAACCCGGCGGACGTCAAGGCGTACAACGGCACCTGGGGCAGGGACCCGGCGAAGCTGCCGATGCGGCTCGGCTTCGAGGCGTCCGGGGTGGTCACGGCCGTCGGTCCCGACGCGACCGGCCCGGTCGGGCCGGTCGCGGTGGGTGACGAGGTGGTGGTGTTCCGGACGTCGGGCGCCTACGCCGAGCGGATCGTCGTCCCGGCGTCGGCGGTGCTGCCCAAGCCCGCGTCGCTGACCTGGGCGCAGGCCGCAGGCCTCCTGCTGACGGGCGGCACGGCCACCCACACGGTCGTCGCCACCGCGGTGCGCGACGGCGACACGGTGCTGGTGCACGGTGCCACCGGCGGGGTCGGGCTGATGGCCGTGCAGCTCGCGGTCGACGCCGGGGCTCGGGTGATCGGCACCGCTGGCGAGAGCGGCCACGACCTGCTGCGCGAGCTCGGGGCCGAGCCGGTCACGTACGGCGCCGGCCTGGCCGACCGGGTGCGCGCGCTGGCGCCGTCCGGGGTGGACGCCGCGATCGACACCGTCGGCACCGACGAGGCGGTCGACGTCTCGCTCGAGCTCGTCGCGGACCGCCAGCGGATCGCCACCATCGCCGCGTTCGGCCGAGGGGCCGAGCTGGGGATCACCCTGCTGGGCGGCGGACCCGGGGCGGACCCCGGCGAGCAGATCCGGATGCCAGCCCGAGCCACCCTGCTCGAGCAGGCCGGTCAGGGCCGGCTCCGGGTGCTCGTGGCGGCGGAGTTCGCACTCGCGGACGTCGCGGCGGCGCACCGTACGCTCATGGGTCACCACGCACCGGGGAAGATCGTCCTCGTCACCTGAATGACGCATCAAGGCACCGCTCCGGGACGTCGAACTGCTCCTGACGTCCTGAAAGGGAGCATTGCCCATGACCTGTCCCGCGTGCCGGTCCGACCTCGCCGCGAGCGCCCGCTCCTGCCCGACCTGCGGCTCCTTGATCGCCTTCGCCCCCGACCAGCCGCAAGCCCGGCTGGGCGCCCCGCTCCCCCCGTGGGAGCAGGCGGCGATGGAGGCGCGCCGCCCGTCCCTGACTCACCAGCAGCAGACCGCGCGGCCGGTCGCTCCACGACGAGCACCGTCTCCCGCCCTGGCCGGGCCCCCGGCCCCGGCAGGTCGCGCGACCCGCGGCGTCCGGCCGCCCAGGGCCGCCCTTCCTGAGGTCTCGCTGTCCGCGCTGACCCCGCTGCGGCTGCTGTGGAGCCACCTGCTCACGGTCCGTGGGCTGTCGGCCTGGTTCCTGGTCTTCGCCACCGCCCCGTTCGTGCTGCTGCAGGTGACCGCGGACGACCCGGACTTCTCGCACGCCGCATGGGGCTTCGCGATCTACTTCGCGATGATGTGGGGGCTGGCGATCCACCTGCTGGTGCGGCCCGAACCGGTCAGCCGCTGGCTCGTCGTCAAGGTCGTCGGCACCGTCGCGGTGCTGGGCACCGCACTGGCCGTCGCCCTCGAGCGCGCACTGTCCCCCGACCTGGACCACGTGCTCTGGGCGATCTTCGGCGTCGGCGTGCCCGAGGAGGTCGCGAAGGCGTTGCCCGTCGTGCTCTTCATGCTGCTCGCCAAGCCGTCGTGGACGACGCGGATGTACCTGTTCATGGGCGCCGTGTCTGGTCTGACGTTCGGCGTCATCGAGGCCGTCGGGTACTCGTCGTTGTACCAGCTGGTCGGCGGAGGATCCGGCACCGCGACCACCCTGATCATCTGGCGGCTCCTGGCCGACGGGCTCTTCCACGGCTGCTGCGCCGCGGTGTCGGCCTACTTCATCGGGCTCGCCTGGTGGCGGCCGGACCAGCGCTGGCAGCTGGTGGGGGTCGGGGTCGCCATCGCCGCGGTGCTGCACGGCGTCTACGACCGCTGGTCCGGCGGATGGGTGGGCACGGCCACCGCCGTGCTGATCGTGCTGCTGTTCGTCGGGTACGTCCGGGCCGGCGACGCGATCGTGCAGGACCTGGCCGTCGGCCCGGTAGCGGAGCTCCCGCACGGAGAACTGCCGCCCGCTGAGCTGCCGCCCGCTGAGCTGCCGCTCGCTGAGCTGCCGCTCGCTGACCTGCCGGCCGCTGAGCTGCCGGCCAGGGAGGGCTCCCCCGGAGCCCACCGCTCGTTCTAGCCGGCGGCCACCGGCTCCAGCAGGAACACCGGGATCAGCCGGTCCGTCTTGGTCTGGTAGCTCGCGTAGTCCGGCCACACCGCGACCGAGCGCTCCCACCAGGTCGCCCGCTCCGCGCCGTCCAGCTCGCGGGCGACGTACTCCTGACGGTCTGCGCCGTCCTGCAGCTCGACGCGGCCATCGGCGGCGAGGTTGTAGTACCAGACGGGGTGCTCGGGCGCGCCGCCCTTGGACGCGACGACGGCGTAGCGGCCCTCGTGCTCGACGCGCATCAGTGGTGTCTTGCGCAGGTTCCCGGTCTTGGCGCCGCGACTGGTCAGCACGATGATCGGCACCCCGCGCATGGTGTTGGCCTCGGCGCCGTCGGTGCGCTCGAACTCCTCCACCTGGTCACGGGCGTGCTTGCTCGGGCTCGGTACGTACGTTCCCTGGAGTGCCATGTCCGAGCCAACACCGCCGCGCCGACGACGATTCCGCGCGGGTGCGACAGACTGCCCGGATGAGTGAGCCACCTCGGCAGTCCGAGACGCCCCCACCGCTCGGCGTCCGGCTGCGGCCCGATCACGCGGGCGGCGGCGCGGACGTCGCGGTGTACGCCGGCCGCGCGGACGCCGTGGAGCTCTGCCTGTTCGACGGGTCCGGCCCGGGCGCGGCCGAGCGGCGCGTCGAGCTCACCGCGCGGGCGCACGGCGTGCACTTCGGCCACGTGCCCGACCTGACCGCGGGGACGGCGTACGGGCTGCGCGCGCACGGCCCCTGGGATCCCGCGCGTGGCCTGCGCTACAACGCGGACAAGCTGCTGCTCGACCCGTACGTGCGTGGCATCACCGGCGACGTCACCTGGCGTCCGGAGGTGTTCGGCCACGTGGTCGGTGACGACCTGGCCGGGGACCACGAGGTCCGCGACGCGCACGACTCGGCGGCGTTCGTACCGCGGGGGGTCGTGCTGTCCGACGGGTTCGACTGGGGTGACGACCGCCCGCCGGCCGTGCCGTGGTCGCAGACCGTGCTGTACGAGGCCCACGTGCGCGGCCTCACCCGGCTGCAGCCCGGCGTCCCGTACCACCTGCGCGGGACGTACGCCGGGCTCGCGCACCCGGCCACCATCGAGCACCTGACCCGCCTCGGCGTGACCACGGTCGAGCTGCTGCCGGTGCACGCCTTCACCCACGAACCCGCTCTCGCGCAACGACATGCGACGAACTACTGGGGCTACAACACCTTGGGCTTCTTCGCCCCGCACGCCGCGTACTCCAGCGCGAGCGACCCGGCCGGGGTGCTCGCCGAGTTCAAGGGCATGGTGCGGCTGCTGCACCAGGCCGGCCTCGAGGTCGTCCTCGACGTGGTCTACAACCACACCTGCGAGCAGGGGCGGGACGGCGCGACGCTGTCTCTGCGCGGCCTGGACAACAGCGCGTACTACCGGCTCGACGACAACGGCCGCGACGTCGACGTCACCGGCTGCGGCAACTCGCTCGACTTCCGGCACCAGCGCGTCGTGCAGCTCACCTTGGACTCGTTGCGCTACTGGGTGCAGGAGTGCCACGTCGACGGGTTCCGCTTCGACCTGGCGACGACGCTGGCCCGGGGTAGGGACGACGGCTACGACCCCGACCACCCGTTCCTGGTCGCCATGCGCTCCGATCCCGTTCTGTCCCAGGTGAAGCTGATCGCCGAGCCTTGGGACGTCGGACCGCACGGCTGGCGGACGGGACAGTTCCCACCGCCGATGGCGGAGTGGAACGACCGGTACCGGGACACCGTGCGCAGCTTCTGGCTGGCCGATGCGGCGCGCGCCGGACGCGGTGAGGCCGGGCACGGCGTCCGCGAGCTGGCGACCCGGCTGAGTGGATCGCAGGACCTGTTCGGGGTCGGCGACCGCGGGCCGCTGGCGTCGGTGAACTACGTGGCCGCGCACGACGGCTTCACCTTGGCCGACACCACCGCCTACGAGCACAAGCACAACCAGGACAACGGCGAGGGGAACCGGGACGGCCACGACGACAACCGGTCCTGGAACCACGGGGTCGAGGGGACGACCGCCGACGCCGACCTGCTGGCGCGCCGGCGGCGCTCGGTGCGGAACCTGCTCGGCACCCTGCTGCTGTCGACCGGCGTGCCGATGCTCGCGGCGGGCGACGAGCTGGGGCGGACGCAGCGGGGCAACAACAACGCCTACAGCCGCGACGACCTGGTGAGCTGGCTCAACTGGGACCTGGCGGACTGGCAGCAGGACCTGCTCGCCACCACCACCCACCTGCTGCGGCTGCGGCGCGAGCACCCGGCCCTGCGCCAGCGGCAGTTCTTCGGCGGACGTCCGCGCCACGAGGACGGCACCCTGGACCTCGGCTGGTTCGCTGCCGACGGCTCGGTCATGGACGACTCGCACTGGCACGACCCGAGAACCCGTGTGCTGCAGGCATTCCTGCAAGGCCGGGCCACGGGCGACCGCTCGCTCCTGCTCGTGCTGAACGGCGCCCCGGCCGACCTCGAGGTCACGCTGCCCGGGGAGCCCTGGGCGACGTCCTACGACTTGCTGTGGGACAGCACCTGGGAGCGCCCGGGCGACCCGGAACGGGGCCTGTCCGGCGTCCAGCAGGTCGGCGGGCTGTCCACCCGCCTGTACGCCGCGACCCCGTAGCCCCGGCCACCCGTACGCAGATGTCGCGCTATCCGGGGTAATGAGCCACGGACGGGCCCGGATAGCGGAACATCTGCGGTGCCGTGGTCAGGCGTTGACGACCAGGCCCAGCTCGGTGGGGCTGGCCAGCCCGGCGTGCGCGGGCAGCACCCGCACGGTGTAGCCGAACGCCCCGGTGCGGGCGAGCTTGATGTCGCCCTCGAACCGGTGCCGGCCACCTTCGTAGGACTCCGCGTGGTGCAGCGTGACGACCTGGGTGTCGGTGAGCTCGTCCTGGTACGACACGCGCCCGTGCACGACCTGCACCTGGACGTCGCTGGCGTCGAGCCCGTCGAGCGAGACGAAGCCCTGCACCGACAGCACGTCGCCGACCTGCGGCGCGTCACTCACCCCGGACGACTCCACGTGGTCCACCCGTACGCCGGACCAGGACGCCCGGACCCGCTGCTTCCAGGCGGCCAGCTCGCGGGCTCCCGGGTGGCCGTCGCCGTCCAGGGCCCACCCGGCGCGGGCAGCCGGGGTGTAGAGCTGCTCGACGTAGTCGCGCACCATCCGGGTCGCCAGCACCTTCGGGCCGAGCGAGCGCAGGGTGTGGCTGACCATCTCGAGCCAGCGACCCGGCAGGCCGCTCTCCTCGTCGCGCGCGTAGAACCGCGGCGCGACCTGTCCCTCGATGAGGTCGTAGAGCGCCGCTGCCTCGAGGTCGTCGCGGTGCTCGGGGTCCTCCACTCCGTCGGCCGTCGGGATGGCCCAGCCGTTCTCGCCGTCGAACCACTCGTCCCACCAGCCGTCCAGGATCGAGAGGTTCAGCCCGCCGTTCAGCGCGGACTTCATGCCCGACGTCCCGCAGGCCTCGAACGGCCGCAGGGGGTTGTTGAGCCAGACGTCGCAGCCCGGGTAGAGGTACTGCGCCATCGCGATGTCGTAGTTGGGCAGGAAGACGATGCGGTTGCGGACGGCGGGGTCGTCGGCGAAGCGCACGATCTCCTGGATCAGCGACTTGCCCTTGTCGTCGGCGGGGTGCGACTTGCCGGCGATGACGAGCTGGATCGGCCGCTCCGGGTGCAGCAGCAGGGCGCGCAGCCGGTCGGGGTCACGCAGCATGAGGGTGAGCCGCTTGTACGTCGGGACGCGCCGCGCGAAACCGATGGTGAGCACGTCGGGATCCAGCACGTTCTCGATCCAGCCGAGCTCGGCGCCGCTGGCCCCGCGCCGCAGCCAGGAGGAGCGCAGCCGCCGCCGCGCCTCGAGGACGAGCTGCTCGCGCATCTCGCGCCGTGCGCCCCACACCTCGGCGGCGGGCACCCGCGGGACGTCGTCCCAGACGTTGGCGTCCGCGACCAACCGGGTGCCGAGGTGCTTCTCGGCCAGGTCGAAGACCCGGTGGTCCACCCACGTCGGGGCGTGCACGCCGTTGGTGATCGAGGTGATCGGCACCTCGCGGTCGTCGAAGCCCGGCCAGAGGCCGTCGAACATCGTGCGGCTGACCTCGCCGTGCAGCTGCGAGACGCCGTTGGCCCGGCCACCGAGACGCAGGCCCATGACGGCCATGTTGAAGACCCCGGACTCCCCACCGGGGTAGTCCTCGGCGCCGAGCGCCAGGATCCGGTCCACCGGGACGCCGGGCAGCGCGCTGTCGCCACCGAAGTAGGTCTGGATCTGGTCGGTGCCAAAGCGGTCGATGCCCGCCGGGACGGGCGTGTGCGTGGTGAACACGGTGCCGGCCCGGACCGCCTCGAGGCCCTCGTCGAACGTCAGCTGCTCGGACTGCACGAGCTCGCGGATGCGCTCGAGGCCGAGGAAGCCGGCGTGACCCTCGTTGCAGTGGTAGACGTCGGGGTTCGGCGCTCCGGTCAGCCGCGACCACAGCCGCAGCGCCCGGACGCCACCGATGCCGAGCAGCATCTCCTGCTGGAGCCGGTGCTCGCCTGACCCGCCGTAGAGCCGGTCGGTGATGCCGCGGGCCGCCTCGTCGTTGGCCTGCACGTCGGAGTCCAGCAGCAGCAGCGGGACCCGGCCGACCTGCGCCTTCCAGACGTGCGCCACGAGCTGGCGGCCACCGGGGAGCGCGACACGGACCTGGCACGGCGTGCCGTCCGCCTCGCGCAGCAGGGCGAGCGGCAGGCCGTCCGGGTCGAGCACCGGGTAGGTCTCCTGCTGCCAGCCCTCACGGCTGAGCGACTGCTTGAAGTAGCCGGTCTTGTAGAACAGGCCCACGCCCACGATCGGCACACCGAGGTCGGACGCGGCCTTGAGGTGGTCGCCGGCCAGGATCCCGAGGCCGCCGGAGTACTGCGGGAGCACCGCGGTGATGCCGAACTCCGCCGAGAAGTAGGCGATGGCCCGCGGCGCACCGGCCTCGCCGGCCTCGGCCGCGTGGGTGGTGTACCAGCCGGGCTCGTGCAGGTAGGCGTCCAGGTCGGCGGCCGCAGCATTGACCCGCGCGACGAACTCGGGGTCGGCGGCCAGCTCGGCGAGCCGGTCCGTGCCCAGGTCGCCGAGCAGGGCGACCGGGTCGTGCCGGACGGCCTTCCAGCGCTTGGGGTCCAGCCCGGCGAACAGGTCACGGGTCGGCTCGTGCCAGGACCATCGCAGGTTGCTCGCGAGGTCGCCCAGGGGGGCGATGGCCTCGGGCAGGACGGTGCGGACACTGAATCGGCGGATAGCTCTCACAGGCCAAGCCTAGACCCCCAGGGTGCGGATTCCGACCCCTCCAGTCCACTTCTTGCAATCCACTGCAAGGAGTTTCAGATGCTGGACAGCGCGGGATGAAGATCGCCGAGAGTCGCGGCCACCTTCGTACCTCGGTAGCGTCGGCCCGGTGATCGGTCGAATCCCCGTCCTGTCCGTGTCCCCGGTGGTCGACGCCGGACGCTGGCCCGCCCGCGCAGTTGTCGGCGAAGCAGTTCCCATCCGCGCCACCGTGTTCCGCGAGGGCCACGACGCGGTGGCGGCCACCGCTGTGCTGGTCGACCCCAGTGGGGTCGAACGCGCCCGGCGTCCGATGGCGATGATCGAGCCCGGCCTCAGCATCTGGGGCACGGACGTCGTGCCGGACGTCGAGGGTGACTGGACCTTCCGGGTCGAGGGCTGGTCCGACCCGTACGGCACGTGGGAGCACGACGCCGTGCTGAAGGTCGCCGCGGACGTCGACACCGAGCTGATGCTCGTCGAGGGCGCGCTGCTGCTCGAGCAGGCGGCGAAGGCCAAGGGACGCGGCCCGGTGCACACCAAGGCCCTCAAGGACGCCGTCACGGGGCTCCGTGACACCAAGCGTCCCGCCCAGGCCCGCCTGGCGGCAGGCACCTCCGCCGCCGTGCACGCCGCGCTGGCGGCCGCCCCGATCCGCGAGATGGTGAGCGCGAGCGACGACCTGGTGCTGCGCGTGCAACGGGAACGGGCCCTGGTCGGCGCCTGGTACGAGTTCTTCCCGCGCTCGGAGGGTGCGACGTACGACCCGGCCTCCGAGACCTGGCGCACCGGAACCCTGCGCACCGCGGCCGAGCGGCTGCCCGCGATCGCCGCCATGGGCTTCGACGTGGCCTACGTGACGCCGGTCCACCCGATCGGTACCTCGAACCGCAAGGGCCGCAACAACTCCCTCGACCCGCTGCCCTCCGACCCGGGCTCGCCGTACGCCATCGGCTCCCCCGACGGTGGCCACGACGCGATCGAGCCGACGCTCGGCACGTTCGAGGACTGGGACTACTTCGTCGCGCAGGCGCGCGGGCTCGGGCTGGAGGTGGCGCTGGACCTCGCGCTGCAGTGCAGCCCCGACCACCCGTGGGTCACCGCTCACCCCGAGTGGTTCACCACCCGCGCCGACGGCACGATCGCCTACGCGGAGAACCCGCCCAAGAAGTACCAGGACATCTACCCGCTGAACTTCGACAACGACCCCGAGGGCATCTACCGCGAGGTGCTGCGCGTGGTCCTGACGTGGGTCGAGCACGGCGTCACGTTGTTCCGCGTCGACAACCCGCACACCAAGCCTGTGCAGTTCTGGGAGTGGCTGATCGCCCAGGTCAACGCCGAGCACCCCGAGGTCATCTTCCTGGCCGAGGCGTTCACCAAGCCGGCCATGATGCACACCCTCGGCAAGGTCGGCTTCCACCAGTCGTACACGTACTTCACCTGGCGCAACACCAAGGACGAGCTCACCGAGTACCTCACCGAGCTCAGCGCGGAGTCCGCGGACTACATGCGGCCCAGCTTCTGGCCGACCACGCACGACATCCTCACGCCGTACATGCAGTACGGCGGCCGACCCGCGTTCAAGCTGCGCGCCGCCCTGGCCGCCACCATGGTTCCGACGTACGGGATCTACGCCGGGTACGAGCTCGTCGAGAACGTGGCGCGGCCGGGCGTCGAGGAGCAGATCGACAACGAGAAGTACGAGTTCAAGCACCGCGACTGGGCCGCAGCGGAGAAGGACCCGAACAGCCTCGTCGCGTGGCTGACCCGACTGAACGAGATCCGGCGCGCCCACCCTGCGCTGCAACGCCTGCGCAACATCGACTTCCACCAGACCGGCGACGACAACGTGATCTGCTACAGCCGCAGGCTCACCGCCGACCAGTCACCTACCGGACGCGAGGACCTGATCATCGTCATCGCCAACCTCGACCCGCACGGCATCCGCGAGACGAACGTGCACCTGGACATGCCGCTGCTCGGGATGGGCTGGCACGACGGCTTCGCGGCTCACGACCTGGTCACCGAGCAGACCTGGCACTGGGGAGAGAACGTGTACGTGCGGCTCGACCCGCATGACGAATCCGTCCACATCGTGCACGTGAGGGGGCTGTAGTGGAAGGGCTGAACCTGTCGGCGCCCGGCCTGCGGCACGACCCCAACTGGCACAAGAAGGCCGTCTTCTACGAGGTGCTGGTCCGGGCGTTCGCGGACTCCAACGGCTCCGGCTCGGGCGACTTCACCGGGCTGATCAACCGGCTGGACTACCTGCAGTGGCTCGGTGTCGACTGCCTGTGGCTGCCGCCCTTCTACGCGTCCCCGTTGCGCGACGGCGGTTACGACATCGCGGACTACTGCTCGGTGCTGCCGGAGTTCGGCACCATGCCCGACTTCACCGAGCTGGTCAGCCAAGCGCACGCCCGCGGGCTGCGGGTCATCGTCGACCTCGTGATGAACCACACCAGCGACCAGCACCCGTGGTTCCAGGCCAGCCGCTCCGACCCGGACGGCCCGTACGGCGACTTCTTCGTCTGGACCGACGACAACACGAAGTTCCAGGACGCCCGGATCATCTTCGTCGACACCGAGACCAGCAACTGGACGTTCGATCCCGTTCGGCGCCAGTACTTCTGGCACCGGTTCTTCAGCCACCAGCCGGACCTCAACTTCGAGAACCCGGCCGTCTGGGACGCGATGTTCGACGTCGTCCGGTTCTGGATGGACCTCGGGGTCGACGGGTTCCGGCTGGACGCGATCCCGTACCTGTTCGAGGAGGAGGGCACCAACTGCGAGAACCTCCCGGCCACCCACGACTTCCTGCGCAAGCTGCGCGCGATGGTCGACGACGAGTACCCGGGCCGGATCATGCTCGCCGAGGCCAACCAGTGGCCGAAGGACGTCGTCGAGTACTTCGGCACGGACGAGGAGCCGGAGTGCCACATGGCGTTCCACTTCCCCGTCATGCCGCGCATCTACTACGCCATGCGCGACGAGTCGGCCCGCCCGATCGTGGACATCCTCGCCGACACCCCCGAGCTGCCCGCGCACGGCCAGTGGGGCACGTTCCTGCGCAACCACGACGAGCTCACCCTCGAGATGGTGACCACCGAGGAACGCGCCGCCATGTACGGCTGGTACGCGCCGGACCCGCGGATGCGCGCCAACGTCGGCATCCGGCGGCGGCTGTCCACCCTGCTGGACGGCTCGCGGGCCGAGATCGAGCTGGTCAACGCGCTGCTGCTGTCCCTGCCCGGCAGCCCCTGCCTGTACTACGGCGACGAGATCGGCATGGGCGACAACATCTGGCTGGACGACCGGGACGCCGTCCGGACGCCCATGCAGTGGACGCCGGACCGCAACGCCGGCTTCTCGTCCGCCGACCCGGGCAAGCTCTACCTCCCGACGATCCAGTCGCTCGTGCACCACTACAACACGGTCAACGTCGAGGCCCAGCTCGCCACCCGCAGCTCGCTCCTGCACTGGACCCGCGGCATGCTCGCCATCCGCAAGCGGCACCCGGTCTTCGGCGTCGGACGGTACGTGCCGGTCGAGAGCTCCAACGAGGCCGTCCTCGCGTTCCTGCGGGTCATCGACGACGACTCGCAGGGTGAGCCGCCGGAGGTCGTGCTGTGCGTGAACAACCTCGCGCAGACCCCGCAGGGGACCGCGCTGCGGTTGCTCGACCACGCAGGCCACGTGCTGGAGGACCTCTTCGGCGGGTCCGGCTTCCCGGCCGTCGGCTCCGACGGCGAGCTGCTGCTGTCGCTGGGCTCACGCGACTTCTTCTGGCTGCGCGTGACGCCGGGCGACACCCGGGAGAACCGCGAGGGCGACCGTGGCTGACCCGACTCCCCCGAACCCGGCTCCCCCGAACCCGGCGACCCCGAACCCGGCGACCATGACGCCGTCGTTCGCCACGCTGCTGCCCGACTGGGTGGCCCGGCAGCGCTGGTACGCGAACAAGGGACGTACGCCGCGGCTCAACCGGATCGGCGGACTGCGCTGGCAGGACCCGGGCGGCGAGGTGGGCATCGAGACCTGGCTGGTCGCCGACACCTCCGGAGACGAGACGGGGCCGAGCGGGTCGACGGTCTACCAGGTCCCGCTCACCTACCGCGCCGAGCCGCTGCCGGGTCTCGAGCACGCCCTGGTGGCAGTCGCCGAGCACAGCACGCTCGGCCCCCGCTACATCTACGACGCCCCGCACGACCCGGTCTTCGTGGGCGCCGTCCTCGACCTGGTCCTGTCGGAGGGTTCGGTCGACTCCGATGGTCCCCAGGGCACCGGCCGGGCGACCGGGCACCGCCAGCAGGACCTCGACGCGTCGCAGGTGGGGCACCTGGTGGACAGCCGTGTGCTGGCCGGGGAGCAGTCCAACACCTCGGTGGTCCTGCAGCTGGCCCACGCGGACGGCACGCTCGCCCCACCGTTGCTGCTGAAGATGTTCCGGGTGCTGCACGCGGGCGCGAACCCCGACGTGGTCATCCAGTCGGCGCTGGCCGACGCCGGATCGACCCTGGTGCCGCGACCACTCGGTCGACTGTCCGGCCGCTGGCCCTCCCCCACCGGACTGCTGGAGGGGCACCTCGCGCTGGTGCAGGAGTTCGTGCCAGGTGCCCGCGACGCCTGGCAGGAGGCCGTCGACGCCGTCGCCGACGGCGTCGACTTCACCGTCGCCGCCCGCGAGCTGGGCGCGACCGTCGCTCGGGTGCACGCCACCCTGGCAGCGACGATGCCGACCACTCCCCTGGACGACGAGGCGGCCGCCGCCCTGGCCGACGCGCTGCTCGCCCGGCTGGCCTGGGCCGTCCGGCAGGCACCAGCACTGGCCGGCCGCGAGAGCGCCGCCCGCCGCGTCCTGGAAGCGGCCGGCCATCCCCAGCACCATCCGGTGCTGCACCGGATCCACGGCGACCTGCACCTGGGCCAGGTGCTGGACGGCGGGGACCGCGGCTGGCTGGTCGTCGACTTCGAGGGCGAGCCGCTGCGACCGCTCGCCGAGCGCACCCGCCCCGATCTGGCGCTGCGCGACGTGGCCGGGATGCTGCGGTCGTTCGACTACGCGGCCGGACACCTGGTGGTCGGCGGTGCCGCCGACGAGACCGCCGAACGGGCCGGTCGCTGGGCGGCGGACTGCCGGGCCGCGTTCTGCACCGGCTACGCCGACGTGAGCGGCCACGACCCCCGCGAGTCCAGCGACCTGCTGCGTGCCCTCGAGCTCGACAAGGCGCTGTACGAAGTGGTCTACGAAGCCGGTAACCGACCGGCCTGGCTGCCGATCCCGCTGGCCGCCGTGGACCGGCTGCTCGCCGACGACCCCCCCGCTGAGGAGCACCCTGTGACCGACACCACCGAGTCCGACGGGTCGCCCCGACCGGTCCCGCACAGCGAGCTCGTCGAGCTGGTGCACGGCTCGCACGGCAACCCGCACGGGATCCTCGGCCTGCACCCGTACGGCGGCGGCCTGACGCTGCGCGCGCTGCGCCCGCACGCCCGCGAGGTGGTCGCGGTGCTCGCGGACGGCTCGCGCTGGCCACTGACCCACGAGTACGACGGGGTCTTCGTCGGGGTGCTGCCGGGCGAGGACGTCACCGACTACCGTCTCGACGTCAGCTACGACGGCGCGGACGGCAGCCTGACCACCTTCCCCACCGACGACCCCTACCGGTTCCTGCCCACCCTCGGCGAGGTCGACCTGCACCTGATCGGTGAGGGTCGCCACGAGCAGCTCTGGACCGTGCTCGGCGCGCACGTGCGCCGCTACCCCGGTCAGATGGGCGAGGTCAGCGGCACGTCGTTCGCCGTGTGGGCCCCGCACGCCCGCGGCATCCGGCTGGTCGGCGACCTCAACCACTGGGACGGCGCGGGCTACCCGATGCGCTCACTCGGCTCGACCGGCGTGTGGGAGCTCTTCGTGCCCGGCGTCGGTGCCGGCACCCGCTACAAGTTCGAGATCACCGGCTCGGACGGCGTCCAACGGCTCAAGGCCGATCCGATGGCGCGGGCCACCGAGGCGCCGCCGTCCACCGCCTCGGTCGTGACCGAGAGCGAGTACGCGTGGGGCGACGCGGCGTGGATGACGCGACGGGCGCAGACCGACCCGCACAGCGGTCCGATGAGCACGTACGAGGTGCATCTGGGCTCGTGGCGGCAGGGTCTGAGCTACCGCGACCTCGCCCAGCAGCTGACCGACTACGTGGTCGAGACCGGGTTCACCCACGTCGAGCTCATGCCCGTCATGGAGCACCCCTACGGGCCGTCCTGGGGCTACCAGGTCACGGGCTACTACGCGACGACCGCGCGGTTCGGCAGCCCGGACGACTTCCGCTTCCTGGTCGACACCCTGCACCAGGCCGGGATCGGCGTGATCCTGGACTGGGTGCCCGCGCACTTCCCCAAGGACGCCTTCGCGCTGGCCCGGTTCGACGGCGAGCCGCTCTACGAGCACCCGGACCCGCGGCGCGGTGACCAGCCCGACTGGGGCACCCACATCTTCGACTTCGGCCGCCCCCAGGTGCGCAACTTCCTGGTCGCGAACGCGGTCTACTGGTGCGAGGAGTTCCACGTCGACGGGCTGCGGGTCGACGCCGTGGCCTCGATGCTCTACCTGGACTACTCGCGCAAGGACGGCGAGTGGCTGCCGAACGAGTACGGCGGCCGGGAGAACCTGCAGGCCGTCCAGCTGCTGCAGGAGACCAACGCGACGCTGTACAAGCGGGCGCCGGGGATCGTGACGATCGCCGAGGAGTCCACCGCCTGGCCGGGCGTGACCCGGCCGACGCACCTGGGTGGCCTGGGCTTCGGCCTGAAGTGGAACATGGGCTGGATGCACGACTCGCTGGAGTACGTGCAGCACGAGTCGATCCACCGCCAGTGGCACCACCACCAGATGACGTTCTCGCTGATGTACGCGTGGAGCGAGAACTTCGTGCTGCCGATCAGCCACGACGAGGTGGTGCACGGCAAGGGGTCGCTGCTGCGCAAGATGCCCGGCGACCGGTGGCAGCAACTGGCGAACGTGCGGGCCTACCTCGCCACCATGTGGGCGCACCCGGGCAAGCAGCTGCTGTTCATGGGCAGCGAGTTCGCCCAGGAGGCCGAGTGGGCGGACGCGCACGGCCTGGACTGGTGGCTGCTGGACCAGCCCGCGCACCGCGGCGTCCACTCGCTGGTCCGGGACATGAACGCCGTGTACCGGGACGTCCCGGCGCTGTGGTCGCAGGACCTGTCCCCCGAGGGGTTCCGCTGGATCGACGCCAACGACGCCGCCGGGAACGTCTTCTCCTTCCTGCGCTTCGGCGCCTCGCCCGGCGACGACGTCCTGGCCTGCGTGATCAACTTCGCCGGGACGCCGCACCACGGGTACCGGATCGGGCTGCCCTTCGCGGGGCGCTGGCGGGAGGTGCTCAACACCGACTCGGCGGAGTACGGCGGATCGGGGGTGGGCAACCTCGGCGGCGTCGACGCGGACGGCGACGGCTGGCACGGTCTGCCCGCCTCCGCCGAGGTCAGCATCCCGCCGCTCGGTGCGGTGTGGCTGCTGGGCTCGCCCGCTCAAGCCTGAGCCCGGGGAAGCCGACTCGTAGGGTTGGACGACTGACCGGGCGCCGTGGAGAGGAGCAGCCGTGTCCCCCACCCCTGCTCCCGCGTACGCGGCCGAAGCGGTCCGCGCCCTGCACGAGCTCGTGCTGCAGCCCGAGGCCCGCTACGAGGAGCTGCTCGCGGTGCCGGCCGACTACGCCCTGCGAGCCCTGGGCGCGGACACCGCGTCGCTGTCCCGCTGGGAGCGTGACCGCGGGCTGCTCCGCACCCTGGTGAACGTCGGCGCGCGAATCGAGGCGGGCCGCCGCTTCCCGCGCGACGAGGTCTACGAGGTCGCCACCGACGCCGTGATGAGCCGCGTGCTCACCGGCGTGCCGTGCCGCTACAGCACCGCGTCGCTCGACCTGCACGACCACGCCCGGGCCCTGCTGGCCGTCAGCGGCAACCAGTCGGCGTTCAGCGTGCCGATCACCGTCGGGGACCGGCTGTGGGGTGAGCTGTGGGTCGGCCGCCGCGACCAGCAGCTCGTTGAGGACCAGCTGGACGCCGCCGTGAGCGTGGCCGGCGAGGTCGCCACCATGGTGGCGATCGCCGAGCGGATCCAGCGGATGACCCGGATGGCCTTCGAGGACGCGCTCACCGGCGTCGGCAACCGGCGGGTGCTGGACGAGGCGTTGGCCGAGCTGCTCGCGGACGGCGGCCCCGGAGCCACCGTCGTGCTGTGCGACATCGACAACCTGAAGGACCTGAACGACTCCTTGGGTCACCTGGCCGGCGACAGCGCGATCGTGGCGACGGCCGACGCGCTCGCCGCCGGGGCGAGCCAGGTGCCCGGCTCGGTCACCGCCCGGGTGGGCGGTGACGAGTTCGTGGTGCTGCTCGAGGGCGAGCAGCGGGCCACCGCGATCACCCTGGTCGAGGCCGCGGCCCACGCGATCAGCACCTCGGAGCACCCGGTCGAGATCAGCTGCGGCATCGCGGTCGCGACCGCCGGGATCGGCGCCCAGACGGCGCTCGAGACCGCCGACGCCGCCCAGTACGCCGCCAAGACGCGCGGGGCGCTGCTGGTCGTCGCCTCCGACCTGTCGGACGCGGGCAGCGCTGCGGCCGAGCGCCGCCGCGGCCGACGCCGCACGCACGACCGCCGGCACCCCGCGCAGGAGCTGACCGCTGGAGTCACCGCGGTCGTCAACGACCTCGCCGAGCTGCTCCTGGACACCCCCGAGAGCGTCGGCGGCAAGCTGCGCTGGCTCGGCGAGCGGATGCTCGCGCCGCTGGACCTGCAGGAGTGGTCGCTGAGCAAGGTCGACCTGGCCGGGCCGCGACTGCTGACCACCGACTCCATGGGCCTGCGCCGGCTGCCGATGAGCTCCACGCAGAGCTACGACCTGCAGGTGGACGCGCAGTTCCGGCTGGACACCTACCCGGCCACCGCGCACGCCGTCGAGCACGACACCTGGTTCACGATCAGCGCCGAGGACCCGCGGGCCGACCCCGCCGAGCGGGCCGTGCTGCGCGAGATGGCCATGCACCACGTGGTCGCGCTGGGCTGCCGGGACGGCGACGACGGCTGGCTGCTCGAGCTGTACTCCAAGTCCGCCGCACTGGACGTGGTCACGGTCGGCAGCCTGCTGGCACTGGCCGCGTCCGCGCTGCTGCACCGGACCTTCACCCCGCTGGGCGACCTCCCGACCTGACGCGCGCGTCGCCATCTGGGGCCGCGTCGGCCAGGATGGGTCCATGAGCGATCCCCGAGCAGGCCAACCGGCACGGCCCAGCGACCTGGTGGACGTCGACGCGCTGCTCGCGGCGTACGGCGACCGCTCCCCCGACGTCGACGACCCGGACCAGCGGGTCGCCTTCGGCACCTCCGGTCACCGCGGCTCCAGCCTGGACACCGCGTTCAACGAGGGCCACATCCTGGCCATCACCCAGGCCATCTGCGAGTACCGCGCGGCCCAGGGCACCGACGGTCCCCTGCTGGTCGGCAAGGACACCCACGCGCTGTCCGCGCCCGCCTGGCGCTCCGCGCTCGAGGTGCTGGTGGCCAACGGGGTGCAGGTGCTCAGCGACGGCGCCGACGAGTACACCCCGACACCCGCGGTCTCCCGGGCCATCCTGCGGCTGAACGGCGAGCGGGGCGCGGCCGGCGGTTCGGGCGGGCTGGTCGACGGCATCGTGATCACGCCGTCGCACAACCCTCCGCGCGACGGCGGCTTCAAGTACAACCCGCCGCACGGCGGCCCCGCCGACAGCGACGCGACCGGCTGGATCCAGGACCGCGCCAACGACCTGCTGAGGGCCGGGCTGGACGGCGTGCGCCGGGCGTCGTCGTCCGAGATCGCCGACGCGGTGACGACGTACGACTTCCTGGGTCCGTACGTCGCCGAGCTGGCCGACGTCCTCGACCTGGACGCCGTGCGCGAGGCCGGCGTGCGGATCGGCGCTGACCCGATGGGCGGCGCGAGCGTCGGCTACTGGGGAGCGATCGGCGAACGACTCGGGCTGGACCTGACCGTCGTCAACCCGCGGGTGGACCCGCAGTGGTCGTTCATGACGCTCGACTGGGACGGCAAGATCCGGATGGACTGCTCGTCGCCGTTCGCGATGGCGTCCCTGATCGGCAGCCGGGACCAGTACCAGATCGCCACCGGCAACGACGCCGACAGCGACCGGCACGGCATCGTCACCCCGGACGCCGGGCTGATGAACCCCAACCACTACCTCGCCGTCGCGATCGGCTACCTGTACGGCTCGCGCTCGGGCTGGAATGCCGCTGCGGCAGTAGGCAAGACGCTGGTGTCGTCGTCCATGATCGACCGGGTGGCCGCCGACCTGGGCCGCACGCTGGTCGAGGTGCCGGTCGGCTTCAAGTGGTTCGTGCCGGGGCTGCTGGACGGGTCGGTCGGTTTCGGCGGCGAGGAGAGCGCCGGCGCCTCGTTCCTGCGCCGCGACGGCTCGACCTGGACGACCGACAAGGACGGCATCCTGCTGGCCCTGCTCGCCTCCGAGATCCTCGCGGTCACCGGCCGCTCGCCGTCCGAGCACTACCGCGACCTCGTCGCCCGGCACGGCGAGCCCGCCTACGCCCGGGTCGACGCTCCGGCCAGCCGCGAGCAGAAGGCGGCGCTGGCCAAGCTGTCACCGGACGACGTGAGCGCGACCGAGCTGGCCGGTGAGCCGATCACCGCCAAGCTGACCCGCGCGCCGGGCAACGACGCGGCGATCGGCGGGTTGAAGGTGACCACGGAGTCGGCGTGGTTCGCGGCCCGGCCGTCCGGCACCGAGGACGTCTACAAGATCTACGCCGAGTCGTTCCGCGGCCCCGAGCACCTGGCGCAGGTGCAGGAGGCCGCGCGCGAGGTAGTCAGCGCGGCCCTCGGCACCTGACCCCCAATCCCCTGGTGATCATGCACGTTCGCCCCCATCCGGGGCGAACGTGCATGATCACCGCGGGGGGGGCAGGAGAAGAGGAGGGGGTCAGTAGAGGGCGGACGAGAGGGCCCGGCGGGCGGCGACGACGCGCGGGTCACCCGACCCGACGACCTCGAACAGCTCGACCAGGTGCAGGCGCAAGGCGTTGCGCTCGTCCCCGCTCGTCACCCGGACGGCGTCCACCAGGCGGGCGAAGGCGTCCTCCACGTGGCCGCCGAGCAGGTCCAGGTCGGCGACCAGGATCTGCGCCTGCGGGTCCTGCGGGGCAGCGGCCGCGGCGGCGCGGGCGGCCGGCAGGTCGGCACCCTCGGTGCGGCGCAGCAGGTTCACCTGGGACAGACCGGCCTTCGCCTCGTCGTCCGCCGGTGAGGCCAGCAGGGCCTTCTCGTAGGCGGCGGCCGCCGCGTCCAGGTCGCCGCGCTCGATCGCGTCGTAGGCCTCCTGGTGCAGCGGCGGCAGCGGCTCCAGCTCGTCGGCGGCGGACGGCGCGGCCTGCGCGTCGTCCTCCGACCCGGGGTCGGCGGCGCCGGTCGGGACGGTGCCGGTCACCCCGTTGGCCTCCGCCACCTTGAGCAGCTCGTCGAGGTACGCCTTGACCTGCGCCTCGGGCAGCACGCCCTGGAACAGCGGCACCGGCTGACCCTTGATCACGGCGACGACGCTGGGCACGGCCTGCGCCTGGAAGACCTGGGCCAGGCGGGGGTTCGTGTCGATCTCGACGGTGGCCACGAGGAACCGGCCACCCGACTCGACGGCCAGCCGTTCCAGGACGGGCGTCACCTGCTGGCTCTGCTCGGAGTAGCTGGCCCACAGGACCACCACGACCGGCACTGACAACGACAGCTCGACCAGCGTCTGGAAGGTCTCCTCCGTCGCCTCGACGAGCACGCCGGACGACGAACCGGGGCCCGGGCCACCCGACGCCGCGTTGGCCGCAGCCTGCTCCCGACGCTTGGCCTGGGCCGCCACGGCGGCGAGGTCGACGGCGCCGCGCAGCGGGATGGACGAGGCCGGGGGGACGGGGGGCTGGCTCATGGTGACCGATTCTGTCAGACGGCTACCGGCCGACGACGGCCACCGGATCCTCAGTGAACCCGAGCAGCTGGACTTCGCCCTTGCCCTGGGCGGGGACGTGCAGCACGACCATCTGCACGGTCTTCACCGTGGCGGCCCTGGTGATCTTCTTCATGCCGCCGCCGAGCGCACGGTAGGCGGGCGGCGGGTTGATCACACCGGCCCCCTTACGCACGGTGAACCGGTCGTACCGGTCGATCGCCGCGATCACGATGGCGCCGCCGTCGGCGGTGCGGAAGACGCGCATGCCGTCCTTCTCGGGGACGTGCCGCTGCTGGAACACGGCCACTGCCTTGACGCTCTTGGCCTGCGCCGCCGCCTTCGTCCGGACGGCGGTCACCACGGAGCTGGTGGCGATCGGGGTCTTCTGCGCCTTGCCGGTCTCGAGCAGCTTCGCCAGATCGGCGACCACCGCGGTCGGGGTGCCGGCCAGCCCGGCGACGTCGGGGGCCAGCACCGATGCGCCCCGGGTGTTCGGCGCGGTCTTCGGCAGCCCGATCCCGGGGAGCAGGTCGACCCGGGACGAGACCTGGAACGGCGAGCGGACGTCGGGACTGTCCAGGACGGCGATCTGCTGGACCGTCGCGCCAGCGGGCTTCCACACCGCGACGACGGTGCGCGGGAAGGCCCGACCAGCCGTCACCACGATGCGGGACGGGTCGATCGTCGGTTGCAAGGCTCCGCCCGAGCTCGCCGTGCCGGGCTGGAGCACCTTCTCGACGACGTAGCGCGGCGGCGCGGTCTTCAGCGCGAGGCCGGTGAACGCCGTCCGCGCCGCGTCCTCCGTGCGCAGCGCGTCGGCGCGCTGCGCCTGGCCGAGCGCGCGCTCGGCGACCGCGGTGGCTTGTTCGGTGGTGATCGCCGGGCGACCGCTGATCACCGCCGTGTTCGCCTGCAGGCCCAGCACCGTCTGCGCGGGGGCGCAGGCACTGAGCAACGCGGCGGCACCGACGAGGCCCGCGAGGGCCGGACCGGTGCGTCGTGCGGAGAGCAGGTTCATCGTCGACTTCCGTTGGCGGGGGTGGCGCGTCGGCGGCCGACGTGCTGGTTGGTGCTGGAGCGGCCGCGTCGGCCGGCTGAGGGGGGCGACTGCGGCCTCGTGGCCACGGCCACCGGGATGCGTCGAGGTCGGGTCGGCGCCCGGAGCCGGCGCCCGAGCAGCAGCAGCCCCAGGCCGGCGAGCAGCAGCGCCACCGGGATCCAGAACCACACGGCGCGGGTCCACCCGAGGTGCAGCGTCATAGCGGGCAGGGGCTTACCGTCAGCGCGGGCGATCACCACGGTCTCGGCGCCTGGGCGGGCCCGGTAGGCGATCTCGACGGCACCCGTCCCGGTCGCCTGGGACTGCCACACGTCCACGGTGTCGGGCACCGGGAAGGGGTCGTTGCCGTTCCGGTGGACCGTGCTGAGCTGTCGCGCGCCGTCCAGACCTGAGACGAGCAGCCGGTCCGACGACTCGACCAGGGCGCTCGCGTCGTCCGGGCGAGCTCGGCCGATGAACAGCGGCACCTGCTGGTCGCTCGCAGCGTCCGCCTCGGCGCGCACGGTGATCCTGGGACCCAGGACGCTGGCCAGGGCCGGCTGCACGACCACCGCCGTCCGCCCCGCGGGCACCTTCAGCTCGCTGTGCCAGGTGCCGTTCGACCCGAGCAGGATGACGCCCATCACCGAGAGGATGACCAGCACGAGCCCGACGAGGGTGATGGCCCCCGTGATGGCTCGCTTCATCGACTCGCTGCTCCTCGTGCTCGTTTCAGGGCGGTGTCTACCCGCTGGCGGGCTGCCCGGGCAAGATTCCCAGGGTAACCCGCCCCCGACGGCTGATCCGAATCCTGACGGGAATCCTCACAGGTCCTCCCGAACTGGACGGGTCAGAACCGGGCGGGCTCGCGGTAGTCGCCCCACAGCTCCTTGAGCACGCCGCAGATCTCGCCCAGCGTGGCCTCGGCCCGGACGGCGTCCAGCATGGCGGGCAGCATGTTCTCGGTGCCCTTCGCGGCCTCGACCATGGCGGTCAGCCGTGCGGTGACCAGGGCGTCGTCCCGGTTGGCCTTGCGCTCGGCCAGCACGCGCACCTGCTCCCGCTCGACCTCGTGGCTGACCCGCAGGATCTCCAGCTCGTGGGTGAGCGAGTCGGTGTGCACGTTGACGCCGACCACCTTCTTGTCGCCCTTCTCCAGCGACACCTGGTACTGGAAGGCGGCCTCGGCGATCTCGGCCATGAACCAGCCGTCCTCGATACCGCGCAGGATGCCGCTGGTGATGGTGCCGTCCGACCCCATGTCGCGGACCCGGGCGAAGATCGCCTCGGCCTCCGCCTCGATGCTGTCGGTCAGTGCCTCGACGTACCAGCTGCCGCCGAGCGGGTCGGCCACGTTCGTGACGCCGGTCTCGTCCATCAGCACCTGCTGGGTGCGCAGCGCGATCTCGGCGGACTCGTCGGTCGGCAGCGCGAGCGTCTCGTCGAGCGCGTTGGTGTGCAGCGAGTTGGTGCCGCCGAGCACCGCCGCGAGCGCCTCGACGGCGGTGCGCACGACGTTGTTGTAGGGCTGCTGGGCGGTCAGCGAGACCCCCGCGGTCTGGGTGTGGAACCGCAGCCACTGCGCGCGGTCGGTCTTCGCGCCGTAGGTGTCGCGCAGCCAGCGCGCCCAGATCCGGCGGGCGGCGCGGAACTTGGCGATCTCCTCGAAGAAGTCCACGTGCGCGTCGAAGAAGAAGCTCAGGCCGGGGGCGAAGCTGTCCACGTCCAGGCCGCGGGAGAGCCCGAGCTCGACGTAGGCGAAGCCGTCGGCGAGCGTGTACGCGAGCTCCTGCGCGGCCGTGGAGCCGGCCTCGCGGATGTGGTACCCGCTGACGCTGAGTGGCTTGTACGCCGGGATGTTGGCGTCGCAGTACTCCATCAGGTCGCCGATCAGGCGCAGGTGCGGCTGCGGCTCGAAGAGCCACTCCTTCTGCGCGATGTACTCCTTGAAGATGTCGGTCTGCAGCGTGCCGTCCAGGACACCGAGGTCGACGCCCTGCCGCTCGGCGGCGACCAGGTACATGCAGAACACCGGGACGGCGGGACCGCTGATGGTCATGGACGTCGTCACGTCGCCGAGCGGGATGCCCGCGAACAGTCGCTCCATGTCGACGGCGCTGTCGATGGCCACGCCGCAGTGGCCGACCTCGCCCAGGCTCATCGGGTCGTCGGAGTCGCGTCCCATCAGGGTGGGCATGTCGAACGCCACGGACAGCCCGCCGCCGCCGCGGCCGAGGATCATCCGGTAGCGCTCGTTGGTCTGCTCGGCGTTGCCGAAGCCGGCGAACTGGCGGATCGTCCAGGTGCGGCCGCGGTACCCGGTCGGGTAGAGGCCGCGGGTGAACGGGAACTCCCCCGGCCAGCCGATCCGCTCCATCCGCGGGTCGACGGCGCCGTCCGGCGGGCCGTAGACCGGCGCCACCTCGCTACCGGACAGGGTGCTGAAGTCGGCGTCGCGCACCTTCCCGCTCGCGGTGGCCGCGTCGTACCGCTGCTGCCAGCGGCGTCGTCCGGCCTCGATCGGGTCGCTGTCCTGGTGGGCGCTCATGGGACCAATTTACTTGGACGTCCTACTAAAAGCCACCGGCGGCGTGGGCGAACGTGCATGATCACGGCGGGAGGGGGTTAGTCGGTGAAGTCGGACGCGGCGACACGGACCTTGCGCAGCAGGGTGAACAGCTGCCCGCGCTCGGCGCCGTCCAGTGCCTCCAGGCCGAAGTCGAGCCCGACCAGGTCGCCGGTCGCGAGCTGGACGACGCGCCGACCCTCGGCAGTGATCCCGGCCAGGGTGCCTCGGCCGTCCCGCGGGTTCGGCGTCCGCTCGACCAGCCCTGCCTGCTCGAGCCGCTGCACGATGTTCGTCACCGACGTCGGGTGCACCATCAGTCGCTCGCCGATCTTGGACAGTGGCAGCTGACCGGTGCGGCTGAACGTCAGCAGCACCAGCGCCTCGTAGCGCGCGAAGGTCAGGCCGTGCGCGCGCAGGGCCTCGTCGTAGCGGGCGATCAGCAGCTGCTGGACCCGCATGATGGACGTCGCCGCCGCCATCGAGTCGTCCGCGCCCCACCGCTCGCGCCACAGCTGCTGGGCGCGGGCGACGGGGTCGAAGCGCAGACGCAGCGGCTTGGGCACGAACGGAACCGTATCGCCCGACCGGCAGCGGTAGCCTTCGACACCGTGAACAAGGGGACGCTGCGCCGCTACAAGCTCACCGGCAGCAGCACCCGTCTGCTGCGCGGGCCGGACCAGGACGAGATCCTCGGTCGACTGCTGTCCCTGCCGCGCGGCGACGGCTACCTCGTCCTGGAGAACCTGGACCACCCGCAGCACTACATCCAGGTGCTGCACGAGTCCAGCGGCCTGTTTCGGTTGGAGGTCCGGGACGGCGGTCCGGAGCGCCACGTCATGGCGCGAACCCTGTCGGCGGAACGCGTCGCAGACGGCTTCGTCGCCTGGATGTCCGAGCTGGCCCAGGCAACAGGTTCGAGCACCGAGGGCAGTCCGCGGTGGCGCGAGGACTTCACCTGGCAGGACATCAGCGCCGAGTTCACCGCCGAGCCGACCGACGGTACTGAGCCCGAGGCCTGAGCGGGGCTGGCGGCCGACGTCAGGCCAGGGCCGCGCCGTCGTCGAGCACCGGCAGCGGCCGGACCCAGTGCGGCACACCGGCGTCCAGGTGCAGCTCACCGTCGCAGGCCGCGGCCGCCTCCGGGTCGTGGGTGGCCATGACGACGGTCGCACCGGCGATCGCGGCGTCGCGCAGCAGCTGCACGATGCGGGCCCGGTTGACCGCGTCCAGCTCGCTGGTCGGCTCGTCGGCCAGCAGCACCCGCGGCCCGCTGAGCGCCCCCAGCTGGGCCAGCCCGCGAGCCACCGCGACCCGCTGCTGCTGCCCGCCGGACAGCTCCTCGATCAGCTGGTGCCCTGAGTGGCCGAGCCCCACCGACTCCAAGGCGGCGGCCGCCGCGACCCGGGCCTGCTCGGACGTGACGCCGGCGGCCAGCAACGGCACCACGACGTTCTCGCTGGCCGTCAGCACCGTGGCCAGCGCGTTCCCCTGCGGTACCACGACGATCCCGAGCCGCACGGCGCCGTCCCGCTCCTGCACCGGCTCACCGCCGAACGTGACGGTGCCGGAGTCGGCGGCCCGCAGGCCAGCCAGCGCCCAGAGCAACGTGGTCTTGCCCGCCCCCGACGGTCCGGTCACGGCCAGCAGCTGCCCCGACCGCACGGCCAGCCCGGCGCCGTCCAGCACCGTCCGCCCGTCGAAGCCGACCGCGAGATCCTCGGCGACCAACGGACCGCCGACCCCCGGCTCCATCGCCTGTTCGGTGCTCACGACTCCCCCTCCGCGCCGTCGTCCAGGATCAACCGCACCGATCCGTCCTCCTCCAGGTGCACCCGCAGCAGCGAGCCGGGCGGCACGGCCTCCAGGATGTCGGGTGGCAGGGCGATCGAGCCGTCTCGGCCCACGACGGCGAAGTCCTCGCCGCGCCTGCCCTCGGCCCCGACCCGGCCGTCCCGGATGGTGACCGTCCGGCGCAGCCGCTGCGCCACCTCGGGGTCGTGCGTCACGGCGACCACCGTGGTGCCGATGATCCGGTTGACGTCCTCGACGGCCGCCAGCACCTCGTCGCGTCCCTCGTGGTCGAGCTGGCTGGTGGGCTCGTCGAGCAGCAGCAGGCCGGGACGCGCCGCCAGCCCGACGGCGACCGCGAGCCGCTGCCGCTGGCCCGGTGAGAGCTGGTCCAGCGAGGTGCGGGCGTGGTCGGCCAGTCCGACGAGGTCGAGCACCTCGTGCGGGTCGGGGAGGTCCTGCCGCTTCGCCGCGCGGGCCCCGCGCTGGGCGAACCGGATGTTGTCGACCGGCGAGGCGTAGGGCAGCAGGTTGCGCATCGCGCCCTGGACGACGATGCCGACGTCCAGGGCCCGCATCCGGGCCAGCCCCTTCTCGTCGAGGCGGGTGAGGTCGTGGTCCCCGACCCGCAGTCGGCCCGCGCTCGGTTGCAGCAGGCCGGCCAGCAGGTTCAGCAGGGTGGACTTGCCCGAGCCGGACGGTCCGAGCAGACCGACGACCTCGCCCGAGGCGATGTCCAGGTCCACCCCGGACAGGGCGACGACGTCGTTGCCCTCCAGCCGGTAGATGTGCACGAGCCCGTGCGCCGACACGTCTAGTCCGGTCATCGACCCGCTCCTGTCGTGGAAGTCATCGTCCGCCCTCCCGGATCCGTTCCGCCGTCCCGCTGCGCAGCTGCCGGACCGCGAGCAGCACGGCCAGCACGGTCAGCCACACGAGCACCACCACCAGCGACCAGACCAGGGCGGCCGGGTCCGGCGAGGTGTCCGGGGTGAGCACCGTCGAGCCCTCGTCGGCCATGGGCAGCACCGGCAGGACGACGTAGGCGGCCACGAGAGCCGCAACGGCGGCGGCGAGCAGAGCGACCAGCACGCCGGCCAGGTTCTCCAGCAGCAGCGCCCGGCGCAGCCGCCCGCGTTGCACGCCCATGGCCCGCAGCGAGGCGAGCTCGGCCGCTCGTTGCCGGGAGCCGACGAAGGCGGCGACGAGCTGGGCGCCGGTAGCGACCAGCAGAGCCACCGCACCGCAGGCCAGGAACAGCAGCAGCGCCAGGACCGCGCCTTCCTTCTGCAGCACGGCTTCGGCGTCCGCGGCCGAGGTCCGGCCGGTGACCACGACGCCGTCGGTCGCGAGCGCCTGGCGGAGCTGCTTCTCGGCCGCGGGATCGTCCCGGGACAGCCAGACCTGCAGGCCGGTCGGCTGCGGGGAGGCGACGCTGCGCAGCATCACGTCGAGGTCGACCATCGCGACGGTTCCCGTGGCCCCTGGGACGAAGGCGGTGCGCCGGGCCCCGCTCACCTTGGTGGCGACGCCGTCGGTGCCCGTGATCGCGACCGAGCCGTCACCGACCGGGAACTCCTCGTCGACCAGCGCCGGGGCCGGGTAGGGCGCGTCGCCGCGCATCACCCGGGCCGGGAACCCCACCGGCGTCCGAGCCTGGATCCGTAGGGCGGGCCCAGGGGTCACCTCGGCCGTCGCACCCCCGAGGTCCTCCACCGGTGCTCGCCAGGCGCGACGGTTGGCGAAACCGACGTCGAGCGGGGTGAGGGACGAGGCGTCCGGGCCGGCCGAGAGTCGGCTCACGGTCAGGTCGGCGCTGCCGGTCTCGATGTCCAGGCCGGGGTGGCTGACCGTGATCGCGGCGAGGCGGCAGCCCACCGTGCAGGCCGCCGGCACGGTCCCGGTCAGCGTGTGCCGGCCGGGCGACAGGTCGCCGAGCCGCACCTCCGTCCAGCCCTTGGCGGTCTCCACGGTCGCCGACAGCTGCAGCGGCGACGGGCTGTCCACCGAGCGGACGTCGACGTCCGCCCGGATGGGGCCCGGGTGGACCGTCAGGGAGGGTGGCAGGCGCGGGTCGATGATGGCGCCGACGTCGTCCGGTCCCCGGCCCGCGAAGCCCGCGACCGCGTCGGCTCGGCTGCCGTCCACGGCGACCGCCCGGGTGGTCTTCTCGTCCGGGGGAAGCTGCATGGCGGCCATCGCGTAGGTGCCACCGGGATCCGCCTTCGCCACGGCTGGTTGCAGTCCCCGCGCAGTCGCGGTCTGCACGTCCAGGACGACGGCCGCACCGGTCTCGACCAGGGCCCGGGCCGACCGCTCGCGGGCGGCGACGGTCCAGGCCTGGACGCCCACCAGCAGCAGGCAGATCGCCGCCGCCAGGACGCCTGTGGTGCGCGCCGTCCCGGCCCGGCGTGCGACACCGGCCCACCCGTACAACGCGGACGGCCGACCGCGGTCCAGCGCGCGGGCCGTCCGGCGGCGGCTGACGAACCGCAGCAGCCTGGCCGCGACCAGCGCACTGGCCAACGCGATCACGCCGGGGGCGGCCGAGGCGACGGGCCCCGGCGTGGAGCCCGGGGACACGGACAGCTGCACGATGCCGGCGACGACGAGGGCCAGCACGGCGCCCTCCACGGCGCCGGCTCCCCGGCTGCGGCCGGCTCCGGGGACCCGGCGCAGCAGGTCGGCGACGTGACCGCGAGCGACGCCGCGGGCCGCGACGGCCGCGGCCGCGATGCCACCCAGCACGCCGATCAGCACGGACGCCACCACCCAGCCGGTGAGCGCGAGCGTCGTGCCCGGCTCCAGCAGGTGCACCACGACCTCGTGCACGAGCCACCAACCCAGCGCGGTCCCGATCGGGGCCGCGACCAGCAGGAGCACGACGACCTCGGCCAGCCCGAAGCGGATCGTGCGCCCCGGCGTCAGCCCGCGGAGCTTGGCGAGCCCGAGCTCGGGCGCACGCTCCTGCGTCGCCGAGCTGACGACATGGGCCAGGATCACCCAGGCCAGCAGCACCAGCTGGAACGCGGCCAGGGGGGCCGCGACGCGCACGACGTCGCTGCGCCGCTGCGAGTCCTCGATCAGCGACGGCAGCTGGCTCGTCACCGTGACGAGCCGCTGCCCGAGCGCGTCGCGCGCCGCGATCACCTGGTCCGAGACGTGCTGCGCCGACGCCAGGTCGATCTCGCCTGGCGCCACCGGCACGTCCACCGAGTAGGACACGACGTTCAGCTTCTTCGCCGCCCCGGGGGCCAGGAAGGCGTAGTCCGTGACCGCGGGATCCTCGCCCAGACCGTGCGGCCGCTCGATCGGGTAGTAGGGGAAGATGCTCAGCCCGACCCAGTAGTCGTCGGCCACGTCGAACGGCGCCATGGTGCCGACCAGCTTCAGGTGCGCCGTCTCCTGCGATCCATCGGCGTTCTGGACGTCGGTGAGCCCGGTGTCGAAGGTGTCGCCGATCTTCAGCCCGAGCAGCTCGGCGCTGCGGCTGGTCATCGCGACCTCGTCCAGCGCGGTCGGGCAGCGTCCGCTGGCGATGGGCAGGTGGTCGCACAGGCCGGTGCGGTCCATCAGCGGTACGACGACCGATCCGCCGGCCTGGGTGCCCTTGGTGGGCCGGGTCAGCGAGGGCGTCACCTGGGACGTGACGGGCGTGCCGAACACCGGTGGCGGCAGCATCGCCTGCAGCTGGCTCACCGTGTCGTCCATCGACTGGGCCCGCCGGTTGTCGTCCGGATCGAGCACGCTCGGTCCCGACACGCGCGGCCCGGCCGCCTGCGCCGACACGTCCGCGTGCACGCTGCGCGCGTAGACGTCGGCGTGGGTCAGCGCGCCACGGGCGATCGACTCCTCGGCGGCCCGGGCGTACAGCGGGGCCACCACCGCGGCAGTCGCCGCCACCACGGCCAGGGCGAGCACGATCGCCGCCGTGGCCCGCCGGTAGCCGATCCCCCGGACGGCCAACCGCAAACCGGTCAGGCGACCCTGCGGGCGGCCCTTCGTACTCATCGCCCCTCCCGCAGCAGGTCGGTGGTGGCCTGGCTGGCCAGCCGGGCGCCGAGCAGGAAGCAGACGGCGACGAGGACGGCGGCGCTGACCAGCGCCGTGGCCAGGACGGCCGACCAGCCGGTCGACAGGTCGGGTTCCGGCAGGCCGGCCTGCCCCGGGAGGCGGGAAAGCGTCAGTGCGGCCCCGATGGCCCCCAGCGCGACGCCGGCCACGACGCCGATCAGGGCGACCAGCAGCTGCTCGCCGACGGCGGCCCGGCGGGTCGGCCCGGACCGGACACCGACCACGCGCAGGGCGGCCAGGTCGTAGGCCCGCACCCGCCCGGACGTCGCCACCGCGACCGCGAGCACCGCAGCGGCGAGCAGCAGGGCCACCACGCCGACCATCTCGGTCAGGTGCAGGGCCAGCCCGGTCCCCTGCCGGGCCAGGCCCCGCTCGAGGTCGGCGAGCGTGGTGACGCCCACGACCTGCACGCCGTGGTCGCCGAGGCTGCGGACCAGCGCCGCCTGCCGGTCGTCGTCCTGCTCGGCGAGCCAGACCTGGCTGCGCACCGTGTCGGTGAGCTCGCCGGACCGCTCGACCACGTAGGCCGAGTCCAGCAGGAGCGCGGGCGAGGCGATGCCGGGCAGCCGCTCGAGGCGGGTGACCGCGTTGTAGCTCTGGTCGCCGCCGGTGACTGCCGGCCCGCTGACCAGCTGGTCGGAGGGCACCAGGGTGTCGAGGAAGTTCGCCGAGCCGTACGGCGATGAGGAGATCCCCGTGGTCGCCGCCACGGGAAGGGTCACCGGGCGGTCCAGCCGGTACAGGTAGAGCGAGCTGCCGAGGCTGTGCTGCTCGACGTGCAGTCCCTGACCGGCCGGCTTGAGCGAGGCGTCGTCGAAGCTGACGACGTCCCAGCCCGAGTCGGCGGCCCGCAGGTCGACGGCCCGGCCGTTGGCGGTCAGGCCCTTGATGGTCAGCGAGAGGTTGGCCGTGCCGACGTCGGAGTCGTCGCGCTCGGCCGCGAGGGACCTGATCCGGCAGCCCTTGGTGCACGGCACGGCGGCGGTGAGGCGCTGCTCGCCGCTGTCGAGCTGCCCCAGCTCGACGTGCTGCACGACTCCGGACTCGGGCACCAGGTCGGCGGTCAGGGTCATCGGCCGGGTCAGCCCGACCGGCGGGGTGCTGAAGCCGCCGGCCTCCTGGGCGCTGGCCTCGAATCCCTCCGCGGTGAAGTCGACGTCCGCGGTGAGCCGGTCACCGGTGAACGTCACCGGCGCCGCGGCCTGCGGCGTCAGTGCCTTGAGGTCGGGGGCGCCGTGGCCGGCCTGCCCCGAGTCGTCCCAGAAGGCCACCCGCTTCAGCCGGGCCAGGTCGGCCACCAGGGTCGTGGTCCCGGTCTCGGACCCGCTCGGCGCCACGAGCACACCGGTGGCGTAGGCGCCGGACGGGTCGGCCGCGGCCACGGCGTCGGCGAGGGCCTGCGGCGGGACCTCCTTGGTGTCGAGCACGACCTGCGCGCCGAGCGTGCGCCGGGCCGCATCGGCGCGCTGGTCCGCGCCGACCGCGGTCGCGGCACCGGCGAAGACGAGCAGCGCCACCGCGACCGTCTCGATGGCGACGAGCCGGCGCAACGCCGGTCGACGCGACACGGCCAGGCAGGCCAGCGCCACCGTGAGCCGCCCGGCTCGCAGGGACGAACGTCCGAGCCAGGCGGTGACCGGCACCATCGCCTGGGACAGCAGCAGACCGCCGGCCAGCGCGAGCAGCCCGGGCGCGATGAGAGCCGTCGGCGACTGCGCGTCGTCACCGAGCAACGTGACCAGGCCGGCGACGCACAGGGCGATCACCACGCCGTCGGCGATACCGGCCCGCAGGGCCGAGCTGCGCGGCGGCACGGAGCGCAGCAGGGTGACCAGCGGTTCGCGCACGGTCGGCACCGCGGTCAGCACCACGGCCAGCACCGCGACCACGATCGAGGCGAGCACGGCGACCGCCTCCGGCCAGCCCGGGACGACGCGCACCCCCGGGGCCAGCCAGTGGCCGGTCGCCACCTGGGCGAGCTGCCAGCCGGCGACGCCGCCGAGGACGCAGCCGACCGCGACGACCACCCCCAGGTCGCGCACCAGCAGGCCGGCCGCCCGGCTGGGCAGCTGGCCGCGGAGCCGGGCCAGGGCGACCTCGGGTCGGCGCTGCTCGGTGGTAGCCGCCGCCACGTAGGCCAGGACCACGAGGGCCAGCAGCACCGCCTGCAGCGCCAGCAGCGGCAGGGGCGCGCGGGCGTCGGCCCGGGCCTGGTCGGCGGCCGTCAACAGCTGCGGCAGCTGGGTCTGGGTGCTGGCCGACGCCGCACTGGCCTTCGCCTGCAGCGCAGCCAGGTCGCGCTTGACGCGGCTCTCGTCGTCCAGCCCGATCCCGGCCACGTCCAGCGGGACGTCGACGGTGGTCTCCAAGGAGCGCCACACCCCGGACCGCAGCGTCGGCCAGCTGACGAAGACCGCGTCGCCGACCGCCACGTCGGTCGCCGGGCTGGTCGCGGTCAGCGGCCGCCCGAAGAAGAAGGACGCCGGGTCCTGCGCCTGCGCGTAGATGCCGACCACGCGGGGCCGCAGCACCACCGCGGAGGCCTTGTCCTGCCCGGCCGAGGAGTCCGCCAGCGGGAGGACGCTGCCCACCTTGAGTCCCAACCGGGACGCCAGGGCGCGGGACACCACCGCCTGGCCGTCCTCCTGGCTGCACGTGCCATCGGCCATCAGCAGGTGGGCGCAGACGTCCGCACGGTTCATCACCGGCACCAGGACGGGGGTCTCCCCGATGACCATCCCGGGCGCGGTGGCCCCGGTGATCGGCGCCCGCCAGGAGTCGGCCGACACCTGCGGCTCCAGCGCGGTGAGCAGCTCGTCCGGTGCCGGGGGCTTGTCGGACATCGCGGTGACGGCCACCCCGCGATCGCTCGGCGCGGCGGACAGCAGCGTGGTCCGCTGGACGGACTCCTCGACCGCGCGCGCGTAGGCCACCCCCAGCACCGCCGTCATCGCCAGGACGCCGGACAGCGCGCCGACCAGCACGGCTTGACCGGGCTGGGAGCGCAGTCGAGCCACGACCAGTCCCGTCACGTCAGACAGCCTTCCCGACGGATGCGACAGATCCCAGCGACGCGCGCCCTTCGTGACGGCATCGTGACCGCATCGTGAGGCTATGCACCCCGACCCTCACGACCGGACCCAACGCTCCTCCAGGACCCCGGTCGCCGGGTGCGCCTTCGTCACCTCGGTCGGCGCGAAGCCGAGCCGCCGGTAGAACGCCGCGGCGCGCTCGTTCCCGCGCAGCACCCACAGGCTCACCGGGGTCGTCCCGTCGATACCGACCGCCCCGAACGTGGCCTCCAGCAGCCGCGTCGCCAGCCCGCTGCCGTGGTGCTCGGCCAGCACGTTGAGCACCCACAGCTCGTGCGCGGGGTCCGCCGGGTCGTCCCGGGTCGGACCGGCGGTGCAGAAGCCCACCACCGCGCCGTCCGCGGTCCCGACGTACGTCGCCCGGCCCGGCCGTGTCGTGGCCAGGGACGCATGCCAGCGCTCGATCGAACCCGGGACCGACAGGCCGGCGAGGTACTCGGCGGGCATCAGCCCGGCGTACGCCTGCTGCCAGATCAGGATGTGGATCGCGCCGAGCACCTCGGCGTCCGCCGGCTCGGCCGGCCGGACGTCGTACCGGGTCACGGCTGCTGGTCAGCCTCGATGGCCGCTTCGAGCCGCTCCAGCTTCGCGGTCATCTCGCCGGTCCGGCCGGGGCGGATGTCCGCCTTCAGGACCAGCGAGACGCGCTCGCCGTGCTGGCCGACGGCCTCGCAGGCCCGCTTCACGACGTCCAGGCACTCGTCCCACTCCCCCTCGATGGTGGTGAACATCGAGTCGGTGCGGTGCGGCAGACCGGAGTCACGGACGACGCGGACGGCGGCGGCGACCGCCGCGGAGACCGAGTCGCCGGTGCCGGACGGGGCGACGGAGAAGGCAACGAGCATGGCGGCAACCCTACGCGTCGTCCCAGCGGAAGAACCGGGTGGCCAGCGCGGTCAGGGCAGTCGCGAACGCGAGCAGGATCAGGCAGGGCGTGATGATCTGCGTCCAGCCCAGCCCGCGGGCCAGCACGTCCAGCATCGCGTCGTTCATGTGCCGCAACGGGAAGGCCTGGCTGACCGCCTGCAGCCAACCCGGTGCCGCGGAGATGTCGAAGAACGTGCCGGACAGGAACGCCATCGGCAGCACGATGAAGTTGGCCATGGCACTGGCCGCCTCGTCGGTCTTCGCGATCGAGCCGACCAGCAGGCCGATGGACAGGAACGCCAGCGTGCCGCAGACCAGGATCGGCACTGCCAGCCACCAGCTGTCCGCGAGCTTCAGCCCGAACGGCGGGGTCAGCGCGACCCCGACGTAGACGATTGCCTGCACGAACGCGACGACCAGGCTGACGCCGACCCGGGCGGCCACCACCGTCCACACCGGGGCGGGCGAGAGCCGGACCCGACGCAGCAGCTGCTTCTTGCGCCAGCTGACGATCGTCAGGGCGGCGCCGAACGTCGCGGACGTCGCGATGCCCCAGCAGAGGATGCCGCCGGTCGTGAACTGGATGGGTCGCAGCGACTCGTCCTCGACCCGTTGGGCATCCATCGTGAGCCTCGGCGCCTGACCGGTCGCGGCCAGGTTCGACCGGTCCACGACGGCGTTCAGGATGCCCTGCACCGTCGCGGCCTTGACCTGGTCGCTCGCCGCGTACCGCACCACGAGCGTGTCGCCCTGCTGCGTGACCACCGCCGGTAGGTCGCCCTTGCGAACCGCCTCGATCCCCGCCTCCAGGGTCGGGAAGGTCTGCAGCTCCAGCACGCTCTGCGGCAGCTGCTGCACCAGGGGACCGTTGCCGACCACCCCGATCGTGGCGCGGCTGCTGCCGGTGTCGTTGAAGATCAGGCCGAAGACGACGAGGAACATCAGCGGGAAGAAGAACGTGAAGAACAGCGCCATCCGGTCCCGGAAGAAGCTGAGCAGCATCGCCCGGCCGAGGGTGCGCAGCGACACCCAGGACGACGTCGTGTGCGTCGGCCGCGGGGCGCCGGCCGGGTCGCCGTGCTGGCGCTCGGCGGTGGTCGTCGAGGATGAGCTCATGCCCGGTACTCCCGTCCGGTCAGGTGCAGGAAGACGTCCTCCAGGGTGGCGGTACGCACGCTCACCCCGTCGAGCCGGTCGCGCTCGGCGAGCGCCTGCAGCAGGGTCGCCGGGTGCTTGGTCGTCATCACCAGCTCGAGGTCGCCGGCCTGCACCCGTTCTGCCCCAGGCAGATCCTGGGCCTCGGCCTCGCTCAGCACGCCGTTCGGCAGGGCTACCCGGGTGTCCGCCTCGAGCCCGCGGACCAGCGCGGCTGGCGTGTCCATCGCAAGGATGCGCCCGTCGTCCATGATCGCCACCCGGTCGCAGAGGATCTCGGCCTCGTCCAGGTAGTGGGTCGTGTAGACCACCGTGGTGCCGCGCGACTGGATCTCGCGCAGGACGTCCCACAGGTTGCGGCGGGCCTGCGGGTCCAGCGCGGCGGTGGGCTCGTCGAAGAACACCAGCTCGGGGTCGTGGATCAGCGCGCAGGCGATGGACAACCGCTGGCGCTGCCCGCCGGACAGCTTGTCCTCGCGGGTGGCCGCCTTGTCGGTGAGCCCGACGAGCTCGAGCATCTCGTCCACCCGGGCGCCGCCGACGCCGTAGAGCGAGCCGAACGTCTGCAGCTGCTCGCGTGCCGAGAGCTTCTCGAAGAACGCGGAGGCCTGGAGCTGGACTCCCATGCGCGGCAACAGCTTCGGGTTGCGCGGCCAGGGCGACTCACCCAGCAGGCGGATCGTGCCGGCGTCCGGCTCGCGCAGCCCCTCGACCATCTCGAGCGTCGTCGTCTTGCCGGCGCCGTTCGGCCCGAGGATGCCGAAGAACTCACCGCGGCCGACCGTGAACGACACACCGTCGACGGCGGTCAGCTCGCCGTACCGCTTCACCAGCCCGTCGACCACGATCGCTGTGCTCGCCTCGCCCGGCTGCCCCGTCCGCCCCTGTCCCACCCCGAGAACCGTCATGCACGCGACGCTACCCGAGCCCCGCCGTTGATCACGTTAAGTGGGTCTGCACCCGCTTCTCGAGGCGAACGACCCTCGACAAGCAGGTCTACGCCTACTGAACGTGATCAACATCGGAGGTGACGGCGGCGACGAGCGAATCGGCTGCGGCGTAGGGGTCCTGGTGCCCGTCGACGACCTGCGCGGCGAGCTCGTCCAGCCCGCGGCCGTGGCGCAGGTCGCCCATCCGCTCCCGCAGCTGCACCAGCGCGATCGACTCGATCTCGTCCGCCGCCCGACGCAGCCGGCGCTCCCTCAGGTGGCCGGTCTCGCCCAGCCACGCCTGGTGCTTGTCGAGCGAAGCCATCAGCTCGTCCATGCCCTCCTCGCGCGAGGCCACCGTCTTGACCACGGGCGGACGCCAGTCCCCGGGCGAGCGCGACTCACCGAGCGAGATCATGTGGCGGATGTCGCGCACCGTTGCGTCCGCGCCGTCCCGGTCCGCCTTGTTCACCACGAACACGTCGCCGACCTCGAGGATGCCGGCCTTGGCCGCCTGGATGCCGTCCCCCATGCCGGGGGCCAGCAGCACCAGCGTGGTGTCCGCCATGGCGGCGATCTCGACCTCGCTCTGCCCGACCCCGACGGTCTCGACCAGGACGACGTCGCAGCCCGCCGCATCGAGCACCCGCAGCGCCTGCGGGGTCGCCCAGGACAGCCCACCGAGGTGGCCACGGCTCGCCATCGAACGGATGTAGACCCCCGGGTCGAGCGCGTGGTCCTGCATCCGCACCCGGTCGCCGAGCAACGCCCCGCCGGAGAACGGCGACGAGGGGTCCACGGCGAGCACGCCGATCCGCAGGTCCCTGGCGCGCAACGCCTTCACCAGCGCGGACGTCGACGTCGACTTCCCCACGCCCGGTGACCCGGTGATGCCGATGACGTGCGCGTTCCCGGTGTGCGGCGCGAGCGCCGCCATCACCTCGCGCAGCGCCGGGTGGGCGTCCTCGACCAGCGAGATCAGCCGCGCGACGGCACGCGGACGCCCCGCCCGGGCCTGCTCGACCAGGGCGGGGACGTCGACGGCGCGCGCCACGTGGGTGGTCTTCGACCCGGTCAGGACTTCGGCACGCGCACGATGAGCGCGTCGCCCTGGCCGCCGCCGCCGCACAGGGCCGCCGCACCGACGCCACCACCGCGACGCCCGAGCTCCAGCGCCAGGTGCAGGGCGATGCGCGCGCCGGACATGCCGATCGGGTGGCCGAGCGCGATGGCGCCACCGTTGACGTTCACGATGTCGGCGTCGATCCCGAGCTCACGGGTCGAGGCCAGCCCGACCGCCGCGAAGGCCTCGTTGATCTCGACCAGGTCGAGGTCGGACGGCGCGATGCCCTCCTTCTCGCAGGCCCGCGCGATCGCTCGGGCCGGCTGGCTCTGCAGGGTCGAGTCCGGGCCGGCCACCACGCCGTGCGCGCCGATCTCGGCGATCCAGCTCAGCCCCAGCTCCTCGGCCTTGGCGCGGCTCATCACGACCACCGCGGCCGCGCCGTCCGAGATCTGCGACGCGGACCCGGCCGTGATCGTGCCGTCCTTGCTGAACGCAGGGCGCAGCCGGGACAGCGACTCGGTGGTCGTGTCGGCGCGGATGCCCTCGTCGCTGTTGAAGACGACCGGGTCGCCCTTGCGCTGCGGGATCTCGACCGGCACCACCTCGTCGTCGAACAGGCCGTTCTTCCAGGCCTGCGCGGCGAGCTGGTGGCTGCGTGCGCTGAACGCGTCCTGCTCCTCGCGGGTGAACGCGTTGTCGGCCGTGTTCGCGGACTCGGTGAGGTTGCCCATCGCCTGGTCGGTGAATGCGTCCCACAGACCGTCGTAGGCCATGTGGTCGCGCATCGTCACGTCGCCGTACTTGAAACCGGTGCGCGACTTCTCCAGCAGGTGCGGCGCCTGGCTCATCGACTCCTGCCCACCGGCGACCACGACCTCGAACTCGCCGGCCCGGATCAGCTGGTCGGCCAGCGCGATGGCGTCGACGCCGGACAGGCACACCTTGTTGATCGTCAGGGCCGGCACGTTCATCGAGATGCCGGCCTTCTGCGCGGCCTGCCGGGCCGGGATCTGACCCGCGCCCGCGGTGAGCACCTGGCCCATGATCACGTACTCGACCTGGTCGGCGGCGACACCCGACTTGTCCAGCGCACCCTTGATGGCGAACCCGCCGAGCTCGGCCCCGCTGAAGCCGGACAGCGAACCCAGCAGGCGGCCCATCGGGGTGCGAGCCCCACCGACGATGACGGACGTGCGCGGGGACGCGGGCTGTGCGGACACGAGGAACCTCCGGGTAGGTGCGGCGCCGACGGCGCTGTCAGGCCGTCGTCCAGCCTAACCGGGGCAGCGGCCGCCGACACCGTGGCGCTCGCCACACCTGGGCGTCCCCCGCTGCGCCGGAGGTCATCGTCCGCCTAGCCTGCGGGCATGAGCGCCGCGAGCCTGCCCAGCCAGCTGTTCACCGCGATCGACCACGTCGGGGTGGCCGTCCCGGACCTCGACGAGGCGATCGCGCTCTACCGCGACTCCTTCGGGATGACCTTGCAGCACGAGGAGGTCAACGAGGAGCAGGGCGTGCGCGAGGCGATGATGGCGGTCGGCGACTCCGGCGCGTGCGTGCAGCTGCTGGCGCCGCTGTCCCCCGAGTCGACGATCGCGAAGTTCCTCGACCGCGCCGGCCCCGGTCTGCAGCAGGTCGCGTACCGGGTGGTGGACGTCGAGGCGGTGAGCGCGGTGCTGCGCGAGCGCGGCCTGCGGCTGCTCTACGACGCCGCCAAGCGCGGCACCGCCGGCAGCAAGGTCAACTTCGTGCACCCCAAGGACGCCGGGGGCGTGCTGGTCGAGCTGGTGCAGCCCGCCGCCCACTAGCCCGGCTCGCTGCGGGGTGGCGTCCCTCACATCGGGAGTCCAGACCTGCCGCTCGAGGTGACTCGTCAGTAACGTCGGCGCCAGCCCCGCCACTCCCAGGAGGACGACGTGCAGCAGATCCTTGACGCCATCACCGCCGGTGACACGACCGCCGAGGAGTTCGCCGCCCTGCCGGTACCGGACCACTACCGCGCGGTCACCGTCCACAAGGACGAGGCCACGATGTTCGAGGGCCTGGCCAGCCGCGACAAGGACCCGCGCAAGAGCCTGCACGTCGAGGACGTGCCGCTGCCCGAGGTCGGCCCGGGCGAGGCCCTGGTCGCGGTGATGGCCAGCGCCATCAACTACAACACCGTGTGGACGTCGATCTTCGAGCCGGTGTCGACGTTCGGCTTCCTGGAGCGCTACGGCCGGACGTCGCCGCTGGCCGCCAAGCACGACCAGCCGTACCACGTGGTCGGCTCGGACCTGGCCGGCGTCGTCCTGCGCACCGGCGCGGGCGTGCACACGTGGAAGCCGGGCACCGAGGTCGTCGCGCACTGCCTGTCCGTCGAGCTCGAGGCACCGGACGGCCACAACGACACGATGCTCGACCCGGAGCAGCGGATCTGGGGCTTCGAGACGAACTTCGGCGGCCTCGCGCACCTGGCCCTGGTGAAGGCCAACCAGCTGATGCCCAAGCCCGCGCACCTGACGTGGGAGGAGGCCGCCAGCCCGGGGCTGGTGAACTCCACCGCCTACCGGCAGCTGATCTCCAAGAACGGCGCCGGCCTCAAGCTCGGCGACACGGTGCTGATCTGGGGGGCCTCCGGTGGCCTCGGCTCCTACGCCACCCAGATGGCGCTCGCCGCCGGCGCCACCCCGGTCTGCGTGGTGTCCAGCCCGGAGAAGGCCGAGATCTGCCATGCCATGGGCGCCGAGCTGGTCATCGACCGCCGGGCCGAGGACTACACGTTCTGGAAGGACGAGACCACCCAGGACCCCAAGGAGTGGCGTCGCTTCGGGGCGCGCATCCGCGAGCTCACGGGTGGCCGGGACGTCGACATCGTCTTCGAGCACCCGGGCCGGGAGACGTTCGGCGCCAGCGTGTTCGCCGCCCGCAAGGGCGGCACGATCGTGACCTGCGCGTCGACGTCCGGCTACATGCACGAGTACGACAACCGGTACCTGTGGATGAACCTCAAGCGCATCGTGGGCTCCCACTTCGCGAACTACCGCGAGGCGTGGGAGGCCAACGACCTGATCAACCGCGGCCTGATCCAACCGACCCTGTCCAAGGTCTACGGGTTGGACGACGTCGGCCAGGCCGCCAACGACGTGCACCTGAACCTGCACCAGGGCAAGGTCGGCGTGCTGTGCCTGGCCCCCGAGGAGGGCATGGGCGTTCGCGACGCGGCGCGGCGCGAGGCGCTGCTGCCGTTGATCAACCGGTTCCGGGACGTCTGACCCCCTAGGCTCCTTCGACGGGAGGAGCCCAATGATCCGCAGGAAGAACGCCCAAGGGGACGACCAGCCCGCGGCCGCCGTGAGCGATCGCGAGGTCACGGCCCGCGCGGACGCCGCCGAGTCGGCGTCCGCGGCCGTGCAGACCGCGAGCGACGCGGTCGGTGAGGCCGCCGTCGTGGCCGCCGGCGGGAAGGGCGCGGACGACGACAGCTCGTTCGGCCTGCCCGGCGCCCCGCTCAACCGGCACTCGCCGTTCTACCTGGGCTTCTTCGGGGCGATCGGCGCGCTGATCGGCTGGGGGCTCCTCAGCCTGGTGTCGCAGCTGTCGTCGGTGCTCACGCTACTGGCGATCTCCCTCTTCCTCGCCCTCGGGCTCGACCCGGTGGTGCAGGCCGTCCAGGCCAAGGGGATCAAGCGCGGACCGTCCGTGGCACTGGTGTTCGTCACGGTGATCCTGCTGTTCGTCGGGATCATCGCGCTGCTCGTTCCGCCCGTGGTCAAGGAGGCCGTCGAGCTCGCGAACAACGCGCCCGACCTGGTCGCCAAGCTGCAGCGCAACGACCAGCTGAACAAGCTCGACGACCAGTACCACTTCCTCGACCAGATCCAGAAGCAGCTGCACGAGAAGGACTTCTGGACCTCGCTGTTCGGCGGCGTGCTCGGTGCCGGCAAGGCCGTGGTGTCCGGCCTGTTCAGCGCGTTCACCGTGCTCGTGCTGACCCTCTACCTGACGGCGTCGCTGCCGGCCGCGAAGGCCTCGGTCTACCGGATGGTGCCGCGCACCCGCCGCCAGCGGGTCACCTTCCTGTCGGAGGAGATCAGCAAGCGCGTCGGCGGCTACTTCCTCGGCCAGGTCGGCGTCGCCACCCTGAACGCGGTGTGCAGCTACATCATGATGAAGATCGTCGGCGTCCCGTACAGCGCGGTGCTCGCGGTGACCGTCGGGCTGTTCGGGCTGATCCCCATGGTCGGCGCGACGATCGGCGCGGTCATCGTGGTGATCGTCGCCTTCTTCGACTCGACCCGGTCCGCGGTCATCGTCGCGATCTACTACGTCGTCTACCAGCAGGTCGAGAACTACGTCATCGCGCCGCGGATCATGAGCCGCACGGTGGCCGTGCCTGGCGCGATCACGGTCGTTGCGGCCCTGGCCGGCGGGACCCTGCTCGGGGTGCTCGGGGCCCTGATGGCGATCCCGGTGGCCGCCGGGCTGCTGCTGATCTACCGCGAGGTGCTGCTCCCCCGCCAGCAAGCCCACTAGCTCCCCCACAACCCCGCTGATCATGCACGTTCGCCCGCCGCGGCCCGGGGATCCGCCGGCAGGTCAGTCGGCGTGCAGGGCCTCGCCGAGCGGGCCGTCCCACGTGGTCGGCAGCGGGGCGCGGTCGGGCGCGACCCGCGCGACGATCTCGTCCAGCACCCGACGGACGGCCGGCTCCCCCACCCACAGGTGCTTCGCGCCGTCCACCCCGACGACCTCGGCCTGCGGGATGGCCGCGAACCGCTCGCGGGCCTCATCCGGGCGCAGGTAGTCGTCGAGCTCGGGGACCAGCGCGAGCACCCGTTTGCCGGACGCCGCCCACTGGGCCAGGTCGTCCGGCGCGGAGTACCGAAGGGGCGGGCTGAGCAGGATCGCACCGACGATCGACGGGTCGCAGCCGTGCATGAGCGCGAGGTCCGTGCCAAAGCTCCAGCCGACGAGCCACGGCTGCGGCAGCTCACGGAACTCGGCGAACTCGATGGCTGCCGCGACGTCGTACCGCTCGGCGTCTCCGCTGTCGAAGGCGCCCTGGCTGGTGCCGCGCGGGCTGCTGACGCCGCGCAGGTTGAAGCGCAGCACGGCGATGTCGGCCAGCGCCGGCAGCCGGTACGAGGCCTTGCGGTAGACGTGCGAGTCCATGAACCCGCCGTGGGTCGGCAGCGGGTGCAGCGTGACGAGGGTGGCGACGGGGTCGCGCTCGGGCGGCAGGGCCAGCTCACCGACCAGGGTCAGGCCGTCGGCGGTGTGCAGGACGACGTCCTCGCGACGGGCCGGCAGCACCGTCCCGGAGCGAATCATGTTCTGCCGGAAGGTGTGCGGATCTGGCTGCTCGCTCATCGCGGCCCAGCGTATCGGGGACGGCGTAAGGTCCGAGCATGCGCATCCTGCACGTGGCACTCCCGGCGGACTGGGCCCGCGGACACGACGACGGCAGCTACGACGTCTCGACCCGGGGCGTCTCGCTGGTCGACGAGGGCTTCATCCACGCCTCGACCCTGGCCCAGGTCGGCCCGGTGCTCGACCGCTACTTCGCGGACGTCGCCGAGGTCGACCTGCTCGTCATCGACCTGGACAAGCTCGACCACGAGGGGGCTCAGGTGATCTGGGAGCACGTCGCGGGCTCCGACGCGCCCTTCCCGCACGTCTACGGGGTCATCCCGGCGCAGACCGTCGTGGACGTCGTCCGCCTGGAGCACGCCCCCGGCGGCCCGTGGGAGGTCCCGCAGATCGCTGACGTCGCCACCGGCCCCGCCTGACGTTGATCACGTTCAGTGGGTGAGCACCCGCTTCTCGAGGCGAACGTCCCTCGAGAAGTGGACGTAAACCTGCAGTAGCTGGCGTCGCTGCTGCCGTCAGCGGCCGGGACGGCGGTGGCTGCGCCGCGACCAGCACGGCGTGTGCCAGTGCCGTCGGTCGCCGAGGGAGTCCGCGTCGCTGCGCGCGCCGTCCGCGGGCCAGGCGACGACGTGCGGCTGGCCGGCGGGCACCTCCTGGGAGCAGCCGGGGCACCGGTAGGCCTTCGTGGACGACGGCCCCGCCACCGAGCGGACGAACCACTCGCCGTCCGGGTGCGACTCGCGCCGCGCCGCGCCGCCCAGCGCCCGCGCGACGTCCAGGTCGGACTCGTCGCGGCGACGGCGGTTGGCGCGGGGCACGCCGTGATTCTCTCAGGCGTCGGCGGGGCGAACGTGCATGATCACCGCGGGGTCAGGCGTACGTGCGGAAGCCGCGGCCCACCTTGCGGCCGAGGTAGCCCGCGGTGACGAGCTGCTCGAGCAGCGGCGCCGGCGAGAACCCGCGCTCGCGGAACTCGAGGTACAGCTCGCGCTGGATGGTGTGCGAGACGTCCAGCCCGACGACGTCCAGCAGCTCGAACGGACCCATCGGGTACCCGCAGCCGGTCTTCATGGCGGTGTCGATGTCGTCCGCGGACGCGTAGTGCGCCTCGAGCATCTTGACCGCGTCGTTCAGGTACGGGAAGAGCAACGCGTTGACGATGAACCCGGCGCGGTCACCGCAGCTCACGGGGTGCTTGCCGATCTGCCGGCACAGCTCCGTCACGGTGGCGACCACGTCGTCCGCGGTGGACACCGTGTGCACGACCTCGACCAGCTTCATGACCGGCGCGGGGTTGAAGAAGTGCATGCCGACGACGTCGCCCGGACGGGACGTCGCGGCCGCGCACTCCACCACGGGCAGCGACGAGGTGGTGGTGGCCAGGATCGCGCCGGGCTTGCAGATCTCGTCGAGGTTCTCGAACAGCGCCTGCTTGACGCCGAGGTCCTCCACGACCGCCTCGACGACGAGGTCGACCGCCGCCAGGTCCTCCAGCCGCGAGGTGCCGCGCACCCGGGCGAGCGCGGCGTCCCGCTCGGCCTCGTCGAGCTTGCCGCGCTGGACTGCCTTCTCCAGGCTCTTGGTCAGCGCGGTGCGCACCGCGTCGACCTTGGCGGCGCTGCGCGCGACGTAGACGACGTCCAGGCCGCCCTTGGCGAGCACCTCGACGATGCCGGTCGCCATGGTGCCCGAGCCCACGACCCCGACCAAGGCGATCGAGCGCACGGCGACGTGCTCGCCCGGCTCGTCCGCGGGGGTCAGGGTGTCCGCGACGACGGCGCTCGAGCCGGCCTCGGCGTACTTGTAGAAGCCCTGACCGCTCTTGCGGCCCTTCAGGCCCGCGGTGACCATCTGCTTCAGGATCGGGCTCGGGGCGTGCAGCCGGTCGCGGCCCTGCTTGTACATCGTGTCGAGGATCTCGTAGGCGGTGTCCAGGCCGATCAGGTCCATCAGGGCCAGCGGGCCCATCGGCAGGCCGCAGCCGAGCTGCATGGCGGCGTCGATGTCCTCGCGGGTGGCGTAGCGCGACTCGAACATCGACACGGCGTGGTTCAGGTAGCCGAACAGCAGCGCGTTCGCGATGAAGCCGGCCTTGTCACCGACCACGACGGGCATCTTGCCGAGCCGCGCGGCGAGCGCCTTCACGTCGTCCACGACGTCGTCCTCGGTGACCACGGTGCGGATCACCTCGACGAACTTCAGCACCGGGGCCGGGTTGAAGAAGTGCAGGCCCACGACGCGGCGGGGGTTGTGCGTGGCCACGGAGATCTCGGTGACCGACAGGCTCGAGGTGTTCGTGGCCAGGATGGCGTCGGCCCGCACGATCGAGTCGAGCTTGCCGAAGATCTCGCGCTTGAGGTTGAGCTGCTCGGGGACGGCCTCGACGACCAGGTCGCAGTCGGCGAGGTCCTCCAGGCTGGAGGCGAACCGGACGCGGCCGATGAGCTCGGCCTGCTCGGCCTCGCTGAGCTTGCCGCGGGCGACCGCGCGTCCGGTGGAGTGCTCCAGGTGGCCCTTGCCCCGCTCCAGCCCGGCCGGGTCGGCCTCCACGGCGACGACGTCCAGCCCGTTGCGGGCGAACACCTCCACGATCCCGGCGCCCATCGTGCCCAGGCCCACCACACCGATCGTGCTCAGCTCACGCGCCATCGCGTCCGTTCCTCCGTCTGCTCGGGCGGCTCCACCGTCGAAACCGCCGACAGGCATCCTCCCAGAGCCGGGGCACCGATCCCCAGTCCCGTGACGAACGCCACGCTGGACGACGCCTCCGCGGGACGCCGGGGGCGCCGGGTACGCTGCGCCGGTGCGTCTGGTCATTGCCCGCTGCTCCGTCGACTACGACGGGCGGCTCACCGCCCACCTCCCCCTCGCCACCCGGCTGCTGCTGGTCAAGGCGGACGGCAGCGTGCTCGTGCACTCCGACGGCGGCTCGTACAAGCCGCTGAACTGGATGAGCCCGCCGTGCACGCTCGAGGTGGGCGAGCCCGCCGAGGCGGACGTCGTCGCCGGGGTCACGCAGCTCTGGACCGTCCGGCACGCCAAGACCGAGGACCGCCTGGTGGTCCGGATCCACGAGGTGCTGCACGACTCCGCGCACGAGCTCGGCGTGGACCCGGGACTGGTCAAGGACGGCGTCGAGGCGCACCTGCAGCAGCTGCTGGCCGAGCAGATCACCACGCTCGGCGACGGGTACAGCCTGGTGCGCCGCGAGTACATGACGGCCATCGGCCCCGTCGACATCCTCTGCCGGGACGGCGCGGGCGCCAGCATCGCGGTGGAGATCAAGCGACGCGGCGAGATCGACGGCGTCGAGCAGCTCACCCGCTACCTCGAGCTGATGAACCGGGACCCGCACCTGGCCCCGGTCACCGGGATCTTCGCGGCGCAGGAGATCAAGCCGCAGGCCCGCACGCTGGCCCAGGACCGCGGCATCCGCTGCGTGACGCTCGACTACGCCGCGCTGCGCGGGCACGACGACGTGGAGTCCCGGCTCTTCTGAGAGCCGTTGCCGCGCAGTCGATCGCGACTCAGACGAGCGAGTCCGCCCACTGGCGGTGCAGGGTCGCGTACCGGCCGCCACCACCGACCAGCTCGGACGGCGTCCCGTCCTCGACGACCCGGCCGGCCTCCAGCACCAGCACCCGGTCGGCGATCTCCACCGTCGACAGCCGGTGGGCGATGATGATCGCCGTCCGGTCAGCCAGGATGGTGCGCAGCGCCTGCTGGACGAGCCGCTCGCTCGGGATGTCCAGCGAGGACGTCGCCTCGTCCAGCACCAGCACCGCGGGGTCGGCCAGGAAGGCCCGGGCGAACGACACCAGCTGCCGCTGCCCGGCCGACAACCGCCCGCCACGTTTGGCCACGTCGGTGTCGTAGCCCTGCGGCAGCCGCGAGATGAAGTCGTGCGCGCCGATCTCGCGAGCGGCCGCCTCGACCTGCTCGCGGGTCGCGCCGGGCCGGCCGAAGGCGATGTTGTCCGCCACCGTGCCGGTGAACAGGAAGCTCTCCTGGGTGACGGTGACCACGGCGCGGTGCAGGTCGGCGTCCCCCAGGTCGTGCAGGTCGATCCCGTCCAGCGCGACGCTGCCCTGCACCGGGTCCCAGACCCGGCCGACGAGCCGGGCGATGGTGGTCTTGCCCGCTCCGGTACGCCCGACCAGGGCCACGGTCTGGCCGGCCGGCACGTGCAGGTCGAGGTGCGGCAGCACCACGCGGTCGCGGTAACCGAACTGCACGCCTGACAACCGCAGGTCGCCGCGGGCCTTCGGCAGCGGCCGAGCCGACTCGGGCTCCTGGACCGACAGCGGCTCGTCGAGCACCCCGGCCAGCTTCTCGAGCGCGGCGGTCGCGGACTGGAACGAGTTGAAGAACTGCGACAGGTCCTGCAGCGGGTCGAAGAACCGGCGCAGGTAGAGCAGGAACGCGGTCAGCACGCCGATCTGCAGGTCCCCGTCCATCACCCGGTACCCGCCGAACAGCAGCACCACGCCGATCGTCAGGTTGCCGACCAGCTTGATGCCCGGCATGTAGACGGCGATCAGGTCGAACGAGCGCTTCGTGGTGAGCCGGTACTCCTCGTTCAGGCCGAGGAAGATCTCCTCGTTGCGCGGCTCCCGCCGGAACGCCTGCACGGCGCGCAGGCCGCCGAACGTCTCGACGAACTGCACGATGACCCGGGCGACGGCCTCCCGCGAGGACCGGTACGCCTTGCCCGACTCCCGGCGGAACCACACCGTGAGCGCCACCAGCGGGATGAACGAGGTCAGGCCGACCAGCGCGAGCGGCACGTCGAGCAGCAGCATCGTGATGCCGATCGTGACGATCGACAGCCCGGCCACCACGACCGCCTGGACGCCGTCGGCCAGGAACTCCGAGATCGCGTCCATGTCCGAGGTCTGCCGGGAGATGACCCGCCCCGAGGTGTACTCCTCGTGGAACGCCTGGGACAGCCGCTGGAAGTGGTCGAACACCCGTCGCCGCAGGTCGAGGACGACGTCCTGGCCGATCCGCGCGGTGAGCACCAGGAAGCTGCGCTGGGACACCATCTGGATCGCGGTGGCCAGCAGCAGCGCGACGATCACCGTGACGATGGGTCCGGCGTCCTGGTCGTCGATGAGCGGCGGGAGCCCCTTGTCGATGCCGAGCCCGACCAGCAGCGGACCGGCGAGCGCCGCGAGGTTCTGGACGACGATCAGCGCGACGAGCAGCCAGATCCCGCGCTTGTGCGGGCGCAGCACGCTCTTGAGCAGCCGCGACGTCCGGGCCTGCAGCAGCGCCGAGACGCTCGCGGAGACCTCGTCGTGCTTCTCGGCGGCGACACCGCGCCAGCCCTGGTCCGTGGGGGTGGGGGTGCGGGTGCTCACGAGGCGCGCACCTCCTCCTCCTGGCCGAGGACGTCGGCGTACTCCGGCACGGTGGCCATCAGGTCCGAGTGCGTGCCGACCGCCTGGACCCGACCGTCCCGCAGCAGCGCGACCCGGTCGGCGAGCGCGACGGTGCTGGGCCGGTGGACGACGACGATCGCGGTGGTGGTCGACAGCACCCGAGCGAGGGCCCGCTCCACGAGGTGCTCGGTCTCGACGTCCAGCGCGGACAGCGGGTCGTCCAGCACCAGGACGGCGGGGCGGCCGATGACTGCCCGGGCCAGGGCGAGTCGCTGGCGCTGGCCACCGGACAGCGACATGCCCTGCTCGCCCACCCGGGTCTGCAGCCCCCACGGCAGGTCGTGCACGAAGTCGGCCTGGGCCAGCGCGAGCGCCTGCTCGACCTCGGCGTCGGTGGCATCCGGGTGCCCGAGGGTCACGTTCTCGCGGACGCTGGCAGAGAACAGGATCGGCTCCTCGAAGGCGGTCGCGACCGCGCTGCGCAGGGACTGCAGGGTGAGCTCACGGACGTCGTGGCCGTCGATCGTGACGCGCCCCTGCGTGACGTCCGCCAGCCGCGGGACGAGCATCGCGAGGGTGCTCTTGCCGGACCCGCTGCTGCCCACGATCGCGAGCGTCTCGCCGGGCCGGACGTCCAGGTCGACGCCGGCCAGCACCGGCTCGTCGCTGCCCTCGAACGCGAAGGTCACCCCCTCGAACCGGACGTGCCCGCGGGCTCGCTCGAGCGGCTGTGCCTGCGGGTCGTCGCGGATGGCCGGGACGGTGTCGTAGACCTCGTAGACCCGTTGTGCCGCAGTGGCTGCCTCCTGCGCGGAGGCCAGGATGAAGCCGAGGGCCTCGACCGGCCAGACCAGCTGGAGCACCAGGGTGATGAAGGCGACGAGCCCGCCCAGGGTGAGCCGCCCCGAGCTCACGGCGAACGCGCCGAGCAGCATCACCAGGGCCAGCGCCACGTTCGGGATCAGGTCGAGGAACGACACGAAGCCGGCCCGGAGCCGGGCCTGCTCGAGCTGGGTGCCGCGCAGGGTGCGCGCGCTCTCGTCGAAGCGCCCAGCGACCAGCTCGCGCCGCCCGAAGGCCTTGATCACCCGCAGACCGGTCGCGGCCTCCTCGACCTGGGTGGCGACGTCCCCCTGCTGGTCCTGGACCCGGCGTGAGATCCGCCGGTAGCGCCGCTCGAAGCGCGCGCACAGCGGGATGACGGGCAGCAGCGTGACCGCGACCAGGGTGCCCAGCAGGGCGTCCTTGTGCACGAGCAGCCCGATGATCGTGGCGAACGTGGCCACGTTCACGATGAGGAAGACCACGCCGAAGCCGGTGAACCGTCGGATGGCCGAGAGGTCGGAGGTGGCCCGGGACAGCAGCTGCCCGGACTGCCACTGGTCGTGGAAGGACGGCGGCAGCGCCTGCAGGTGGATGTAGAGGTCGTCGCGCATGCGGCGCTCGATGCCCAAGGTCGCGGTGTTCTGCACCCAGCGGCGGATGAAGATGAGCACGGCCTCCGCGACGCCGAGGCCGATGGCCAGCAGCGCGAGCGGCAGCAGGCCGGCCTTGTCGTGGTGGGCGATCGGGCCGTCCACCACCTTGGCCGTGACCAGCGGGACGACGATGCTGGCCGCGACCCCGCCCAGGGCCGCCAGCACCATGACCACCATGCGCCAGGCGTAGGGCCGAACGTAGGGCCGCATGCGCCACAGGGATGCGATGGCACCCGAGCTCGGGCGCTCGGGCGCGGCCGTCTCGGGTGGGAGCGTGGAGGGAGTCACTTAGGGTAACTATACGCTTCCCCGCCGACAGTGCTCACCGGATTTTCGACCGTGTCGCTGATCACGTCGGCGAATCCCGGGAAGAAATCGGACAGCGGCGCTGCTGCCGCCTGCATGACCAACACCCCCACGAAGATCGTGTACACGGCCCGCGCCAGCGCCACGGGCGGCCGCAGCGGCCACGCCACCAGCGAGGACGGGATCCTGGACCTCGACCTCACGGCCCCCAAGGAGATGGGCGGCCCAGGCACCGGAACCAACCCCGAGCAGCTGTTCGCCGCGGGGTTCTCCGCGTGCTTCCAGGGCGCCCTCGGCCTGGTCGCCAAGCAGCAGGGCATCGACACGTCCCGCTCCCTGGTCACCGCAGCCGTCGGCTTCGGTCCCGAGGGCGACAGCTACGCCATCACGGTCGACCTGGAGATCGCCATCCCGGACGTCGACCTGGAGACGGCGCAGCAGCTGGCCGACGCCGCGCACCAGGTGTGCCCGTACTCGAAGGCCACCCGCGGCAACGTCCCGGTGACCGTCAAGGCCGTCGCGGCCTGAGCCACCGCACACGGGTAGCGTTCGCCGGGTGAGCCCCGACCATGACGTGCACGAGCTGCTCATCGGCAGCTACACGACGGGGACGGGCTCGCCCGGTGTCGTGCGGGCCGAGCTCGACCCGACGACGGGGGCGTTGCGCGCCACCGGATCCGTGGCGCTCACCGATCCGTCGTGGATCGCGACGTCGAACGACGGCGTCACCCTGTACGCGGCCGCCGAGCACACCGGTGGCACGGTCGCGTCCGTGTCACTGACGGACCCTGAGGACACCATCGTGCGCGCGGGTGCCGGCGACGACCCGTGCCACCTGGTGGTGCACCGCGGTCACGTGGTCGTGGCGGGGTACACCTCGGGCACCATCGCGGCCTTCGCGCTGGACGATGACGGCGGGGTCGGACGCCGCACCGGCCTGGTGCAGCACAACGGCTCCGGGCCGCACGAACGGCAGAGCGCCGCGCACGTCCACCAGGTGCGCGAGTCCCCCGACGGCCGGCACCTGCTGGTGAGCGACCTCGGCGCCGACTCGGTCACCACCTACCGGCTGGACGACGACGGCCGGCTCATCGAGATCTCGCGCACCGCCGCACCGGCCGGCAGCGGACCCCGCCACCTCACCTTCCACCCGTCGGGCCGGGCGGCCCTGCTCGTCCTGGAGCTGGCCGGGGCGGTCGCGCTCTGCCGCTACGACCCGGACGCCGGGCGGCTCAGCGTCGGCACCGTCGTCCCGCTCGACGTGCCCGGGCTGCCGTCGGAGGTGCTCGTCACCGCCGACGGTCACCACGCGTACGTCGGCGTGCGAGACACCGACGGCGCCGGTCGGGACGCCATCGTCCACCTCGGTCTAGCGGTCGCCGGGTCGGCCGCCCGACGCCTCGGGGTGCACCATCCCGGTGGGGCGTTCCCCCGCCACCTCGCGCTGGAACCGGACGAGCGGTGGCTGCTGTCCGCCAACCAGTGGTCCGGCACCGTCACCTCGCTCCCGCTCGGCCCGGATGGCGCCCCTGGGCCACCAGCCGGAACGGTCGACGTCCCCGGCGCCGCCTGCATCCTGGTGCGCTGAGCCGCCCCAGGGTGGGCCGGGCCGGTGTCTCAGCCGGTTGAGCCCCACACCCAGCCGGACACCCACGTGTAGTCGTCGACCTCATGGCAGGTCACGCTGCCGTGCGCGTCGCAGGTACCCAGTCGAAGGCCGAGACGCTTGCCCTCCGGCAGGTTCTTGTTCGCGTAACCCCACCCGCCGTTCAGCACCACCTGCGCCGAGCCGTCCTTGTTGCGGACCAGGCCGCGACGTGAGTCGTCTCCCAGCTTCCAGTACACCGCAACACTGCGGCCGTCCGCGATGCTGTCACCGACCCAGAACACGTCGCCGTACGTCTGGAAGCAGCCGACCCCGGCCGAGGCGGCGGCGTTCACCAGGATCTGGCACGTCGGACTCTCCCGCTTGGGCGTGGTCTCGTTGTACTCCAGCGCGGCTGCCGCGGCACTCGACGCAGAGAGCAGAACGGTCAAGCCCGCGGCGCCAAGGCCCACGAGCAGCCGGCCGATCATGAGACGGCCGCCCACTGCCAGCCGGAGATCCAGTCGTAGTCGCCGGGATCGTGGCAGTCCCGCGTCGACGACACGCTGCACAGCCCGACGCGCATCGCGACCTGATCGCCCTCCGGGAAGTCCTTGTTGACGACGCCCCGATTGTTGCTCAGGAGCCCTGCGCCGTCCTTGTTGCGGATCAGGCCGTGCCGTGAGCTGTTGGCCAGCTTCCACTGCACCGCAACGCTGTTGCCGTCGCGACGACTGTCGGTGACATACACGTAGTCGCCGTTCGCGTGGAAGCAGCCGAAGCCACCGTAGGACGGTGCCCCGACCAGGATCTGGCAGGACACGTTGCCGGTGTTGTCCGGGGTGGTTTCTTGATAGCCATCGGCGGCCTGGGCCGACTGGGCACCGAGGGAGAGGACGACGATCGTCGCCGTCAGAACCATCAGGAGGCGTCGCAGCATGCGCTCGTCCTACCTTCACGATCTTCGTGCTGTCAAGCAGTGGTCGCAGCATCGACTCCTGCCGAGAGTCCCCGCTACCGTCGGGCGATGGTCTCGCACAACTCCGACGGCGGGCGGCAGGACGACCGCCACGAGTCGCGCGACCAGCGCCTGGACCGCAACTGGACCGAGCTGCTCCAGGAGCTTCGGGTCACCCAGACCGGGGTGCAGATCCTCGCCGGTTTCCTGCTCACGCTGCCGTTCCAGGCCCGGTTCGCCGGGCTGCCGCCGTTCGAGCGCGGGATCTACCTGGTCACGGTCCTCCTGTCCTGCGTCGCGACGATCCTGCTGGTGGCGCCCGTGGCAGTGCACCGGGCGCTGTTCCGTCGGCACGAGAAGGACCGGCTGGTCGACGCCGCCGACCGCCTCGCCCGAGCGGGGCTGGGCGCGCTCGGGCTGTCGCTGACCGGTGTCGTGACGCTGGTCTTCTCCGTCGTCCTGGGCCGGTGGGAGGGCATCGTCGCGGGTAGCGCGCTGCTGGTCGCGATCGTCGCCTTCTGGGTCGTCATCCCTCTGCGGCTGCGCCGGGTCCTGCCGCCGGCGCCCTAACGACTGTCGCGCTTGGCCTGGCGTCGCGCCCCTGCGGACTGCGTGCTGGCGCGGGCCTTCTGCTTCGCCGGCGACCGCAGCGCCCGGTCGCCCACCGGCGCCTTCGACGCCCTGGCCGCCGGGCTGGCGGCCTTCTTCGCGGGCTTCTTGGTCGCCTTCTTCGCCGTCGCCCTGGTCGCCGTGGGGGTCGCGGGACGGGCCGCCGCGATGCGCTCGTCGCGCAGCTGCTTCGCCGACTGCGCCGCGAGCACGCTCACCCGCCGGCTCACCCGGGACAGCGCCTCCTCGAACGCCTCCGCCTTCAACGCAGCGCGCTGGTTCGCGGGTCGCGCCGCTCCGCGCGCAGCCTTGGCTGGCACCCGCGCACTCGCGCCGCGGCGGTACTGACCGACGAACTTGTTGCGCGCCTGTCGGATCCGCCCGTGCAGCTCGACCGCGGCGTCCTCGTCGAGGGCCGCGAGGGCGTCGCGCTCGGTGTCGGCGACGAGTAACCGCTCGGAGTCGGTGAGGGCTGCCAGCAGGGTCTTGTTCATGGGACACCGTCCTCGGCGCGGGGATCCCAGTCTCCACCCGGACGTGCGCGGGAACCACCCTGCGCGGTGAGCCTTGTCCGACCAGCGGGCCGGCCCTACGGTTCGAGGATGAGCAGGCTGTTCCGCTCGACCTGGTTCCCCCTCGTGGCCGCGCTGGTCCTCGTGTCCGTCGTCGCGCTCGTGGCAGGCATCGGCTGGTCCCGGGCGAGGGACAGCGCACTGTGCAACCCGCGCGACGTCGCCCGTTCGACCATGCCCTCCGTGGTCACGATCCTCGTCAGCGCGGGGGCGTCGTCCGGCAACGGCTCCGGTGAGTTCCTGGACACCGACGGGCACATCCTGACCAACAACCACGTCATCTCACCGGGCGTCGGCGGCGGCACGATCACGGTGCAGCGCCCCAACGGCGAGCAGCTGCCGGCCACGATCGTCGGGCGCGACAACGACACCGACCTGGCGGTCCTCAAGGTCGACCCGAAGTCCTCGGTCACCCCGATCCGGTTCGGCTCACCGCCGACGGTGGGGGACCAGGTCTTCGCCATCGGGGCACCCCTCGGGCTGGCGGACACGTTCACGGCCGGCGTCGTCAGCAGCCTCGGGCGCTCGATCCGCGTTCCGGCGGACGGCGACACCACCGCGCTGGTCACCTCGGCGGTCCAGACCGACGCGTCCATCAACCCGGGCAACAGCGGCGGCACCCTGGCGAACTGCAACGGCGAGCTGGTCGGGGTCCCTACCGCGGGAGCCACGGCCAGCGACTCGCTGGGCGTCCCGGTCGGCGGCAGCATCGGACTGGGCTTCGCGATCCCGGCGGCGTTCGCCCAGCGCATCGCGCAGGAGCTGATCAGCAACGGCAAGGTGACGCACGGCGACTTCGGGATGTCCGTGGTGCCGGTCGTGCGCGCGGACGAGGGGATCGCCCCGGACGCGCTCTTCGTGTCCGCCGTGACGCCCGGGGGTGCCGCTGCGCTCGCGGGTCTGCGCCAGGGCGACCTCATCACCAGCCTGGACGGACAGCGGATCCACAGCGCCGACCAGCTGCAGGCCATCTCGATCACGAAGAAGCCCGGCGACACCGTGGCCATCGGCTACCAGCGCGACGGCACGGACGCCACGACCTCTCTGACCCTGGGTACCAGCACCTTCGCGGCGCCGGCCGGCTGACGGCGCACCGCGTGGACACCACACCCCAGTCACGCCAGCGCGCCCTGGTGCTCGCCGGCGCCGGCGCGGCCGGCAATGCGTGGGAGCTCGGCCTCATCGCTGGACTGGCTGAGGCTGGGGTCGACGTCACCGAGGCCGATCTGATCATCGGGACGTCGGCCGGATCGACGGTGGCGGCCCAGGTCACCAGCGGCACCCGGCCGGCCGACCTGTACGCCGCCATCCTGGCCGAGGTGCCTCCCGCGCGTCGGACCGGCAATGCCGCACCGAGCCGCAGAGCTGGTTCGGGGGTCTCGGGACCGGACTACCTGGAGTGGTCGAACGCGATCATCGCTGCTGCCGAGGATGCGTCCGACATGCGCCGCCGGCTGGGCGCCGCAGCCCTCGAGCTGCAGCCTTCGGGGGGCACCAGCCCAACGCGCTGGCGCGACGTCGTCGCCGCCCGGCTGCCCAGCCACCACTGGCCACAGCAGCCGGTGCTCATCCCGGCGGTCGACGCCCGCACCGGTGAACCGGTCCTGTTCGACCGGGGCAGCGGAGTCGACCTGGTGGACGCCGTCGCCGCCAGCACCTCAGCGATGACGCCCTACCGCATCGGCGAGAACCAGTACCTCAACGGCGGCTACCGGCGTAGCGAGAACGCCGACCTGGCCGCGGGATACGAGCGGGTGCTGGTGCTCTCACCGTTCAGCGGCCGGTCACGGATGCCGGCGGCGTGGGGCATGGACCTCGGCAGCCAGGTGGACGAGCTGCGGGCCGCCGGCAGCGAGGTCGAGACCGTCTTCCCCGATGCCGGCGCGGGGGACGTGTTCAACGCCAACGCCTTGGATCCGTCCACCCGCCTGCCGGCCGCCCGAGGCGGCCACGACCAGGCTCGCCTACTCGCCGAGCGGCTCTCGGACTTCTGGCACTGAGCGCTGGAGGACGCAGCTGGAGAGCAGGGAGCGCTCACCGCATCGCGCCCGGCCTCGCCGCCGTCGCCGCCTGGCTCGCCACGACCCGGTGACGGCGCGTCAGGTCGGGGGCGACGCGCTGGCTGGCGGGGTGCGGACGAACACCGACATCCGCCCGGCGGGCCGGAAGCCGTGCCTCGCGTAGAAGGCTGCCGCTGGGCTGTCCCTGGCCGTCAGGAGGTACCAGTGCGAGACGCCCGGCAGCCTCTCCTCGAGCGCGCCCAGCAGGGCTGAGCCGTACCCCGCCCGCTGGCTCGCCGGGCGGACGCACATCTCCTGCAGGCAGAAGTGGTCGGCGGCCTGGTTCCGCTCCAGGTGCCCGATCGCGAAACCCTGGAGGCGGTCGTCGTCGTCCAGCACCGCGGCGCCGTGGGCCCGGGGGGTCCGCCGGAAGTCGACCAGCCGCTGCCGGGCATCCTCGGGCCGCCAGGACTCGTTCCAGGGCGGCGCGGCGAAGGTGTCGACGTACAGGAGCGCGCACTCGTCCAGGAGCTCGGCCGGGAGGTCGGTGACCCTCACGACTGCGTCGCTGCCGGCCCGAGGTGCACGTGGGTGGTCACCCGGCGGTAGCCGAGCCGCGCGTACAGGCCGGCCACCGTGTCCTCGCAGTGCAACCAGGCGATCGGCGACCGCTGCAGCGCGGACCGGGTGGCCAGGGCCGAAAGGGCGAGCCCCCACCCGCGACCGCGGAACTCGCGCAGCACCGTGATCCCGCCGACGTACGTCGTCCCGGCGAGGTCGCGCAGCCGCGCGCAGCCGACGACGCGTCCGTCGTGCCGCAGCACCGGGAAGGCCCGGTCGGGCAGGTCGAGCTGGCCCTCGACGATCGGCGCCAGGTCCGCACCGAACACGGACACGAACTCGGCCACGTCTGCCGCCGGCTCCAGCGTGAGCCCCTCGGCGCGGACGTCGGCGAGGACGTCGGGCTCCCCCGCGACCTCCTCGCAGACCCAGACCCCGTGCCGCATCACCTCGACCAGCCCGTGCCGGGCGGCCACCTCGGGCGCCCAGTGCTCGCCGACGACCAGGTGCCAGGCACTGGGCGAGTGGTCGTCCAGCCAGGCGGTGACCTCGTCGACCGCACCGGGGGACGGCGTGAAGCCGAGGCCCGTCACCGACGCCTGCGTCGCCCAGGCCTGCGCGATCGGCAGGCTCGCGCACGCGATGCCCCGCACCGTCGCGTAGGCCGAGCCGGGCAGCGGCGGCCGGTCCGGTGGCAGGGGCGGCGGCTCGTTGCGTTCGCTGTCGGCACGGTCCACGAGCTCGGCCAGGTCACCGGGGTGCGGGTCGCTGCCCAGCGCCGGGCTCCGGGTGGGCCACGCGACCAGGCTCCAGCCGTCGGCGTCGCCCTGCATCTCGACCAGCCCGCAGTTCGGCACCCCCGACCCCCGGGCCCGGTCGTCGCGGACGTCGCCCGCGATCAGTGGCAGAGCCATCGACATCACCCCGCCGTGACTCACCACGACCACCGTCTCGCCCCGGTGCTGGTCGGCGACCGCCTCCAGGCCCGACCTGATCCGGGCCAGCACGTCCAGCCCGGACTCGCCGCCCGGCAGGGCGTGCTCGAGGTGTCCGTTCAACCAGGAGTCGAACAGGCCGTCCACCCGAGCCCAGTCCTCGTCGGTGTCGCTGCCCTCGCACTCCCCCAAGGAGAACTCGCGGACGTCGTCCAGCAGCTGCACGGGCCCGGCGCCCACCGTCTCGGCCACGATCTGCGCCGTCTGCTGGGCCCGCACCAGCGGGCTGGCGTAGACCCGCGCGATGTTGCGGTCGACCAAGGTGGCCGCGGCGTCGGCGGCCTGCTGTCGGCCGTGCTCGGTCAGCTCGCCGCCGGGGGCGGCCGACGACAGCCGGCGCGAGACGTTGCCGGCGGACTGGCCGTGCCGGAGGACGAGGACGGTTGCCGGGCACTGCAGATCGCTCACCGGGCAACGGTATCGACTCGCCGACCGACTGGCAGGATCGCGCTATGGCCGCACCCCCCATCGTGGACCTGACCGACGACGAGCTGCGAGCCCGCGGCGGGCTCAAGTGGACCTACCCGCCCACCGACGTGCTCCCCGCCTGGGTCGCGGAGACGGACGTCGCGCCCGACCCCGTCGTGCGCGACGCCGTGGCCGCAGCCGTGGCGGCCGGCGGTTTCGGCTACCCGCCGTTCGACGCGTCGTCCGCGCTCCCGGAGGTCTTCGCCGCCTACGCCCGGCGGCAGTGGGGCTGGCAGGTGCCGGCGTCGTCCGTGGTCAGCACCGTGGACGTCATGCACGGCATCCTGCTCGCGCTGACCACGCTGTGCGCGGACGCGCCGGTCATCGTGCCGACCCCGACGTACCCGCCGTTCCTGCAGGTGGTGCCGCAGTCCCGGCGCGAGCTGGTGACGATCCCGCTCGACCCCGACGCCGAGCGCGCCACGCTCGACCTGGGGCGCATCGACGCGGCGATGGCCGCCGGGGCCCGCACCGTGCTGCTCGCCAACCCGCACAACCCCTGGGGACGGGCGTTCACCCGCGACGAGCTGGTCGCCCTCCTGGAGGTCGTGCACCGGTACGGGGGACGCGTGGTCAGCGACGAGATCCACGCCGGGCTGGTCCTGCCCGGCGCCGTGCACGTCCCGCTCGCGACCCTTCCCGGCGGCGCCGAGGTCACCACCACGCTGATGTCGGCGACGAAGGCCTGGAACATGCCGGCCCTCAAGTGCGCGCAGATCGTCGCAGGTGACACCGCGGACCTGAAGGCACTGCGGGCGTTGCCGATGGTCGACAACCACAGCACCTCGACGCTGGGAATCGTTGCGGCACAGGCGGCCTACGCCGGCGGCCAGCCGTGGCTGGATGCCTGGGTGCAGCGGCTCGCCACGAATCGGGCCGTGTACGAGGAGGCCGTCGCCGAGCACCTGCCCGACGCCCGGCACCGCCCGCTGGAGGCGACGTACCTGGCCTGGCTCGACGTCCGGGCGTACGGCCATACCGACCCCGCACGCGTTGCGCTGCAACGAGGTCGGGTGATGGTCAACGACGGACGATCGTTCGGGCCCGGCGGCGAGGGGCACGTCCGGGTCAACCTCGGGACCTCACCCGAGCGCATCGAGCGGATCGTGCGGGCCGTCGCCGCCGGACTGACCTGAACGACCAGGACGGCGCTCAGATGTCGCGGAACGTCTCGATCTGCGCCCCGAGGGCGTTGAGCCGCTCGGCGAGGTCCTCGTAGCCGCGGTTGATCACGTACACGCTGCGCAGCACCGAGGTCCCGCGGGCCGCGAGCATCGCGATCAGGATGACCACCGCCGGTCGTAGCGCGGGCGGGCAGACGATCTCCGCTGCGCGCCAACGGGTTGGGCCCTCGATGAGCACCCGGTGCGGGTCCAGCAGCGTGACCTGGCCGCCGAGCTTGGTGAGCTCGGTCAGGTAGATCGCCCGGTTCTCGTAGACCCAGTCGTGCAGGAGCGTGGTGCCGGTGGCCTGGGCCGCGATGACCGCGAAGAAGGGCAGGTTGTCGATGTTCAGACCCGGGAACGGCATCGGGTGGATCTTGTCCAGCGGCGCACGCAGGGTCGACGGGTGGGTGGTGATGTCGACCAACCGGGTGTGGCCGTTGAGCGCCAGGTACTCCTCGGTGCGCTCGTACCGGAAACCCATCTCCTCCAGCAGCGAGAGCTCGATCTCCATGAACTCGATCGGCACCCGCCGCACGGTGATGGTGGAGCCGGTCACGATGGCCGCGGTGATCAGGCTCATCGCCTCGATCGGGTCCTCGCTCGGCGCGTAGGTGACGTCGCGGTCGATCTGGGCGACACCGGTGACCTCGAGCGTCGTCGTCCCGATTCCCTTGATCTGCACACCCAGCTCGGTCAGGAAGAAGCACAGGTCCTGGACCATGTAGTTCGGGCTGGCGTTGCGGATGATCGTCGTCCCGGCGTGGCCGGCAGCGGCCAGCAGCGCGTTCTCGGTCACCGTGTCGCCGCGCTCGGTCAACACGATGGGACGTCGCGGCTGGGTGCCCGCGTCGACGTGCGCGTGGTACGTGCCCTCGGTGGCCTTGACCTCCAGGCCGAACGGGCGCAGCGCGGTCATGTGCGGCTCGACCGTGCGGGTGCCGAGGTCGCAGCCTCCGGCGTAGGGGATCTCGAACGTCTCGAGCCGGTGCATCAGCGGCCCCAGGAACATGATGATCGAACGGGTGCGGCGGGCCGCCTCGGCGTCGATACCGGCCAGGTCGAGGACGGCGGGCGGCACGATCTCGAGGTCGTTGTCCGCGTTCAGCCAGCGGGTCTGGACGCCGATCGACTCCAGCACCTCGATGAGCCGGTTGACCTCCTCGATCCGGGCCACCTTGCGCAGCGTGGTCGTGCCGCGGTTGAGCAGCGACGCGCACAGCAGCGCGACGCCGGCGTTCTTGCTGGTCTTGACGTCGATCTCGCCGGACAGCTCGGTCCCGCCGGCCACCCGCAGGTGGCTCGGGCCCGACGTCCCGAGGGTGACGATCTCGGAGTCCAGGGCCTCGCCGATCCGGGCCAGCATCTCCAGGCTGAGGTTCTGCCCGCCCTTCTCGATACGATTGACCGCGCTCTGGCTGGTGCCGAGCTCCGTGGCGAGCTGGGTCTGCGTCCAGCCCCGGTGCTTGCGGGCGTCGCGGATCAGGCCGCCGATGCGGACCAGGTAGTCATCTGCCATACCGCCGACCGTATCTCACATGTGAGATATAGGCGAGTCGACCCGCCGCGCGGCCCGGATGACCTCGACGATCTGCCCCATCATCGCGGTCAGCCCGAAGTCCTTGGGGGTGAACACGGCGGCCACGCCGAGCTCACGCAGGGCCCGCTCGTCGGACTCGGGGATGATCCCGCCGACGATGACCGGGACGTCGCCCGCGCCGGCCTCGCGCAGGCCGTCCAGCACCGCCGGCACCAGCGCCATGTGCGAGCCGGACAGCACCGACAGGCCGACGCAGTGCACGTCCTCGGCCACCGCGGCCGCCACGATCTCGGCGGGGGTGAGCCGGATCCCCTGGTAGACCACCTCGAAGCCGGCGTCCCGCGCCCGCACCGCCACCTGCTCGGCGCCGTTGCTGTGCCCGTCCAGGCCGGGCTTGCCGACGAGCAGCCGCAGCCGCTCCCCCAGCTCCGCGCTGGCCGCCCGCACCGCCTCCCGGACCACCGCGAGCTCGTCGTTGATCTCGCCCACTCCGACCGAACCGCTCACGCCGGTGGGGGCCCGGTACTCCCCGAACTGCTGGCGCAGGACGCCCGCCCACTCCCCCGTGGTGATCCCGGCCCGGGCGCACTCCAGGCTCGCCTCGAACAGGTTGGCGTCACTGGCCGCCTCGGCGCGAAGCCGTTGCAGCGCCTGGTCTGCGGCCTCGCGGCGGGCCGGGTCGGCGTCCCGCTCGTCCCGCCACTCGCGCACCGCCGCCGCGGCGCGGGACTCGACGTCGGCGTCCACGGACTGGATGGCCGTGTCGAGGTCGGCGGTCAGCGGGTTCGGCTCGGTGGACTCGAACCGGTTGACCCCGACCACGACGTCCTCGCCGGACTCGATCCGGGCCCGCCGGGCCGAGTGCGAGGCGACCAGCGCCGACTTCATGTAGCCGGACTCGACCGCCGCCACCGCCCCACCCAGGTCGGACACCCGGGCCATCTCGGCGCGGGCACCCTCGACGATCTCGGCCACCTTCGCCTCGACGACCTTGCTGCCCTCGAACAGGTCGTCGTGCTCGAGCAGGTCCGACTCGAAGGCCAGCACCTGCTGGATCCGCAGGGACCACTGCTGGTCCCACGGGCGCGGCAGCCCGAGCGCCTCGTTCCAGGCCGGCAGCTGGACTGCCCGGGCCCGTGCGTCCTTGCTCAACGTGACCGCGAGCATCTCCAGCACGATCCGCTGGACGTTGTTCTCCGGCTGCGCCTCGGTCAGTCCCAGGCTGTTGACCTGGACGCCGTACCGGAACCGGCGCGCCTTCTCGTCGGTGACGCCGTACCGCTCGCGGGTCAGCTCGTCCCACAGCCGCACGAAGGCGCGCATCTTGCACATCTCCTCGACGAACCGCACGCCAGCGTTGACGAAGAACGAGATGCGCGCGACGACGTCCGGGAACCGGTCCGGCGGCACCTGACCGCTGTCTCGCACCGCATCCAGGACGGCGACCGCGGTGGACAGCGCGTAGGCGACCTCTTGCACCGGCGTGGCACCGGCCTCCTGCAGGTGGTAGCTGCAGATGTTGATCGGGTTCCACTTCGGCATGCTCGACACCGTGTAGGCGATCATGTCGGTGATCAGCCGCAGGCTCGGCGCTGGCGGGAACGCGTACGTCCCGCGGGACAGGTACTCCTTGATGATGTCGTTCTGCGTCGTGCCGGACAGCGCCCGGACCGCCTCGGCCGGGTCGGTCCCGTCCGCGAGCGCCTGCTCCTCGGCCGCGACCTGGTAGAGCGCCAGCAGCCACATCGCGGTGGCGTTGATCGTCATCGAGGTGTTCATCGTGGCCAGCGGGATGCCGTCGAAGAGCTGCCGGACGTCGCCGATGTGGCTGATCGGCACCCCCACCTTGCCGACCTCGCCGCGGGCGAGCTCGTGGTCGGGGTCGTAGCCGGTCTGGGTGGGCAGGTCGAAGGCGACGGACAGCCCGGTCTGGCCCTTGTCCAGGTTGCGCCGGTACAGCGCGTTCGACGCGCTCGCGCTGGAGTGCCCGGCGTACGTGCGCATCACCCAGGGACGGTCACGGTCAGGCACGGCTCCTCCTCGAGTGGCTCGCCTAGGACCGTACCCGCGAGTAACCGCGGGCGGAACGCTTGCGCCCGGTGAGCGTCGTCACGTCCGCCCGCCGGCTCCTCCCGGGGTCGCGGCGCAACGCAGCTCCACTAGGCATGGAGTAACGGCACGCAGTCCCAACCCCGCCTCGCACCGGGGACGTCGTGTTGTTGGAGCGGCGGCACACAGTTCCACTAGGTGCGTAGCTGCGTTGCGCCGCGACACCTCAGGGAGAGCGGCCGGGCGGGCGGGCGGGGTGGGGCGGGCGGGCGGGGCCTCAGGGCTCGGCGATGCCGGACGTGCCCGTGCGGCGGAAGCCGGCCCGCTCGTAGACCCGCGCCACGTCCTCGTCCTGCGCGCTGAGGAACACGGTGTGCTCGCCGCGGGCAAAGGCCTCCCGAGCCAGCACCCCGGCGAGGGCCGCACCGATCCCCCGCCGCCGGCTGATGGGAAGCGTGCCGATCCCGACGACCTCGGCGACCCCGGCCGCGTGCTGGTACCCACCCGAGGCCACCGGACCGACGTCCGTCCGGGCCACTGCACGCACCTGCTCGCCGCTGCGGATGCCCGCGCGCAGCCGCTCGACCCGCGCCGGATCCAGCTCGGCCGCCGACGCGTCCCGCTCGGCCACGCCTCCCTCACCCACGGCCGTGCCGATCCCCGCGCCGAAGGCCACGTGCGCGCAGGCGTCCGCCAGCGCGAGGTCCGGGTCGTCCGCGTCCATCACCGAGACGCTGACGCCGGGCGCGTCCAGCACGACGAGGTCCGCCGGCTCCAGCACCATGAGCGGGCAGAGCTGCAGGGTCAGGCCCGCGTCCTGCACGGCCTGGGCCAGCGACGGGGTCAGGTCGTTCACCCACTCGAGCTGGTGCGGGACCCCCAGCTCGTCCATCCGCCCCAGGACGTCGCGGACGTCGTCCCCGCTGACCTGGACGTCGGGCCGCACCGGACGCGCGTAGTACGGCCACCCCGCACCCTCACGGACGAACAGCACGAGCGGTCCGATGAGCTCGGCCCGCGCGCCTTGGCGGGGCACGGCGTCGTAGAACGACTCCAGTCGCAGCAGCAGATCGCTTCGCACCTCGGGCTCGGTCACCGCGCGATCATCCCAGCAGGTCGTCGACGTAGCACCAGCGCCAGTGCTCGTGCGGCTCGAAGCTGCGCATCACCGGGTGCGAGGTCTCGTCGTAGTGCCGGTCCGCGTGCCGGTGCGGCGAGCTGTCGCAGCAGCCCACGTGCCCGCAGGTCAGGCAGAGCCGCAGGTGCACCCACGTCGTGCCGTCCCGCAGGCACTCCTCGCAGCCGTCCGGGGTGCCCGGCTTGACCAGCGTGGGTGCGGACATCAGGTGCTCGCACCCGGCGGCCGCCCGGGCGGGCGCGAGTCGCTCGGCGACCCGCTCGTTGCTCAGCTCGGCCCGGTCCAGCAGGGACTCCTCGACGTCCAGCACCGCGGTGCCCGCGCGCAGCACCTCGTCGTCGTAGCGTCCCTCGTCCCGGGCCTTGATCAGCGCGGCGCGCTCGGAGTCCAGCATGGCCAGCCGCAGCCGCAGGTACGTCGCGGTCGGCGGCTCGTACTCCTCGTGCGGGCGGCCCAGCCGTTCCCAGGCGCTCGCGACCCGCTGCTCGGACTTGCCGCGCAGCGACTCCACGACGTCGTCGGGGTCGTCGGCGGTGCGCTCGCTGTCCAGGCGCTCGATGCCGGCCTTGCTCACCTCGCTGAGCAGCGCGGCCTGGGCGAGCGCGTCCTCGGCCGGGTCCGGCCCGGGCAGCCGCAGCCAGCGCGCGAGCGCGGGCAGCGTCAGCCCCTGCAGGGACAGCGTGCCGACCACCACCACGAACGCGACCAGCAGCAGCGTCCCGCGGTGCGGCGTCTGCGCCGGCAGCGCGAGCACGGCGGCCAGGGTGACCACCCCGCGCATGCCGGCCCACGAGACCAGCATGGACGAGCGCCAGGTCCAGCCGTCCTGGTCGACCGGACGACGCAGGAGAAGACGCACCGAGTACGCCCCGAACACCCAGACGAACCGGGACAGCAGGACGGCGAGCAGGACGGCGCCGCAGACCACCAGCAACGTGGTGTCGCTGAGCTCCGCGCGGGCCTCGCGCACCACGAACGGCGCCTGGAGCCCGATCAGCAGGAACACGGCGTTCTCCAGCAGGAACTGGATCGTGCGCCAGTTGCTGGCCTCGGCGAGGCGCGAGGCGCCGGACTGCAGCAGGTGCGAGCGGTGCCCGAGCAGCAGCCCGGTGACGACGACGGAGAGCACCCCGGAGGCATGCAGCTCCTCGCCCACGAGGTAGGCCACGAACGGTGCCAGCAGCGAGAGCACCGTGTCGATCACCGGGTCGTCCACCCGGCGACGGACGAACGAGAACACCTGGGCGACCACCACGCCGGCCAGCACCCCGCCGAGCGACGCCCACACGAAGTCCAACCCGACCTGCCAGATGGCGATGGTCGAGATGATCGCCGCGCGCGCCGTGTTCAGCGCGACGAGGGCGGTGGCGTCGTTGACGAGGCTCTCGCCCTCGAGGATCGAGACCACCCGGCGCGGCAGGCCGATCCGGCGGGCGATGGACGTCGCGGCGACCGCGTCCGGCGGCGCGACGACCGCGCCGAGCGCGAAGGCCGCCGCCAGCGAGAAGGGAGCCGGGATGACCCAGAAGGCGACGAACGCCACGCAGGCGGTGGTGAACAGCGTCGCACCGATGGACAGCAGCAGGATCGAGGACCGGTTCGCCCGGAAGTCCACCAGCGAGGTGCGGATCGCCGCCGCGTAGAGCAGCGGCGGCAGCACACCGACCAGGGCCACGTCGGAGTCCAGCCGGACGTCGGGGATGAACGGCAGGTAGGCGCACAGCACCCCGACGCCGACCAGCACGAGCGGCGGCGACGCGCCGACCCGACGCGCCAGCCCGGCCACGGTCACCACGACGATCGCGATCGCGACCAGGGACAGAGCGGTGTGCATCAGGTCGCCACTGCGTTCGCCGGCACCGGTCTAGCCGTCGTAGGAGTAGAACCCGCGGCCGGACTTGCGGCCGATGTCGCCCGCGGTGACCATCCGGTTCAGCGTCTCCGGGGGGTTGAACTTCTCGTCCTGGGTCTCGATGTAGATGTTGCGGGAGGCGTTGCGCAGGATGTCGACGCCAGTCAGGTCGGCCGTGGCCAACGGACCCATCGCGTGCCCGAAGCCGAGCTTGCAGGCGATGTCGACGTCCTCCGCGCTGGCCACGCCGTTCTCGACCAGCTTGACCGCCTCGACCACCAGCGCGGCGATCAGCCGCGTCGTGACGAAGCCCGCGACGTCCCGGTTCACCACGATGCACGTCTTGCCGACCGACTCGGCGAACTCGCGGGCCCTGGCCAGCGTCTCGTCGCTGGTCTTGAAGCCGCGGACGAGCTCGCACAGCTGCATCATCGGCACCGGCGAGAAGAAGTGCGTGCCCACGACCGCCTCCGGCCGTGAGGTCGCCGCGGCGATCTGGGTGATCGGGATGGCCGAGGTGTTCGTGGCCAGCACCGCGCCGTCCCGGCAGATGCGGTCCAGGTCGGTGAAGAGGGCCGTCTTGACGTCCAGGCTCTCGAAGACCGCCTCGACGACGAGGTCGCTGTCCGCTGCGGCGTCCAGCTCGGTCGTGGTGGTGATCCGGGCGAGCGCCGCCGTCGCATCGTCCGCGGTCATCCGGTCCTTGGCGACGAACCGCGCGTACGACGCCTCGATGGCCGAGCGTGCCCGGCCGAGCGCCTCGTCGGTGACGTCGCGGAGCACGACCTGGTGGCCGGCCTGCGCGCTGACCTGGGCGATGCCGGAGCCCATCAGGCCGGCACCGATGACGGTGATCTTCTGCTGTGCGGACATGACGAGGACTGTAGCCAGCGCCGCCGACGACCGCTTCGCTGCCCTGGCGCGACGTAGGCGGCTGGCCGACACTGGGCGGGTGGCCTCCTGGGGCAGCTACTCGTTCGTGTACGGCCCGGTCGTCGCGTTCGCGGCGGTCGGACTGCTGGTCGTGCTGCTGCGCTGGACGTTCCGCCGCGGCAGCTCGCTGGTGGCCGCACCACCGCGGTCCGGCAGCCCGGACGACTACGGGCTGCTGGTGGCCGTCGCCGAGCCACCGTCCTTCGCCGAGGCCGAGCTGATCCGGGCGCGGCTGGCCGCTCAAGGGGTCCGCGCCACCCTCGCCCCGACCACCGAGGGGCCGCGGGTCATGGTGTTCCGGGACGAGGCCCGGGTCGCCCGCGCCCTGCTGCGCGGGCCGCGCTAGCGGCCCAGTGAGCTAGAACGCGCCGTCGGCGACGCTCTCGCGCCGGACGTCGGCACCGAGCCCGCGCAGGTCGGCGTCGAAGCTCGGGTAGCCGCGGTCGACGTGCTTGACCCCCTCGACGGTGGTGACGCCGTCCGCCGCGAGCCCGGCCAGCACCAGCGCGGCGGCCGCCCGGATGTCGCTGCCCACCACCGGTGCGGCGGACAGCCGCTCCCGCCCGCGCAGCAGCGCGTGGTGCCCGTCGACGCGGACGTCGGCGCCGAGCCGGGCGAGCTCGGACGCCGTGTGGAACCGGGCCTCGAACAGGTTCTCGGTGACCATCGCAGACCCCTCGGCCAGCGCGTCGAAGACCAGCGCGAAGGGCTGCAGGTCCGTCGGGAAGCCGGGGTAGGGCAACGTCATGACGTCGACGGCGCGCGGACGGCGCGGGCAGGTCACCCGCACCCCGTCGTCCTGCCGGTCGATCACCACCCCGGCGTCGACCAGCTTGTCCAGGACGAAGCCGAGGTGGCGCGGGTCGAACCCGCGCACGGTGACGTCACCACGGGTCAGCGCGGCGGCGAAGATCCACGTGCCGGCGGCGATCCGGTCTCCGACCACCTCGTGCTCGACCGGGGCCAGCGCCGTGACGCCGGTGATCACCATCGTCGAGCTGCCGATGCCCTCGATCTCGGCGCCCATCCGGACCAGCATGGTGGCCAGGTCGACGATCTCCGGCTCGCGGGCAGCGTTCTCGATCACGGTCGTGCCGCGCGCCAGCACGGCAGCCATGAGCACGTTCTCGGTCGCGCCCACGGACGGGAAGTCCAGCGAGATCGGCGCGCCCACCAGCCCGTTCGGGGCTTGGGCAACCAGGTAGCCGTGGTCGACGTGGACGTTGGCGCCCAACCGGGTGAGCCCGTCGGCGTGCAGGTCCAGACCACGCGAGCCGATCGCGTCGCCACCGGGGATGGCGACGTCCGCGATGCCGCAGCGGACGGTCAGCGGTCCGAGCACGCTGATCGAGGCGCGCATCGCCCGGACCAGCTCGTAGTCGGCGCGGTGGCCGAGTTCGGAGGGCACGTCGATGGTCACCGTTCCGGTCGCCGGGTCGTGCTCCACCCCGCACCCGAGCCGGCGCAGCAGCTCGGCCATCACCGCGACGTCCACGATGTCGGGCACCTTGGTCAGCGTGGTGCGTCCCACTGCCAGCAGGGCAGCCGCCATCAGCTTCAGCGCGCTGTTCTTCGCACCGACCACGGCGACCTCGCCGGCCAGCGGTCCCCCGCCGGACACTCGGAACCTGTCCACGGGCAAGAGGCTAGTGTGCGGGTCATGGTCGTGCTCTCCCGCATCTACACCCGTACCGGCGACGACGGAACCACGGCGCTCGGCGACTTCAGCCGCACCGCCAAGACGGATCCGCGCCTCGTCGCCTACGCCGACTGCGACGAGACGGGCGCGGCGATCGGCGTGGCCATCGCCGCCGGCGACCTGCCGGCTGACATGGCCACACTGCTGCAACGCATCCAGAACGACCTGTTCGACGTCGGCGCCGACCTCTGCACCCCCCTGGCCGCCTCGTACGAGCACCCGCCGCTCCGGGTGCAGGAGCCCTGGGTGGACGAGCTCGAGCAGGCGTGCGACTCCTTCGGTGAGCCCCTGGCGACCCTGCGCTCGTTCGTGCTGGCCGGCGGGACGGTGGGGGCCGCGTACCTGCACGTGGCCCGCACGGTCGCCCGGCGCGCCGAGCGCTCCACCTGGGCGGCCATCGAGGCCTACGGCACCGACGAGGACGGCGGGGTCAACCCGCTCACCGCCCGCTACCTGAACCGGTTGTCGGACCTGCTGTTCATCCTGTCCCGGGCCGCGAACCACGGCCACGGGGGCGACGTCCTGTGGCAGCCGGGCGGCGGCCGGCAGACGCCGCCTGCCTGAGGCCAGGAGTCGCTGGCTCAGGCCACCGAGACGTTCTGGCCGGGCGGTGCCGCCTCGAGCCAGGACGAGAACCCGGTGTAGGACTGCTCGCTCATCGCGAGCTCGACGTACCCACCCTTGCGCCGACATCGCACGATCACGAACCCGGACATCACCGAGAACGCCTCGACTCCCGCCGGGGTCCGCCGCTCCTGGACCATCAGGTCGCCCCGGCGCAGCACCTGCTGGGGGCGAAGGGCGAACCGGAAGACGGGGTACCACTCGATCCGGTCAGCCTCGTACCGGGCGATGCCGAGGCGCCAGCCCTTGCCGTGCGCGCCCGTCGTGGTGCGCAGCGAGCAGTCGAACGTCCCGACCTTGCGGCTGAGCCAGCGGCGGCGCAGGACCACGGCGAGCGCCGCGGCCACGACCAGGAGCAGCAGCAGTCCGACGACCTCGAGCGGGATGATCAGGCCGTCCACCGCTGCGCCGTATCAGTTGCCGCGGTCGGCGCCGACGGTGGCGCTGTCGGCGATGATCGTCACGCGGTCGTGGTCGACGGACAGGAAGCCGTTGTCCACCTCGGCCGTCACCTGCTCGCCCTCGCCGGAGATCCGGACCTCGCCGGCGACGAGTACGCCGAGCAGAGGCGCGTGACCGGGCAGGATGCCGATCTCGCCGTCCGTCGTCCGAGCGACGACGTTCGTCGCCTCGCCGCTCCAGACCTTGCGGTCAGCGGCAACCAGCTCCACGGTGAGCGCCACGGGGGTCCTTCCGTCCAGGGATGACCCAACGATACCGGGTGCTTGCCGAGGGAAGGTCACAGGGTGGACCCGATGAGGTCGCCGTCACAGCACGGTTCCGCCGTACGAGGCTGCCAACGCCGCCGCGACGGCCGCGGCGTCCGCGGTGACCTCGTCCGGCGGGGACGGCGGCAGCAGGTCGTCCCACACGACGAGGAACGAACCGCGCAGCTGACCGAAGCCCTCGGGCCGGGCGAAGAAGAAGATGTGCAGGTGCGCGCCGCCGTCCCCGATCCGGTAGACGTGGCAGCGGGCGATCCCGGGCAGCGCCTCGACCGCCCGGCCGATGTGCACCATCAGGCGGCCCATCTCGGCGGCCAGGTCGTCCGGCAGGTCGGTCAGGTCGTGGTGCGCCAGGGGCTGCAGCATCATCACCAGCGGCGCACCGCTGGGCTCGAAGGCGATGAGCCGCCAGCGCTCGTCCCGCCACACCTCACTGACGTCCGTGCCCGGCTCCGCCTTCTCGCAGGCCCCGCACGGTCGGCCACCCTCACCGGTCCGCGGCGCCTCGGGGAACTCGGCCGGCTGCAACGGCGCGACCCGCAGCCCGTCGACCTCGAACGGAAAGGTCCCCCACGACGTCATCCGCGCCACGGCGGCCTGCTTCTCCGCGTCGAAGCCCGCCGTCACCCGCTCGTAGAAAGCCCGCGCATCCTCAGCCATCCGGTGACCCTACCGGGGCGAACCTGCATGATCACCGCGGGAGGGGTGGCGGCCGGACACGATCAGTCAACCGGGCAGGACCGGCTGGCAAACCGGCGGAGGCCGGGGGACCGAAGGTCGGCGTCAACGAGCTTGCGAGAGCCGACCGCAGGTCCCCCGGCCTCCGCCGGGACCACGAACAATCAGAGGTTCTTCTGGATGTCCGCCCAGTTGCGCTCGACGTCGTCCAGCCCACCGCACATGAAGAAGGCCTGCTCGGCGACGTGGTCGTACTCGCCGTCCGCGATCTTGGTGAAGGCCTCGACGGTCTCGTCCAGCGGCACGGTGGAACCCTCGATGCCGGTGAACTGCTTGGCCACGTAGGTGTTCTGCGACAGGAAGCGCTGGATGCGACGGGCGCGGTTCACCAGCGTCTTGTCCTCCTCCGACAGCTCGTCGATACCGAGGATCGCGATGATGTCCTGCAGCTCCTTGTTGCGCTGGAGGATCTGCTTGACCCGCACCGCGGTGTCGTAGTGCTCCTGCGAGATGTACCGCGGGTCCAGGATGCGCGAGGTCGAGGTCAGCGGGTCGACCGCGGGGTAGATACCCAGCGAGGCGATGTCACGCGAGAGCTCGGTGGTCGCGTCCAGGTGGGCGAACGTCGTCGCCGGAGCCGGGTCGGTGTAGTCGTCGGCCGGGACGTAGATCGCCTGCATGGACGTGATCGAGTGACCACGCGTCGAGGTGATCCGCTCCTGCAGCACGCCCATCTCGTCGGCCAGGGTGGGCTGGTAGCCCACCGCGGACGGCATGCGGCCGAGCAGCGTCGACACCTCGGACCCGGCCTGGGTGAACCGGAAGATGTTGTCGATGAAGAGCAGCACGTCCTGGTTCTGCACGTCGCGGAAGTACTCCGCCATCGTGAGCGCCGAGAGCGCGACGCGCAGCCGGGTGCCCGGCGGCTCGTCCATCTGGCCGAAGACGAGCGCCGTCTGGCCGATGACGTCGGACTCGGTCATCTCCTCGATGAGGTCGTTGCCCTCACGGGTGCGCTCACCGACGCCGGCGAACACCGACACGCCGTCGTGGTCGCGAGCCACGCGGGCGATCATCTCCTGGATGAGGACCGTCTTGCCGACGCCCGCACCACCGAAGAGGCCGATCTTGCCGCCGAGGACGTACGGCGTCAGCAGGTCGATGACCTTGATGCCGGTCTGGAACATCTCGGTCTTCGGCTCGAGCTGGTCGAACGCCGGGGCCTTGCGGTGGATGGGCCAGCGCTCGGTGACCTCGAGGACCTCGCCCTCCTTGAGGTTGACGCAGTCGCCGGTCACGTTGAACACGTGGCCCTTGGTGACGTCGCCGACCGGCACCGAGATGCCGGCGCCGGTGTCGCGCACGGCAGCGCCGCGCACCAGACCGTCGGTCGGCTTCATGGCGATCGCCCGGATCATGTTGTCGCCGATGTGCTGGGCGACCTCGAGCACGAGCGTGCGGGACTCACCCGTCAGCTCGTAGTCGATCTCGAGGGCGTTGTACATCTCCGGCATGGCATCCGGCGGGAACTCGATGTCGACGACGGGGCCGATCACCCGGCTGATGCGGCCGACACCCGCAGTGCCGGCGTCCGCGGCCTTGTCGGTGGCAGTGGCAGTCATGTCTCTCACTCTCAGTTCTCGACTCCGGCGGAGGCCAGTGCGTCGGCGCCGCCGACGATCTCGCTGATCTCCTGGGTGATCTCGGCCTGGCGGGCCTGGTTGGCCAACCGGGTGTACAGGCGGATGAGGTCGGACGCGTTGTCCGACGCCGACTTCATGGCGCGCTGGCGGGCGGCCTGCTCGGAAGCAGCAGCCTGCAGCATGCAGTTGTAGATCCGGCTGCTGATGTAGCTCGGCAGCAGGGCGTCGAACACGGCCTCCGCGTTGGGCTCGAACTCGTACAGCGGGAGGACGTCGTCCTCGTCCGGGGCCTCCTCGCCCTCCACGACCTCCAGCGGCAGGAGGCGGATGACCTCCGGCGTCTGGGTGACCATGTTGACGAAGTGCGTGTAGACGATGTGGATCTCGTCGACCCCGCCCTCGACGGACCCCTTCAGGAAGGCGTCGACCAGGACGTCGCCGACCTCCTTGGCGTCGGAGTGCTGCGGGGCCTCGCTGAACCCGGTCCACTCCTGCGCGGTGTCGCGCCGGCGGAACCGGAAGTAGGCGACGCCCTTGCGCCCCACGACGTACGGCACGGGCTCGACGCCACGGGCCCGCAGCAGCTCACCGAGCCGCTCCCCCGCCTTCAGCACGTTGGCCGAGTAGGCCCCCGCCATCCCGCGGTCGCTGGTGATGAGCAGGACGGCGGCCTTGCGGACCTCGTCCTTCTCGGTGATCAGCGGGTGCTGGGTGTTGGAGTACGTCGCCACCGCGGACACCGCACGGGTGATCGCGTTGGCGTAGGGGGTGGACGCCGCAACGGCCGCACGCGCCTTGGCGATGCGCGACGTCGCGATGAGCTCCATCGCGCTGAAGATCTTCTTCAGCGACGTCGTGGAGTTGATCCGCTGGCGGTAGACCCGCTGCTGTGCACCCATAGGTCAGCCGCGCTTCTGACGGACGATCTTCTCCTGCTCGACGCTCTCGTCCTCGAGCGCCTGGGCCTCCTCGTGACCGGCCTCCACGTGCTGGCGGTCATCGGTCTGGAAGCTCTTCTTGAAGGCGTCCGTCTCGGACTTGAGCTTGTCCGCCGTGTCGTCCTCGAACTTGCCGGTCTCCCGGATCGTGGTGAGGACGTCGCTGGAGCGGCGCAGGTGGTCGAGCAGCTCGCGCTCGAACTTGCGGACGTCGTCCACGGCGATGTCGTCGAGCTGGCCGGTGGTGCCGAGCCAGACGGAGACGACCTGCTCCTCGACCGGGAACGGCGAGTACTGGCCCTGCTTGAGCAGCTCCATCAGGCGCTGGCCCCGCGACAGCTGCTGGCGCGACGCGGCGTCCAGGTCGGAGGCGAAGAGCGCGAACGCCTCCAGGGCCCGGAACTGCGCGAGGTCGATCTTCAGGCGGCCCGAGACCGACTTCATCGCCTTGGTCTGGGCGGCGCCGCCAACGCGGGAGACCGAGACACCGACGTTGACCGCCGGGCGCTGGTTCGCGTTGAAGAGGTCCGACTCGAGGAAGATCTGGCCGTCGGTGATCGAGATGACGTTCGTCGGGATGTAGGCCGACACGTCGTTCGCCTTCGTCTCGATGATCGGCAGGCCGGTCATCGAGCCCGCGCCGAGCTCGTCGGAGAGCTTGGCGCAGCGCTCGAGCAGCCGCGAGTGCAGGTAGAAGACGTCGCCCGGGTAGGCCTCGCGGCCCGGCGGGCGGCGCAGCAGCAGCGACACGGCGCGGTAGGCCTCGGCCTGCTTGGACAGGTCGTCGAAGATGATCAGGACGTGCTTGCCCTCGTACATCCAGTGCTGGCCGATGGCCGAGCCGGTGTAGGGGGCGAGGTACTTGAAGCCCGCCGGGTCGGACGCGGGGGCGGCCACGATGGTGGTGTACTCCATCGCGCCGGCCTCCTCGAGCGCGCCGCGCACGGAGGCGATCGTCGAGCCCTTCTGGCCGATGGCGACGTAGATGCAGCGGACCTGCTTGGTCGGGTCGCCGGACTCCCAGAACTCCTTCTGGTTGATGATCGTGTCGATCGCCACCGCGGTCTTGCCGGTCTGGCGGTCACCGATGATCAGCTGGCGCTGGCCGCGGCCGATCGGGGTCATCGCGTCGATGGCCTTGATGCCGGTCTGCAGCGGCTCGTGCACCGACTTGCGCTCGACGACCGAGGCCGCCTGGAGCTCGAGGGCGCGCGACTCGGTCGACTCGATGTCGCCCAGGCCGTCGATCGGGGTGCCCAGCGGGTCCACCACGCGGCCGAGGAAGTTGTCGCCCACCGGGACGGACAGGATCTCGCCGGTGCGCTGGACCTCCTGGCCCTCCTCGATGCCGGAGAACTCACCGAGGACGACGACGCCGATCTCCCGGACGTCGAGGTTCAGGGCGAGGCCCAGCGTGCCGTCCTCGAAGCGCAGCAGCTCGTTGGCCATGCACGAGGGCAGGCCCTCGACGCGGGCGATGCCGTCGCCGGCCTCGCTGACGCGGCCGACCTCTTCGCGAGCGGCCGTTCCGGGCTCGTAGGACTGCACGAAGGTGTCCAGGGCGGCCCGGATCTCCTCCGGGCGGATCGTGAGCTCCGTCATCGTGGTTCCTGCCTTCTGTTCTCTGTCGTGGTGCGGGCTTCGGGAGGTTCTGGGGTGGTGCGCGAGCGGTGGTGCGTCAGCGCGACAGCTGCCGGCGGACGTCGTCGAGCCGGCGGGACACGGTGCCGTCGAGCACCTCGTCGCCGATCTCGACCCGGATGCCGCCGAGGACGCTGGGGTCCACGTCGACGTTGAGGTGCACGCGCTTGCCGTAGAGGGTGGTCAGCGCGGCGGCGAGCCGGGCGCGCTGGTCGTCCTCGAGCGGCAGCGCCACGCGCACGTGGGCCACGAGCTTGTCGCGACGGGTCGCGGCGAGCTGCACGTTGGCGTCAAGCGCACGGTCGAGGTTCTGCCCGCGACCGTTGAGCACCGCGCGGCGGATCAGGACGACGGCCTCGGGGGCCGCCTTGGCGCTGATCAGCTCGTCGACGAGAGCCGACTTGCTCGCCTCCGGAGCGGCCCGGTCGGCCAGCGCCCGAGCGAGCTCGGGGTCGGCGTCGACGATGCGCTCGAACCGGAAGAGCTCGTCCTCGACGCGGTCGGCCCGGTCGCCCGCCTCGGCGCCGGCGATGATCGCCGACGAGCCGAGCTTCTCGATCGAGTCCGACAGGTCCCGGGCGCGCGACCAGCGCGAGCGGGCCATGCCGGACAGCAGGGTCACGACGTCGGCCGAGACCTTGCCGTCGAGCAGTCGCCCGATCAGGCCGGCCTTCGCGTCGGCCTCGTTGGACGGGTCCGTGAGGGCCCGGCGCAGCGAGACGTTCGCGTCCAGCAGGTCGACGACGGCGAACAGCGCCTGGCCGACCGCCGTGCCGTCCGTGCCCGCCGTGGCCAGGAGCGCGTCGAGCTGCTCCTCGGCCGTGGCGAGCGACTCGCGGCTGACGCCCTGCATCAGGACTCCTGCTCGGTGGCCGCGTCGGCGCCGGTCACGGCCGACACCGGCTCGATGTCACCGGCCTCGAGCTCGGCGAGGAAGCGCTCGACGGTGCGACGCTGACGCGCCTCGTCCTCGAGCGACTCGCCCACCACGCGGGACGCGAGCTCGGTGGCCAGCGTGCCCACCTCGGCGCGCAGCGAGATGACCGCCTGCTGACGCTCGGCCGCGATCTGGGCCTTCGCGGACGTGGTGATCCGCTCAGACTCGGCCTGCGCCTGCGCCTTGAGCTCGGCCAGGATCTGCGCGCCCTCGGCACGGGCCTCCTCGCGGATGCTGCTCGCCTCGGCGCGCGACTCGGCGAGCTGCGCCTTGTACTGCTCCAGCAGCTCGGCCGCCTCGGCGTTCGCCTTGTCAGCCTCCTCGATCTGGCCCTCGATCGCGGCGGCGCGCTCGGTGTACATGGCTTCGAGGCGCGGCACGACCTTCTTGGCCACCACGAGGTACAGGATGACGAAGGCGATGATGCCGAAGATCAGCTCGCCGGGATGGGGGATGATCGGGTAGGCGTTCGCCCAGCCGCCCTCTTCCTCGGCCGCAAGGATCGTTGCGAGGTGCACGGTGTCTCCTCAGGGAGTCAGAGGTCGGGTCAGCCCTTGAAGACGAACGCGAGCGCGAGACCGAAGATGGCCAGCGCCTCTGCGAGCGCGAAGCCCAGGAAGGCGATCGGCTGGAGCATGCCACGGGCCTCGGGCTGACGCGCGACGCCGTTGATGTAGGCCGCGAACACCAGACCAACACCGATACCGGGGCCGATGGCGGACAGGCCGTAGCCGAGGATCGCGATGTCGCCGGTCAGTTCCATGTGATTCTCTTTCTCGCTGTCCCTCGGGCCGGGTGCCCGCGGGTGGGGTCGGACGTGGTTTGTGGCGGCCGTCAGTGCTCGTCGGCGAGGGCGCCGGCGATGTAGATGGCTGTCAGCAGGGTGAAGATGTAGGCCTGCAGGACCTGGACCAGGATCTCGAACACCGTCATCACGAAGCCCATGCCCAGCGACCCGATGCCGGCGATCTTGATGCCGAGCGCACCGTGCTGGATCATGTACTCGCCGCCGCCGATGAAGAGCACCAGCAGCAGGTGCCCGGCGAACATGTTGCCGAACAGTCGCAGGGCGAGCGTGACGGGCCGGGTGAACAGGTCCGTGATGAGCTCGAGGATGAAGATGTAGGGGATCAGCGCGACCGGCAGGCCGGGCGGCACCAAGGACTTCCAGTAGCCGAAGAAGCCGTGCTTGCGGATGCCGATCCAGTGGTAGACGACGAAGACGAAGACGGCCAGGGCCGCCGGGAAGGCGACCCGGCTCATCGTCGGGAACTGGATGAACGGCACGACGCTGAAGACGTTGTTCACGATGATCAGGCAGAACAGCGTGAACAGCATCGGCACGAACCGCAGGAACTCCTTGCTCCCGATGATGTCGCGGCCGACGCCGTCCCGGACCAGCCCGTAGGTGACCTCGGTCGCCGCCTGCTTGCGGTTGGGCACCACTGCCATGCGCTTGGTGCCGGCCAGCAGCAGCCAGCTGATGAGTGCCACCGAGAGGATGATCACGATGGACGCGCGGGTGATGGCGAAGGCGCCCTCGCCGATCAGCGGCTGCCAGAAGTCGGGGACCCCGGGCGGCTCGTAGGTCGAGCCCTCGGTGGCCAGCGCCACGATGCTCACGGCTTCTCCTCAACAGCTGGGGACGTCGTCAAAGAACAAGGACCACAGTCGATTCCGTTGCACGGGCGCAGAGCAGCGCCTCGTCGCAATGCGCTCGGGGTCAGTGCGTACCGTACCGGAACCAGATCAGGTAGAGCGACAGCCCCATCCCGCCCACGATCCCGACCGGCAGCAGGAACTCGGTTCCGAACCAGCCGTCCAGCAGCCAGCCCAGCCCGCCGTACACCAGCGGACCGCTCAACAGGTACGCGAACGCCCGCCAGGCCTGGTGCGCCTCGAGTCCCGGCACCTCGTCGGGATCCCCGGCAGGGGTCGGAGGCGGGGGTTGCGAGGGCATCAGGGGCTCCACGGTAGCAACGGGTCATCGGGGTTCCTCCGCGTCGGCGCCGGGCGCGACCAGGATGCGCAGGCGGGTGAACGCGCGCATCTCGAAGGCGATCCAGACGACCGTGCACGCGATGATCGCCAGCGCCAGCGCCTGACCGTCCAGCCAGCTCGCGTCGCGCAGGACGATCATCACGACACCGAGGGCGAGGATCTTGCCGGTGTACGTCGCGAGCACCACGGACATCACCGCGACCGGCTGCAGGTGCGCGGTCTGGCGCATCACCAGCAGGCTGAGCGAGAAGAACACCACGACGAGGGCGGCGCCCAGCGCGGCCGACCAGGCGGCCTTGCTGCCGCCGAGGATCCCGGCGAGGACGACGGCCCCGACCCCCGTCACGAGGGTCGGCACGAGCGCGGTGCGAAGCATCGCGGCGAACTGGGCACGGGTCTGCGCAGCCTCCGCCTCGGAGACCTCAGGAATGCGGGCGCCCTCGTCCACGGGACGAGCATCCTCGGTTACGAGGCTCGTGGCGAGTGGACGGTCGTCCTTGGCCATCACGGGGGCCTGCCTTTCGGCGGCTCGAGGGGTGGTCGTCGGGCAGAAGCTGGGGCGTTGCCGTGCTGCTTGTGAATGCTATCACAAGCGTCTTCACACGTTGTTCACACGGGGGCGGGCGCTGGGACCCCGCGCCCGCCCGCGTGCTGACGGCCTCAGCGGATGGTGACCCAACCACCTTCCTGGGAGGCCAGGGTGGACTTCAGCAGCTCCTCCACGCGGATCCCGGAGGTGGTGCTCGCCGTGCTGAACGTGAACGGCACGCTGGTGTTGTTCCCGTTCTTGTTGTCCACGACGAGCGCGCAGCAGTCCTTCTTGAAGTGGACGTACAACCGCACCCACTTGTTGTCGCCCGCGGTGTCGTAGAGCCGCCCGGTCACGTACAGCCGACCGCCGCTCACGTACCAGGTGCCGCTCGCCTGCACCCCGGTCAGACCACTACTGCTCCACGACGTCGACGCCGCCTGTGCGCCGCTGGGGGCTACCAGCAACGTCGTGGCTGCCAGCCCGACCGTCGCCAACCCCATGACTGCCTTGCGCATGTGCACCTCCCGTTCCGCCCGGCACCGTTGCCGGGTCGGGCGCACACGCTAGGGGAACATTGGGGACGAAAGGGACCTTTTCGACTAATTCGACGTGTCCGATTCCGCGGACTGGCGCACGGCGCTGAGGCGCCGGCTGACCGGCCCCGAGATCGTCATCGCGACCGCCACCAGGAAGAGCGCCACGATCACCACGACCGCCCAGTGCAGCGGCAGCAGCGCCAACGCGGCCATGCCGAACGCCACCAGCGCGGCCCACAGGTAGAGCGAGAGCACCGCCCCCGCGTGCGAGTGGCCGAGGGCCAGCATCTGGTGGTGCAGGTGCTGGGCGTCCGGTTGCCACGGCAGGCGGCCGGCCCTCGTGCGTCGCACGATCGCCAGGACGAGGTCGAGCAGCGGCACCACGAGCACCGCGATGGGCATCAGCAACGGGAACAGGTAGAGCAGCTCCGGCGGCAGGTCCCCCGCGCTGAGCGCCGCCGGGTCGATGTTGCCGGTCAGCGAGATCGTCGCGGCCGACAGCAGCAGCCCGAGCAGCATGGCCCCGGTGTCGCCCATGAAGATCTTCGCCGGGTTGAAGTTGAACGGCAGGAAGCCCAGGCAGCACCCGATCAGCACCGCGGCGATCAGCGAGGCGACCGAGAAGACGTTGGTCGCGTAGTCCTTCGAGATCGAGTACGCGTAGGCGAAGAACCCGATCGCCGCGATGCAGGTGATGCCCGCCGCCAGCCCGTCCAGGCCGTCCACGAAGTTCACCGCGTTCATCGTGGTCACCACGACCAGCACCGTGATCGCGACCAGGGCGGTCGTCGGCAGGTACGTCACCCCGAAGACGGGCAGCGACAGCATCTGCACGCCCTGAAACGCCATCACCCCGGCTGCCAGCAGCTGGCCGGCGAACTTCGTCCACGCCTCCAGACCCCAGATGTCGTCGGCGATGCCCAGCGCGACGACGAGCGTGGCGCCCAGCAGGACCGCCTGCAGGTCGCTGTTGTCCTGCGTCACGGTGTGCAGGAACGGCAGGTGGCTGGCCACCAGCAGCGCGACGACGAAGCCGGCGAAGATCGCCAGCCCACCCAGGCGCGGCATCGGCACCGCGTGCACGTCCCGGTCCCGGACGGCGGTCACCCAGCCCCGCCGGACGGCCAGCGTCCGCACGACCGGGGTCAGCACGTACGTCACGGCGGCCGCGACCAGGAGGACGAAGAGGTACTCGCGCACTCAGCGCCCCCCGGCCGCCTGACGGGTCACCGGGTCAGCTCCGGGGGTACGCCGGGAAGGCCGTCACCAGGTCGCTGACGTCGGCGCGGACCTCGCGGGCCACCGCGTGCTGCGGGTCGCCGTCCGTCTCCTTCACCGCGCGGGCGATCAGCCCGGCGATCGCCGTCATCTGCTCCTCGCCCATGCCCTGCGTGGTCACGGACGGGCTGCCGACCCGGATGCCCGAGGCGATGCTCGGCGGCTGCGGGTCGTTGGGGATGGCGTTCTTGTTCAGCACGATGCCCGCCGCGTCGCAGCGGGCCTCGGCGTCCTTGCCGGTCACGCCGGTCTCCGCCAGGTCGAGCAGCGCCAGGTGCGTGTCGGTGCCGCCGGTGACCGGGCGCATGCCGTGCTCGCCGAGCCCCTTGGTCAGGGCCTGCGCGTTCGCGATCACCTGGCGGGCGTAGGCCTGGTACTCCGGCGTCATGCACTCCTTGAGGTTGACCGCCTTCGCCGCGACGGCGTGCATCAGCGGGCCACCCTGCATCATCGGGAAGACCGCCTTGTCGAGCTTGGCGGCGTGCTCGGCCTTGCAGACCAGCGCCCCACCCCGCGGCCCGCGTAGCACCTTGTGCGTGGTGAACGTGACGACGTCCGCGTACGGCACCGGGCTGGGGATGGCCTTGCCGGCCACCAGGCCGATGAAGTGCGCCGCGTCCACCATCAGGATCGCGCCGACCTCGTCGGCGATCTCGCGGAACGCCTTGAAGTCGATCAGCCGCGGGATGGCCGAGCCGCCGCAGATGATCATCTTCGGCTTGTGCTCGCGGGCCAGGTCGCGCGCCTGGTCGTAGTCGATGTCCTCGGTCTTGGCGTCCACGCCGTAGTGCACGGCGTTGAACCACTTGCCGCTGAACGACACCTTGGTGCCGTGGGTCAGGTGGCCGCCGTGAGGCAGGCTCATCGCCAGCACGGTGTCACCCGGCTGGCAGAAGGCGCCGTAGGCGGCGATGTTCGCGTTGGCGCCCGAGTGCGGCTGCAGGTTCGCGTGCTCGGCGCCGAACAGCTCCTTGGCCCGCTCGATGCCCAGCTCCTCGGCCCGGTCGACGACCTCGCAGCCGCCGTAGTAGCGCCGCCCGGGGTAGCCCTCGGCGTACTTGTTGCTGAGCGTGGAGCCCAGCGCGGCCAGCACCGCCGGCGACGTGAAGTTCTCGCTCGCGATGAGCTGCAGGCCGGACCGCAACCGGTCCAGCTCGTCGACCACCACGGCCGCGATCTCGGGATCCTGGGCGCTGAGGGCGTCGAAGTCGGGACCCCAGAACGTCTCGCTCATGATGGCTTCTCCTGTGATGGGGAGGGTGCGGTGGACGTGGCGCAGCGGGTGGCCGCGATCACTCTATTGGGCCGCGGGCGGCAGATCGGACTCGACCTGCCCGGCGACCGCTCGCAACCGCTCGAGCGGGATCGGGCCGGCCCGCAGCACGCGGGGCACCGCTCCGGTGACGTCCACGATGGTCGACGCGGTGCCGGTCGGGCTCGGGCCGCCGTCCAGGTAGATGCTGACCGCCTCGCCGAGCTGGGCCTGCGCCTCGTCGACGGTCGTGGCCGGCGGCTCGCCGGTCCGGTTCGCACTGGTCACGGCCATCGGGCCGGTCAGCTCGAGCACCGCGAGCGCCACCCGGTGCAGCGGCATGCGCAGCGCGACGGTGCCGTTCGTCTCCCCCAGGTCCCAGTCCAGCGACGGTACGGCCCGGCAGACGATGGTGAGCGGGCCGGGCCAGAACGCGGCGACCAGCTCGCGGGCGGCGTCGCTGACGCCGGTGGCCAGCCCGTCCAACGTGCGGGGGTTCGGCACCAGCACCGGCGGCGGGACGTCACGCCCACGGCCCTTCGCGGCGAGCACAGCGGCCACGGCGTTGCGGTCGAAGGCGTCCGCCCCCACGCCGTACACGGTGTCGGTGGGCATCACGATGACCTCGCCGCGCTGAACGGCGTCCGCGGCGAGCTTGGCGCCGGTCGTGCGCCCGGTGTCGGTCTTGGCGTCCATACGGTTCACGAGCGACATCCTGGCAGGCTGCCTACCGTGACGTCCGAAGGCGTCGCGGCAACAGGTGCGATCCGTTCGGACGTCAGCGGCGCGCGGCGGTGCCGGTCAGGCGCGGCGGGCCGAGACGAGCCGCGGGGTGCCGGTGAGGTCCGGATGCCCCGCGGCCTCCCGCCAGAGCCCGGACGACGTCAGCGTCCGCAGCAGCGCGACCTGCTGGACGTCGGCGTGCTCGACCACCAGCAGCCCGCCGGGGCGCAGGAGGCGCGCGGCGGCGACCACGACCGCCCGCGGCACCTGCAGGCCGTCGGCCCCGAGCCCGTACAGCGCGACCTCGGGGTCGTGGTCGCGCACCTCGGGGTCCACCGGCACCTGGTCCGGCGGGATGTACGGCGGGTTGCTCACCACGACGTCGACCGCGCCGTCCAGGTCGTCGAAGGCGGACGACGCGTCGCCGGTCCGCAGGTCGACCGCCGGGGCGAGCCGCGCCACGTTCACCGCGGCCCAGGCGACCGCCTGCTCGGACAGCTCGACGGCGTGCACCTGCGCACCCGGCACCTCGGTCGCCACGGCGAGCGCGATGGCGCCGGACCCGGTGCACAGGTCGACCACCACCGGACGACGCCCCGCCCCGACCAGCGCCCGGGCCTCGTCGATCGCCGGCTGGGCCACCGACTCCGTCTCCGGGCGCGGCACGAAGACCCCCGGCCCGACGGCCAGCTCCAGGTCGCGGAAAGGTGCCGTCCCGGTCAGGTGCTGCAGCGGGACGCGCCGCGCCCGCTCGTCGACGAGGTCGTCGAACCGCTCGTCGAGCCGGACGTCGTCCCCGCGCAAGGCCGCCACGGCCACGTCGGCGCGGCTCAGGCCCAGCACGTGCCCGGCCAGCACCTCGGCGTCGTGCCGGGCGCTGGGCACGCCGGCCACGGTCAGCCGCGCGGTGGCCGCCCGCAGCTGGTCGGCGAGGCTGGTGGGGCTCACTCGGCCATCGCGGCGAGCTGGGCGGCCTCGTCGGCGTCCACCGCGGACTGCACGACCGCGTCCAGGTCGCCGTCCAGCACGGTGTCCAGGTTGTAGGACTTGTAGCCGGTGCGGTGGTCGCTGATCCGGTTCTCGGGGAAGTTGTAGGTGCGGATCCGCTCCGAGCGGTCGACGGTGCGCACCTGGCTGCGCCGCACCGCGGACGCCTCCGCCTCGGCCTGCTCCTGGGCCAGCGCGTGCAGCCGGGCCCGCAGGATGCGCATCGCGCTCTCGCGGTTCTGCAGCTGGCTCTTCTCGTTCTGGCACGACACGACCAGACCGGTCGGCAGGTGGGTGATCCGCACGGCCGAGTCGGTGGTGTTCACGCTCTGGCCGCCGGGCCCGGAGGAGCGGAAGACGTCGATCCGGACGTCGTTCGGGCCGATCTCGAGCGCGACCTCCTCGTCCGGCTCCGGCACCACCAGGACACCGGCCGCCGAGGTGTGGATCCGTCCCTGCGACTCGGTCACCGGCACCCGCTGGACCCGGTGCACGCCGCCCTCGTACTTCAGCCGCGACCACACGCCATGGCCCGGCTCGGGGGTGCCCTTGGCCTTCACCGCGACCGACACGTCCTTGTAGCCGCCGAGGTCGGACTCGGTCGCGTCCAGCAGCTGGGTGCTCCAGCCGGACCGCTCGGCGAAGCGCAGGTACATCCGCAGCAGGTCCGCGGCGAACAGGGCCGACTCCTCGCCGCCCTCACCCGCCTTGACCTCGAGGATCACGTCGCGGTCGTCGTCCGGGTCGCGCGGCACGAGCAGGCGGCGCAGGTGGTCGGCGGTGGACTGCTCGACCTCGGTCAGCGCGGGCAGCTCGTCGGCGAACGAGTGGTCGTCGGCGGCCAGCTCACGAGCCGCCTGGACGTCGTCGCGCGCGCTCAGCCAGGCCGCCCGTGCCGCGACCACCGGGGTCAGCTCGGCGTACCGGCGGGCGAGCCGGCGGGCCAGCGGCTGGTCCGTGTGCACCTCCGGGTCGGCGAGCCGGCGCTCGAGCTCGGCGTGCTCGGCGAGGAGGGCGTCGACGGCGTCCTGCACCTGGGGCTCCTCAGCTGGGGCGAACGTGCATGATCACGAGGGGGCGCAAAAGCGACGGTGCCGGCGCCCCGAGGGGCACCGGCACCGCGGAAGAGCTACTTGGCCTCGGCCTTGTCGTCCTTCTTGCCGTAGCGAGCCTGGAACCGGGCGACGCGACCGCCGGTGTCCATGAGCTTCTGCTTGCCGGTGTAGAACGGGTGGCACTGGCTGCACACGTCGGCGTGCATCGTGCCGGACGGCAGCGTGCTGCGCGTGGTGAACTCGGCGCCACAGGTGCAGGTGACCTTGGTGTCGATGTACTCGGGGTGGATGTCCTTCTTCACGATGCTCCTTGACGTTGACGGTCGCCGGGTCGCCCGAGGCGGAGTGCACGAGGGCGTGAGCCGGAACCAACGGTCCAGTGTGCCAGACCTGGCACGTGAGTCATAACCAGCGAGCAGGGGTGGACATTCCTGCTCGACTCCCCCACTCAGACCCGCAGGACGTACCCGTTCGTGCCCGGCACCGCGTCGGCGTCCCAGCGCGGCAGCCGCACGGTGAACGTGGTGCCGCGGCCCTCCACGGAGTCGACGTCCACGTCACCGCCGTGCGCCGCGACGATGCCCGAGATGATCGCCAGGCCGAGGCCGGTGCCCGGGATCTGCCGCTGGGTCGCGTTGGACGCCCGGTAGAACCGGGTGAACAACGAGTCGATCTCGGCCTTGGGGATGCCGATGCCGGTGTCCTGCACGCGCAGCAGGACGTCGTCCTGGGCGATCTCCACGCTGACCGTGACCCGCCCACGCCGTGGGGTGAACTTGACCGCGTTGCCCACGAGGTTGAGCAGCATCCGCTCGATCTGGCCCGGGTCGGCCATCAGCAGCGCGTCCACCGGCACCGGGTAGGTGTCGATGAGGACGCCGGCCGCCTCGGCCTGGGGTCGCAGTGAGTCCACCGCGTGCTCCACCACACCGGCCAGCGCGACCGGCAGCCGCTCGCTGCGCACCGCCCCGGACTCGACCCTGGAGATGGTGAGCACGTCCTCGATGAGGTCACGCAGGCGCTGGGTGTTGCGGGCCACGATCTCGAGCATGTTGTCCTGCATCGGCTGCAGCTCACCGGCGTCACCGTCGCGCATCATCTCGACGTACCCGGCGATGCTGGTCAGCGGCGTCCGCAGCTCGTGGCTGATGGTGGACAGGAAGTCCGACTTGGTCCGGTCGAGCTCGCGCAGCTGGCCCACCACGGAGGTCTGCTGCTCGAACAGCCGCGCGTGGTGGACCGCGCGGGCCAGGTCGCTGGCCACGCTCTCCACCAGTCCGGCGTCCGCGGCGTCGAACCGGCGCCGGCCCTCGGCGCGGGCGCAGACCAGCACGCCGATCCGCTCGTTGCCGACCATCACGGGCGCCACGATCATCGACCCCACGCCGGCGTAGGCCCGGGCCGTGCTCAGGGCGGCGCTCGCCTGGCTGCCGCCCTGCAGGTACAGCGCGATGTCGTCCACCACGATCGACTGGTGCCCCCGGGCGCTGACCGCGACGGCCGACTCCAGCGGGTGGGTCGGGCCGGGCGGCTCCGGGGGCAGGGTGTCCAGGGCGGGCGTCGTCCACTGTGCGGTGACGGCCCCCATCCGGCTGCCGTCGACGAACCGGACGTGCACCCGGTCCGCCTGGGCCATCGGCCCGAGACCGCAGACCACCTCCTCCGCGACCGCGTCCCCGTGCAGGTGCGCACGCATCCGGCGGTCCAGGTCGCGGGTCAGCCCGCGCACCTGCGCGCGGACGAACTCGGCGTCCCGCAGCCGCAGGCTCTGCTCAGCGAGCCGGTTGATGCTGGTCGCCACCGCGCGCATCTCCTGCGGACCACGCTGCTCGACGCGTGCCTCCAGGTCGCCCGCCGCCAGCCGGCTGAGCACGACGCGCAGCCGGGTCAGGGCCGGCACGACCTGGTGCACGGTCAGCCAGGCCAGCAGGACGAGCCCCACGCCGGCCAGCAGCGTGGTGGCCACCAGCACCCACAGGCTCATCCCCCAGCGCCGGTCGGCGTGCCGCAGCGAGTCGTCGATCCGGCGGTCCACCTGGTCGGCCAGCGCGTCGTTGACGTCGTAGAAGGAGAGCAGCACCGACCGGTTGGCGCGGTAGCGCTGGTCGGCCTTGGCGCGGCTGACCTTGCCCTGCGCCACCGGGTCGGCGATGGTCGAGAACCACGTGCGGACGTCGTCGTCCTGGGCCCGGACCAGTGCACAGGACGCCGGTGCCGCCGGGCACACCTGCTCGGCGTCGGCGAGCGCCTGCCGGTACGCGCTGCGGTTGGTGGCCAGCGACGTGAGGCTCGCCTGGTCCCCGGTGATGATGTACGCCCGCAGGTCCGAGGCCGCACGCACCACGGAGTCCCGCATCTGGCTGTTCGCGCGCTGCAGCGGCAGCTCCGCCGCGGCAACCTCACGCAGCGCCCCGGACGAGGAACGGCTCAGCAGGAGGCCGCCGACTCCGGAGCCGACCACCACCAGGCCCACCACGGCGAACCCGGCGAGCAGCCGGCGGCGGATGCTCCAGGACGGGGTGGTGACGTCGTGCTGGCTGCTCACGAGCCCACCCGCTCGGGCTGCTCGCTCGGGTCGGACTGCTCGGGCTTGGCCGCCTGGGTGAAGCCCACCCGGGTCATGACGCCCCACTCGTACCCGCTGCCCCGCAGCTCGTCCCACAGTCCCTGCAGCCGCCAGTAGGCGGTCAGCTGGCGGTAGCCGATGTTCTCCGCCACGGCGGCCGCGACCGTCCACAGCAGGTCGCGCCAGCGGCGGTAGCGGTGGAAGGAGAACTCCTCCAGCGCGGCCGAGGCCACGGTGAGCAGGAACGCGTAGCCGAAGGCGACCAGCGTGAACAGCACCGCGAACCGGATGTTCACGGCGCCCACGGCCAGGCCGGCGACCATCGCGAGCAGGCCGAACAGCTCGATCACCGGTGCGATGAGCTCGAAGACCACGTAGTAGGGCAGCGTGACGAGCCCGATCCGGCCGTAGCGCGGGTTGCCGATCATGTCCCGGTGCCGCCACAGCGTCTGGGCCAGCCCCCGGTGCCAGCGGCGGCGCTGGCGGCCCAGCACGCTGCGGGTCGGCGGCACCTCCGTCCAGACGACGGGCTCGGGCACGAACACGACGCGGTAGTCCTTGCGGGCCAGCCGCATGTGCTGGTGGATCCGGGTGACCAGGTCGAAGTCCTCACCGAGGTTGGTCACATCGAGGCCACCGACACTGACCACGACGTCGCGCCGGAACATGCCGAACGCGCCGGAGATGATGGCCAGCGCCCCCAGCCGGGACCAGCCGGTGCGGCCCATCAGGAACGCCCGCAGGTACTCGACGGCCTGGATCCGGGGCAACCACGAGTTCGGCATCTGCACGTCGACCACCCGGCCCGAGGCCACGGTGCAGTCGTTGACCGCGCGCACCACTCCCCCGGTGGCCACCACCCGCGCCGGGTCGTCCGCGAAGGGCTTGCTGACCAGCAGGAGCGCGTCCGTGTCCAGCAGCGAGTCGGCGTCGACGAAGCAGACCAGCGGGTAGCGGGCCGCGTTCACGCCCATGTTGAGGGAGTCCGACCGGCCGCCGTTCTCCTTGCGCACCACCACGAGCGGGTAGGTCGCCGACACGTGCACGTCGATGAGCGCGCCGCTGGTGTGCACGTCGGTCGGCACCTCTCGCGGGACGGGGCGCAGGTCGAACGCAGCGTCCAGCGCGGCGAAGGTGTCGTCGGTGCTGCCGTCGTCGACGACCACGACCTCGAACTCCGGGTAGCGCAACGAGAGCATGCCGCGGATCGACTCGACGATGCCGACCGACTCGTTCCAGGCCGGCACGATCACCGAGACCGGCATGGTCAGCGGGCTGGCGTGCGCCTCGTCGTACCCGGCGAAGGGCACCCGCCGCAGCTGGCGGGCGAACTCCAGCGACGCCAGCACGAGCAGCAGCAGGTACGAGCTGTTGATGGCCAGGAAGTAGATGAGCACGGCGACGTCCATCACGGACAGGAGCTGGACGATCCCGGGTCTCAGCGCGTCCAGGAAGCCGCTCATCGGACTGCCTCCGAGGCCATCGCGGCCGCGATCGCCTGGACCTGCGCCGGCACGACCGGCGTCGGGCGGTCGGCCGGTGCACGGGGCGGCTCGGTGGCGTTGAGCTCGTTCATGGCCAGCGCCTCGGCCGCGTAGATCGCACCGGGGCCGCCGCGGGCGGCGACCTCACGCAAGCGCTCCACCGCGCGGTCACCCAGCCGGCCCAGGGCGCGGGCGGCGTTGCTGGCGACCAGGTGGGCGTCGTCCAGCAGCAGCGGCTCGAGCATCTCGACGGCCTGCCGGCCCCCGATGTCGCCGATCGCCCGGGCCGCGACGGCCCGCAGGGCGAACGGCTCCGCCGGGTCGAGGCAGCGCCCGAGCACGGTCAGACCACTCGGCACGCCGATCCGGCCGAGGGCACGGGCGCAGCGGATCCGTACGTCGTCGTCCGGGTCGTGCATCGCGTGGCTGGCCAGCACCCCCACGGCCGTGACCGCGCCGCCCAGCCCGAGGATCTCGGCGGCCACCGCACGGGCGGCGGGGTCGTGCGCGCTCATGGCGGTGACCAGGATCGGGGTCGCACCCGGGCCGAGCCGGGCCAGGCTGCGCGCCACGATCCGCATCGGCACGGGGTGCGGCCCGGCGACGGAGCGCACGAGGATCTTCGTGGACGCCGGATCGCCGATCTCACCGAGAGCGCGGGCCGCCACGATGCGGACCTCCGGGTCCCGGTCGTGCTCCAGCAGGTGCTCGAGCTCCTCCCGGGGGGCGTGGGCGCCGAGCAGGCCCAGGAGCTCAGCCGAGCGGGCCCTACCGACGGCGCCGGCTCCGTGCAGCCGCTTGACCAGCCGGTCGATCGTGCCGCGCCGCTCCAGCAGCTCGACCAGGGCCGTGCGAGCACCGCCGCGCAGCTTGCGGACCATGGACACCACCACCGGCTCGAGGGCTCGCCAGACCTGGTCGTCCAGGGCGAGCAGGCGCTCGACGTACACCGGGTCCTGTCCCTCGTCGGCGACGAGGGCGACCAGCAGGGGGCGGTAGGGATCGGCCAGGGCGATGCGGCGACGCACCGAGCGCTGACGCAGCCCGCGGCGCAGCACGATCGCCACGGCGAGGGCGACGCAGAGCAGGGCGATCGCCAGTCCACCGACAGCGAAGGCCGCCGCCGCGTTCACGCCGAGCTGCGAGCCAGCACCGCCTGCACCCGGCTCAACAGCTCGCGGGGGCTGAACGGTTTGACCACGTAGTCGTCAGCGCCCATCGAGAAGCCGGACTCGACGTCCGCCTCCTGCGCCTTCGCGGTGAGCAGGATGACCCGGGTCGAGCCCATCTCGGGGTGGCTGCGCAGCCGCTGCAGCACCTGCAGGCCGCTCAACCCGGGCATCATCACGTCCAGCACGGCGACGTCCGGCCGGTGCTGGACCGCGCTCGCGTAGGCGTCGTCCCCGTCGCCGGAGACCAGGACGTCGAAACCGGCGGCCTCGAGCTTGAAGGCCACGAGGTCGCGAATGTCCCGGTCGTCGTCCGCAACGAGCACGGTGGTCACGAGGGGGCCTCCAGGGCGAGGTGGGGCGGCCGCGGCAGCGACCGTCCTGCTCTATCTCGGCAGCCAGACCTCGACCTTGAGCCGAACGGGTGAACACGTGCGCGCAGACGGCAGCAGGCCCCGCGCACCCATGGGTGCGCGGGGCCTGCTGCGTGCTTGCGACGGGTCAGTCGTCGTCGCCGCCCTTGCCGGGCACCGGCGTCGTCTTCTGCACCTGCATCAGGAACTCGGTGTTGCTCCTGGTCTCCTTCAGCTTGGACAGCAGCAGCTCGAGTGCCTGCTGGGAGTCCAGGCCCGACAGCACGCGGCGCAGCTTCCAGCTGACCTGGAGCTCCTCACGGCCGAGCAGGATCTCTTCGCGCCGGGTGCTGGACGGGTTGACGTCCACCGCCGGGAACAGTCTCTTGTCAGCGAGGCGCCGGTCGAGCCGCAGCTCCATGTTCCCGGTGCCCTTGAACTCCTCGAAGATGACCTCGTCCATCTTGGAGCCGGTCTCGACGAGCGCGGTGGCCAGGATGGTCAGCGAACCGCCGTCCTCGATGTTGCGCGCGGCACCGAAGAAGCGCTTCGGCGGGTACAGCGCGCTGGAGTCCACGCCACCGGACAGGATGCGCCCGCTGGCGGGTGCAGCCAGGTTGTACGCGCGACCGAGGCGGGTGATCGAGTCGAGCAGGACGACCACGTCGTTGCCCATCTCGACCAGGCGCTTGGCCCGCTCGATGGCCAGCTCGGCAACGGTCGTGTGGTCCTCGGCCGGACGGTCGAACGTCGAGGCGATGACCTCGCCCTTGACCGTGCGCTGCATGTCCGTGACCTCTTCGGGGCGCTCGTCGACGAGCACGACCATGAGGTGGGCCTCGGGGTTGTTCGTGGCCACGGCGTTGGCGATCGCCTGCAGGATCAGCGTCTTGCCGGCCTTCGGCGGCGAGACGATGAGGCCGCGCTGGCCCTTGCCGATCGGCGACACCAGGTCGATGATCCGCGTCGTCAGGATGCCCGGCTCGGTCTCCAGCCGGAGTCGCTCCTGCGGGTACAGCGGGGTCAGCTTGCCGAACTCGACCCGCGTCTTGGCCTGGTCCGGCGTCATGCCGTTCACGGTGTCCAGGCGGACCAGCGCGTTGAACTTGCTGCGGTTGCCCTGCCCGCCCTGCTGCTCGCCCTCGCGGGGCTGGCGGACGGCGCCGGTGACCGCGTCGCCCTTGCGCAGGCCGTTCTTCTTGACCTGGCCGAGCGAGACGTAGACGTCGTTCGGACCCGGCAGGTAGCCGGACGTCCGGATGAAGGCGTAGCTGTCCAGGACGTCGACGATGCCGGCGACCGGCAGCAGCACGTCGTCCTCGGTGAGCTCCGGCTCCTCGTAGCCCTGGCCGAGCTCGCCGGGGCGGCCACCGCGGCGCTTGCGGTCGCGGTACCGCCCACGGCGACGGCGACCGCCGCCCTCTTCGTCGTCGTCGAACCGGTTCTGACCGGCCGGGTTCTGGGTGCCCTGGGTGTTCTGGGCGCCCTGGGTGTTCTGGGTGCCCTGGGTGCTCTGGGCGTTCTGGCCGGCCTGGGCCGGCTGGCTGGCCTGGCCCTGCGGCTGGCCACCCTGGCGGTTCTGACGCTCGCCCTGCTGACGCTCGCCCTGCTGACGCTCGCCCTGCTGACGCTCGCCCTGCTGACGCTCGCCCTGCTGACGCGGCTGACGCTGACGGTCGCTGCGCTGGCGCTCGCCCTGCTGACGCTCCTGGCCGGACTCGGCGGACGCCTGCTCACGGCCCGCGTCGGCCGGGGCGCTGGTCTGGTCGGACGGCTGGCGCTGGGCCGACTGCTCACGCTGGGCCGGCTGCTCACGCTGCGTCGGCTGCTCGTCCCGGGCCGGGCGGGTCTCACGCTCGGAGCTGGCGTCACGGGCGGCTGGGGCGCTCGCGCCACTGGCACTGGGGGGGCGGCTGCCGCCGGAGCGACGCTCGCCGATCGCGGCGATCAGGTCGCTCTTGCGCATCTTGCCGGTGCCGGTGATGCCCAGCTCGGCGGCCATGGCCTGCAGCTCGGGCAGCCGCTTGCCGGTCAGGCCGCTAGCCGGACGGGTGGTGGTCTCGGTCACGAAGTTCCTTCTCCCCTCGTTCGCCCCCGGTCTGTGGCGGGTAGCGAGTTCAATGAGCCGGCTTTGCTTGCCAGAGCTCAGGTGTCGTCATCCGTGCGGGAACGGCGGACCCGTCAGGTTCGGGACCGCGGTATTTCGGATTCGCCTCAGCCGTCCCTCGACGGGAGTGGCGTGGATGGCGACTGCGTCGGCTTCCGGAAGGCGGGGAGCGTGCCGGAGCGGGGACGCGCAGTCAGAGTAACACCATCACCTGCTGAATGTGTTCCTTCCCACGCCCCCGCCACGCCGCGCCGCCACCCGATCAGGCGAGCCGATCCGAGGGCCCTGCAACCGCCTCGTCACCGACAGCAACGACGGTCGCGCCGTGCGCCACCAGGGCCGGCGCGAGGGCCCGCCAGTGGGCTGCTGCCGTTGCGGCACAGCGGGTCCGCAGCGCCTCGGCGTCACCGACCCCGAGCACCAGAACGCTCGGCCCGGCTCCCGACACCACCGCGGCGAGTCCGCGCGCTCGCAGCTCCTCGACGACCTCGATGGTCTGCGGCATCGCTGCGGCCCGCTGCCGCTGGTGCAGCCGGTCCTCGGTCGCAGGCAGCAGGAGGTCGGGGTCCTGCGTCATGGCGTGCACGAGCAACGCGGCACGAGCGCTGTTCGCCGCCGCGTCCGCGTGCGCGACGCTCGTGGGCAGGACGGACCGCGCGTGGTGGGTGGCCAGCCGGCTGGTCGGCACCAACAGCACCGCGACGACGTCCGGCCGCGGCTCGAGCCGGACCGCCCGCGGGCCGGCCGGTTCCGTCCACGCGAGGGTCAGCCCACCCAGCAGCGCGGCGGCTGCGTTGTCCGGGTGACCCTCGAACTCGGTGGCCAGGCAGAGCAGCTGCTCGTCGTCCAGCCCGCCCGAGCCGGCGCCCGGTCCGGCCAGCGCCCGGGCCGCGACCAGGCCGGCGACGACGGCCGCCGCCGAGGACCCCAGCCCGCGCCCGTGCGGGATCGTGTTGCGGCAGACGAGCTCCAGCGAGTCCGGCTGCGTCCAGCCGGCCGCGTCGAGACCACGTCGCAGGGCGCGCACGACCAGGTGGTCCTCACCGTCGGAGACCTCGCCGACGCCCTCGCCGTGCACCGTGACGCGGACGCCGGGCTCGCCGCCGACCCGCACCTCGACCTGGTCGAACACCCCGAGGGCAAGGCCGAGGCTGTCGAAGCCCGGGCCGAGGTTCGCGCTGGTGGCGCACACCTGCACCCGCACGCTCACCGGCTCATCCAGCGGCCCGCTCACCCGCTCACTCCTCCAGGCCGAGGGCCGTCGCGACCGAGACGGTGTCGACCGGGACGCGGACCGGCGTCACCTCTGACCCGTCCTCGGTGCGCAGCGCCCACTGCGGGTCCTTCAGGCCGTGACCGGTGACCGTGCACACGATGCGTTGCCCGGGCTCCAGCCCACCGGCCGCGTGCACGGCCAGCAGGCCGGCGACCCCGGCGGCCGAGCCCGGCTCGACGAAGACACCCTCCCGGCTGGACAGCCAGCGGTGCGCGGCCAGGATCTGCTCGTCGGTGACGGCGTCGATCCGGCCGCCGCTGTCGTCGCGGGCCTGCTCGGCCTGCCGCCAGGACGCGGGGTTGCCGATCCGGATGGCGGTGGCGATCGTCTCGGGCTCGTCGATCGGGTGACCGGCCACGATGGGCGCCGCGCCGGCGGCCTGGAACCCCCACATCCGTGGGGTGCGGGTCGCCGGTCCGGGCTGCGCCGACGCCGATGTGTACTCCCCGTAGCCCTTCCAGTACGCCGTGATGTTGCCGGCGTTGCCCACCGGCAGGCAGTGCACGTCGGGGGCGTCGCCCAGTGCGTCGACGACCTCGAAGGCCGCGGTCTTCTGCCCCTCGATCCGGTACGGGTTGACCGAGTTCACCAGCTCGACCGGGTAGGCCTCGGCGAGCTTGCGGGCCACCGTGAGGCAGTCGTCGAAGTTGCCGTCGACCTGCAGGAGCGTCGCGCCGTGCGCGATGGCCTGGCTGAGCTTGCCCATCGCGATCTTGCCGTCCGGCACCAGCACCGCGCAGGTCATCCCGGCCGCCGTCGCGTAGGCCGCTGCGGACGCCGAGGTGTTGCCGGTCGACGCGCAGATGACCACCCGGGCGCCGGCCTGAGCGGCCTTCGAGATGGCCATCGTCATGCCGCGGTCCTTGAAGGACGCGGTCGGGTTCATGCCCTCGACCTTCAGCCACACCTCACAGCCGGTGGTCTGCGACAGGTGCCGGGCGCGCACCAACGGGGTGCCACCCTCGCCGAGGGTCACCACGGGGGTGTCCGTGTCGACCGGCAGCCGGTCCCGGTACTCCTCGATGACGCCGCGCCACTGGTGTGCCACTACTCGCCCTCCACCCGCATCACGCTCGCCACCGCCTGGACGACGTCCAGCTTGGCCAGGTCGTCCACCGTCGCCGCGAGCGCCTCGTCGGTCGCCTGGTGGGTGACCACGACCAGCGCGGCGCGCGGCGGGGCGTCACCCTCACCGGGGGTGAGCTGCTGGCGGACGGTCTCGATGGACACCTCGTGGTCGGCGAACACCAGCGCGACCTGGGCGAGCACCCCCGGCCGGTCGGCCACGTCGAGGCTCACGTGGTAGCGGGTGCGGGTGCTCCCCATCGGCAGCAGCGACAGCTCGGCGTACGACGACTCGCCCGGCCCGCGGCCACCCTGCACGCGGTGCCGCGCCACGGACACGACGTCGCCGAGCACCGCGCTCGCGGTCGGCTCGCCGCCGGCGCCCGGCCCGTAGAACATCAGCTCGCCAGCGGCCTCGGCCTCGACGAAGACGGCGTTGAACGCCCCACGGACGCCGGCCAGGGGGTGCGTGCGCGGCAGCATCGCCGGGTGCACCCGCACCGCGACGCCCTCACCGCCTGCCGGGTCCGCCGTCCGCTCGCAGATCGCCAGCAGCTTGACCACGCAGCCCATCTCGCGGGCCGCGGCGACGTCGGCCGCGCTGACGTCGGTGATGCCCTCGCGGTACACCGCCGAGGCGGGCACCCGGGTGTGGAACGCGAGCGAGGCGAGGATCGCGGCCTTGGCGGCGGCGTCGAAGCCCTCGACGTCCGCGGTCGGGTCGGCCTCGGCGTAGCCGAGCGCCTGCGCCTGCTCGACGGCCTCGGCGAACCCGGCTCCGGTGGTGTCCATCTGGTCCAGAACGTAGTTGGTGGTGCCGTTGACGATGCCCAGCACCCGCTTGATCCGGTCGCCGGCCAGCGACTCGCGCACCGGACGGACCAGCGGGATGGCCCCGGCGACAGCGGCCTCGAAGTACAGGTCGACCGCGTGCTCGTCGGCGGCCGCGTACAGCGTCGGGCCGTCCTGGGCGAGCAGCGCCTTGTTCGCCGTGACGACCGAAGCGCCGTGCGCCATCGCGGACAGGATCAGCGTGCGGGCCGGCTCGATGCCGCCGATCACCTCGATGACGATGTCGGCCCGGGTGACGAGCTCCTCGGCGTCCGTGGTGAACAGCTCGGGCGCGACGCCGGTGGCGGCGCGGTCCCGGCCGGTGCGGCGGACGGCGATGCCGACGATCTCGAGCGGGCGACCGGAGCGGGCGGCCAGCTCGCCGGCGTGCTCGGTGAGCAACCGGGCCACCTGGGTGCCGACGACGCCGCAGCCGAGCATCGCGACGCGCAGAGGGGCGGTACTCACGGCGCCATCATGACTCACGGCGCCATCATGCCGGGTGCGCCCACCTGGTGAGAACGACGTCCGTGATCCGGACTCACCCGAGGTCCAGGGCGAGCAGGTCGTCCTCGGTCTCGCGCCGCACCAGCACCCGCACCTGGCCGTCGCGGGCCGCGAGCACCGGGGGCCGCGGCACGTGGTTGTACTGGCTGGCCATGCTCCGGCAGTAGGCGCCGGTGCCGGGCACGGCGAGCAGGTCGCCGGGCCCGACGTCCGAGGGCAGAAACTCGTCCTTGACCACGATGTCGCCGCTCTCGCAGTGCTTGCCGACCACCCGGGAGAGCACGGGCTCGGCGTCCGAGCGGCGGTTCGCCAGGGTCGCCGAGTAGTCGGCGTCGTACAGGGCGGTGCGGATGTTGTCGCTCATCCCGCCGTCCACGGCGACGTACCGGCGCCGGCCGCCGCCGTCCAGGTCGACGTCCTTGACGGTGCCGACCGAGTACAGGGTGAAGGTGCTCGGACCGGCGATGGCCCGACCGGGCTCCACCGAGATCCGCGGGACGTCGACCCCGAGGTCCGCGCACTCCTTGCCGACGATCTCGGCGAGTCCCCCGGCCAGGTCGGTCGGCGCCAACGGGTCGTGCTGGGTCGTGTAGGCGATGCCGAACCCGCCACCGAGGTCGAGCTCGGGCAGAACGACCCCGTGCTCGGTCGCCACCTTCGCGTGCAGCCCCAGCACCCGTCGGGCCGCGATCTCGAAACCCTGGACGTCGAAGATCTGCGAGCCGATGTGCGAGTGCAGGCCGCGCAGCTCGAGCTCGGGCCGGGCCAGCACCTGCGCGACGGCCGCCCGGGCCTGGCCGCCGCTGAGCGACAGACCGAACTTCTGGTCCTCGTGAGCGGTGGCGATGTAGGAGTGGGTGTGCGCCTCGACCCCGACGGTCACCCGCAGCAGCACCGGCGCCCGCACGCCGCGCTCGCGCGCGAGGTCGGCGACCCGGTCGATCTCGGACGGTGCGTCGACGACGATCCGGCCGATGCCGGCGTCCAGCGCCCGGCCGATCTCGGCGTCGCTCTTGTTGTTGCCGTGCAGCCCGATCCGGGACGGCGGCACCTGCGCCCGCAGGGCTACGGCGAGCTCGCCCCCGGTGCAGGTATCCAGGCTCAGGCCCTCCTGCACCACCCAGCGGGCGACCTCGGTGCACAGGAACGCCTTGCCCGCGTAGTACACGTCGGCACCGCCGCAGAGGTCGGCGAAGGCGGCGTCGAAGGCGGTGGCGAATGCGCGGGCGCGGGCCCGGAAGTCCGCTTCGTCCACCACGTACGCGGGGGTGCCGTGCTGGGCCGCGATCGCGACCACGTCGACGTCCGCGACCTTGAGCCGGCCGCAGCTGCTGCCCCGCCGGACCGTGCGCGACCACAGGGGCGCCACCAGCTCGTTGACGTCGACCGGCGGGCGCAGCCACGACGGGCCGAAGTACCCGTCGGCGTGCAGCGCACCGGCCTCGTGCGCGCGCACTACATCTGCTCCGGCGCGGACACACCCAGCAGGTCCAGGCCGCGGGCCAGCACGGTTCGGGTGGCCTCGTTGACCCAGAGCCGGGTGCGGTGCAGGTCGGTGATCTCCTCGTCCGCGCTCTCGGGCCGGACCCGGCACTCGTCGTACCACTTGTGGTACTTGCCGGCGAGCTCCTCGAGGTAGCGGGCCACCCGGTGCGGCTCACGCAGCTCCGCGGCCTGACCGACGACCCGCGGGAACTCGCCCAGGGTAGCCAGCAGCACGGACTCGGTCTCGTGGTCCAGCAGCGTCGGGTCGAAGCCGTCCTCGCGCCGTACGCCGTCCTCGGCCGCCAGCCGGGACATCCGGCTGATCCGGGCGTGCGCGTACTGGACGTAGAACACGGGGTTGTCGTTGCTGCGCTGGCGCAGCTGCTCGCCGTCCAGGTTGAGCGGCGAGTCAGCCGGGTACCGGGCCAGGGAGTACCGGACGGCGTCGCTGCCGATCCAGTCGATCAGGTCGCGCATCTCGATCATGTTCCCGGCGCGCTTGGACAGCTTCGCGCCGTTGAGGTTGATCAGCTGGCCGATCAGCACCTCGATGTTGACGCTCGGGTCGTCACCGGCGCAGGCCGCGATGGCCTTGAGCCGCCCGACGTAGCCGTGGTGGTCCGCGCCGAGCATGTAGACCTTCTCGGGGAAGCCGCGGTCCTTCTTGCTGAGGTAGTACGCCGCGTCCGCGGCGAAGTAGGTCGGCACGCCGTCCTGCCGGACCATCACCCGGTCCCGGTCGTCGCCGAAGTCGGTGGTACGCAGCCACACCGCACCATCGGCGTCGAAGACGTGCCCCTGCTCACGCAGCCGGGCCACGGCCTGCTCCACCGCGCCGCCGTCGTGCAGCGTGCGCTCGCTGAACCAGACGTCGAAGTGCACGTCGAACGAGGCGAGCACCTGCTGGATCTCGGCCAGCTGGGCCTGGTAGCCCAGGTCGCGGGCGACGACCAGCGCCTCGTCGTCGGGCAGCTCGAGCAGGTCCGGCCGCTGCTCGAGCACGACCTTCGCGAGACCGTCGACGTACTCGCCGGGGTAGCCGTTCTCGGGCACCGCCTCGCCGCGCGCACGGGCCAGCACGGACGCCGCGAAGTTCTCCATCTGGGCACCGGCGTCGTTGACGTAGTACTCGCTGGTCACCGTCGCGCCGCTGGCGGCCAGCAGCCGGCGCAGGGAGTCGCCGAGCGCCGCCCACCGGGTGTGCCCGATGTGCAGCGGACCGGTCGGGTTCGCCGACACGAACTCCAGGTTCACCACGTGACCGGCGAGCGTGGTGTTCTCGCCGTAGGCGGTCCCGGCCTCCACGATGGTGCGGGCCAGCTCACCGGCGGCGCCGGCGTCCAGCGAGATGTTCAGGAAGCCGGGGCCGGCGACGTCGACCTTGCGGACGCCCTCGACCTCCTGCAGCCGGCGGGCCAGCACCTCGGCCAGCTGCCGCGGCGGGATCCCGGCCCCCTTGGCCAGCTGGAGCGCCAGGTTCGTCGACCAGTCGCCGTGCTCACGCGAACGCGGGCGCTCCACCCGGACCTCGTCGGGGACGGCGGCACTGAGCTCGCCGGAGGTGACGGCGTCGGCCAGGACACCACGGATGGCCAGGGAGAGCTGCTCGGGGGTCACCGTGGAAGGTTACCGACTCACGCAGCCCGCTGACTCAGCCCACTGGTTCAACCCACGCGGCCCGCGGAGGCCAGCACGCCGACGATGGCGACGAGCTCGTCGGGGTCGAAGGGCTTGGCGATGAAGGCGTCCACCGTGGCCTGCTCGGCCTGGGCCCGGTGGTGGCTCTGCACGGACGCGGTCACCATGACGACCGGGAGGTGCTCCAGGCGCGGGTCGCTGCGGATCATGGAGACCGTCCACCAGCCGTCCCGGCGGGGCATCAGCGCGTCGACCGTGACGACGTCCGGCAGCACGTTCGTCGGGTCGCTCAGCAGGTCGAGCGCCTCCTGGCCGTCGTGCGCCTCCATGACGTCATAGCCCTCGAGCTCGAGGTTCATCACGATCAGCGAGCGCACGGAGTCGGTGTCGTCGCAGACCAGCACCCGCGGGGAGGACAGCGAGCTGACCGAGCGCCTGCGCCGGCCCCTCCCCTGCTGCATCATTCCCTCAGACTAGGCCGACATCGTGATCAAGCCAGGCGAGTTGCAGCATCCCGGTCCTGAGAGGGGCAAAATGCAGAATCCCGAGCCGCGGGTGGTGGCTCGGGACGTCGGTCCTTCTCGCGATCTGAAAGCGCCCCCGGCAGGATTCGAACCTGCGCCCCCGCCTCCGGAGGGCGGTGCTCTATCCCCTGAGCTACGGGGGCTCGGGCTCAACGAGGTTACCAGCCACCGCGAGCGAGTCCGAACCGGGCTGCTGCCCTGCTAGTCCTGCCCGGACTGCGTCTTGGACTCGCCCTCGACGAACTCCCAGTGCCATGGCTCGGGCCGGCTGCCGGTGCCCGGGCGGGCCCACGCGGGGTTGTCCCAGCCGAACTTCGGCGCGTTCGCGAGGAACCAGGTGCGGCGTGCGCTGCTGGTCTGGTCCGGACCGTCGCAGACGTCGATCGCCAGCCCCCAGCCGTGCTCGCTGGTGCCCGGTCGCGCTGCCAGCCCCGGCTTGCGGGCGGCGACGCTGTATTGCGAGGCGAGCGAGCGGTAGGAGTCCGTGAGGCACAGGTCCTCGCCGAACGTGCCGCGGTACACCTCGTTCAGCCGGATCAGCCGGACCGCCGCGTCGGCCCGCAGCCGGTGCCGGGACGCCCACGGCAGCACGCACAGGATGGACGTCGGGAGCTGGCCGTTCGAGTACGACTGGGTCGGCGTCCTGCCGCTGCAGCCGGCAATGGCACCGCGCTCCTGCGAGCGAGAGACGGCGGTCATCCGGAACGCGTTGTCCAGCGTCCCGCCGGCCAGTCGGGACGACGACTGCTGGGTGCTCAGCTGGGTGCTCAGCTGGCTGCTGTCGGACAGCACGCCACCGGAGGCCGAGGTCGTGGCACCCAGCGAGGCGGCGGCCTGACCGGCAGCCTCGGAGGGCAGTGCTCCTGCGGCGACCGCGAGACCGCCGAGCCCGGCGACGGCAGCCAGGGCGCCGACCACGGCGAGCCCGCGGTGGCGAGACGTCCGCGGGGCCGGCTGCTCGCGGCTGTGCGGCGCGCGCCGGACGTTGGGTGAGGGTCGCGACGCTGGCTGCGGGGCGGCGGGCGGTGCGGCGACCGAGCGCCGTGAGCGTGTCGCGGGCAGCACCGTGGTGGTCGGCCGCGCCTCCGCCAGCCGGGCCGCCTTCGCCTCGGCGCGGGTCCGGTACTGCGGCGCGGCAGGTGCGGAAGGCTCCGGGTGCACCAGCGTCGTCCGGTCGATGACGTCGGTGACCTCGACGTCCGCCGTCCGGTCAGTCTCCGGGGTCGGCTCGGGTGCTGCACCCGGGGCGCGACGCCGTCCGCGGTACTCGCTCGCGGGCTCCTGCGACGTCCAGTCGACGAACAGACGGTCACCCGTCGTCGATCGAGTGGCAGGGGGCACGCGGGAACTCCAGCTCGTCGGCGTCAGGACGCGTCGAGACGCGCCACTGGTCAGTGGTCGAGGTGTCAGGGTCGGGCATCAGGGCTTGCATCAGGATCGATCGGCGGTGCAGCGCGTCCACGGACCCGGAGGGGGCCAGGCGGTTGTCGGGGCGGACAACTGCCCGGGACGCCCGACCGACCATAGGCGATTTGGGTGAATCACAACAGGGGCACTCGCAGGGAATGTGACGCAGACCACATCACTCTTGGTGATGGAAACCAGATGACCTAGGCCTGGCGGCGCGTCTCGTCCCGGACCTCACCCACCAGCTCCTCCAGCACGTCCTCCAGGAAGACCACGCCGGTGACCTCGTCGTCCTCGACGACCCGGGCGAGGTGCGCGCCCGAGCGCTGCATCGTGGCGAGCACGTCCTCCACCTCGTCCGCGGAGGAGACCGTGACCAGCGAACGGACCCGCTTCGCGGGCACCGGCTGGTCGTAGCGCTCGTCGTCCGCGTACAGCACGTCCTTCAGGTGCAGGTACCCGACCACGGCGCCGGACCCGTCCACCACCGCGAACCGGGAGAAGCCGGTGCGCGCAACCAGCCGCTCCACGTCCGCGGGGGTCGCACCGCCACTCACGGTGACCAGCTCGTCGAGCGGCACCGCCACGTCCCGGGCGCAGCGCTGGCTGAACTCCAGGGCACCGGTGACCAGGTCGTGGGCGTCCCCGAGCAGCCCCTCGCGCTGGCTCTCGGCGACGATGGAGGAGACCTCCTGGGCGGTGAACGTCGACGTCACCTCGTCCTTCGGCTCGACGCCCACGAGCCGCAGGCACCCGTTGGCGAGGCCGTTGAGCAGCCGGATCACCGGTGCCAGCGCGCGCGAGAGCGCGACCAGCGGCGGCGCCAGCACCAGGGCCGCGCGGTCCGGCCCGGCGATGGCCAGGTTCTTCGGCACCATCTCGCCGATCACCACGTGCAGGTACACCACGATCGCGAGCGAGATCGCGAACGCCACGGTGTGCACGGCCGCCGGCGAGGCACCCAGCGCCTCCAACGGCTCGGCGATGAGGTGCGCCAGCGCCGGTTCGGCCACCGCCCCCAGGCTCAACGAGCAGACGGTCACGCCGAGCTGGGCGCAGGCGAGCATCACCGACACGTGCTCCATGGCCCACAAGGTGCTGCGCGCCCGGCGCGACCCCCCCGCCGCGAGCACCTCGATCTGGCTGCGCCGGGCCGCCATGACGGCGAACTCGGCGCCGACGAAGAACGCGTTGGCCAGCAGCAGGGCGACCGCGACCAGCAGCGCCGTCCCGGAGCTCATGAAGCACCCCCGGAGTCCGCGGACGCCTCGTCGGACGACGAGTCCGCCGGCGCCGGGATCACCCGCAGGCGATCCACCCGGCGTCCGTCCATCCGGCTGACCGACAGCCGCCAGCCCGCGACCGTGACCACGTCACCGACGTCCGGGACGCGCCCGACGGCGGCCATCACGAAACCGCCCACGGTCTCGTACGCACCGTCGTCCGGCACCGGTGCGCCGATGCGGTCACGGACCTCGTCGGGCCGCCACAGCCCCGGCACCACCCAGGAGCCGTCGGAGAGCCGGCGCCCCGCCGTCCGCCCGCGGTCGTGCTCGTCGGCCACCTCGCCGACGATCTCCTCCACGACGTCCTCGAGGGTGACCACGCCGGAGGTGCCGCCGTACTCGTCCACCACGACGGCCAGCTGCAGGCCCTGCTCGCGCAGCTGGCCGAGGAGGGGGTCCAGCCGGACCGTCTCCGGCACCATCAGGGGCTCGGACATCAACGCCGCGGCCGGTACCTCCGCCCGGCGTTCGAGCGGCACGGCGACCGCCCGCTTGATGTGCACGACGCCGACGACGTCGTCCAGCCCGTCGTCCACCACGGGGAAGCGCGAGTGCCCGGTCGTGCGGGCGAGCCGGACGACGTCGGCGGCCGAGTCCTCGCGCTGGACGACGACGCAGCGCAGCCGCGGCGTCATCACGTCCTCCGCGGTGCGTTCACCGAAGCCCAGCGAGCGGGTGAGCAGCCGCGCGGTCGAGGCGTCCAGGGTGCCGGCCTCGGCCGAGCGCCGCACGAGCGAGGCGAGCTCCTGCGGCGTGCGCGCGCTGGACAGCTCCTCCTTGGGCTCGACGCCGACCCGCCGCAGCAGGGCGTTGGCGCTGCCGTTGAGCACCGTGATCAGCGGCCCGGCGACCAGCGCGAAGACCCGCATGGGCATGGCGATCAGCTGCGCCGTGCCCAGCGGGCGGGCGATCGCCAGGTTCTTGGGGACGAGCTCGCCCAGCACCATCGAGAACCCGGTCGCCAGCACCAGGGCGATCCCCACGGCCACCGGCTCGACCGCCCCCTCGGGCAACCCGATCGCCTCGAGCGGACCGTGCAGGAGCGCGGCGATGCTCGGTTCGGCGAGGTAGCCGACGAGCAGCGTGGTCAGCGTGATGCCGACCTGGCACGCGGACAGCTGGGTCGAGAGCTTGCGCAGGGCGGTGAGGACGCCGACCGAGCGGGTGTCGCCGTCCGCGACCGAGCGCTCGACGAAGGACCGGTCGAGGGTCACCAGGGAGAACTCGGCGGCGACGAACACCGCGGTGCCGATCGTCAGCACCACGGCCGCCAGCAGCAGCAACCACTCGGTCACGAGGCAGCTACCCGAGGAGCACGTGCTCCCGGATGGTGAGGCTCGTCGTCCGGGTCGTCCGGCAGCTGGTCCGGCACGGTCGTCATCCCAGAGAGCGTAGACGGCGAGGTGCTCACCAGCCCGCCGGCAGGGGTCGTCCCTCGTCGTAGCCCGCGCTGGACTGCAGCCCGACCACGGCCTTGTCGTGCAGCTCCTCCAGCGACCGGGCGCCCACGTAGGTGCAGGCGCTGCGCACGCCGGACGTGATCTGGTCGAGCAGGTCCTCCACCCCCGGGCGGGCGGGGTCGAGCATCATCCGCGAGCTCGAGATGCCCTCCTCGAACAGTCCCTTGCGGGCCCGGTCGAACGCCGACTCCTCGCGGGTCCGGGCCGCCACCGCGCGGGCCGAGGCCATGCCGAAGCTCTCCTTGTACTCCCGCCCCTGGGCGTCCGACATCAGGTCGCCGGGGCTCTCGTTGGTGCCGGCGAACCACGAGCCCACCATGACCTGGCTGGCGCCGGCCGCGAGCGCCAGCGCGACGTCGCGCGGGTGCCGCACGCCGCCGTCCGCCCAGACGTGCTTGCCGAGCTCGCGGGCCGCGGCGGAGCAGTCCAGCACGGCAGAGAACTGGGGTCGCCCGACCGCCGTCATCATGCGCGTGGTGCACATGGCGCCCGGGCCGACGCCGACCTTGACCACGTCCGCGCCGGCGGCGACCAGGTCGCGCACGCCCTCGGCGGTCACGACGTTGCCGGCCACGACCGGGACCTGCGGGTCCAGCGAGCGCACCGCCTTCAGCGCCTCGAGCATCTTGGCCTGGTGGCCGTGCGCGGTGTCCACGACGAGCGCGTCGACGCCGGTCTCCAGGATCGCGCGGGCCTTGGCGCCGACGTCACCGTTGATGCCGACCGCGGCGGCGATGCGCAGCCGACCCGCGTCGTCCAGCGCCGGGGAGTAGATGGTGGAGCGCAGGGCGCCGGTCCGGGTCAGCAGCCCGACCAGGACGCCGTCCGAGACGACCGGGGCGAACCGGCGCCGGGCGTCGTGCAGGGCGTCGAACCCGGCGCGCAGCGCGTCCGGGCCCGACAGGTCCGCGGCGTCGAGCACGACGAGCTCGGTGGACATCACGTCCTCGAGCGCCGTGTACCGGTCGACCCGGGTGCAGTCCTCGGTGGTGACCACCCCGATCGGACGCCGGGAGTCGTCCACCACGACGACCGCGCCGTGCGCGCGCTTGGGGATCAGGTGCAGCGCGTCCAGCACGGTCTCCCGGGCGGTCAGCGTGAGGGGGGTCTCGAACACCGGGTCGCGGTCCTTCACCCAGCCGACCACCTCGGTCAGCACGGGCAGCGGGATGTCCTGCGGGATGACGACGAGGCCGCCGCGGCGGGCCACGGTCTCGGCCATCCGGCGTCCGGCGACCGCGGTCATGTTGGCGACCACGATCGGGATGGTGGTGCCGGTGCCGTCGCCGCTGGACAGGTCGACGTCCAGTCGCGAGGTCACGTCCGAGCGGTTCGGGACGAGGAAGACGTCGTGGTAGGTGAGGTCGCCGCGAGGGATCTGACCGGGGAGGAAGCGCACCCCACCACGATAGGCCCGAGGCACCGGTGGTCGTAGAGTCGCGCCATGAGCGGACAGCAGCCCGTCGGCGCGCCCGCGGCGCCCCGACGCGTCCTCGTGGTCGAGGACGAGCCCACCATCGCCCTGTCCGTCGCGCACCGGCTGCGGGCCGAGGGGTACGAGGTCGAGGTCGCCGGCGACGGTCCGTCCGCGGTGCAGGCGGCGCTGTCCAACCCACCGGACGCGATGGTGCTCGACGTCATGCTGCCCGGGTTCGACGGTCTGGAGGTCTGTCGTCGGGTGCAGGCGGAGCGTCCGGTGCCCGTGCTGATGCTGACCGCCCGGGACGACGAGACCGACATGCTGATCGGCCTGGGCGTCGGCGCGGACGACTACATGACCAAGCCGTTCTCGATGCGCGAGCTGGTCGCCCGGGTGAACGCGCTGCTGCGCCGGGTCACCCGCGCCCAGCACCTCGCCACGCACCAGGAGGGCCCGTCGTCCCTGACGCTCGGCCCGGTCGAGATCGACCGCGCCGAGCGCCGGGTGCGCCGGGACGGCGAGGAGGTGCACCTGACGCCGATCGAGTTCGACCTGCTCGTCCGGCTGGCCAGCAGCCCCCGCACGGTGCTGACCCGCGAGACGCTGCTGGCCGACGTGTGGGACTGGGCCGACGCGTCCGGCACCCGCACCGTCGACAGCCACATCAAGGCCCTGCGCCGCAAGCTCGGCCCTGGCCTGATCCGCACGGTGCACGGGGTCGGCTACTCGGTGGAGCCGGACGGTGTCGCGAACGGCGACGCGAACGGTGACCCGAACGGGGACGAGTGAAACCGACCACCGGCTCACTGGTCCGCGACCTCAGGCCGCTGGACTCGTTCCGCTCCATCAAGATCAAGCTCGGCATCCTGGTGGCGGCCACCTGCTCGACGTCCGCGATCTTCGTCTGGGCCGGGCTGCACAACGAGCTGGCCACCCGGTACACGCTGCCGCTGTCGGTGCTCTTCGCGCTCGTCGTGACCCAGGTGCTGGCCCGCGGCATGACCTCGCCGCTGCGGGAGATGACGGCGGCCGCGCAGGCGATGGCCCGCGGCGACTACAGCCGGCGGGTCCGGGCGACGAGCAACGACGAGGTCGGCGAGCTGGGACGGGCGTTCAACCGGATGGCCGAGGACCTGGGCGACGCCGACCGACAGCGCAAGGAGCTCGTTGCGAACGTCAGCCACGAGCTGCGCACGCCGGTGTCCGCGCTGCGGGCGGTGCTGGAGAACCTGGTGGACGGTGTGACCACGCCGGACGACGCGACGCTGCGGGCGGCACTCGCCCAGACCGAGCGCCTCGGCGACCTGGTCACCCAGCTGCTGGACCTGTCCCGGGTCGAGGCCGGCGCGGTGCCGCTGCACCTGGCTTCCGTTGAGCTGCAGCGGTTCTTCACCACCTGCACCGAGGAGGCCGAGCTCGGTGGACGGGACGTGCAGTACGTCGTGGACGTGCAGCCGGCCGACCTGAGCGTGGTGGCGGACCGGGACCGCCTGCACCAGGTGCTCGCGAACCTGCTGGACAACGCCGCCCGGCACTCCCCGTCCGGTGGCCGGGTCGTCGCCCGGGCCCGCGCGGCGTCCGGTGCGATCCAGCTGGACGTCATCGACGAGGGTCCCGGGATCGACCCGCGCGACCGCGGGCGCGTCTTCGACCGGTTCCACCGCGGCGGCGCCTCGGCGGTGGACGGCGGCACCGGGCTCGGGCTGGCCATCGCCCGGTGGGTGATCGACCTGCACGAGGGCACGATCCGGGTCGCCGAGTCCGAGCGCGGCTGCGACATCCGGGTGACCCTGCCCCAGCGCGACCTGGACGAGGTGGCCTGACCCCCTGAGACGAGCGCGGCGGGCGCCTTAAGGCATGAAATCCACTTGTGAGTGAGTGCTCACTCATCTATTGTCTTCGTCCATGAGTCCACGCGCCCCCGCACTGCCGCCCGACCAGCGCCGCGCCGCGCTGATCGAGGCCACGCTGCCGCTGCTGCGGGCCAAGGGCGCCGCCGTCAGCACCCGTGAGATCGCCGAGGCGGCGGGCATCGCCGAGGGCACGATCTTCCGCGTCTACGGCTCGAAGGACGAGCTGATCGCAGACTGCATCCAGCGGGCGTTCGACAGCGAGATGCTGCGCGCCGCGCTGCGCGACGTCGACCGGGCACTGCCGCTGGCGATGCGGCTCGTCGCCGCGGTCGACCTGCTGCAGGCGCACATGAGCGGGGTGTTCTCGCTGATGATCACCCTGCGCACCAGCGGGCAGTCGATGCCCTCCTCGCCCGCCGGGCCGTCGTCCGACTACGCCGAGCGCCGACGCGAGGACAGCCAGCTCATCGACGCCGAGATGACGGACCTCATCGGTGCCGACCGCTCGGCGCTGCGGGTGCCGGTGCCGCAGGCACTGACCGTCCTGCGGATGCTCACGCTCTCCAGCGTGCACCCGTTCATGCACCAGCAGCCGACCACGACCACGGCGACGGAGATCGTCGACGTCGCCCTGCACGGCCTGTTGAAGAGGGGGAACTGAATGCTCGCCAACCTCACCCGCGCCTACCTGGCGCCCTACCGGCGCTGGCTGACCGCGATCGTGCTGCTGCAGCTGGTCGCCACCATGGCGTCCCTGTACCTGCCCAGCCTCAACGGCAAGATCATCGACGACGGGGTGGCCAAGGGCGACACGGCGTTCATCCTGAAGGCCGGCGGCATGATGCTGATGGTCTCGCTGGTGCAGATCGTGGCCACCATCTGCGCCACCTGGTTCGGCGCGCGGACGGCCGCCGGCCTCGGCCGCGACCTGCGGGCGTCGGTGTTCTCCCGGGTCGGCTCCTTCTCGGCGCAGGAGGTCTCGCGCTTCGGGGCGCCGACGCTGATCTCGCGCAGCACCAACGACGTCACGCAGGTGCAGACCGTGACCTTCATGGGCTTCACGATGATGGTCTCGGCGCCGATCATGATGGTCGGCGGCATCTTCATGGCCCTGCGCGAGGACGTCGGGCTGTCCTGGCTGGTCGCTGTCGCCGTCCCGTTCCTCGGGCTCTCGGTCGCCCTCGTGATCCGCCGGATGATCCCGCAGTTCCGGCTGATGCAGGAGTCCGTGGACTGGGTGAACCGGGTGCTGCGCGAGCAGATCACCGGCATCCGGGTCGTCCGCGCGTTCGTCCGCGAGGACCACGAGCGCTCCCGCTTCGCCGAGGCCAACACCCAGTACACCGGCACCGCGGTCGCCGTCGGCCGGCTGATGGCCCTCGTCTTCCCCATCGTGATGCTGACCTTCAACGCCTCGACCGTCGCGGTGCTGTGGTTCGGCTCCCACCGGGTGGCCAGCGGCGCCATGCAGATCGGCGAGCTGACGGCGTTCATGTCCTACCTGATGCAGATCCTGATGTCGGTGATGATGGCGACCTTCATGTCGATGATGATCCCGCGGGCGTCGGTGTCGGCCGGTCGCATCACCGAGGTGCTGGAGACCGACTCCACGGTCGTCCCGCCGACCACCCCGACCGCCATCCCGGACGGCGCGACCCGGGTCGAGCTGGACGACGTCGAGTTCCACTACCCGGGCGCGCAGAACGCTGTGCTGCAAGGGATCTCGCTGGTCGCCGAGCCCGGCAGCACCACGGCGATCATCGGCAGCACCGGGTCCGGGAAGTCGACCCTGCTCTCGCTGATCCCCCGGCTGTACGACGTGACCGGCGGCAGCGTGCGGATCGGCGGTGTCGACGTCCGGGGGGCAGCGCTCACCGACGTGTGGTCCCGGATCGGGCTGGTGCCGCAGAAGCCGTACCTGTTCACCGGGACCATCGCGAGCAACCTGCGCTACGGCGACCGCGACGCGAGCGACGAGGACCTCTGGGCGGCCCTGCGGATCGCCCAGGCCGACGGGTTCGTGCGGGCCATGCCGGACGGCCTCGACTCCGCCATCGCCCAAGGCGGGACCAACGTCTCCGGCGGCCAGCGCCAGCGTCTGGCCATTGCCCGTGCCCTGGTCGCCAAGCCGTCCATCTACCTGTTCGACGACTCGTTCTCGGCCCTCGACCTGGCCACCGACGCACGGCTGCGGGCCGCGCTGCGGCCGGTGACCCAGGACGCGGCCGTGATCGTTGTCGCCCAACGGGTCTCCACGATCATCGACGCCGACCGGATCGTCGTCCTCGAGGACGGGCGGGTGGTCGGCACCGGCACCCACGACGAGCTGATGCAGACCTGTCCGACGTACCAGGAGATCGCGCAGTCGCAGCGCGCCGCGCAGGAGGTGGCGGCATGAGCGAGGGCGTGAAGACCGAGGAGGAGAAGGCCGCCGAGGCCCGTCGCGGCCCCGGGTTGCAGGCGCGTCGCGGCCCCGGCATGCAGATGGGTATCCCGACCGAGAAGTCGAAGGACTTCGGCACCTCGGCGCGGCGGTTGCTCGGCCTGCTCGGCCCGCAGCGCGCCGCGCTCACCGCGGTGCTGGCCCTTGCTATCGGCAGCGTGAGCCTGTCCGCGATCGGCCCGAAGATCCTCGGCCACGCGACCGACCTGATCTTCGCGGGAGCCATCGGCAGCCAGCTGCCCGAGGAAGCCACCAAGGACCAGGTCGTCGCCGGCCTGCGCGCCGACGGCCAGGACACCTTCGCCGACCTGGTCGCCAACATGAAGGACCTCGTGCCGGGCCAGGGCATCGACTTCCACCGGCTCGGTCAGGTGCTGTTGTTCGTCCTGGCGCTCTACCTCGTGGCGTCCGTGCTGCAGTGGCTGCAGGGCTGGATCCTGACCGGCGCCGTGAACCGCACGATCTACCGGTTGCGCAGCGACGTCGAGGACAAGCTGGGCCGGCTGCCGCTGCCCTACTTCGACAACCAGCCGCGCGGCGAGCTGCTCAGCCGGGTCACCAACGACATCGACAACCTCGCCCAGGGCCTGCAGCAGACGCTCAGCCAGCTGCTGACCTCGCTGCTCACCGTCGTCGCGATGGTGGCGATGATGATCTGGATCTCTCCCCTGCTGGCGGTCCTCGCCCTGATCACGATCCCGATCACCATGGTCGTCACCGCCGCCATCGGCAAGCGCTCCCAGAAGCACTTCCTGCAGCAGTGGAAGAGCACGGGCGAGCTCAACGGCATCGTCGAGGAGACGTTCACCGGCCACAGCCTGGTGAAGGTGTTCGGCCGGCAGGAGCAGACCGAGCAGGAGTTCGAGGTCAAGAACACCGAGCTGCACGACGCGGGCTTCGGCGCGCAGTTCGTGTCCGGCATCATCATGCCGACGATGATGTTCATCGGGAACCTGAACTACGTCGTGATCGCCGTCGTCGGCGGCCTGCGGGTCGCGACCGGGGCAATGAGCCTGGGCGACGTGCAGGCGTTCATCCAGTACTCGCGGCAGTTCACCCAGCCGCTGACCCAGGTGGCCTCGATGGCCAACGTCATGCAGTCCGCCGCCGCCTCCGCAGAACGCGTCTTCGAGCTGCTGGACGCCGACGAGCAGGAGCCCGAGCACGCCGAGCCGGTCACGCTGACCGACCCGCACGGCCGGGTCGAGTTCCAGGACGTCGCGTTCTCCTACTCCCCCGACCGCCCGCTGATCGAGGACCTCTCACTGTCGGTGGAGCCGGGCCAGACGGTCGCGATCGTCGGCCCCACGGGCGCCGGCAAGACGACGCTGGTCAACCTGATCATGCGCTTCTACGAGCTCGACTCCGGACGGATCACGCTGGACGGCGTGGACATCACCCACCTGACCCGCAACGCCCTGCGATCCGAGCTGGGCATGGTGCTGCAGGACACGTGGCTGTTCTCCGGCACCATCCGGGAGAACATCGCCTACGGGCGTCCCGACGCGAGCGAGGACGAGGTGCTGGACGCCGCCCGGGCCACGTTCGTCGACCGCTTCGTGCACTCGCTGCCCGACGGCTACGACACCGTGCTGGACGCCGAGGCCAGCAACATCAGCGCCGGCGAGAAGCAGCTCGTCACCATCGCCCGGGCGTTCCTGGCCGATCCCGCCCTGCTGATCCTGGACGAGGCGACCAGCTCCGTCGACACCCGTACCGAGCTGCTGGTGCAGCAGGCGATGGCCGCCCTGCGCACCGACCGGACGAGCTTCGTCATCGCGCACCGGCTGTCCACGATCCGCGACGCCGACGTGATCCTGGTGATGGAGCAGGGACGCATCGTGGAGCAGGGCGATCACGAGCAGCTGCTCGCGCTGGGTGGTTCCTACGCCGCCCTGTACGCGGCACAATTCAGCGGCGCGGCGGTTGACGCCGACAACGAGCTCGGCGTGCCGGTACCGGCCGTCCCCGCTGGAGGTGGAGCAGATCGACGCCCCGAGTGACCTGCGCGGTCGCCGACTCGAGCTGAGTGGCCTCACCAAGTGGTTCGGCTCCGTGAAGGCCGTGGACGACCTGTCCTTTGCCGTCGAGCCCGGCCGGGTCACCGGCTTCCTCGGGCCCAACGGCGCCGGCAAGACCACCACGCTGCGCATGCTGCTGGGGCTGCTCACCCCGACGTCCGGCACGGCCACCATCGGCGGCCAGTCCTACGCGTCGCTGCGTGACCCGCTGCGGGTGGTCGGCGCGGGGCTGGACGGCTCGTCGTTCCACCCGGGCCGGACGGCGCGCAACCACCTGCGCTGGATGTGCGCCAGCGGTGGGCTGGACCAGGGCCGGATCGACGAGGTCCTGACCCTGGCCGGGCTGACCGGGGCGGCCGACCGGCGGGTCGGTGGCTACTCGCTGGGCATGCGCCAGCGGCTCACCCTCGGCGGGGCGATGCTCGGCGACCCGGACGTCCTGCTGCTCGACGAACCCGCCAACGGGCTCGACCCCGAGGGCATCGCCTGGCTGCGCGGGTACCTGCGCCACCTGACCGCCGAGGGCCGCACCGTGCTGGTCAGCAGCCACGTGCTGTCCGAGGTGCAGCAGACCGTGGACGACGTCGTCATCCTGGCGCGCGGCCGACTCGTGCACACCGGACCCCTCGAGTCGCTCAGCGGCGAGCCGGGCGTGACGGTGCGTAGCCCCGACCTCGCTCGGGCCCGGGACGCGTTGACCGCCGCCGGCTGGCGGGTCGAGGAGGGTGCGGCCGCCGGACCGGACCCCGAGCTCGTCGTCCGCGGCGCCGCGACGGGCCAGGTCGGCGACATCCTGCACGCCGCGAACGTGCCCCTGCACCTGCTCGCGCCCACCCACCAGGACCTCGAGACCACGTTCCTGCGGATGGTCAGCGACGCCGAGCGAGCAGTCGAGGTCGGCCGGTGAACCGCGCACTGTCCGCCGAGCTGGTCAAGCTGCGCACCACCCGGATGTGGTGGGGGCTGCTGGTCGCCCTGGTGGCGCTGGTCGCCCTCCAGGTCGCGTTCACCGCCTCGTTCGCGGGGCGCTACGCCGACGCCGGTGGCCCCGTCCTGCCCGCGCTCGACACCCCCGAGGGCCTGCGCACCGCCCTGTCCGCGGGCTACCAGTACGGCTACCTGATGGCGCTGGTCCTCGGCGCGATCGTCGGGTCGGTCGACTTCCGGCACCGGACGGCGACCCAGACCTTCCTGGCCTCGCCGCACCGGGGGTACGTGGTCACGGCCAAGTGCCTGGCCTGCGCCGTGGCCGGCCTGGTCTACGCCGTCGTGACCCAGGTGCTGTCGCTGGCGATCGTGCTGGTGGTCGCCGCCGTCCGCGGCATCGACGTCGACCTCGGCGGTGACGGCGTGCTGCGCTCGCTGCTGCTCGGGGTGCCCGGCATCGTGCTCTGGTGCGTGGTCGGGGTCAGCCTCGGCGTGCTGCTGCGCAACCAGGTCGCCGCCGTCCTGGTGGCGGTGGGCTACGTGCTGCTGATCGACCCGCTCGCCGCTCTGGCCATCCGCCAGCTCGACGCGTCGCCGGTCGACCAGTACACCCTGGGCAGCGCGTCCAGCGCGCTGGTCGGGGCGTCCACCGGCGCCGACGTCCTGTCCTGGTGGGCCGGCGGGCTGGTGATGCTCGCCTACGCCGTGGTGATCGCCGTGGCCGGCTGGCTGGTGACGACCCACCGCGACGTCACCTGAGCGGCCCCTGGCGCTCTCCCCGAGGCCCCGCGTGCCAGACGCCACGACGCGCTCAGGCATCGATCGGTGGAGGCGGTCGGCGGCGACGATCGTGAAGCACTAGCCTGGACCGTGTCGGTCGCCTGCCGGTGACCGGAGCAGTGCACCACGCGATCGAGGAAACGGAAGAGGCGATCACCGCCGTGTCGCAGGAGTCCGCGAACAGCGACCCGATGGCGGCCTTCGGGCCCAACGAATGGCTGGTGGACGAGCTCTACCAGCAGTACCTGAAGGACCGGTCCAACGTCGACCGGGCGTGGTGGGGGTTCTTCGAGGACTACAACCCGCTCGACCCCGCGACCAACGGCCAGCGTCCGTCCGTCGAGGACACCGACCCCGGCGGGATCGCACCTGCCACCGCGGCCACCGCGGCCGCCGCGGCCACCCCCGCCGTCCAGCCTCCGCCTGCTCCCCCGGCACCTGCCGCCCCCGCCGCCCCCGCACCGGAGAAGGAATCCGTGCAGCAGCCCATCCCGGCGGAGCCCGCCGCCAAGCCAGACGCCAAGCCCGCCGCCAAGCCGGCCCCCGCGGCCAAGCCGGCCCCCGCCGCCAGGCCCACCGCTGCGGCGGACGACGGCCCCGACGTCCGGCCGCTGCGGGGCGCGTCGGCCCGGGTCGTGACGAACATGGAGGCCAGCCTCCAGGTGCCGACGGCGACCAGCGTGCGCGCCATCCCGGCCAAGCTGCTCATCGACAACCGCATCGTGATCAACAGCCACCTCAAGCGCAGTCGCGGCGGCAAGGTCTCGTTCACCCACCTCATCGGGTTCGCCGTGGTCAAGGCGCTCGCCGCGATGCCGGAGATGAACCACAGCTACGCGGAGCGGGACGGCAAGCCCGTCCTGGTGGCGACCGACGCCGTCAACCTCGGCCTCGCGATCGACCTGGCGAAGCCGGACGGCACCCGCCAGCTCCTGGTGCCCAGCATCAAGGGCGCGGAGTCGATGGACTTCGCCCAGTTCTGGACCGGCTACGAGGACGTCGTGCGGCGGGCGCGCGCCCAGAAGCTGACCGCCGACGACTTCGCCGGGACGACGATCAGCCTGACCAACCCGGGGACCATCGGCACCAACCACTCCGTGCCGCGGCTCATGAGCGGGCAGGGCACCATCGTGGGCGTCGGCTCGCTGGAGTACCCGGCCGAGTGGCAGGGCGCCAGCGAGGAGACGCTGAACCGCAGCGCCATCTCCAAGATCGTCACGCTCACCTCGACGTACGACCACCGGATCATCCAGGGCGCCCAGTCCGGTGACTTCCTGCGCCGGATCCACCAGCTGCTGCTGGGCGAGGACGGCTTCTACGACGAGATCTTCCGCTCCCTGCGCATCCCGTACGAGCCGATCCGCTGGATCCAGGACATCTCGACCAGCCATGACGACGACATCACCAAGACCGCACGGGTGCAGGAGCTGATCCACGCCTACCGGGTGCGCGGGCACCTGATGGCCGACACCGACCCGCTGGAGTACCGCCAGCGCCGCCACCCCGACCTCGACGTGATCACCCACGGGCTGAGTCTGTGGGACCTCGACCGCGAGTTCCCGACCGGCGGCTTCGGCGGCAAGCCGTTCATGAAGCTGCGGCACATCCTCGGCGTGCTGCGCGACTCCTACTGCCGCACCGTCGGCATCGAGTACATGCACATCCAGGACCCCGAGCAGCGGGCGTGGATCCAGAGCAAGGTCGAGCGGCCCTACGACCGCACCTCCGCCGAGGAGCAGCTGCGCATCCTGCGCCGACTGAACTCCGCCGAGGCCTTCGAGACCTTCCTGCAGACCAAGTACGTGGGGCAGAAGCGGTTCAGCCTCGAGGGCGGCGAGTCCGTCATCGCGCTGCTGGACCGCATCCTGTCCCGCGCAGCCAACGAGCGCATGGACGAGGTCTGCATCGGCATGCCGCACCGCGGCCGGCTGAACGTGCTGGCCAACATCGCGGGCAAGTCCTACGGGCAGATCTTCCGCGAGTTCGAGGGCACCCAGGACCCGCGCAGCGTGCAGGGCTCGGGTGACGTCAAGTACCACCTGGGCACCGAGGGCAAGTTCACCTCCGAGGAGGGCGAGAACACCAAGGTCTACCTGGCGGCGAACCCCAGCCACCTGGAGGCCGTCAACCCGGTGCTCGAGGGCATCGTCCGGGCCAAGCAGGACCGGCTCGACCTCGGCGGCGAGGCGTTCAGCGTGCTACCGGTGCTGATGCACGGCGACGCGGCCTTCGCCGGCCAGGGCGTGGTGGCCGAGACGCTGAACCTCTCGCAGCTGCGCGGCTACCGCACCGGCGGCACGATCCACATCGTCGTGAACAACCAGGTGGGCTTCACCACCTCGCCGTCCGCGTCCCGCTCGTCGTTCTACTCGACCGACGTGGCCCGGATGATCCAGGCGCCGATCTTCCACGTGAACGGCGACGACCCGGAGGCCTGCGTGCGGGTCGCCGAGCTGGCGTTCGAGTTCCGCCAGGAGTTCGGCAAGGACGTCGTCATCGACATGGTCTGCTACCGCCGTCGCGGGCACAACGAGGGCGACGACCCGTCCATGACCCAGCCGCTGATGTACCGGCTGATCGAGAACAAGCGCAGCGTGCGCAAGCTCTACACCGAGTCGCTGATCGGCCGTGGCGACATCACGGTCGAGGATGCCGAGGCCGCGCTGCGCGACTACCAGCAGCAGCTGGAGCGGGTCTTCACCGAGACCCGGGAGGCCTCGCGGTCGACCGGTGACGGCGACTCGCGCGGCGGCCTGGAGCGCCCGCAGGCGCAGGTGGACGACGACGTGTTCTCGGTGTCGCGCCCGTCCGCCATCAGCACCGAGGTGCTGCACCACATCGGCGACGCGTTCAGCTCGGCTCCCGAGGGCTTCAGCGTGCACCCCAAGCTGCAGCAGCTGATGGCCAAGCGCACGCAGATGACCCGCGAAGGTGGCGTCGACTGGGCGATGGGCGAGCTGCTCGCCTTCGGCTCGCTGCTCATGGAGCAGACGCCGGTGCGGCTGGCCGGCCAGGACTCCCGCCGCGGCACCTTCGTGCAGCGGCACTCGGTGCTGATCGACAAGGTCACCGCCGAGGAGTGGACGCCGCTGCTCTACCTGACCGACGACCAGGCCCGGTTCTGGGTCTACGACTCGTTGCTGTCCGAGTTCGCGGCCATGGGCTTCGAGTACGGCTACTCCGTGGAGCGGCCGGACGCGCTGGTGCTGTGGGAGGCCCAGTTCGGCGACTTCGTCAACGGCGCGCAGACGATCATGGACGAGTTCATCTCCTCCTCGGAGCAGAAGTGGGGCCAGCACTCGTCCGTCGTGCTGCTGCTGCCGCACGGCTACGAGGGGCAGGGCCCGGACCACTCCTCGGCGCGCATCGAGCGCTTCCTCCAGATGTGCGCGGAAGACAACATGACCGTCGCGATGCCCAGCACCCCGGCGTCCTACTTCCACCTGCTGCGCCGTCAGGCGTACGCCCGGCCCCGTCGTCCGCTGATCGTCTTCACCCCGAAGTCGATGCTCCGGTTGAAGGCCGCGGTCAGCAGCCCCGAGGAGTTCACCTCCGGACACTTCCTGCCGGTGATCGGGGACGCGTCGGTCGATGCGGCGAACGTCGACCGGGTGCTGCTGTGCGCGGGCAAGATCTACTGGGACCTGGTGGCCGAGCGCAGCAAGCGCGAGGACACCAGCACCGCGATCATTCGGGTCGAGCAGCTCGCGCCGCTGCCCGTCGACGAGATCCTGACCGAGATCGACAAGTACCCGGGTGCGCAGCTGGTCTGGGCGCAGCAGGAGCCGGCGAACATGGGGCCGTGGCCGCACGTCGCGCTGAACCTGCCGGAGTTCCTCGGCGGGCGGGCGCTGCACCGGGCCTCGCGCCCGGCGTCCGCGTCGCCGGCGAGCGGGTCGTCGAAGCGGCACGAGGAGGAGCTCGTCGCGCTGCTCGAGCAGGCCCTGGGCCGCTGAGGGACGCGCGTGTACTTCACCGACCGCGGGATCGAGGAGCTCGAGGAGCGACGCGGGGACGAGCACGTCTCCTTGTCCTGGGTGGCCGAGCGGCTGCGCGAGTTCGTCGACCTGAACCCGGAGTTCGAGACACCGACGGAGCGGCTGGCCACCTGGCTGGCCCGCCTGGACGACGAGGACGAGTGAGCTGCCCGTGAGCGCTGTTGCGAGCGGCGCGCGCCGCGACGTCCGGATCTGCGTGGTGGGGTCGTCGATGGCCCTCGGCTACGGGGACCCCAAGGCCCTCGGCTGGGTGGGCCGGGTCGCCGCCCGCACACCGGCGGAGGAGATCGACCTGACCGTGCACAACCTGGGCGTGCGCGGTGACACCACGGCCGGCGTGCTCGAGCGCTGGCGTGCGGAGGTGGGACGGCGGCTCGAGGACGGCGCGGACAACCGGCTCGTCGTCGCGGTCGGCGCGGGAGACGTCGACGCGGGCATCTCGCTGGCCCGCACGCGGCTGAACCTGGCCAACGTCGTCGACGAGGCGGCCGCGGACGGGCTGCAGCCCTTCGTCGTCGGGCCGCCACCGCGGGCCGACCGCACGTTCAACGACCGGTTGCGGGCCGTCGTCGACGCCGAGCGCGATGTCTGCGAGCGCCGGTCGGTGCCGTTCGTGGACTGCTTCGAGCCGCTGCTCTCGCACGAGCAGTGGGCGGCGGACCTGTCCACCGGCGACGGCGTGCACCCGGGTCAGGCCGGCTACGGCCTGCTCGCGTGGCTGGTGCTGCACTGCGGCTGGCCGCAGTGGCTCGGCCTCGACCCCCTCCCCTGACCTTCGCGCCCCCTTCTCGCACCTATCGCGCTACCCGTGGTTTTCGAGGCTCCATAGCCACGGGTAGCGCGAATGGTGCTCGAACTCGGGGTTGACGGGTTGCGACAGACGCGATATATCTTGAGTTCCCAAGACGAGATATATCGCGAACGGAGCGTGACATGGCGGAGAGCTGGCAGGTCGACGGAGCGAAGGTCCTGGAGGTCGGCGGCGAGGGCGAGCCGGTGCGCGAGCTGCGCGTCGGCCTGGTCGCCGGGCGGGTGGACGTCGTCGCCCACTCCGACGACGAGCCGGGCGCTCGCATCGAGGTCACCCGGGTCAAGGGACGTCCCCTCGAGATCGAGTGGAAGGACGGCGCGCTGTCCGTGGCCCACCCGAAGGTCAAGTGGGACGGACTCCTCGACGGCCTGAAGAGCCTGGGCCGCAAGGACGACGAGGCCGAGCTGAGCATCGCCGTCCCCCGCGGCTGCTCGGTGAAGATCTCCACGGTGTCGGCGGACGGCCTGCTGGCCGGGCTGCAGGCCGATGCCTCGGTCCGCACGGTCAGCGGCGAGCTCGCCGTCTCCGACGTCCGGGGCGAGGTCAACGCCCGCACCGTCTCCGGCCGGATCGACGTCCGCGAGCTGCGCGGCAGCCTCAGCGGCGAGTCGGTCAGCGGCTCGCTCGTGGTGCACGCGGTCGAGCTCGACAAGCTCGACGTCAAGACCGTGTCCGGCGAGCTCGTGCTCGACCTGCACTCCACGCCGAGCCGGGTGAACATGAAGAGCGTCTCCGGCGACCTCGTCGTCCGGATCCCCCCGGAGTCCGGGTTCCGGCTGGACGCCGCGACCATGTCCGGCCAGATCGTGGCCGACGGCCGCCGGCTCGGCAAGGGCCGCCCCGGCCCGCCCCAGGGCGAGATCCGGGACGGCGACGAGTCGGTCCGGGTGTCCGCCAAGTCGGTCAGCGGCGACGTGACCCTGATCCGCACGGCCGCCTCGTGAGTCCGGTCTTCGCGCACGGCCAGCTGCGCCTGTACATGCTGATCTCGCTGGCCGACGGCCCGAAGCACGGCTACGAGATCATCCGTGACCTCGAGGAGCGCTTCGACGGGCTCTACGCGCCGAGCGCGGGCACCGTCTACCCGCGGCTCTCGCGGCTGGAGGAGGAGGGCCTGGTCGTCCGCGAGGACGACGGCCGCAAGGCGGTGTACCGGATCACCGACGCTGGGCGGGCCGAGCTCGCACACCGCTCGGACGACGTCCAGGACCTCGAGGTCGACCTCGACCGCACCGTGCGCCAGCTGGCCGAGGAGGTCCGCGCCCAGGTGCGCGGCGGCGCCAAGGACCTGCGCGCCGAGCTCATGGACGCCGCTCGGACCGCCCGCCGGCACGCCCGCGACGAGCCGGCGGACAAGGCCGCCCGGGAGGCGTCGTACGGCCGCCACCCGCAGGTCGAGAACGCCGTCGAGGAGCTGCGTCGCGGCCTGCGGTCAGCCACCCGTCGGCAGTGGATCGACCAGGAGTCGTTGAACGAGATCACGTCCATCATCGAGCGCGCCCGCGACGACGTCATCGCCGTCGTGGAGCGCGCCGTCAAGCAAGGGAGGCAGCCATGATGGCTGGAGCAAGCAAGGAGCTCGTCACCTACGTGCAGGACGAGCGGGTCCGGGCCGCGGCCCGTTGGCACCGGCCCGAACCGCGCGGCTCGATGCGTCGCACCCTGGCCGACTGAGGTGTGGCTGGTCGCCCAGGCGCAGATCGGTTGCGCTGCAACGCGTGCGGCCGAGGCGAGGCGCTCGACGACCACCGTCAGGGTCGGGTGAACACGACCTTGCCGAACAGGTCCGCGTCGAGCATCCGCTCGAATCCCTCGCGGGCCCGCTCGAGCGGGAGCACCCGGTCGACCTGCGGGCGCACCCCGGTCACCGCGCAGAACCGCATCAGCCGGTCAAGCTCGTCCCGGGTGCCCATGGTCGACCCGACCACCCGCAGCTGGAGGAAGAACACCCGGGTGAGCTCGGCCGGCGGCGCGTCGCCGCTGGTCGCCCCGCAGGTGACGATCACGCCACCGGGTTTGAGCGCCTTCACCGAGTGCGACCAGGTCGCCTGGCCGACGGTCTCCATCACGCCGTCCACCCGCTCGGGCAGCCGCTCACCCGACGCGAAGGCCCGGTCCGCGCCCAGCTCGAGGGCCCGCGCCCCCTTCGCCTCCTCCCGGCTGGTCACCCACATCCGGTAGCCCGCGGCGGACCCGAGCGCGACCAGCGCCGTCGCCACCCCGCCGCCGGCACCCTGCACGAGCACCGTCGAGCCGGGCGCCAGGTCGCTGCGGGTGAACAGCATCCGGTACGCCGTCAACCACGCCGTGGGCAGGCAGGCGGCCTCCTCGAAGCTGAGCTCGGCCGGCTTGGGCACCAGGTTGCGCCGCGGCACCACGACCTCGTCCGCGAAGGTGCCCTGGTGCCGTTCGGACAGGAGGGAGCGCTTGGGGTCGAGGGTCTCGTCGCCGCTCCAGTCCGGTGAGCTGATCACCGCGTGCACCACGACCTCGTTGCCGTCGTCGTCCACCCCGGCGCCGTCGCAGCCGAGGATCATCGGCAGCCGGTCGGCCGGAAGGCCGACCCCACGCAGGCTCCACAGGTCGTGGTGGTTCAGGCTCGCCGCCCGCAGGCGCACCCGCGCCCAACCGTCGGGCACCTCCGGCGACGGCCGCTCCCCCAGGGACAGGCCGGTCAGGGGGTCGTCGTTCGAGCTTCCGGACGCGAAGACAGCAAACATGATGCGACCCTAACGTCCGTGAACCCAGCCGCCACCCCAGCCACCACCCCAGCCGAGACCGCCGCCCAGCGCGCCGAGATCGTCGTCGGACCCGTCCTGCGCTACGTCGACCAGACCACCGCCACCGTCTGGGTGGAGACCGACCGGGCCTGCGAGGTCGAGGTGCTCGGGCACCGGACGACCACCTGGGACCTGTACGGCCACCACTTCGCGATCGTCGTGGTCGAGGGCCTCGAGCCCGCCAGCCGCACGCCGTACGAGGTCCGCCTGGACGGCGACCTGGCCTGGCCCGAGCCCGGCTCCCCGCACCCGCCGAGCATCATCCGCACGCTCGGGGCGGAGCACCTGGCGCGGATCGCCTTCGGCTCCTGCCGCCGCGCCGCGCCCTTCGACCGCCAGGCGCTCAAGGCGGTGGGCGCCGACGCCCTGGTCGCGCTGTCCGAGCGGATGATGGGAGACGACTCGCGGCACGCCCCCGACCTGCTGCTGCTGGTCGGCGACCAGGTCTACGCCGACGACCCGTCGCCGGCGCTGAAGAAGCGGCTGCGGGAGCTGCACGACCACGGCCAGCGCGAAGCCACGGCCGAGGGTCCGGACAGCGGCGACGTCCGCGAGGAGATCGTCGACTTCGAGGAGTACACCTGGCTGTACCACGAGTCGTGGCGCACCCCGGCGGTGCGCTGGCTGCTGTCCACGGTCCCGACGTGCATGATCCTGGACGACCACGACCTGCGCGACGACTGGAACAGCTCGTGGTCGTGGCGGCAGGAGATGACCCAGAAGGACTGGTGGCACGACCGGGTGGTCGGGGCGTTCTCGTCGTACTGGGTCTACCAGCACCTGGGCAACCTGTCCCCCGGCGAGCTGGCGCAGGACGAGGTGTACGACGCGCTCCGCGGCGCGCCCGACGGCCCCACCCGCGAACGGCTCCTGGCGGACTTCGTGGTGCGCGCCGACGAGAACCCCGACACCGCACGCTGGAGCTTCCACCGCGACCTCGGCCGCACCCGGCTGGTCGTGCTCGACTCCCGCTGCTCGCGCCGGCTGACCCCGGGCGACCGAGCCATCGTGGACGACAAGGAGTGGGCGTGGTTCGAGGAGGTCACCGACGCGGACGTCGACCACCTGCTGATCGGGACGTCGCTGCCGGTGCTCCTGCTGCACGGGGTGCACGCGCTGGAGGGCTGGAGCGAGGCCGTCGCCGAGGGGGCATGGGGGGCCTGGGGCGAGAAGCTCGGCGAGCAGGTCCGGCTCAAGGTCGACCTGGAGCACTGGGCCGCGTTCCGGAACTCCTTCGACGCGATGGTGACCCGGGTCCGTGAGATCGGCACGCGCGCCGAGCCGCCGGCCAGCGTGCTGTGGCTGTCCGGCGACGTGCACTGCTCCTACCTGGCGACGGCCGACGTGGCCGGCGTCGACCCCGCTGGCACCACCGTCCGGCAGCTCACCATGTCGCCCTTCCGCAACCCGCTCGGGCCGATGATCCGGACGGCCAACTCGTGGCTGGACCGCGGCGCGGCTCGCTCGCTGCTCGGCTGGCTGGCCCGGCGGGCCGGGGTCCGCGAGCCCGCGATGACCTGGGACGTCGACCACGGGCCGTGGTTCGACAACGGCGTCATGACGGTCGTGCTGGACGGGCGGTCGGCCGCCGTGGAGGTCGAGCACGCGCGCGTCGTCTCCGGCCGCCAGGTGCTGGACCGCACGGCGACCCTGCCGCTGACGACGGCCCGCCCGGCCTGACGCCAGGATCGTGGCAACCTCGCATCGCGGGTGATGCGAGGTTGCCACGATCTGCTGGTCGGCGGGTGGGCTAGCTCCGGGCGAGGCCCTCGCGGCGCGCGGTGGCCGAGACGGCCGCCGACACCGCCGGGACGACGCGCTCGTCGAACACGCTCGGCACGATCTCCACCGCCGTCGGCGAGTCGACGAGGTCGGCGATCGCCCACGCCGCGGCCAGCTTCATCGCCTCGCTGACCCGGCCGGCCCGCACGTCCAGCGCCCCGCGGAACACCCCGGGGAAGGCGAGCACGTTGTTGATCTGGTTCGGGAAGTCGCTGCGACCCGTCGCCACGACTGCGGCATACCGGCGGGCGACGTCCGGGTGCACCTCCGGGTCGGGGTTGGCCAGGCCGAAGACGATCGCGGACGGCGCCATCGCGGCCAGCGCGACCTCGGGCACCGTGCCACCGCTGACCCCGACGTACGCATCGGCGCCGCGCAGCGCGTCGCCGAGCGCGCCCTGGACGCCGCGCGGGTTGGTCCCGAGTGCGAGCCGGCGCTTGTGCGGGGCCAGGTCGGGCCGTCCCACGTGCAGGACGCCGCGCGAGTCGCACACCACCACGTCCGCCACCCCGGCGCGGCCGAGGATCCGGCTCACCGCGACGCCCGCCGCCCCGGCACCGCCGACCACCACCCGCAGGTCGGCCAGCGGCTTGCCGACCACCCGCGCGGCGTTGCGCAGCGCGGCGAGCACCACGATCGCCGTCCCGTGCTGGTCGTCGTGGAAGACCGGGATGTCCAGCAGGTCCTGCAACCGGCGCTCGACCTCGAAGCAGCGCGGGGCCGAGATGTCCTCCAGGTTGATCCCGCCGTACGTCGGGGCGAGCCGCACCACGGTCTCGACGAGCTCGTCGACGTCCGTGGTGGCCAGGCAGATCGGCACGGCGTCGACGTCCGCGAAGTGCTTGAAGAGCAGGGCCTTGCCCTCCATCACCGGCAGCGCGGCGGCGGGTCCGATGTCACCCAGGCCGAGCACCGCCGTCCCGTCGGTGACGACCGCGACCGTGTTCGCGCGGCTGGTGTAGACGTCGGCGAGCGTCGGATCGGCCGCGATGGCCCGCGACACCTCGGCCACGCCCGGGGTGTAGGCCAGGGACAGGTCGGCGCGACCGGTCAACGGACGGCGAGCGGTGACCGCGAGCTTGCCGCCGAGGTGGTGCTGGAAGACGGCCGAGCTCGGGTCGTAGGTGGGTTCGGGCAGGGCAGGACGATGCAACGGTTCGGCGGACACGGGTCCGTTCACCTCAATCAGGACATGGGCTGCGCAAGGGGGACCTCGAGGAACGCTCTACGACCGGGTATGGCCGGAATGTCCTCGCACGGGGGTCTCCCGCAAGGCGCTGCCCATGGTGCCACAGTGACGACCGGATCACGAGGGGCGAGACCGGACAGAGACGTGCATCACGCAAAGATCGCCTGTCGTCACGGAAGATCACGAGAAGGTCCCGATCGACTCCGGGGTACCACCCGTACAGATGTCGGTGGCAGGATGCGGCCATCAGATGAGCCTGAGGAGGCCCTCGTGTTGTTGCGTTCCCGTGGTCTGGCTGCCGCCGTCCTGTTCGGTGCAGGCGCCGCGCTGTCCCTGTCCGCCTGTGGTTCGGACTCGCTGTCCAAGGATTCTGGGAGCTCGAGCTCGCAGACCGTGGCGTCGGCGACCGTGGACTCAGCGCTGGTCGCGAAGCTGCCGGAGAAGGTCAAGACCGCCAAGAAGATCGTCGTGGGCACGGATGCCTCCTACGCGCCGAGCGAGTTCCTGGCGGCAGACGGCAAGACCGTCGAGGGCTTCGACGTCGACCTGTTCAAGGCGGTCGGCCAGAAGTTCGGGGTGGACGTCGAGTTCGTCCCCTCGTCCTTCGACTCGATCATCGCCGGCACCAACACCGGCAAGTACGACGTCGGGGTCTCGTCGTTCACCATCAACGACAAGCGCAAGGAGCAGGCCAACATGGTCAGCTACTACAGCGCGGGCACGCAGTGGGCGACGGCCAAGGGCAACCCCAAGAAGGTCTCGCCGGACAGCGCCTGCGGCCTGAAGGTCGCGGTCCAGACCGGCACCACCCAGGAGCAGGACGACCTGCCGAAGAAGCAGGCTGCGTGCAAGTCCGCCGGCAAGCCGGCCATCGTCATCCAGTCCTACCAGGGCCAGGACGAGGCGACCGCGGCCGTGGCGACCGGAAAGGCTGACGCGATGCTCGCCGACTCCCCGGTCGGCGCGTACGCGGTGCAGAAGTCCGACGGTGCGCTGATGACCGTCGGCGACATCTACGACTCGGCTCCGTACGGGTACGTCCTGCCCAAGACCGAGACGGACTTCGCCCAGGCGATCGCTGACGCCCTCAAGTCGCTCAAGGCAGACGGCACCTACGACAAGGTGCTGAGCAAGTGGGGCGTCCAGTCCGGCGGGATCAGCGACTTCGCCGTCAACCCGTGACCGATCACGCTGCGTCGAGCCCCGGGACGGGTGACCGTCCCGGGGCCATCGACGCGGTGCCGGTGCGCCACCCCGGCCGGATCGTGGCCATCGTCATCATCGCGATCCTGGCGGCGATGTTCGTCCACCTGCTGACGAACCCCGCCTTCAAGTGGCACTTCGTCTTCGAGGCGATGATCCAGCAGCCGGTGATCAACGGCCTGGTCCGCGGCACGCTGCTGGTCACGGTCTGCTCGATGATCTTCGGCGTCGTGCTGGGGGTCATCCTGGCCGTGATGCGGTTGTCGCCCAACAAGATCCTCTCGTACACCGCGTGGACCTTCACCTGGTTCTTCCGGGCGATCCCGCGGTACGTGCTGCTCTTCATCATCGGCAACCTGGCGATCCTCCTGCCGCGCATCGAGATCGGCATCCCGTTCGACTGGGTCGCAACCAACCTGCTCGGCATCGACCAGAGCGTGCGGTTCTTCGGCTTCGGCACCACGGTGATCGGCGCGACGGTGATCGGCGGCATCCTCGGGCTGGGGCTGTCCGAGGCGGCCTACATGGCCGAGATCGCCCGAGCGGGGATCATGAGCGTCGACAAGGGGCAGAACGAGGCGGCCGAGGCGCTCGGCATGAGCCGGGGCAAGGCGATGCGCCGGGTCGTGCTTCCGCAGGCGATGCGGGTGATCGTCCCGCCCACCGGCAACGAGACGATCGCGATGCTGAAGGACACCTCGCTGCTGATCGCGCTGCCGCTGAACGCGGAGCTGTTCTTCCAGCTGCGCTCGATCGGCTCCCGGACGTTCCAGGTCTTCCCGGTCGCCATCGCCGCGACCCTCTGGTACCTGATCATGTGCAGCGTGCTGATGATCGGCCAGTACTTCCTGGAGCGCCGGTTTGGCCGAGGCTTCGGCAGCTCCCCCAAAGCCAATGCGCACCCCGGCGCCACGCCGACCGCCGCCGGCCTCACCGTGACCGGGAACAAGTGATGACGACCACCGACCAGCCGCTGGTGCACGCGGTCAACGTGCACAAGGCCTTCCACGGCACCGACGTCCTCAAGGGCATCGACATGGACGTCGCCGCCGGCGAGGTCGTGACCCTGCTCGGACCGTCCGGCTCGGGCAAGACGACGTTCCTGCGCTGCATCAACCAGCTCGAGACGATCGACGGCGGCCGCATCTGGGTGGACGGCGACCTGATGGGCTACGCCGAGAAGGGCGGTCGGCTGCACACCCTGAACGACAAGAAGATCGCTGCCCAGCGCCGCGAGATCGGCATGGTGTTCCAGCGGTTCAACCTGTTCCCGCACATGACCGCCACCGAGAACGTGATGGAGGCGCCGGTCCAGGTCAAGGGCGAGAGCAAGTCCGACGCCCGCAAGCGGGCCGGCGAGCTCCTCGAGCGCGTGGGCATGTCGGACCGGTCGCACGCCTATCCGGCGCAGCTGTCCGGCGGCCAGCAGCAGCGGGTCGCCATCGCGCGAGCGCTGGCCATGCAGCCCAAGCTGATGCTGTTCGACGAGCCGACCAGCGCGCTGGACCCCGAGCTCGTCGGCGAGGTGCTCAACGTGATGCGGGAGCTGGCGAACGACGGCATGACGATGATCGTGGTCACGCACGAGATGAGCTTCGCCCGCGAGGTGGCCGACCGGGTGGTCTTCATGGACGGCGGCGTCGTCGTCGAGCAGGGCGACCCGCGCCAGGTCATCTCGAACCCGCAGCACGCCCGCACCAAGTCGTTCCTGCAGCGGATGCAGCGCGAGGAGGCCGAGGGCCATCACGGCGCCACGATCGAGGTGCCCGCGGACGCCGAGCTGGCGACGGACGACGCCCCGGAGGTCTGACCTGGCCGCCCGTGCGCCGTCCCGGCGATGGGGCATGGCCGTCGTCCGAGGTCGCTCGATGAGCCCGACGCTGTCGGACGGCGACCGGTTGCTGGTGCGCTGGGGGTCGCTCCCCCGCCCCGGCCAGCTGGTCGTCGTCCAGCTGCCGGACGGCCCGGACGGGCCGCGTCCGGTGTCGGTCAAGCGGGCGACCCGGCGCGACGGCGTCGGCTGGTGGGTCGAGCGGGACAACCCCGCCGAGGGCGTGGACTCCTGGCTCGTCGGGGCGATCCCGGACGACGACGTGCTGGCCGTCGTCCGGTGCCGGCTCTGGCCCCGACCTGGTCGCGCGAGCCCGCAGCCCCGCGTATAGGTTGACGTCGTACGCGAGACGCGAAAGAAGGGACCATCCATGCTTCCCCGCCTGTTCGCCCGCACCGTCGAGGTCAGCGCCCACTGCGACCTCCCCTGCGGCGTCTACGACCCCGCCCAGGCCAAGATCGAGGCCGAGTCGGTCAAGGCCATCATCGGCAAGATGAAGGACAACTCCGACCCGGAGTTCATCGCCCGCGCGGTGCTCATCAAGGAGCAGCGTTCCGAGCTGGTCAAGCACCACCTCTGGGTGCTGTGGACCGACTACTTCAAGCCCCCGCACTTCGAGAAGTACCCGCAGCTGCACACGCTGTTCAACGAGGCGACGAAGCTCGCGGGTGCCGCCGGCACCAAGGGCAGCTCGGACGCCGGCAAGGCCGACGAGCTGCTGGCCAAGATCGACGAGATCGCCGACATCTTCTGGGAGACCAAGAAGGCGGCGTGAGCAAGGTCCCGCACGTGCCGGAGGCCGACCCCAGGACGTCGGGGCCGGCCTCCGGCACGCCTGGGCTGGTCGCCACGCAGGTGCGCAAGCTGTTCGGCGAGCGCGCCGTGGTCGACGGCATCAGCCTGCAGGTCGACCCCGGCGAGGTGCTCGCCCTGGTCGGCGGCAACGGGTCCGGCAAGACCACGCTGCTGCGCATCCTGACCGGCGCGATCGACCCGGACGACGGCGAGGTGACCTGGCAGGGCCGCTCGCTGGACGAGTCGGACCCCTGGGTGCGCCGCGAGGTCGCTGTGCTGCTGGACGACGCCGAGACCTTCCCCGACCTGTCGGTCCTCGAGCACGTCGAGCTGCTGGCCCGGGCGTTCGGCCTGGACGACGCCCGCCCGCACGCGCAGCAGGTGCTCGACGAGGTCGGCCTGACCCGGCAGGCCGGTCAGCTGCCGACGTCGCTGTCCAGCGGGCAGCGGCACCGCCTCGGGCTGGCCAGCGTGCTGGTCCGCCCGGCCGGGCTGGTCGTCCTGGACGAGCCCGAGCAGCGCCTGGACGACGCCGGCCGGACGTGGCTGAGCGAGCGGCTGCGCCGCCTGGCCGACGACGGCGCCGCGATCGTGCTGGCCAGCCACGACGAGCAGCTGGTCGAGGACGTCGCGCACCTCGTCCTCGAGCTCGGCTGAGGATCCTGTCGTGGCCGTCGCGCTGAGCCCGGAGGTCCCGGCTCGCACCGTCCGCCAGCAGCTGCGCAAGGCCCGCCGGGCGTCGGTCGCCGCGCGACCGGTCACCGAGGTGCTGCAGGACCTCTACGTGACGGCGTTCGGCATCGTGCTGATCTCGGTGATGGTGGGCCCGCTGGCCCGCGACGCCCTGCAGGACGTCGTCGACCACGGCGGGGCGGGTCAGGCGCCGCACGCGCTCGTGCCCGCGCTGGGTATCGCGCTCGGCCTGGTGTTCGTGGGCACCGGCGTGCGCGCCCTCAACCTCGTCGGGCCGGTGGTCTGCGACCCCGCCCGCGCCACCTGGCTGCTCGCCTCCCCCGTCTCGCGGGCCGGGCTGCTCGGCGCGGCGGCCGGCGCGGCCCTGGCCGGGACGGCCTTCGTCGGCGCCCTCGGTGGGCTCGCGGTGGGACTGCTGCTCTCGTGGCCGGGGGTGGCCTCGGCGGTGGTCGGCGGTTTCGCGGCGGCGTTGCTGGGGCTGCTCGCGATCGGCCTGCAAGGACGGCGCACCGGTGGCCGGTGGATGCGCTGGGGCGGCGACGCGCTGGCGCTGCTGGCCGTCCCCGTCCTGGTCGCCGGGCTGCTCGGGGTGGACGCGCAGCCGGCGACGCCCAGCGCCCGCACCGCCGGTCTCGTCGCGCTGGCCCTCGGCCTGCTGCTGGTGCTCTGCGCGACCCGGCTGTCTCGCGTGCTGGCCCGGCTGCGGCGCACCGACATGGTCGCCGGCACCGGGCTGGCCACCGGGCTGCGGGCCACGGTCACCGCGCTCGACGGGTCGTTCGTCGCCGAGACGCTCCGGCTGCGACGGCTGCTCGAGCGCGGCGTCGTCGGCTCGAAACCCCTGCGCGGCAGTGGCTTCAACGCGCTGGTCGCGGCCGACGTCCGGCGGGTCTCACGGGCCTCGCGCGGGCCACTGGCTGCGCTCGGCGCCACCACCCTGGCGTGGGCGGCGGAGGACCTGTACGGGCGGCTCGGCAGTGTCGTCGTCCTGCTCGTGGTGTGCTGGGCCGGCGCGGGCGCCAGCGCCGCGGGCCTGCGCACGGTGACCCGCAGCCGCGGGCTGGCCCGCTCCCTGCCACTGGCCGACCAGGACCTGCGCCAGGCCCACCTGGTCGTGCCGGCCCTGGTCGCCGCCGTCGTCGCCGAGGTGGGCTGCCTGCTCACCGGCCGCCCCTCGTGGTGGACCCTGGTGCTGACGCTGCTCGCCGCGGCCGGCGTGCTGCGCACCGCGGCCGGGCGCCCCGACATCAAGTGGGAGCTGCAGGCCACCTCACCGATGGGGGCGTTGCCGGTGGGGGCGTTCACCGCGTTCCTGGTCGGGCCGGACGTCGTGGTCGTCGCGGCGCTGCCGTTTCTGGTCGGCGCGACCCCGATGGTCTCGTTGCTGCTGCCGCTGCTGGCCGTGACCGTGCTGCTGCGCCGAAAGATCAAGCGCCCGTCGTGAGTTGCCTCGTGCCGGTTTGGGAGTAACGTCCCGCCCTGCGGGTGCCACTGGAGCCACCCGCAGCAGGGGACCCCTCATCGGAGGCACGCACCGTGGCCACACCGGCAGAGCACGAGCCGAACGCACCCAGTCCAGCCCACCGCAACCTGCCCGTCGGGCTGATCGTCGTGGTCGGCGTCCTGCTGGCCCTGCCCGTCGTAGCGCTGCTCTGGGTAGCGAGCTACGCGAAGGAGACCCCGCGGCTGTGGGGCTTCCCCTTCTTCTACTGGTACCAGTTCCTCTGGGTGTTCCTGGCGGCGATCTGCACGTCGGTCGCCTACCGGATCGTGCACACCTTCCAGAGCCGTGAGCGGGGCGACCAGTGAGCGCCGCGGTGCCGGCGGCGGCCGCGGCGGGCAACACCGACATCAACTGGGTCGCCCTGACCATCGTCATCGTGCTGTTCTGCCTGGTGACCGTGATGGGTTTCATGGCCGCACGCTGGCGGCGCAAGGACGCCAGCATGGGCAGCCTGCAGGAGTGGGGGCTGGGCGGGCGCAGCTTCGGCACGTTCATCACGTGGTTCCTGCTCGGTGGTGACCTCTACACGGCGTACACGTTCGTCGCCGTGCCCGCGGCGATGTTCGCCACCGGAGCCGTGACGGGCTTCTTCGCCGTCCCCTACACGATCATCGTGTACCCGATCATCTTCGTCTTCATGTCCCGCCTGTGGTCGATCTCGCACACCCACGGGTACGTGACGCCGGCCGACTTCGTGAAGGGTCGCTACGGCTCCCGCGGCCTGTCGCTGGCCGTGGCGCTGACCGGCATCCTGGCGACGATGCCGTACATCGCGCTGCAGCTGGTGGGCATCCAGGCGGTGCTCGAGGTCATGGGCATCGGCGGGTCGCAGAACGCGCTGGCCCGCGACCTGCCGCTGCTGATCGCCTTCGCGGTGCTCGCCGCGTACACCTACTCCAGCGGGCTGCGCGCGCCGGCGATGATCGCGTTCGTCAAGGACGGCCTGATCTACCTGGTCATCCTGGTCGCGATCATCTACCTGCCGCAGCACGTCGGCGGCTGGGGCCACGTCTTCGACTCGGCCCAGGAGAAGATGGCCACCGTCAACCCGGTGACCAAGAAGCCGGTGGGCGCGTTCATCCCGAACACGCTGCAGTTCTGGCCCTACGCGACCCTCGCGCTGGGCTCGGCGATGGCGCTCTTCATGTACCCGCACTCCATCACGGCCGTGCTGTCGTCCAAGAACCGCAACGTGATCCGGCGCAACGCCTCGATCCTGCCGGCGTACTCGTTCCTGCTCGGCCTGCTGGCCCTGCTCGGCTTCATCGCCATCGCGGCGGGCACCAAGCCGATCGGGCTGGACGGCCTGCCCAACCCGCAGCTCGTCGTCCCGCAGCTGTTCGAGGACGAGTTCCCGTCCTGGTTCGCCGGGATCGCGTTCGCGGCCATCGCGATCGGCGCGCTCGTGCCGGCGGCGATCATGTCGATCGCAGCGGCGAACCTGTTCACTCGCAACATCTACCGGGACTTCATCAACCCGGACGCGACGCACGCGCAGGAGGCCAAGGTCTCCAAGATCGCGTCCCTGCTGGTCAAGGTCGGCGCGCTGCTGTTCGTGTTCACCCTGGACAAGACGCTGGCGCTGAACTTCCAGCTGCTCGGCGGCGTGTGGATCCTGCAGACGTTCCCGGCCATCGTGTTCGGGCTCTACACCCGCTGGTTCCACCGGTGGGCGCTGCTGGTCGGCTGGGCCGTGGCCATGGTCTACGGGTCCGTCACGGCGTACCAGCAGATCAACCCCGCGACCCACAAGCACTTCGGGTCGTCGCTGGCCAACATCGACGTGATCGGCCAGACCGGCTACATCGCGCTCACCGCCTTCGTGATCAACGTCGTGGTGGCGGCGGTGCTCACCGTCGTCTTCCGGCTGGTGAAGGCACCCGCCGGCGAGGACGCCACGAAGCCCTCCGACTACAAGGCGGACGCCGGCGACCCGAGCGTGCACGACCTGCCGGAGCTCAGCGAGGCCTGACCCCCACCCTCCCCGGTGATCATGCACGTTCGCCCCGTCGCGGGGGCGAACGTGCATGATCACCGCGGGTTGGCGGGACGGGTGGGGTTACGGGGTGCGGTGGCGCAGCAGGTGGGCCTGGCGGGTGGCGACCCAGCCGACCAGGACCACCAGGTGCAGCACCCACAACCACAGCAGGACGGCGATCGCGCCACCCACCGCGGACTCGCCGCCGAACGGCGCGCCCAGGTCCAGCGGCAGCGACAGGAACAGCACGAAGCCCTGCAGGAACCCGGACACGAACGCCCCCACGCACAGGCCCCCCACCACGCAGGTCGTCCAGGGCAGCCGGTCCGGCGCCACCACCCGGAACGTCCAGGCCAGCGGCAGCGCCACGACGAGCCAGTCGACGTTCAGCGCGAGGTAGACGCCCAGCACCCGCCCGCCCAGCCCCTCGCCGAACAGCTCACTGAGCAGCGGGGTCACCGCCAGCACGGCGAGCAGCAGCACCGGCGCGGCGACCAGCAGCGGCAGCACGGCAAGGCGCCCGCGCCAGCCGACCAGCCGGTCCCGGGCATCGGCCAGCGCGACGTACGCACGGCGCAGCCCCTCGCCGTACACGGTCGCGGGCAGCAGCGAGACCAGCACCGCGGTCCAGCCGATGCCCGCACCCAGGCGCAGCGCGCGGCCGGCGACCTGGTCCGCCCCCAGCTCCGACGGCAGGGCGTCGGACAGGCTGTCCGCGAACCTGGACAGCGCGTCGCGGCCGAGCACCGCAGCGAGCAGCCGGGCGGCAATCAGCAGCCCCGGCACGAGCGCGATCGCCGCGTAGAACGTGACCCCCGCCGAGTACAGCATCAGGTCGTGGCCGCGCAGCGCCGCCGTGGTCGAGCGCGGCAGCGCCCGCAGGACGTCACGCCGGGGCAGCTGGTCTGCCCGCACCGTCGGCGCGCTCACCCGGGTAGGCGGTCGAGAAACCGCCGGACGTCGACGACGACCCGGGTGACCTGCCCGGTCGCGAGCAGCCGGCCGTCGCGACCCGTCGCGGTCACGGCGAACCGGCGCAGCCGGCCGTCGGTGTACGTCGGCTCGGCCCGGACCAGCACAGACTCGCCCACCGGGCTGGCTGCCAGGTGCTCCAGCTCGACCCGGGTGCCGACGCTCGTCGAGCCGTCAGGCAGCGGCTCGGCGGCGTCGCCCGTGACGGCCTCGCACCAGGCGAGCAGCCGAGGGGTGGCCAGCACGTCGAGAGTGCCGGAGCCGAGCGCGCGGGCGGTGTCGTCGTCCGAGACCTGGAACTGCCGGTGCGCGTCGCTCACCCCGCGACGCTACCCCGCGCGGAGCAGGCACGTTCGTCCCCGGGGGCGAACGTGCATGATCACCGCGGAGGGAGGGGGCGGCCGAACCGGGTCAGGCGACCAGGCCGAGGCGACGCAGCTCGACGGTGAGGTCGTGCGGGTTGCTCGCGGCGCTCATGGCGTCCTCGAGCGTCACCACCCCGTCGCGGATGAGCGTGGTCAGGTGCTGGTCGAAGGTCTGCATCCCGTAGAAGCCGCCCTCGGTGATGAGCTCGGTGAGGGTGCTGGTCTTCTCCGGGTCCGCGATGGCGTCGGCGACACGACCGGTGTTGATCGCGATCTCCATCGCGACGCAGCGGCCCTGGCCGTCGGCCCGCGGCACCAGCCGCTGGCAGATGATGCCGCGCAGCGAGCCGGCCAGCGCGAGCCGGACCTGCTTCTGCTCGTGCGGGGGGAAGAAGTCGATGATGCGCGCGATGGTCTCCTGCGCGTTCGTGGTGTGCAGCGTCGACATGACGAAGTGCCCGGTCTCGGACGCCGACAGGGCGGCCTTCACGGTCTCGACGTCCCGCATCTCGCCGACCAGGATGACGTCCGGGTCCTGGCGCATCGCGGCGCGCAGGGCGACGGCGAAGTCCTCGGTGTCCAGCCGGACCTCGCGCTGGTTGATCATCGAGAGCTGGTCGCGGTGCAGGACCTCGATCGGGTCCTCGATGGTCACGATGTGGCACTCGCGGTGGGTGTTGATGTGGTCCACCATGCCGGCCAGCGTCGTCGTCTTGCCCGAACCCGTGGGGCCGGTGACGAGCACTAGGCCGCGCGGCTCGAGGGACAGCTGGGCGATCACCGCGGGCACGCTGAGCTCGTCCAGCGGCAGGGCGCCGACCGAGACCCGGCGGAACACCAGGCCGATCGAGCCGCGGGACTTGAACGCGTTGACCCGGAAGCGGCCGACCCCGGCCAGCGAGTAGGCGAAGTCCGCCTCGTTGGTCCGCTTGAACACCTCGCGCAGGTCGTCGCGCATGACCTCGTCGGCGATGGCCGCGGTCTGCTCGGGCGTCAGCGCCGGCCCCTGCAGCTTGCGCAGGCGCCCGTCGATGCGCAGGCGCGCCGGAGAACCGACCTTGATGTGCAGGTCGGAGCCCCGCAGCTCGGAGAGAGCGCGGAGGTACGGCGACACGGAGATCACGGCAGACTCGTCCACGACTGTCAGATCGGCCCGACCGGCGGGTGACTTGAGGACCTGGGGGCCTCTACTCCACGCGGGTGACGACCCGGGTCAGCGCCGACACGACCCGAGGGTCGTACTCGTAGGCCAGTCCGAGGTGGATCCGCTCGAGCGCCTCGCGTCGCCGGCTCTCCGTGCCACCGTCCCCGACGAGGTCGTCGTAGGCGTTCGCGGCCTTGATGATCCGGCTGCCCAGCGGGACGGCGCGGTCATCGGTCTGGTGGTGACGGCGGTACGGCTCGCACTGGCGCTCGATCATGTCGGCGACGTCGTTCAGCACGCCGGTCCGGCGGACCACGTCGGCCCCCAGGTCGGCGATCCGGCGCTGCTCCATCGGGGCGGCCATCACGGTCGCCCCGCCGGGGATGGGCTCGCTGAGCGACAGCTGCCCGATGTCGTGCAGCAGCGCGGCGTACTCCAGGTCGCGCAGCGAGCGCTCGACCATGCCGAGGTCGCGGCCCATGGCCAGCGCCAGCGACGCCACCCGTCGCGAGTGCCCGGTCTCGGTGTAGCCGCCGAGCTCGGTGACCCGGGACAGCGACCGGATGGTCTGGTTGTAGGTCTCCTGGATCGTGGAGTACCGGCGGAACGCGAACTGGGTGAGCAGCAGCGGCGCCAGGAACACCGGCACGGCCAGCAGACCCATCGGCTCGGCGGCGAGGGCGATCAGCACCCCACCGCAGCCGATCGCGCTGCCCAGGGCGGAGTTGAACCGCAGCTCGTCGACCAGGACGGACTTGAGCCGGGCGTTCTCGTCGCCGGCGCGCATGGTGGCGGCCAGGATCGCGTCGAACGCCAACGAGACGGCCACCGCGAGCAGCATCAGCACCGCCAGGAACGACCGGTTGCCGACCCAGGCGCGACCGGCCTCGGCGACCGAGCCGTGCTCGGTGAACGGGATGACCCGCCAGATCACGGTGAGCAGCGTGATCGCCAGGAACCGGTGCACCAGCCCGGCCAGCTCCGGCGGCCGACCGGCGAGCAGGTGCGGCAGGATGCCCACGACGGTGGCGAGGGCGACGACGGCGATCACGGTCGCCGGGTCCACGGACCCGCCGTGCGAGGGACCGACGTTGGTGGTCAGCACGAACGCCACGGCCGCGGCGGTGCCGATCGGCGCCGCCTCGCGGTCGCCCGGCAGCCACACCCGCAGCGCCTCCCCCAGCGCGATCGCTGCGGCGAAGACCACCACGACATCGACGTTGTGCGCGCCGCGCTGGGTCAGGCCGGCCGCGGACGCCCCGACCGCCGCGGCCGCGACCATGGCGGCCAGGCAGCTGAAGGCCCAGGTGAGGGACAGCCGCGGTCCGTTGGGTCCGAGGGTCATCCGCGCTCCCCCTGGGCCGGCTGGCCGTCCAGGTCCAGCGGGAGCCGACCCTCGACGGCGAAGCCCGGGTCGTCGTGGTCGCGCGAGTCCGGCGGCTCGGGACCGAACGCCCCGGGGACGTCGAGCCCGGCCAGCCGGGGGTCGGGTGCGTCGGCCTGCGGGTCGGCCGGCACCCACTGGGTCCGCTGCAGCCCGTCGGTGAGCGCCGCGACGAAGACCGCATCGAACTGTGTGCCGGTGCACTGCCGCAGCTCCTCGACCGCGTCCTCGACGCTGCGAGCCTGCCGGTAGGAACGGGTCGAGGTCATGGAGTCGAAGGCGTCCGCGACGGCGATGATGCGCGCGAACTCGGGAATCGCCGAACCGGCCAGACCCATCGGGTAGCCCCGGCCGTCAAGCCGCTCGTGGTGGTGCAGGATCCCCTCGAACGCCTCACCGAGGAACTCGATCTCGCGCACCATCTCGAGACCGCGCACCGGGTGCCGCGCGATCGTGGCGAACTCCTCGTCGGTGAGGGCACCGGTCTTCTGCAGCACCCGGGTGGGCACCCCCAGCTTGCCGACGTCGTGCAGCATGCCGGCGAAGTGCAGGGTCGACGTCCGCTGCTGGGACAGGCCCGAGGCCCGGGCGATGATCACGGACGCGCGAGCCACCCGCTCGCTGTGGCCCCGGGTGTAGTGGTCCTTGGCCTCCACGGCCTGCACGAGGGCGGCCACCGTGCGTTCGTGCGCAGCGTTCTGCTCGGCGTACTGGGCGAAGGCCCAGCGGGCGACGAAGAGCGGGGCGAGCACCAGGACGGCGGACAGCGGGCCGACGCCGGCGGCCTTCCAGAGCACCACCAGCAGGAGGCCGAACAGGCCGTAGCCGACGTACGCGACGCCGCCGCTGCGGAGCATGCCGGTCAGCACCTCGCGGAACGGGACGCGGTTGTTCACGCTGACGATGCCCGCGACCAGCACCGCGTTCGCCAGGCACATGACGACGTCGGCCAGCACCAGCGGGAGGGCGAGCCGGGTGAGCAGGTCACCGGTCGCGCCCAGCCACGTCTCGGGATCGGTCGTGCCGCCGAGCACCGTGAACGCGAGCCCGGCGGACCCGGCCAGCAGCACGTACAGGGCCGTGTTCATCGCCCAGCGGACCGGCGAGACGCGGCGGATCTCCGGCAGCCAGGACGCGATCCCGACGAGCATGGCGCCCGTGGTGCCGACCAGCACGACCGAGGCCAGCAGCACGATGGAGTTGGTGCCGAGGTCGGTCCGCTCGTAGACGCCACGGACCCGCGTGACGCTGCTGACCAGGCACAACAGCGCCAGGACGGCGATATCGGCCCAGTGCTCGGGCGGCGAGACCCGCCAGCTGACGGCCAGCGACGCGCAGGCGAGCAGGACCGACCCACCGACGTACAGTCGGACGCGGGCCTGACTGCGGTCCACTTGGCTCCCTCGTGATGGGCCAGAGTGCGTGAGGGAGACCGGCGGCTGGGGCGAACGAGTCGTTTAGCTCGTCGGTCAGCCGTTCATCCAGGTCCAGCCGGGCTGGGAGGAAAGGAACTTCTCGACTGCGGACACGATCTTGCTCACGGGACACCACTCCTTGATCGGGTCGTCACGAGGCCGCTATTCCCCGCGCGCACTCCGCTCCGCTCTGGAAATGGACCTACCGGACAAACATACAGGGGTGACGTTTGTCCGGTAAAGCACCGCCGGTCTCCTTCACGCACTCTGGAGTTGTTCTGGTCTCGCTCGGCGGATGCTATCCGCCGATCCGCTCCGGGAGCCGCATGTCGCGCGGTCCGTGGACGCGTCGTTGCTCCGTTCGAGTGAACCAGAGGCTCACCCTGAGCGACATTCGACCCAAGAGTCACGCTGCGCAGCCGGGTGCCGACTACGTTCTGTGGTGACCGACCCCGAGGGAGCGAGATGACGTCGTTGCGGCTACGGCCCGAGTTGGAGGACGTCCTGCGCACGGTGCCGGGCATCCAGGCAGTCAGCGTGGTGACCACCCCGGACGGCGCGCCCATCGAGGTGCACGTGCTGGCCGACCAGGGCAAGCCCGCCAAGCAGGTGGTCCGCGACGTCCAGTCCATCGCCATGACCGCGTTCGACCTCGACCTCGACCGGAAGATCGTCAGCGTCGTCCAGGTGGGCGAGGCGCCCTCCGCCACCCCGCTGCAGCTCGTTCCCGAACCGCCGGAGCCGACGGTCCGGCCCGTCGTGCAGCGGGTGAGCGTGAGCACCGAGCCCGGCAGCTCGGCGGCGGCGGTGACGGTGCGGATCGGCGACGACGAGTTCAGCGGCGAGGTGACCGGCGCCCCCACCACCGCCGCGCGCTCGCGGATGGTCGCCGAGGCGACCGTCCAGGCGGTCGGTGAGCTGCTCGGCGCCGGCTGCGAGGTGGAGTCCGCCCAGCTGCTGCGGGCCGGTGCGCACGACGTCGCCGTCGTCGTCGTGGCGCTGCAGGTCCCCCGGGTCGGTGAGCAGCTGCTCACCGGCAGCGCCCTCGTGCGCACCTACCCGGACGACGCGGTCGTGCGGGCCGTGCTCGATGCGCTGAATCGGCACCTGGCGGGCTGATCGAAGCCCGGCTCACCCGAGTCCCGCGGTGTGGGACCATGGACCCGAGCACGCCGCGAGCACGACGAAAGGAGCAGCGATGAGCAAGCGCGCCCGCAAGCGCCGCAGCCGCAAGGGCAACTCCGCCAACCACGGCAAGAAGCCCAACGCGTAGGCATCGCCCACGACGTGACGAGGGGCCCGAACCTGATGGTTCGGGCCCCTCGCTCGTGTCAGCGTCGTGCTGCCGGTTCAGGCGTCGTACTGGATCCGCACCTGGGTGATCCGGGTGAGCACGCGGGTGCGCAGCTCGTCGGGCGCCGCCTCGCACGCGCAGCTGCGCCGGATCAGCGCCTTGAGCGCCTGGTCGAGGTCGTACTCCTGCAGGCAGGGCCCGCACTCCTCGAGGTGCTGCTTGATCTTCGCGCAGTCCAGCTCGGCCATCTCGTCGTCGAGGTACTCGAAGACGCGGTCGAGGACCTCACGGCAGTCCGTCTCGTGGTGGTTCCCGCAGCTCACGACTCGCCTCCGCCAGGCCTTCCGGCGGCCACCAGGCCGCGCTCACGTGCGTAGTCCGTCAGCAGCTCGCGCAGCTGTCGCCGCCCACGGTGCAGGCGAGACATCACGGTGCCGATCGGCGTACCCATGATCTCCGCGATCTCCTTGTAGGCAAAGCCCTCCACGTCGGCGTAGTACACCGCCATGCGGAAGTCCTCGGGGATCTGCTGCAGCGCGTCCTTGACGTCGCTGTCCGGCAGGTGGTCCAACGCCTCGGCCTCGGCCGAGCGCAGGCCACGCGAGGTGTGCGACTCGGCGCGCGCCAGCTGGTAGTCCTCGATGTTCTCGGCATCGGACTGCTGGGGCTCACGCTGCTTCTTGCGGTACGTGTTGATGTAGGTGTTCGTCAGGATCCGGTACAGCCACGCCTTGAGGTTCGTGCCCGGGCGGTACTGGTGGAACGCGGCGAACGCCTTGGCGAACGTCTCCTGCACGAGGTCCTCGGCGTCGGCCGGGTTGCGGGTCATCCGCAGGGCCGCCGAGTAGAGCTGGTCCAGGTACTGCATCGCGTCCCGCTCGAAGCGCTCGGTGCGGTCCTGGGCGCTCTCGGTCTCGGGCGCACGGGTGGTGTCGTCGGCGTCCTCGGCCCCGGCCGGGGTCTGGCTGGTCTCTGTCATCGCTGACCAGGGTATCGCCGTCTGGACCTCGGACCTGACCGTCGTCCGCTTGCGTGACGCGGTTGAGGCTGGGCCCGCGGCCGGGGTCGACGCCCCGGAAGTCCAACGGCCGAGCGCCGGTCCGTCCAGCGCGCGGTCAGCTGCAGCAGTGAGCAACGCGAATCCTCCCGATCGAGTGGGTGACGACCTGCCGGTCGTCGGCCCGTCGGTGGTGAGAACGCGCTCGGTGCGATGGTCATTCCGTCAGCTGCGCGAGCAGCTCACGGACGGCGGCCACGACCGCCGGCAGGTCGCCGGACAGTCCGTGGTCGCCGGCCACGGCCACGACCCGACCGGACGACGGCAGCACGGGCTCGACGTCCTGCGGGCCGCCGAACGGGTCCCGTCGGCCCTGCACGACGAGCAGCGGTAGGCCCCCGACCAGCGCGAGCTCGTCCGCCCGGCTGCGTTCAGGCTTGCCGGGCGGGTGCAGCGGGAAGGCCAGGGCCAGCACGGCGTCCGCCGCCAGCGCGGTGGCCGTCCGGCAGGCCACCCGAGCCCCCGCGCTCCGACCCCCCACCACGAGCGGACCAGGCAGCGCTCCTCGACCGGAGCGCAGCTCGCGCACCGCGGGCAGCCAGGCCTCATCCAACCTCGGCGGTGGGGCCGCGACCCGCTTACCGGCCACCAGCCACGGCTGCTCCACCAGGGCGACGGCCCAGCCGTCGTCCACGGCGGCCCGGGCGGCCGCGGTCAGGTCCTTGGCGCCGAACCCGCCGCCGGCGCCGTGGCCGAGCACGAGGGTGCCGACCGCGCGCACCGGCCGCCGGACGTGCACCCGGGCCGGACCCACCGGCGTCTCGACGTCGCGCACCTGCGGGGCGGGCGGGCGAGCCGCGGCCGCCATCAGCCCAGCACCTCCCCGGTCATCGGGTCGACGACGCCCACGAGCTCCTCGCGCCGCGCCGGCTCGAGCAGCGTCGGGCCCTCGTTGCGAACGTCACCGACCCGGCGAGACACCGGGTAGGCCTCGAATCGGCCGGGTGGCGGCGGGTCGAGCAGCGGGCGGACGTCGTCCGGATCGGTGCGAGCGGGGTCGAGCCAGGCGTCCCAGCGCTCGCGCGGCACCACGAACGGCATCCGGTCGTGCAGCCGGTCCAGCCCCGGCTCGGCCGGCCCGGTGACGATGGTGAACGTGGTCAGCCAGGCGTCCGGGTCGTCGTCCGGCACGGCGTCGTTGCGCCAGAACTCGTACAGGCCGCCGAAGACCAGCCGGTCACCGCCGGCGAGGTGGGTGAAGAACGGCTGCTTGCGCGGTTTGCCCTTCACGTCCAGCGCGGTCGGGCTGGTCTGCCACTCGTACCAGCCGTCCGCGGGCACCAGGCAGCGCCGGGCTGCCGCCGCCCGCTTGAAGCCCGGCTTGTCGAACAGCGACTCGACCCGCGCGTTGATCATCCGGCTGCCGATCTTCGGGTCCTTGGCCCAGGACGGCACCAGGCCCCAGGTCAGCAGCCGCAGCTGGCGCACCGGTGGCGCGGAGCGGTCCGACCGCGGCGGACGCTCGAGCACGACCGGCACCTGGTGCGTCGGCGCCACGTTGTAGTCGGGCAGCACCGCTCCACCCGTCTCGTCGGACTCGATCTCGAGCTCCTCGACGAGGTCGTCCGGGTTGGCGCTCGCCGCGTACCTGCCGCACATGGGGCCAGCCTGCCACCACCCGCCGACACCCCCGGGTCGCGCCGACCGGCCCGGCTGGGCAGGATGGGACCCGTCCGCGACCCGGGGAGGCCCCATGTCCGTCGTTCGCCGCATCGCCCGCCCACTGCTGGCCCTGACGTTCGTCGACGGCGGCTGGGACAGCTTCCGGCACCCGGCGGAGAAGGCCAAGAAGGCCGCCCCCGTGCTCGAGAAGGTCGCGCCGGTGCTCGGCCTGCCGAACGACCCGGAGATGCTGGTCCGGGCGAACGGGCTGGCCATGATGGGCGCCGGCGTCCTGTTCGCCACCAACCGCGCCCCGCGCACGAGCGCGCTCGTGCTGGCGGCGACGCTGGTGCCGACGACCGTGGCCGGGCACCCGTTCTGGGAGGCCGACGACCCGGCCACCAAGCGGCAGCAGCGGCTGCACTTCTTCAAGAACCTCGGCATGCTCGGCGGTCTGCTCCTGGCGATCGTGGACACCGAGGGCAAGCCCGGCCTGAGCTGGCGCGCGCAGCGGGCCGCCAAGGATGCCAAGCGCGCCGCGGGAGCCGCGAAGAAGGACGCCCGACACGCCGCGCACGACGCCCGCCGGGAGGCCAAGCTCGCCAAGGCGCGGGCCAAGGCGCAGGTCGCCGATGTGCTGCCGGACCTGCCCGGCAGCTGACCGCGGCACCTGACCCCGGCACTGACCCAGGCCCGACCTCGGCGGGACCGGGTTAGACGCGGTCCGCTCGACCCGCGAGACTGTCGGGCATGAGCGCCGACGCCGTGACCACGCCCGTGCGCGACTGGACGGCCCCCGCCGCCACGACCCCGGTGGACAGCGTCGTGGTGGTGCCCGGCAGCAAGTCCCTGACCAACCGGCTGCTCGTGCTCGCCGCCGTCGCGGAGGGCCCCAGCCGGCTGCGCCGTCCCCTGCGCTCGCGCGACACCCAGCTGATGGCCGACAGCCTGCGCGCGCTCGGTGCCGACGTCCAGGACGTGCCCGGGACGGACGGTCTCGACTGGCTGATCACGCCCGGGCCGCTGCGCGGCGGCATCCAGGTGGACGCCGGGCTGGCCGGCACCGTGATGCGCTTCCTGCCTGCGGTCGCGGCGCTCGCCGACGGACCGGTGACGATCGATGGCGACCCCCGGGCCCGCGAACGCCCCATGGCTCCGGTGCTGGATGCGCTGCGCGCGCTCGGGGTCGAGGTGGACGACGGTGGGCGCGGCGCGCTGCCCTTCACCGTGCGCGGCGCCGGGTCGGTGCCCGGCGGCTCGGTGACCCTGGACGCCTCCGCGTCCAGCCAGTTCGTGTCCGGCCTGCTGCTGGCCGCGGCCCGCTTCGAGCGCGGCGTCGTCGTCCACCACGACGGCAAGCCGGTGCCCAGCCAGCCGCACATCTCGATGACCGTCGAGGTGCTGCGCGACCGGGGCGTCGTCGTGGACGACAGCGAGCCGAACACCTGGCGGGTCGAGCCCGGCACGGTGAGCGCGTTCGACCTGGACGTCGAGCCCGACCTGTCCACGGCGGCCCCGTTCCTGGCCGCCGCCCTCGTCACCCGCGGGCGGGTGCACGTGGCCGGCTGGCCCGACCCGACGACCCAGGCCGGCGACGGCCTGCGCGACATCCTGGACGCGATGGGCGCGGACGTCACGTTGGACCGCGACGGCCTGACCGTCGTCGGCAACGGCCCCATCGAGGGCATCGACGTCGACCTGCACGACGTCGGCGAGCTGACGCCCGTGGTCGCCGCGCTCGCGGCGCTCGCCCAGTCCCCGTCCTGGCTGCGCGGGGTGGCCCACCTGCGCGGCCACGAGTCCGACCGGCTGGCCGCGCTGGCGACCGAGATCAACGGCCTGGGCGGCGCGGTGACCGAGACGGAGGACGGGCTGCGGATCCGACCGGCCGCGCTGCACGGTGGGCGCTGGGCGACGTACCACGACCACCGGATGGCGATGGCCGGCGCCGTCGTGGGGCTGGCCGTGCCGGGGGTGGTCGTCGAGGACGTCGACACGACCGCGAAGACGCTGCCGGACTTCACCGAGCGCTGGGCGCAGCTGCTCGGATGAGGCAGACGTGAGCCGGCGCGGCGCCCGCGACTACGACGAGGACGACGTCCGCGTGCGGCCCTCGCGCAAGGGCACCCGTCCGCGGACGAAGGACCGGCCCAGCCACGAGGACGCCGAGTCCGGGCTGGTGGTCGGCGTCGACCGCGGTCGCTACACCCTGCTGGTCGGGTCGGGCGCGGACGAGCGCGCGGTGCTGTCGATGAAGGCCCGCGAGCTGGGTCGCAAGAGCATCGTGATCGGCGACGAGGTCGCGCTGGTCGGCGACACCAGCGGTGAGCCCGACTCGTTGGCCCGGATCGTGCGGGTCGAGGCGCGGCGCACGGTGCTGCGGCGCACGGCCGACGACACCGACCCGTACGAGCGGATCATCGTGGCGAACGCGGACCAGCTCGCCGTGGTGACGGCGCTGGCCGAGCCCGAGCCGCGCCCGCGGATGGTCGACCGCTGCCTGGTCGCCGCCTACGACGCCGGGCTGCAGCCGTTGCTGGTGCTCACCAAGGCGGACCTCGCGGACCCGGCGCCGTTCCTGGGCAGCTACGCCCCGCTCGACGTGCCCTACGTCGTGACCCAGGTCGAGGCGGACGGCACGATCGTCGGTCTGGACGAGGTGCGGGACCGGCTGCGCGGGCGGCGCAGCGTGTTCGTCGGGCACTCGGGGGTCGGCAAGTCCACGCTGGTCAACTCGCTGGTGCCCGGCGCGTTCCGCTCGGTCGGCGTGGTGAACGAGGTCACCGGTCGCGGGCGGCACACGTCGACGTCCGCGGTGGCGCTGCGGCTGCCCGAGCGCGCCGGCTGGGTCATCGACACCCCCGGGGTGCGCTCGTTCGGGTTGGCGCACATCGACCTCGCGCGGATCATCAACGCGTTCCCGGACCTGGAACCCGGCACGGCGGACTGCCCGCGCGGGTGCACCCACGACGAGCCCGAGTGCGCGCTGGACGCCTGGGTCGAGGGCGGGCACGCCGGGCCGGCCGGTCGGTCCCGCCTGGACTCGCTGCGGCGGGTGCTGCGGGCGCGGACCGGGACGACGTCCGGCTCCGGGCCCGACGACGACCTCGACTGACGGCACCATCCGCGCTCCCCGCGCACATGTCGGGCTATCCGGGGTCATCTCGCGCCCTTGAGGCCGCATAGGCCGACATTCGGGGTGACGACGTCGGTGAGGTGGGGCTAGGGGGTCGTGTTGGTGACGATGTCGTGCCAGACCGCGTTCGAGCCGGCCTCGCCGGTCCGGATCACCCACCCCGTGGCCGCGACCGCACCGACGACCGCCAGGACGGCCACGACCGTCGGGACCGGCGCGTTGGCGTTGCGCGCCAGGGCCACCAGCACCGAGGCGAGCAGCAGGCCGAGGGCGAACCAGAGCATCTGGTCACCGAGCTTGAGGTGGTGCTCGATGGCCGGGGTGCTGCCGACCCGCTCGAGCAGCTTGTTGCCGCTCAGCTGGGCGACCTTGACCAGCACCACGATGCCGACGTTGCCCACCACCACCCACCACGCCGCCTTGGCTCGCCAGCGCGGGATCCAGGCCACCAGCACGGTCGCCACCGCCATCAGCGGGACGAGCACGACCACGGCGTGGATGACCAGGATGTGCACGGGCAGGCCGCGAAAGGTGTCGAACACGTCGTCCTCCTCGTCGGGGGCAGCACCGACTGGGGACGATCATGCCGCCAGCCACCCTGGACACGGCGCGGACGCGCGGACGGTTCAGTCCGCGCCGCCCCGTGGCTCGTCCCCCAGCTCGTCCAGCAGGACGACGGTGCCGCCGCTGCGCCAGTAGATGCTGTCCGCGCGGGTCAGGAACTCCTCGTCGACCAGGTAGCGGCGCAGCGCGGCGACGTCCGGGTGGAACGCGCGCAGCAGCGCGTTGACGTCGCGCTCGGGATAGCGCACCCCGACGTCGAACACCTGGGAGATCTGGTCCAGCAGCACGATCCGCTTGGACCGCCGCGCCGGGATGGACCGCAGCGACCCGTCCGCTCGCACGAACGCCCGCAGCACGGCCTCGCGCCGCGCGTCGTCGTCCGGTTCCTGGCGCGCCACGTCCAGCACGCTACGTCAGCCGCCGTGGCCCGGCCAGGCGGTAGGTTGCCAGCGTGCCGACCTACGACGACGACCTCCGGCTGGCGCACGTCGTCGCCGACCAGGTCGACGCGCTGACGCTCGACCGCTTCCGCTCCGCCGACCTGCGGGTGGAGACCAAGCCCGACCTGACACCGGTCTCGGACGCCGACCTGCGGGCCGAGGAGCTGGTGCGCAGCCAGCTGAAGCGCACCCGTCCGCGCGACGCGGTGCACGGCGAGGAGATGGAGACGACGGGCCACGGTCCGCGGCGCTGGGTGATCGACCCCATCGACGGCACCAAGAACTTCGTCCGCGGCGTCCCGGTGTGGGCCACCCTGATCGCCCTGGTGGACGACGACCAGCCGGTGCTCGGGCTGGTCTCGGCGCCGGCGCTGCAACGGCGGTGGTGGGCGGCGGTCGGCTCCGGCGCCTGGAGCGGGCGCAGCCTGTCGCAGGCGAGCCGGCTCGCCGTGTCGGCGGTGGGCGCGGTGGCGGACGCGTCGCTGTCGTACTCCAGCCTCGGTGGGTGGCGGGACGCTGGACGCGCGGAGGCGTTCGGTGCGCTCTGCGACCGGTGCTGGCGGACCCGCGCGTACGGCGACTTCTGGTCCTACATGCTGGTTGCCGAGGGCGCCGTCGACATCGCCTGCGAGCCCGAGCTCGCGCTCTACGACATGGCGGCCCTGGTGCCGATCGTCACCGAGGCGGGTGGCCGGTTCACCTCGCTGGACGGCGATCCCGGGCCGTGGGGCGGCAACGCGGTCGCCACCAACGGGCTGCTGCACGACGAGGTGCTCGCCGCGCTCGCTCAGCCGACCGGCACCGGCTCGCTCGACGGCTGATCGATCCGGGTCAGCGTCCGGACGCTGCGACTGCACAGCGCGAACCCGGTGGCGGCGAGGATGAGCCCCGCGCAGCCCGCGAGGGTGACGGACACCCCGACGGCGTGCGCGATCGGCCCGACCAGCACCTCCCCCAGCGGCATCGCGATGAACGAGCCGACGGCGTCGTAGGAGTACACCCGGGCCAGCTTCTGCGGCGGGATGTTCTGCTGCATCGAGACGTCCCAGGCCACCCCGAACTGCTCGAGCGCGACGCCGGTGAGGAACAGCGCCAGCGCGAGCGCGGGCAGCGTCGGCAGGTAGCCCAGGGCGAGCAGCGGCAGGGCGGTGACGGGGCTGAGCAGGACCCCCAACCGCAAGGCGCGCCGGGGCTGCCAGCGCAGGGCGACCAGGCCGCCGACGAGCATGCCGCAGGTCGACGCGGCCAGCGCGATACCCCAGGACCGGCGTCCGATGCTGTCGTCGGCGACCGCGGGGCCGAGCACCGCGATCCCGCCGGTGTACGCGGCGTTGATCAGCATGGCGGAGACGACGATCACCCAGACCCACGTGCGGCTGACGAACTCGCTCCAGCCCTCGCGCAGCTGCGACAGCGTGCTGGGTGGCGCGTCCGTCCCCCGCTCGAGGTCCGGCACCCGGATGCGGGAGTAGCAGGTGGCGGCCAGCGCGAACGTGATCGCGTCGGCGGCGATCCCCCAGCCCGGACCCACCGCGGCCACCAGGATGCCGCCCGCCGCCGTCCCGCCGATCATCGCGGTGTTGATGGCGATCCGCAGGACCGCGTTGGCCTGGCGCAGCAGGGTGACGGGCACGGTCTGCGGGGTGAGCGCGGCGGCGGCCGGGAAGGACATGCCGGCCACTGCGCCGTTCACCACACTGAGCAGCATGAGCAGCGGGATGGTGGCGGTGTCGGTCAGCACCAGCGCGGCCACCACGGCCTGCGTGCCGGCCGCCGCGAACGACGAGCCGCGCAGCACGAGCGCGCGGGGCAACCGGTCGGCGAGGACACCGCCGAACAGCAGCAGCAGGACGTTCGCCAGTGATCGGGCGCCGACCACCAGGCCGAGGTCGGCGACCGAGCCGGTGAGGTCGAGGACGGCGAACGCGAGCGCCACCGGGGCGACCGCGTTGCCCAGGTAGCCGGTGAACCGTCCGCTCAGCAGCCAGCGGAAGTTCTTGTGCTGCAACGGCTCCAGGGCTGGGGCGCGGCTCATGCCGGATCCTGGCTCGACGGGTCGGGGCTCGGCACCATGGTGAACATGGACACGGTGGTGCTGGTGCGCACCGTCCCTGGCGTCCGCGGGGGGCGCGCCGCGTCGTGCAGCTCGGTCATCGCGAGGGTCACCCGGTCGCAGATGTCGCGCCACAGGTCGGGGTCGACCCACAGCTCGGCGTCCGTCATCGGCGCCGGGCGGCCGGCGTCGCGCAGCATGGTGCGTCGGCGGAGCTCCTCGCTCAGGGCGGCGGCCATCGCCAGCCGGTCGCTCGGCTCCGGGCCGGACAGCCGGTTGCCCGTCGAGGGGTTGTGCCGGTAGCGCTTGGCCCGCCCACCGCGGACCGAGACCTCCTCGGCCACGTCGAGCAGGCGCGCGTCGTACAGCTGGCGCAGGTGGTAGCTGGCGTTCGCCTGGGTGCCGCCGAGCTCGCGCGCGACCTCGGCCGCGCTCATGGGAGCCCCGGTCAGCAGCGACAGGATCTGCAGCCGCAGCGGGTGCGCGAAGGCGCGCAGCGGGATCTCGTGCTCGGGCATGAGAGCAGTCTGCAGAGGATGGGCTCGACTGTCAAACACTTCTTTGGGGGTTGGCCTGGCATCATCGTCGCCATGGAAGACGTGGTGGTCGACGAGGGCGGCATCCGGCTGGGGCAGTTCCTGAAGCTCGCCGGACTGGCCGAGAGCGGAGCCGACGCTAAGGGCCTGCTCTCCGCCGGACTGGTCTCGGTGAACGACCAGGGCGAGTCCCGCCGCGGGCGCCAGCTCGAGCGCGGGGACGTCGTCCGCTGCGCGGGTCGCGCCGTCCGGGTCGCCTGAACGAACGAAATCCTTCGAGTCCGGCCGTTCGGCTCACCCTCGGCGGGTGCGCGGCCGATGATGACAACGTGACCCTGTCCGAGACCGCCGCGCGCGTCATGACCTTGGCCCAGGACGGCCAGATCGAGGCGGCGCGCACCCTCGCGGACGACGGGCTCGCCGGCTGTGCGGACGCCTCGCTCTCCGACCAGTCCGCGTTCTGGTACACGGTCGCCGTCCTCGAGCACGTCGACCAGCAGCCGACCGCGATGGTCGCCGCCGCCGACCGGTCCATCGAGCTCGCGGTCGCCGCCGGCTCCGACGGCTGGGCCGCGAACTCCCGCTCGCTGCGCGCGATGGCCTGGATCCGGCAGGGCCAGGTGGAGCGGGCCCTGCTCGACCTCGCCCGGTCCGAGGTCGAGCTGGCGGCCTGCGACGACGCGGGGCTGCGCTGCTGGGCGCACACCGGCCTGGGCTACTGCTACCTCGAGATCCGGCTGTACGAGCTGGCCCAGCCGCACTTCGAGGCCGCGGCCCGCTTGGACGCCAGCCCGATCCCGCTCCCCTCAGCGCGCACCATCGACCTGATGAACCTGGCCGAGCTGCACCTGCGCTGGGCCGACGAGCTCGAGCGGGTCGTGGAGCGCGACCAGACCGGTTCCGACCCGGGCTTCGGCGACGACGAGACGGTGGACCGGCACCGCGCGATCGGCCACGCGCACGCCATCGACGCCGTCGCCTCGGCCCGTGGCGTCGGCGCCCCGTCGCTGCTCGCGGGCGCCCTGGCGATGGAGCTCTGCTCACGACCGCTGCGGGACGCCCCGACCTGGTTGCCCCAGATGCGCGAGACGTTCGCCGACCCGGACCACCGCGACCACCAGGGCACCCGCGCGCAGATCGGCGGCCGGCTGGCCCGTGCCCTGTGGTCCGTCGGCGAGCACGAGCACGCGCTGACCACGGCCCGCGCGTCCGCGGACTACGCCCGCGCCGCCGGGGACTGGCAGGTGGCCGGCTCCGCGCAGTGGCTGCTCGTCGAGCTCGAGGCACTGGCCGGCGTCCCCGGCGCCGCCGCGGGACGCGAGTACGGCCGGCTGCTCTCCCGGGTGCTCTGGCAGCAGCGCCTGAGCACCCTGCAGGGCGCAAAGGCGGCGCTGGACGTCGAGCGGTTGCGGCGCGACACCCAGATCGCCCAGCGCGAGGCAGCGGAGGATCCGCTGACCGGGATCGGCAACCGCCGGGCACTGACCGAGGCGCTGCGCGCGGCCGCCGAACGGTTCGGCGAGGTCGCGCCGGACGTCGGGCACCGGCCCTGGCACAGCCTGCTGGTGATCGACCTGGACGGCTTCAAGGCCATCAACGACCTGCACGGACACGTCCTGGGCGACGAGGTGCTGCGGGCCGTGGCCGCCGCGCTGCGCGGCGCGGCCCGGGCGGAGGACGTCGTCGTCCGGCTCGGTGGCGACGAGTTCGTCGTGCTGGCCCAGGACGCCGACGAGGCCGCCGGACTGGCGCTGGCGGACCGGATCGCCGAGTCGATCAGCGCCCTGTCCGTCCCCTCTCCCGCCGGTCCGATCACGCTGCGGGCCAGCGTCGGCGTCCGCACCACGAGCGCGACCATCGGCCTCGCGGAGCTGCTGGACGAGGCGGACCGGGCCATGTACCGGGTCAAGGCCAGCCACGCCGGCGGGACCGTCCCCACCACGCGGGCGGACGACGGGCTGCGCGGCGCCTGAGCGCTGGACCGTGCCCGACCGCGGGCACGAGCGGTGCGCGGACGGCTGGTCCATCCCACTGTCGGTGGGTCCTGGCACGGTGGGGACTTGACGATCTCCTCGACCCGCTCCTAATATTCCGCGTGGAATAATCGGCACGGTTCATTCCAGGCGGAGCAACGACGAGCGGGCGGTGGGATACGTGGCCAACGCACTGAACCCCCTCGCCGTCTCCGTACTCGGCCTGCTGCAGGAACGGCCGATGCACCCGTACGAGATGTACCAGTTGCTGCTCGAGCGGCACGAGGACGAGCTGGTCAAGATCCGCCCGGGCTCGCTGTACCACACGGTCGAGCGGATGGCCGGGCTCGGCCACGTCCGGGCGTGCGGCACCGCTCGGTCCGGCAACCGCCCCGAGCGGACGACGTACGAGATCACCTCGACCGGGCGGGCGGCGCTGCGCTGGCGGCTGCTCGAGATGCTGAACGCCCCCGTCAACGAGTACCCGCAGTTCCCCGTCGCGCTCGGCGAGTCGCACAACCTCAGCAGCGACCAGGTGATCAACCAGCTGACCGAGCGCGCCTCGATGCTGGACGCCGAGATCACCAAGGCGCGCGAGCTGATCGGGCAGGCCCGCGACCGCGGCGTCCCCGAGCTGTACTGGTTCGCCGCCGACTACCTGCTGACGGTCAAGACCGCCGAGCGGGACTGGATCCTCAACCTCACCCACCGGATGGAACGCAGGGAGCTGGAATGGCCGAGCGACAGCAAGTAACGAACCCGTGGCCGGCCCTGTGGGCCCTCGTCCTGGGGTTCTTCATGATCCTGGTGGACTCGACCATCGTCTCGGTGGCCACCCCCGCGATCCTGCGTGACCTCGACGCAGACGTGAACCAGGTGGTCTGGGTGACTAGCGCCTACCTGCTCGCGTACGCCGTGCCGCTGCTGATCACCGGCCGCCTCGGCGACCGGCTCGGCCCCAAGAACCTCTACCTGGCCGGGCTGGCCCTGTTCACCCTCGCCTCCTTGTGGTGCGGGCTGACCGGCACCATCGAGCAGCTCATCATCGCCCGCGTCTTCCAGGGCTTCGGTGCCGCACTGATGACGCCGCAGACCATGGCGGTCATCACCCGCACCTTCCCGGCCACCCAGCGCGGCCGGGCGATGAGCCTGTGGGGCGCGGTGGCCGGCGTCGCGACGCTGGTCGGCCCGATCCTGGGCGGCGTGCTCGTCGACGGTCTCGGCTGGGAGTGGATCTTCTTCATCAACGTGCCGATCGGCGTCCTCGGGTTCGTGCTGGCCTGGCGACTGGTCCCGAAGCTGGAGACCCACTCGCACCAGTTCGACCTGCTGGGCGTGGCGCTCAGCGCGATCGGCATGTTCCTGCTGGTGTTCGGGATCCAGGAGGGCGAGACCTACGACTGGGGCACCATCAAGGGTCCGATCACGGTGTGGAGCCTGATCATCGCCGGGATCCTCGTGCTCGCCCTGTTCCTGTTCTGGCAGAGCCGCAACAAGAACGAGCCGCTGCTGCCGCTGACGCTGTTCAAGGACCGCAACTTCTCGCTGGCCAACGTGGGCATCAGCTCGGTCGGCTTCACCATCACCGCCATGGCCTTCCCGCTCATGCTGTGGGCGCAGGTGGCACGCGGGCTGAGCCCGACCCGCTCCGCGCTGCTGCTCGTGCCGATGGCCGTGATCACCAGCGCGCTGGCCCCGTTCGTCGGCAAGCTGACCGACCGGGTGCACCCGCGGTACATCGCCGGGTTCGGGCTGTTCTGCCTGCCGGTGTCGCTGCTCTGGCTCTCGGCGGTGCTCAGCCCGACCGCGCCGATCTGGCACATGCTGCTGCCCATCGCCCTGCTCGGCGTGGCCAACGGCTTCATGTGGGCGCCACTGGGCACCACGGCGACCCGGAACCTGCCGATGAACCAGGCCGGCGCGGGCGCGGGCGTCTACAACACCACCCGGCAGGTCGGCGCCGTCCTCGGCAGCGCCGCCATCGCCGCGCTCATGCAGTCCCGGCTGGCGATCGAGCTGCCCGGCGCCGGCGCGGCGGCCACCGGCGCCGCGTTCGACGGCAAGCTGCCGACCGTGGCCCTGCAGGGGTTCAGCGACGCGATGGCCCAGTCGCTGCTGCTGCCGGCCGCGGTCTCCGTGATCGGCCTGGTCGCCGTCCTGATGTTCGAGCGGCCGGCGCACATGGTCCGGGCCACGGCCCCAGCCACCGACCCGGTGCCGGCGCAGGCCTGACCCGACCTCCGCCACTCAGGCCCGTTTCCGCCGCTCAAGCCGGTTTCCGACGTCCGGAACCGGCTTGAGTGGCGGAAACCGGCCTGGGTGGCGGACGCGGGGCGCGACGAGGGGCGCGGGCTCAGGGCCCGCCGAGCGGGAACCCCGCGACCACCTCGTGCACCGGGCGTCCACCCGGCCCCTCCCCCAGCCGGGACTCCACGAGCTCGATGCGCTGGGCCCACCACACCGCGCCCTGGAACGTCTCGAGCACGCGCACCCATCGCGTCAGGTCCTGCGACACGCGACTGCGGGCCAGTGTCAGGTGCGGACGGAAGCGCCCGCCGTCCGGAGCGGCGCCCGCGCGGCTGGCCGCGGCCCGCGTCCCGGTGGCCAGGCGGCTCAGCTCCTCGCCGTCCGGGACGTCCAGGCTGCCGTACAGCACCCGGGCGGCCGCGACGTCCGGGAACGCACCGCCACCGGCGATCGCGAGCGCGAAGTCGTTGCGCCGCAACGCCGCTCGGGCCAGCCTGTCCTGCAGGTCGTCCAGGCAGCGCGCCGGCACGTCCGGCAGGAACGCCAGCGTCACGTGCCACTGCGCGCGGTCCACGAACCGCAGCGTGGGGTCGGCCGCCAGCCGCGGTGCCAGGAACTCGGCCAGCTCGTCGAGCGCCTCGTCGTCCGGCGTCAGGGCCACGAACATCCTCATCGCCCGCCAGGATCGCACGCTGCCGGGCGCGGCGCGCTGATCTAGGCTTGCCGCGGCCGAGCAGATCGGAGGCAGGGGATGCCGAGAGTCCTCGCAGTCGGGGCCCACCCTGACGACATCGAGATGGGCTGCGGCGGGACGCTCGCCATGCACGCTGCGTCCGGCGCCCAGGTCACCATGCTGGTGCTCACCACGGGGCAGGCCGGCCCGGGCGAGGTCAGCCGACGGACCAAGGAGGCGCAGGACGCCGCCGACAAGCTCGGGGCCCGGCTGATCATCGGCGGCCTGCCGGACGGCGGGGTCACCGCCGGGTACGAGACGGTGCAGCACATCGAGGCGGTCATCCGCGAGGTCGACCCGACGATCATCTACACCCACAGCGAGCACGACTCGCACCAGGACCACCGGGCCACCGCCGCCGCGACCATCGCGGCCGGGCGGCAGAGCCCGACCATCATCCACTACCAGTCGCCGTCCAGCCGGGCGTTCGACCCGTGCCTGTTCATCGACATCGAGGACTTCCTGTCGACGAAGGTCGCCGCCCTCGCGTGCCACGTCAGCCAGGTCGTCGAGTCCAGCATGGTGGACCTCGACCAGCAGGGCATCAACGCCGAGTACTGGGGCCGGCTGGCGCGCTGCCGGTACGCCGAGCCGTTCGAGATCACCCGGGTGCGGCTGCGCCAAGGCGGCCGGAAAGAGCTCGGGGTGGAGATATGACCACAGCAGCCAGCACGACAGCCAGCACGGTCGCCGTCACCGGAGCGGGTGGCCCGGCGGGCGTGAACGTGGTGCTAGAGCTGACCCGCCTCGGTCACCGGGTGCTGGCACTGGACACGGACCCCTGGGCGACCGGCCTGGCGCTGGCCGACGTCGGCGCGATCGTCCCGCGCGGCGACGCCCCGGGGTATGCGCAGGCAGTCGTGCAGGAATGCGCCCAGGCAGGCGCCACGACGCTCATCTGCACCGTCGTCGAGGAGTACCCGGCGCTGCACGCTGCGGCGCCTGACCTGCAGGCCGCCGGGATCGCCTCGTGGATCCCGTCCCCGCAGACCACGACTGCGTGCGCCGACAAGGGCGAGTTCGCCGCCAGCCTGCAAGCGGCCGGGGTGGCTCACCCGCACACCTCGACGGTCGTGGTCGGCGACGGGCCGTGGGTGGTGAAGCCGCGCACCGGCCGGGGCAGCCGGGACGTGACGATCACGGCCGACCGGGCGAGCGCCGAGCGAGCCCTCGAGGCGCTGGCCGGCAGCGGGATCGTCCAGCAGCAGGTCATCGGGCGGGAGTGGACGGCGGACTGCCTCACCGACCGCACGGGCCGCGTGCTGGCCGTGGTGCCGCGGTGGCGGGTGGAGACCAAGGCCGGCATCTCGACCAAGGGCGAGACCTTCCACGACCCGGCGGTGGTCGCGCTGGTGACCGCGACCTTGCACGCGGTCGGGCTGACCGGCGTGGCCAACGCGCAGGGTTTCGTCACGGACGACGTGCCGGTCGCCGTCGAGGTGAACCCGCGGTTCTCGGGTGGGCTGTCCCTCTCGCTCGCGGCCGGCGCCGACCTGGTCGGCGGGTACGTCGAGCTGATGCTCGACCCGGACGCGTCGATCGCACCTGACCGGCTCACCTGGCAGCCCGGGCGACGGATGCAGCGCTACTTCGAGGCCGTCTACAGCGGTGGCGAGGAGCCCGTCAGCACCGCCGAGGCCCGCTGATGCCGTTGCTGCCCGCAGGTTTCGTGACACGGGGTCGGGAGGACTTCCACGTGCACACGAGCGGGTTCTCGGACGACGCGCACTCCCCCCTGGCCGACGTCCTGGCCGCCGCCGTGGCCGCCGAGCTGGACGTCGTGTGCCTGGCGGAGCACGTGCGTGCGTCCACGACGTGGCTGCCGGACTACCTGCAGGCGGTCCAGGAGGCGCGCCCGCAGCACCCCGGACTGCGGATCCTGCGCTCGGTCGAGACCAAGATCCTGGACACCACCGGCGCGCTCGACCTGCCGCCGGGAACCGAGGCGCTGGACGCCGTGCACCTGGCGGACCACCAGTTCCCGCTCGATCACCCGACGCACCCGGACGACGTCCGCGAGCAGCTGCGGGACGGCCGGCTGAGCGTGGACGACGCGGTGACCGCGCTGCTGGATGCGACGTGCGCAGCCATGGGTCGGGTGGCGCAACCCGTTCTGGCGCACCTGTTCTCGGTGCTGCCGAAGGTCGGGCTGTCCGAGCAGGACGTCCCGGGCGCCGCGCTGGGCGAGCTGGCCCACGTGGCGGCGCGCACCCACGCCGTGCTCGAGGTCAACCAGAAGTGGGCCTGCCCGTCCGCCCGGACCATCGCCGCGTTCGCGACGGCCGGGGTACCCCTGGTCGCGTCCACCGATGCGCACGAGGCGGCCGAGGTCGGCCGGTGGTCGATGCTGGACCGGCTGCCGCACAACGGTTCCCCCGCTCCCGACAGCTCCGGGTGCTGAGATGACCTGGGACTTCTCGGACGCCCTCTTCATCCTGCTCATCGCGCTCGGCTCGATCCCGGCGCTGGCGAGCGTCCTGCAGTACGTGCTGGCCGGCCCGCACGCGTTGCGCGACCACCTGGACCGCACTGCGGCGTACCTGCCCCGGGTCGCGATCCTGGTGCCCGCGTGGAACGAGGGCGCCGTCCTCGGCCCGGCCGTGCGGCGACTGCTGGACATGGACTACCCGGACGAGCGCATCCGCGTCGTCGTGATCGACGACGCGTCCACCGACAACACGCCAGAGCTGGTCGGGGCACTGGCCCGCGAGCACCCCGGCCGCGTCGTCCACCTGCGCCGCGAGCAGGGCGGTCAGGGCAAGGCGCACACCCTCAACGCCGGCCTGGAGCTGGTGCTCGGCGACGACTGGGCCCAGGCCGTGCTGATCATGGACGCGGACGTGGTGTTCGAGACCTCGGCCCTGCGCCGGATGACCCGGCACCTCGTCGACCCCTCGGTCGGCGCGGTGACGGCGTACATCCGCGAGGGGTCCGTGCCGGGCAACTGGCTCAACCGGTTCATCGCCATCGAGTACGCCGCCGCCCAGGCCGTCGGCCGGCGCGCGCAGAACGTTCTGGGCGCCATGGCCTGCCTGGCCGGCGGCGCCCAGCTGCACGACCGGGCCTCGCTCGAGCGGATCGGGGGGCGGATCGACACGAGCACGCTGGCCGAGGACACGGTGACCACGATGGAGACCCAGCTCGCCGGGGCCCGGGTGGTGTTCGACCCGCACGCCATCGTGCTCGCCGAGGAGCCGGCCGGGGTGAACGCGCTGTGGCGCCAGCGGCTGCGCTGGGCGCGCGGGAACCTGCAGGTGACCGGCCGCTACCGGCACAACTGGTTCCGGCGGCGCAGCGCCGGACCGCTCGGTGGCTGGATCTTCGGGATCATCTGGTTCGCGCTGCTGTTCGAGCCGGTGATCGCGCTGGTCTGCTCGGTCGGGCTGGTCACGCTGCTGGTGACCGACGCGGACGTCGCGTGGCGCACGTTCCAGTCGTTGTGGCTGCTGTCGTTCGTGTCGGTGGCGCTGATCGTCGCGGTGACCTCGTTCGCCGACACCGACACCGCAAAGCGGGCCGGCGCCGAGGCCGTGCTGTTCCCCGGCATCGGCAACCTGTTCATCCTGGCCGTGGTGTTCTCGCCCTGGCTGGCCCAGCAGGTCGAGCCGGCCCGGCTGCTGTTCTACGCGTGGCCCGCGCTCGCGATGCTGGTGGTCTGGCTGGCGCGTCTGGTCGACCGGCCGCGCTGGCGGTGGCTGTCCGCGCTGCTCGTGCTGGTCGGCGGCTACGGCTCGCTGCTGTCCGCGGTGAACGTCAATGCCTACGTGGCCCAGGCCCGGCACCAGCCGACCACCTGGGCCAAGACGGAGAAGAAGGGCATGGTGCAGGGATGAGCGAGCTCCCCCCGGACCCCTTCGCCGCCGCCGACCACCGGTTCGAGCGCCGCTTCGCCGCCCGGGTACTCGTGGGGGTGTTCCTCACGCTGCTGGTCGTCGGCCTGCGACTGTGGCTCTACGGGCTCTGACCCGGCCCGGCGTGCGCCCGGCGCAGCGCCTCGTCGACGCCGGCGAAGACGACGTCCCCGGCCGGCACGACGTTGTCCGGCCCGAGCCGCTCGAGCAGTCCGGTGGCGGCGAGCGAGTGCTGCAGCTCGTCATCCACACCGCACAGGATCAGCCGACCACCGCGCGACCGCAGCTGGTCCGCCCGCCGCGCCATCGACTTCAGGAACGTGGACGACGGCACGTCGGGCAGGATCCGCAGGCTCAGGATGATGACGACGCCGTCACCGTCCACCCGAGGCCACTGCTCCTCCATCCGGGACACCTCGGCGAACAGGCTGACGCCGACGTAGTCGAGGACCACCACGTCGCCGTCACCCAGGCGCTGCGGCACGGGTACCAGTCGGTAGTGCCCGTCGCCGGTCGGCTCCAGCGCGCGCAGCCGGGCGTGCCGGGCCGCCTGCACGCAGAACAACAGCAGCGACAGAGCGGCGCCGATGATGATCGCGTCCTGCAGCGGGAGCTGCGTGGTGGCCAGGAACGTGACGAGCATCGCCAGCGCGGCCAACCACGACGTCTGCAGCACCATCCGGATGTCCGGCAGGCGGCCGACCACCAGGTCGATGCCGATGATGATGACCAGCCCGCCGATCACCGGCATCGGGATGAGCTCGGCCACGCTGCCGAACAGGACGACGACCAGCGCCAGCCACAGCCCGGCGAACACCCCGGCCCAACGGGTCCGGGCGCCCGCGCTGACCGCGACACCGGTGCGCGACAACGACCCGCCGGTGGGCAGGGCGCGGAAGAAGGCCCCGCCGAGGTTCGCCACGCCCTGGGCGACGAAGTCTCCTGACACGCTGCCGCGGGTGCCGTCCGGGTTGGGTACCGCGGATCCGATCCCGGCCGCCTGCGCGAGCGCCACCAGGGCCACCGCGCAGGCGCCGAACGCCAGGTCCGGTGCCTGGGAGAACTCCGGCATCACCGGGGTGGGCAGGGAGTTCGGGATGCTGGAGATGCCGCGCACCAGGTCGACGTCCACGTCCAGCAGGGCGACTGCCGCGGTGACCACCGCGAGCGCGATCAGGGTGGCCAGCGACCGCAGCGGCCGGATCGCGTGCGCCACCGCCCAGACCGCGACGGTGGCCAGCGCCACCAGGGTGGGAGCCAGCTGCCAGTCGCCGACGTGCCACAGCCACTGCGCGATCTTGCCCAGGGTGTTGCTGGCCGTGGGGTGGTAGCCCGTGGCGTCACCCACCACACCGGCGATGATCTGCAGCGCGATCCCGGTGGTGAAGCCGGTCATCACGGCGTTGGACACGAAGCTCATCAGCGAACCCATGCGCAGGAGGCCGAAGACGGTCATCGCGAGACCCACCATCAGCGTGAGCATCTCGACGGTGGCGAGCTTCGAGGGGTCCAGCCCGGCCTCGGCGATGACCGAGTGGGACGAGAGCGCGATCGCGCTGGTCAGCGTGGTGGTCATCAGCACCGTGCGAGCCAGCAGCGACCCGAGGACCGTCGGCACCATGCCGGAGTAGAGGCCCAGCACCGGGTTGAAGCCACCGATATTGGCATAGGCCATGCCCTCGGGGATGCTGAACAGGCCGGTCACGAGGCCGGACACCACGTCCTTGGGCGAGGGCTTCCCCCAGGGCTGCTTGGCGGTACTCACGGCGCGCTCACGGCGCTGCCTCGGCCGCTGCCGCCCGCCGGCGGGCCCGTGCAGCCGGCACCAGCAGGCCGAACACGAACGCCAGCGCCACCCCCAGCACGGTCTCCCCGACGCGCTCCCAGAAGCGATGGCTCGCGTCCTGCGGGTCGCCGACGAGCAGCATGAGGAACACCAGCAGGGTGTTGAACCCGCCGGCCAAGTACCAGCGGCTGCCGTTCGTCCCGGCGGAGGCGGCGAGGTCGACGAGGACGACGAGCCCGATGACCCACCCCGGCGCACCGGCCAGCACGAGGAAGCAGGCGACCACCGCACCCAAGGTCACCGAGACCACCCGGTCCACGCCACGCATCCGCAGCATCGTGGGGTTGGGTCGCATCACCAGCGCGCATGCGCCGGCCGCCCAGCCGACGTGCTCGAGATCGAGGGCGAAGCCGATCGTCGCGGCGATCCCGACAGCCAGCCCGAGGCGGACGCCGTAGTCCAGCATCATCGCGCGGCTCGGCCTGGGTGGCGGCGCGACGGGTGCGGCCCCCGCGGCGGCCGGCACGGGCCAGAGCAGGGAGATGACGAACGCGTAGACCGAGCCGACCCCGATGAGGACGGCGAAGGAGGCCGCATCGCCGAGGTCCTCGTAGCTGAGCCCGATCGCCAGCACCGGCACGACGAGGCCGAGCAGGACATTGCCCGCCGGGCTGCGCGCCACCACCAGCGAGGCGCCGACCGCCACGGCGAAGAGGACGACCACGGCGGCGACCGGAAACGCCGCCAGCACCGCTCCGACGAACAGGGCGACACCGACCGTGAGGTCGAGCCCGAGGTTGCGGACCCGGGCGCGGCGGGTGTCGGCGAGGCCGGTCACCGCGGCCGCCAGCACGCCGACGGCGAGGGCCGCACCCTTGCTCGGGTCGCCGACGCACACCACCGCGGCCGGCAGCGCCAGCACGACCCCGAGGAGCGCCTTTCGCGTCGTCCAGACCACCGCGGGCGGAGGCGACGGCGGGTGGACGGCGGTCGCCGGGTCGCTCACGACGCAGCCCTCCCTTCGTGCGGCCGGATCAGCATGACCCCGGCCGCGAACGGGCCACGTCACCCGACTCGGGTGAGACCAGTTGGACGAGTCCGGCGCACAATCGCCCTCATGCTGCCCACCCGCACCACGTACCAGCGCAGCTTCGTGCGCGCCGACGTGGTGGCCGGGTTGACGGTCTGGGCCGTGCTCATCCCCGAGTCGCTGGCCTACGCCACGATCGCGGGTGTCTCGCCCGTAGTCGGCCTGTACGCCGCGGTGCCTGCCCTCGTGCTCTACGGGCTGATCGGCTCGTCGCGACATCTGGTCGTGGCGACGATGTCCGCCACCGCGACGCTCTCAGCGAGCATCGTCGCCGACTACACGATCCACTCGCCGGACAAGTTCGTCGTGGTCACGGCGGCGCTGGCGATCACCACCGGCTTGCTCGGCCTGCTGGCCGGCGTCCTGCGGCTGGGCTTCCTCGCCTCGTTCATCTCCGAGCCCGTGCTCAAGGGCTTCATCGTGGGACTGGCGCTGACCATCCTGATCGGGCAGGTCCCGAAGCTGCTCGGGGTGCCGAAGGGTGAGGGCGACTTCTTCGAGCAGCTGTGGGACCTCGTCCGGCACCTCGGCGACGTCGACGGGCTCACGGTCCTCGTCGGCGGCCTCAGCCTGTTCGCCGTCCTGGCGCTGCGCCGCTGGCTGCCGCTCGTCCCGGGCTCACTGGTCGTCGTGCTGGCGGCCATCGCCGCGGTGGCGATCTGGAACCTGGACGCGGACGGCCTGGCCATCGTGGGACCGATCACCTCGGGTCTGCCCGAGGTCGGACTACCGTCGGGAGTATCCGCGAAGGAGTACCTGGACCTGGCAGCGAGCGCCGTCGGGGTGCTGCTGATCGGGTACGCCGAGGGACTGGGGGCGGCCAAGACGTACGCCGTGCGCGACGGGTACGACATCGACGCGAACCGCGAGCTCCTCGGTCTGGGAGCGGCGAACCTCGGCGCCGGACTGGCGTCGGGCATGGTGGTCAACGGCAGCCTCTCCAAGACCGCGGTGAACGGCGGCGCCGGTGCCAGGTCGCAGCTGTCCGGGCTGACCGTGGCGGTCCTGACGGTCATCACGCTGCTGTTCCTGACCGGGTTGTTCGAGAACCTGCCGGAGGCGACGCTGGCGGCCGTCGTCATCGCCGCCGTCATCGAGCTCGTCGACATCCCCGCGCTGCGCCGGCTGTACGGGGTCTGGTCGAGCAGCCTGGCCTCCGTCTACGGCTGGGGCACCCGGGTCGACTTCATCGCCGCCATCGCGGCGATGCTCGGCGTCCTGGTCTTCGACACCCTCCCGGGCCTGTTCATCGGCATCGGGGTGTCGATCCTGCTGCTGCTGTACCGCAGCACCCAGCCGCACGTGGCGCGGCTGACCCGGTCGGCGTCCGACACGTGGGTCGACGTGGAGCGGCACCCCGACCTGCCCGTCGACCAGCGGGTCGTCGTGGTCCGGGTCGAGGCCTCCCTGCTGTTCGTGAACGCCGACCACATCCGCAGCCGGATCCGCGCGATGGCCACCGACCAGGTGCGGCTGGTGGTGCTGGACGCCGAGACCACCCCGGCGATAGACGTGACGGCGACGGAGATGCTGGCGACGCTCGCCCGGGACCTGGAGCGCACCGACATCCGGTTCGCGCTCGCGCACGGCATCGGGCAGACCCGGGACGTGCTGCGCACCGCCGGCGCCGACGACGTCGCACTGACCGGCTACACCTCCGTGGACGAGGCGATCGCCGCGCTCGAGCCACCGATTTCGACCGAACCCGAGCACCCCGACCAGCCACCTGCACCATGACCGGCTTCACCGACGACCGAGGGGCCGGACCTCGGCCCGAACAGGGGACATGACCGATGGCACATAAGGACCGCAGCACCAGCCTCCCGCTCCCGGACCAGCCGTTCAGCGGGCCGATGTCCTACGACGCCAAGCACATGGACACCAAGCTCCCGCCGATCACCGCCAAGCGGCCGCCGCAGGGCGCGCCGAACGTGCTGGTGATCCTGCTGGACGACGTCGGCTTCGGCGCCTCCAGCGCGTTCGGCGGGCCGGTGACGATGCCGACGGCGGAGCGGCTGGCCGGGGAGGGACTGCGGTACACCCGGTTCCACACGACCGCGATCTGCTCGCCGACCCGGGCCGCCCTGCTGTCGGGCCGCAACCACCACCAGGTCGGCATGGGGCACATCACCGAGACGGCGACGCCGTCGCCCGGCTACCGCAGCACCCGCCCGAACTCGACGACACCGCTGCCGGAGATCCTGCGGCAGAACGGGTACAACACCGCCCAGTTCGGCAAGTGCCACGAGGTGCCGGTGTGGGAGTCCGGCCCGACCGGCCCGTTCGACCACTGGCCGGCGTTCTCCGGCTTCGAGCGCTTCTACGGCTTCATCGGCGGCGAGACGAACCAGTGGACGCCAGCCCTGGTCGACGGCGTGACCGCCGTCGAGGCGCCGGACGTCGACGGCTACCACCTCATGCCCGACCTGGCGGACAAGGCGATCGAGTACATCCGGCAGCAGAAGAGCCTGACCCCGGACAAGCCGTTCTTCACCTACTTCGCGCCCGGCGCGACGCACACCCCGCACCACGTCCCGCAGGAGTGGATCGAGCGCTGGCGCGGCACGTTCGACCAGGGCTGGGACCAGCTGCGCGAGGAGACGTTCGCCCGGCAGAAGGAGCTCGGCGTCATCGCGGCGGACTGCGACCTGACCGAGCGGTCGGAGGGCATCAAGGCCTGGGCCGACGTCGACGACGACGTGAAGCCGATCCTGAGCCGGCAGATGGAGGTCTACGCCGCGTTCCTGGAGTACGCGGACCACCACACCGGCCGGGTCATCGACGCCCTGGAGGACCTGGGCATCCTGGACGACACGCTCATCTACTACATCATCGGCGACAACGGCGCCTCGGCCGAGGGCGGCGCCGAGGGCACGTTCATGATCACCACGACCGCCAACGGCGGTGCGGACCTGCAGACCGTCGAGTTCTGGAACGAGCACCTGGACCAGCTGGGCGGCCCGCACGCCTACAACCACTACGCCTTCGGCTGGGCGCACGCGCTCTGCACGCCGTACCAGTGGACCAAGCAGGTCGCCTCGCACTACGGCGGCACCCGCAACGGGACGATCGTGCACTGGCCGGCGAAGATCACCGCCAAGGGCGAGGTCCGCCACCAGTGGCACCACGTGATCGACGTCGCGCCGACGATCCTCGAGCTGGCCGACATCGCCGAACCGCACACCGTCAACGGGGTCACCCAGATCCCGATCCAAGGTGTCTCGATGGCCTACTCGTTCAACGACTCCGACGCCGAGGACCGGCACGTCACGCAGTACTTCGAGATGATGGGCAACCGCGGGATCTACCACCAGGGCTGGTCGGCGTGCACCCTGCACCGCAGCCCCTTCGACCTGCTGGCCACCGCGCACCCGTTCGACGCCGACAACTGGGAGCTGTACGACACGACCAAGGACTGGTCCCAGGCGCACGACCTGTCGAAGGAGATGCCGGAGAAGCTGGCCGAGCTGCAGCAGCTGTGGCTGATCGAAGCGGTGCGACACAACGTGCTGCCGATGGACGATCGCGGCGCCGAGCGGATGAACCCGGTGATCGCCGGCCGCCCGACCCTGGTCGAGGGGACCAGCCTGCGGCTGTACCCGGGCATGACCCGGCTGAACGAGAACGTCGCGCTGAGCGTGAAGAACCGGTCGTACTCGGTGACCGCCGAGATCGACGTCCCGGAGTCCGGCGTGGACGGGGCGATCGTCGTCCAGGGTGGGCGCACCGGCGGGTGGGGACTGGTGGCGACCGAGGGCAGGCTCGCGTACCACTACAACTTCTGCGGGCTGATCGCGACGACCGTCGTCGCCGACGCGGCGCTGCCCACCGGCACCCACCAGGTGCGGGCGGAGTTCGCGTACGACGGCGGCGGGATCGGCCGGGGCGGGGACGTGACGCTGTACGTCGACGGCGAGCCCGCGGGCGGCGGCCGGGTCGAGAAGACCCACCCGATGTACTTCTCGTTCGACGAGGGCATGGATCTCGGGCTGGACTCGGGGATGCCTGTGTTCGAGGGGTACACCACGCCGAAGGGCGCGTTCACCGGCACGATCGCCTGGGGTCAGGTCGACCTCGGCGACGACGACCACAGCCACCTCATCGACCCGGAGGCGCACCTCGCCGCCGCCATGCTGCACCAGTAGCGCTATCGGGCGCCGTTCGCTCCGACGGCGCTGTCCCCCACCGCCGCGGCCTCGGTGCGGGCGTAGCGGCCGATCAGCGGCAGTGTCGCCGCGACCAGCAGCGCGGGCACGAGCGAGAAGCCGATCGCGATCCCGTTCAGGGCGGCCCCGCCCTGCCGCACCGGCTCGTCGAACGTCGACGAGGCGAAGCCGGTGAAGGCCAGGACGAGCGCGAAGACCCCGGGCCCGACCGCGAAGGCCGCGGTCTCCAGTGCGGCGAAGGCACCGGAGAACACGCCCGCCTGCTGCTGCCCGGTGCGCTCGGCGTCGACCAGGATCGTGTCCGGCAGCAGCGCGAACGGGAGCATCTGCTGGCCACCGAAGGCCACGCCCATGAGCAGCACCAGGCCCAGGACCAGCGCGACGCCCCCCGACAGCACCGCCGGCAGCAGCGCCAGGCACACCACGGCCAGCCCGGCGGTGCAGAGCCGGTAGCAGCGCACCTTGCCGATCCGGCCGGCCAGCCTGGCCCACAGGGGCACCGCGACGATCCCCGGCGCGACCAGTGCGACGAACAGCAGCGACGTCAGCCCGTAGTCGTCGAGCCGGTACGTCGCGACGTACGCGACCGCCGCCTGCATCATCGCGATGCCGAGCACCTGCGGCACGTAGCAGGCCGCCAGCAGCACGAAGGCGCGGTTGCCGCGGGCCTGCGCGAGCGTTCCGCGCAGCCCCAGCTGCTGCTGGCCGCCCCGCGAGGGCACCCACCGGGTGGACCGGGTGGCCACGAGCAGCGCGACGAACGCCACCGCCCCCATCGCCACGCCCATCAGCAGGTGCCCCGGGTGCCCGCCCCCGCCGGCGGTGATGAGCAGCGGCGCCAGCCCGCCGCCGAGCAGGATGCCCAGGGTCAGCGCGACGATCCGCCAGCTCATCACCCGGGTGCGCTCCCCGGCGTCCGCGGACATCTCGGTGGGCAGCGACACGTACGGCACCTGGAAGAACGCGAACGCCGTCGCCGCCAGCAGGTACGCGCCGAGCACCCAGAGCAGCCCGGCCGTGCCGTCGGCCGGGCTGGCGAACATCACCGCGAACCCCACCGGCAGGGTGCAGGTGCCGACCAGCAGGAGCCGGGTCCGGTGGCCGGTGCGGCCGGCCTCGCGGTCGCTCCACAGGCCGACCACCGGGTTGAACAGCACGTCCCACGCCTTGGGCAGGACGACGACGACGCCGGCGGCAGCCGCTGGAACCCCCAGCGTGTCGGTGAGGTAGAACAGGAGGAGCAGCCCGGGCACCGTCGAGAACAGCGCCGTGCCCACGCTGCCCACGGCGAAGCCGGCCAGCCGGGTGCGCGGCACGGACGTCGCCACCGGGGTGGTCGACCGGCTGGTGGACTGGTCGCCGGCCATCGGCCTCCTGTCCGGCTCGTCGTGGAAGAGTGTCGGTGCAGCGGATCACACGTTAGGGGTAGTGCTCGATGTCGGACGACGACCTGCCGGCCTTTCGCCGGCAGCCGGGTCAGCAGCGCAGCCGTGACCGCGTCGAGCACATCCTGGACGTCGCCGCCGAGCTCATCGTGCGTGACGGCATCGACGCGACGTCCATGAGCGCCCTGGCCAAGGCCGCGAAGGTGTCCCTCCCGTCGATCTACCGCTACTTCCCGAACAAGCAGGCGATCCTCCACACCCTGCTGGAACGCACGGCCCAGCGGGTGCGCGCGATGGTGCTGGCCTCGGTCGGTGACGTCGGGTCGACCCAGGACGCGCTGGCCGGGATGACCGTGGCCATGCGCGCCTACTGGCAGCTGTTCCGGGACGACCCGACGTTCGCCGGCATCTGGGCCGCGGCCGCCTCCGTGCCCGCGCTGGTGCAGCAGGACCTGGAGGACACCCGGCTGACCGGCGGGATGCTGGCCGAGGCGGTCCGGGACATCGTGCCCGCCGACCGCGCCGAGCACCTCGACGTCATCGGCTACATGTGCGTCTCGCTCGCGACGTCGAGCGTGCGGCTGGCCGCACAGCTGCCCGACGCGGACGCCGAGGTCGTCATCACGACCATGACGGACCGCATCCTGCCGGCCGCACTGGGGCTGCCGCCGCGCACCGACTAGGACGGCTAGGGGCGCAGCTCACTCCTGGAAGCTGGGCACCGCCGCCCGGGTGGCGTCCGCGCGACCCTTGGGCTCCTCCCACTCCTCCTGACGACCGAGCGCCGTCATGTCCAAGAAGGCGTAGGCGCCACCGAGCTGCTCGCTCCCGCGGGCGAACGTGGAGTAGGTGTGGAACACCTCGTCGCCCTCGCGCAGGAAGCAGCTCATGCCGGGCTGCTCGGCGGACTCCCCCGGCTTGACCAGGCCGTCCGGCCAGCCGTGCTCGCGCCAGTCGGCGTCGCTGCGGTAGTTGTACTCCGGCACCGCCTTGTCGGCGTCCATCGTGACGTGGAAGTCGTAGTTGAAGTCGCTGCCGTACGAGGAGTACCAGGGCACGTCCCAGCCCTTGCGGGCTGCGTAGTCCACGATCTTCGCCAGGGGTGCGCGGGACACCAGCGCGAACGTGGTGTCCCGGGAGCTGACGTGCTCGAGCAGCCCCGGGGACAGCTCGTCGATCCCGGCGCTGCAGCTGGGGCAGGCGTCGTCCCACGACGGGTCGAACATGACGTGCTGCACGATCAGCTGGCGCCGTCCCTCGAACAGGTCGGCCAGGCCGACCTCGCCGCCCGGCCCGGCGAACCGGTAGTCCTTCTCGACCCGGACCATGGGCAGGCGCCGGCGGTCGGCGTTCAGCGCGTCCAGGTCGCGGCGGTACTGCTTCTCCCGAGCGAGCAGCTCGACGCGGGCCGCGCGCCACTCCTCGGGCGAGACGATGTCGGGCAGGGTCATCCGGGCCTCCTGGGATCAGGGTCGTCGCGGGGGTAGACCGGGGACGCCGTCCGGACTCATCGCCGCCAGACGAACTGGCGCGTCGTCAGGCCGAACCACCGGTCGGTCGGGCCCTCGTCGACCATGTCGAGCCGGCCGCAGACGGCCTGCGACTTCACGTTGTCGAGGTCGGTGAGCGCCAGGACGCGACGGAGGCCGGCCGCGTGGCCGGCGTCGAGCAGCGCGCGGGCGGCCCGGGTCACCAGGCCGCGGCCCTCGAAGTCCGGGTGGAGGTGCCAGCCGACCTCGACCTCCGTGGTCGGGCCGTCCGCGTCCTCGAGCGGCAGCAGCAGGACCGTGCCGACCGGGTGGTCGAGGTCGTTCCCGTCGACGGTCGGCACCAGCGCCCACAGCCCGAGCGGTGCGGCGAACCTTTCCCCCACGGCCTGCCAGCGGTCCAGGCGGACCCGGGCCTCGTCGACGTCCGTCACCGCCGCCCGGGGTTGCGCCCCCAGCCAGCGCATGACCTCCCAGCGGGAGTAGAGGTCGAAGTAGGCGTCCAGGTCGTCGCCCTGCCATGGACGCAGCAGCAGGTCCGGGGTTCGCAGCAGCTCCACGTCCTCGACCCTAGTGACCGGCCGGAATCACCGTCGAGCCTCGATCAGGTGCCGGGTGGAGTGCGCGACGAACGGGCCGCGCTCACGGATTTCGAGGTCGAGCGACTGCAACCGGTCGCGGTAGCGCGCGACCGAGAAGTCGGGGACCCACCAGACGCACTTGCGCAGGATGAACACGACCGCGCCGATGTCGAGGAACTCCATCCGGCACCCGGCGGTCCGCAGGTCGACGACGGCCAGACCTGCCGCTTCGGCGTCGGCTGACTCCTGGCGAGGGTCCCGGCCGGCCCGCTGCTCGGGCAGCGGCCCGAGCAGGTACTCGATCAGCTCGAAGGCGGACGCCGGACCGACGTGCTGGGCCAGGTAGCGGCCGCCTGGGGTGAGCACCCGCGCGATCTCGGCCCAGTCCGGCCGCACCGGGTGCCGGCTCGTCACCAGCTCGAAGCTCGCGTCCGGGAACGGCAGCGGGCTCTCGTCGTCCAACACGACCACGTCGACCCCGCGCGGCCCGAGCAGAGCGCGGGCCCGCTCCGCGTTCGGCGCCCAGCCCTCCGTCGCGCACATCCGCGCCGGCAGCTCGGGCATCTCGGCCAGCACCTCACCGCCGCCCGTGTCGAGGTCGAGAGCCGACCTGACCGTGCGCAGCCGGCCGGCCAGCAGACGCGCATAGCCCCAGGGCGGGCGCTCCTCGCTCGCCCGACCATCGAGCCAGTCGAAGCCCCAGCCCGTCACGTCGGCCCGATCGGCCTCCGAGACGAGCTCGTCGAAGGTGCGCACCCAGCCATCCTCCGGCCGCGCCCGGCGCCGCGCCATCCGTTTGGGAGCGCCGTTCGGTGGATAGCGAGACCAGCGCCCTCAAGATGGTCACGCGTCCCACCGACAGCACCGCAGTGACGACCAGCCCTGCGGTGGCGATGACCGCGACGATCAACGGACTGCGGGTGTTCACCGCCGCCGCCGACGGCCCCACCCGGGCCGCCCTGACGTTCCGGGTCGGCTGGGCCGACGAGACACTCGTGGAGCACGGGATCAGCCACCTGGTCGAGCACCTGGTGCTGGCCCCACTCGGCCGCCCGCAGTTCACCTGGAACGGCACCACGTCGGCGGAGCGCGTCACGTTCTGGTGCGAGGGCACCGAGGAGCAGGTCGCCTGGTTCCTCACCGCGGTGGCCGCCAACATCCGTGAGCTTCCGCTGAGCCAGCTGGAGCTCGAGAAGAACCTCATCCGCGCCGAGGCCTGCCACCGCCAGGGCGGTGTGACCGGGATCCACGACCTGTGGCGTTGGGGCACCGAGGGCCACGGGCTCGGCGTGTACGACGAGCTCGGTCTCGACCGGGTCGACCCGGCACCGGTGCAGGTCTGGGCGGCTCGGTACCTGACGGCCGAGAACGGCGTCCTCTGGACGACGAGCAGCCAGCCACCCTCGCTCGACCTGCCCCGCGGCCAGGCAGTTCCGGCGGCCGATACCGGCCCGTGGCGGGCCACGACCCTGCCGTCGTCCTTCCCGCTCGACGGCACCCGGGTGACGCTGTCGGCCGAGCTGCCGTTCGGCCACTGGGCGGGGGTCGTCGGGCACCTGCTCGCCAAGCGGATGCTGGACCGGCTCCGGTACACCGAGGGCATCAGCTACAGCACCGACTACGACGTCACCTCCGTCGGCCGGGACGTCCGCCGCCTGCTCGTCACCGTGGACGGCCTGCCAGATCGCATGCAGCAGGTAGCGGAGGGCGCCGTCGAGGTGCTGGACGAGCTCGCGCGCACCGGCCCGACGGCCGAGGAGCTCGCGGAGGTCCTCACCTCCTTCGACCGGCAGCAGGAGGGCGGCACGGCCGCCCTGGCCGAGCTCGCCCGCCTCAGCGACGACTACCTGACCGGGCGCCCCAGCCGTCCGGCCATGGCCCTGCGCGACGAGCTGCGCGCGCTGACCCCGGCGCAGGTCGCCGGGTTCGTCGCGGCGATGCGCCCGACCATGCTGTGGAGCGCCCCACCCGGGGTGACCGTGCCGGGCTGCCCGCAGGCATCCGGTCAGAGCGAACGGCGGGTCACCGGCACCCGGTGGACGCCGCCCCGCGGGCAGCTGCAGACCTCCTACGTCGACGTGTCCGACCAGGGGATCACGTTCGTGGCCGAGCAGGCCGAGGTCTGCCTGACCGTGCCGTGGACCGAGTGCACGGCCATGGTGGCCTACGACGACGGCACCCGCCGGCTCATCGGCCGGGACGGCTTCGCCTTCACGCTGTTCCCGGAGCGCTGGGACCGCTGGGCGCAGCTGAGTGCCGAGCTCGACCGGCACGTGCCGGCCGGCCGCACCAGCCACCAGCGCACGGCGCCGAACCGGGAGGCGCCGCGGCCACCGGTGATCGAGGTGACCGGCACCAGCGACGGCGCCTGGATCACGCTCGGCGTGGTCGGGCTCCTGTTCGCCGTCCTGGTCGGTTTCGCGGCGGTCGCCGACGGTCTCGACGTCGGCGTGCTGGCCGTGGCCGTCGTCCTCGCGGGTGTGAGCGCACTGCCGCTCTGGCACGTGCGCCGGCGCCGCGAGCGTCGGCGCAACGGGTACGAGCCGGTGAAGGTGCGGCGCTACCAGGGGGTCGCCGCCTGGCCGACCCGGTACGTGGTGGCCGGACTCGTGCTCTCGGCGGTCGGTGCGGTCGCCCTCCTGCTCGGACGCGCCGTCGTCCCCGGTGTCCTGCTCGGCGGCGTGGCCGTCCGGGCCGGCCGCGAGCTGTCCCGCCGCAGCAAGCGCGGCAGCTAGGTCCCCGCCAGCCGCTCGACGACCGGACCCAGCTGGTCGAGGTCGGCGACCAGGAACGACGAGATGCCCAGCCGCTCGCGAAGCTCGGTGAACTTCTCGACGAGCCGGTCGTGGGAGCCGATGTGCACGTGCGGTGACTCGATGACCTCCGTCACGGTGAGCTCCACCCCGCCGCGCTGCCGCAGCTCGGCGACGACCTTCTCGGCCTCGCCCTGCAGGTCGTTCGTGACGGTGGCCGGCCAGAACGACGGGTAGACGTTGAAGGTCAGCTCGTCGAACCGGTCACCGGCCGCCTCGCGGACCCAGCCGATCTTCTCCTCGGTCGCGGCCCAGGTGAACGACCGCGGGTCCGGGCGGCCGCCGCGCAGGATCCGCGGTGCCAGACCGACGGTCTGCGCCTCCCGGCCGGCCAGCTCGAGTGTCGTCCGGCCGCCGCCGCCGATGAAGAACGGGGGGTGCGGCTGCTGCACCGGCTTGGGCTGCGCGTCGTAGTCGGTGATCGTGTAGTGCTCGCCGGCGAAGGAGAACGCGCCGGTTCCGAAGCATCCCTTGACCACCGCGACCGACTCGGCCAGCCGCGCCTGCCGCACCCGGATCGGATCGAAGGGCAGGCCGATGGCGACGTACTCGGACTCGTTCCAGCCGGCCCCGATGGCGACGTCGAGGCGCCCCTCGGACAGCAGGTCGAGCGTGGCCAGCTCCTGCGCGAGCACCGCGGGGTGTCGCAGGTCGTTGTTGTGCACGAACGCGGCGATCCGGATCCGCTCGGTCAGCGCCGCGACGGTCGCCAGGTACGGCACCGGCGCCGGTTGGGCGAGCAGGTGGTCCGGCAGCGCGAACGTCGTGATGCCAAGGTCCTGCGCGGCGCGGGCCCGCTCGCCGAGCTCGCGGGCGCTGGACACGTCGAACGCGTTGGACAGGAACGTGAAGGGCTTGCTCATGGCCCGATCATGCCGTGCGGGCAGTGCGCGACGGGTCAGCCCAGCGAGGCCTTGACCGCCCAGTGCTTGGTGATCTCGGTGTACGGCTCGACGTACCCGGTCGTCGCGTTCCCCGCGATGACGTGGCCCCGGACCCAGGCCTGGGTCGCGGTCTTGGCGTAGAACGGGGCGCCGGAGTCACCGGGCAGGGCGATGACGCCGCCCGTGTAGGCGATGACCGGGAACTTGCAGCCGGTCGCCGTGCAGAGCTGGGCAGTGGTGCTGGTCACGGTGTGCCCGCACTGCTCCCCAGTCTTGTAGCCGCTGTGGCAGTAGCTGCTGTAGCCCACCACGGCGGAGCCCGCGCCCACCACCGGGATGCTGGCGGCGCTGTTCACCCCGCCGGTGAACAGGCGCCCGGCATAGGTCTTGCCAGCCAGGAACTCCGCGTCGACGGGAGCGACGGTGCGCCCGGTGACCGTGCCCACGGTGTTCGCGCCGGACGGGGTCATGACCACCGTGCCGTTGGGGTAGCAGTGCCCGGCGGTGATCATCCAGCGGGTGCCCGCAGCGCTCTGCACGGTGTAGCCCGTCGAGCAGACCGCCCCCGGGGCCGACAGCCCGCCGCCCCCGTAGAAGGGTGGCGTGTCGTCGCCACGGCCGAGCCGGTCCGTCGTCCGCTGCCTGGTGACCTTCACCGCGATGCCGGCCGTGGTCCTGTCACCGGTCAGGGTGATGAGCCTGCCGATGACGGCGGACGGAGCATCGGTGTCCACGACCACCGCGCCGGTGACCGGGTCGGAGTAGGTGCCGAACGAGTACCGGGTGCCGTGCGTGGCGACGTAGTCGGCGACGCGCGCCTGCACGGTCGCGACGGCCCGCCGGGAGGCAGGCGCCGACGCCGCAGCCTTGGCGGCCAGGTGGTCCGGCGAGGCGGAGTCGGGGATCGCCCTGGTCCTGGCGACGGGCACGCCCTTCGCCGACGCCGGGTCGGACGACGCGGCCTGGGCCGGTCCGGTGCCGACCGCCAGCGCGGCAGCGGCGGCGGCGGACAGGCAGACGGCGATGGTCTTGGTGGAGCGGCGCATGGCGGACCTCCCGGTCGGGCACGCGGCCCCCTGCCACGGTCCCTCGGGAGTGAAGAGCCCTGCGGGTGCCCGCGAGATACAGCCTCGGGTGCGGGCGCCGGAACCGACGGAGGAGGTCAGGCGACCCAGTAGTGCGCGGAGAAGGCCACGGACAGCGCGACCAGGGCGGGCACGCACACCACCGGGACCGCCCAGCGCAGCCACCGCCAGCCCTCGCGCTGGCTGACCTCCGCGAGCAGCAGGTACGCCGGGAACCACAGCAACCCGTAGCGCGCCGCGGACGTCAGCATCGTCGAGCAGACCAGCACGGAGACGTTCAGCCCGATCAGCACCGCCTCGGCCCAGCGCCGCAACCACAGGAGCACCCCGAGCAGCAGCAGGCCGCCGACCACGACGACCAGGTCCGCCCACCGGCTGACGACCAGGTCGGTGGCCGGCGCCGTCCGGGCGGCCCGCCACCCCGCGGCCAGCCCCTGCCACGGCCAGGCCGTCCCGCGCACCCAGCCCTTGTCCTGCGCCTGCTGCCAGGCGTCGAGGTGGCCCGTGCGAGCGGCGAGGTACCCGACGTACCCGAGCACCGCGAGCGGGCCGAGCAGCAGTGCCGCCGCGTCCGGCCTGGGCCAGCGCCGCCCGTCCGCGCGCAGCTGCAGCAGGTAGGTCACCGCGAGCGCCGCGACCAGGAACAACCCGTTCACCCGCACCAGGCTCGCCGCACCGGCGGCCGCACCGGCCCACCACCAGTGCCGGCGCACCGCGGCCAGCCAGGCGGCCAGGCTCAGGGCCAGGAAGAGCGACTCCGTGTACACCGACGACAGGAAGATGCCGAACGGCGCGACGGCCAGGAAGACCACGGCCCAGGTACCCGAGCCCGGTGCCCGCAGGTCACCGATGCGTTGCAGCAGCACGGCCGCAACGCCGCCGGACACGAGCGACACGACCAGTCCGGCCAGCACGACGCTGCCCGCCAGGACCGGCGCCAGCGCGGCCATCAGCAGCGGGTACCCCGGGAAGAACGCCTGGTCGCAGCAGGGCAGCCCGGGCGGCAGGTAGCCGACCTCGGCGATCCGGACGAAGTGCCAGGAGTCCCACCAGGTCACCCGCTCGGTGAGCCAGCGGCTGAGGTCGCGGGCCCGCAGACCGTCGTCGACACCCTGCGCCCAGGACACGCCGATGACGAGCGCGACGAGCGCGACCCTCGACGCGCACCACCAGCCGGCCGTCCGGGCCCACGTCCGCTGACGGTGCTCGCGGGCGATCGGCATGAGCCAGAGCGTAAGGGTTCGAGCGTCAGGCCTTGGGGTGCGCGAGGTTCTCGATGGGCAGCGTCACCGCGATGCTCGAGATGCGGTCGCCGCGCAGGTACAGCGTCCCGGAGCGCTGCACCACACCGGGCTCGGGCGGGGTGAAGACCTCGAGCGGTGGGAAGGCCCCGCCGGCGAGGGCCTGGTCGACCTGGCGCGTCAGCTCCTCGTACGACACCCCGAAGGCGACGTAGCTGGCGCCGTCCACATGGATCATGACGTCCGCCAGGACGTCGTCCGTCGAACTCTGCTCTGTCACAGCACAACCTCCTCGTCGAGTCCGAGGCGATAGACCAGCGCCGTCGCCTCGGAACGGTTTCGCACGTGCAGCTTGGACAGGATGTTGGACACGTGCACGCTCGCGGTCTTCTCCGTGATGTGCAGCGCGGTGCCGATCTGCCGGTTCGTCTCGCCGCGGGCGATGCGCCCGAGCACCTGCCGTTCCCGGGAGGTCAGGTCGACCAGAACGCCGTCCGTGCGGTCCGGCTGCCGAGCGTCCACGTGGCCCGGTGGGTCGTCCAGACGCACCCGGGCGACGTCCGCGAGCCGCCGGACCCAGGTCGCCAAGGTCCCCGGGCCGAGCGGGGCCAGCACGTCTGCGGCGCGGCGCAACGGTTCCGCCACGGCCGGGGCACCGTGCTCGGCGAGCGCCAGCTCGGCCCCGCGCAGCCACGCATAGCCCGCCAGCTGCGGTTGTCCGCCGTCCAGGCACGCCTGAGCGAGCGCCGTCCACTCCTGGGCCGTCGCGGTCCCTCCGCCCCGGGCCAGCTCCACGCGGCAGAGCGCGAGCAGCGTGCGGCACGGCGGCAGCCAGGGCGCGGCCGCCGCCAGGGCGTCCGCCCGCGCCGCGAGGTCGTCGGCGGCGGACCTGAGGTCCCCCTCGGCAGGAGCGTCGGCGGCGCGCAACGCCGTCGGGCGCCCCAGCAGGTCTGCGGCGGCGCGCAGCCCTAGCGCGCACATGCGCAGCCCGGACGTCGGGTCGTCCGCCAGGAACTCCTGTCGACCGACCACCTGCGCCAGCGCGTCCTGCGGACTGCCCTCCTCCAGGGCGAGCGAACCGGAGACCAGGGCCACCTGGTTCGCGGTCAGCACGTCGCCCGGGTCGACGGGGCCGATCGCGTGCAGCGCCCCCCGGGCCTCGTCCAGGGCCCCCAGCTCGACCAGCGCCTCGCCGAGCACGGCGAGCAGGTACGGCCGGGTGGTCCGCGCCGTCGGCCCGGTGGCCGACTCGAGCACGGTCTCCAGGATCTGCCTGGCCTCCGCGAACCGACCGCAGGCGAGCAGCGCGGTGGCCTCGTTGGCGGTCAGCAAGGCGCCGTTGGTCAGCGCGAGACCGTGCCGTTCGGCCACCTGCAGCCCGGACCGTGCGGCCTGCGCGGCATCGGCCCACCGCCCGGCGCTCTCCAGCACGTACGTCAGGTTGATCCAGGCGCGCAGGGTGGCCTCGACGTCCCCGAGCCGCTCGGACAGCTCGAGCGCCTCGCGCATGCTGGGCACGGCCCGGTCCGGTCCGTCCAGGACCACCACGTTGACGCCGTCAACGGCCAGCACGTACGCCCTGGTGGCGAGGTCGTCCACGGCTCGGGCGAGCGCGAGCGCCTGCTCGCACTCCTCGTGCGAGGCCTCGTACTGGCCGCGGACCATCCGGATCGCGCCGAGGGTCGCGTGGCAGCGCGCCGCCAGCGACCGGCCGGGCTCCAGCGGTCTGGTCGGCGCCGTGGCGCAGGCCTCACGCGCGGCGGCCAGCGCGGCCTCGCCGTCGCCCGTGTCGTTCAGGTGCAGCGCCAACCGCTCCAGCACCTCGGCCCGCCGCGCCGCGTCGTCCCGGCCCACCTCGTCCAGCGCGAGCCGCAGGCTCTCCACCCCGTCGGCGGCCTGCGGCCCGCGACGTAGCGACACGGCGAGCTCCATCCGGACGGCCGGGCGGTCCAGTCCCTCGACCGTGGCGGGCGCAGCGCCCGGCTGTGCGTCCGGCCACAGCCCCAGGGCCGTGCGCCACAGGCGCGCGGCGTCGGTCGGCGAGCGCCTCGCCGTCGCGGCGCGGGCCGCCCGGACCAGCGGGGCCACGGCGAGGTCCGGGCGCCCGGCCGCCTGCCAGTGCTCGGCGAGCACCGCCGCCGCCCGCTCCGGGCCCCCCACCAGCTCGGGGTCCGCGTCGACCCGCTCGGCGACCCGGGTGTGCCAGGCGACCCGTTCGCCGGGGAGCAGGTCGCCGTACACCGCCTCCTGCAGCAGGGCGTGCCGGACGACGAACGCGTCGCTGCCGTGCCGTTGCAGCAGCCCGTCCCGCAGCGCCACGCGCAGCGCGACGTTCAGGTCGGCCACGTCGGCGTCGATGACGCCGGTCAGCAGCTCGTGGCGCACCGGACCGGCGACCACGCAGACCACCTGGACGATCTGTCTGGCTGTCGGCGGCAGCTGCGCGTGCCGGACCAGCAGCACGTCGCGCAACGCCTCCGGCAGTGGCTGGTCCGGGTCGCTGGCGCGGGCCAGCTCCTCGGCGAAGAACGGGTTGCCCATCGCGCGGCGCACGAGGCGGCCCACGTCGTCGGCGCCCAGGGCGGGTTCGACGTCCGCGATGATCTGCGCCACCGCCGGGTCAGTGAGCGCCGCGAGGTCGATCCGCGAGCAGCGCGGCATCGAACCCAGCTGCGTCAGGGCCTCCCGCAGCCACTGCGGCTGGGACGGCTCGTCGGTGCGCAGCGTGCCGACGACCAGGAGCCGCTCGACGGACAGGTTGCCGGCGAGGAACAGCAGCAGGTCCGTGGTCGCCTGGTCGGCCCAGTGCAGGTCCTCCAGCACCAGCACGACCGGGCGCTGGGCGGCGAGCTGGGCGAGCAGGGCGAGCGTGAGCTCCAGCACCTGCGCCCCGCGCCAGCGGTCGGCCTGCCCCGTCGGTGGCTCAGCGGCAGCCAGCACGGGCGAGACCGCAGCACGGGCCGCCGGGTGCCAGCCATCCAGCAACGGCCCCGCGGCCACCGGACGCAGGGCCTGCACGACGGGCGCGTAGGGCAGGTGCGTGGTGGTCAGCCGCTGGCAGCCGCCGCGCAGCACCGTGACCTCCTGCAGGTCACGCGACCACTCGTCGAGCAGCCGGCTCTTGCCCGATCCGGCATCCCCACGGACCAGCACCAGACGCGGCTCGGCCCGCACGACGTCCGCCAAGGCTTGCCCCAGCAGTCCCCGCTCAGCATCCCGCCCGACGTACGCGGTCCGGAGCCCGGCTCCCACGACATCCCAGTATGCCCGCGGGGCCCGCTCGCTCCTAAGGGTTCTCAGTGCGGGGACTAAGGATTACTGCCGATCCGGCCGCGGGGCCTGCGCGGGCACGCTGACGGTGGTCGGCAACGGGCCGACCACCCGGTCCCGAGGGGGGAACGATGTCATCACCTCACCAGCTGCTCGCCATCGCCCGAGCCGAGCTCGGCGCGCACGAGCTACCGCCAGGGTCCAACGTGACCAAGTACGGCAAGGCGTACGGCCTCTCACCCGCGCCGTGGTGCGCGCAGTTCGCCTGCGCGTGGGTCTGGAAGCGCGCCGACCTGCCGATCCCGAGGGACGCGGACTCCCCCAGCCACGGCTGGGCGAGCGTGCAGCACTTCCTGAACTCCGGGCACCGCCACGGGTGGGTGCTGCCCGGTGGCCGGACGGCGCACGCCCGGCCCGGCGACTACGTGTGCTTCGAGTGGGACAAGGACGTCTGGGCGGACCACGTGGGGATCGTGGTCGCCGTCTCGCCCGCCGGCCGGCTCACCACCATCGAGGGCAACTCCGCCGGTCCGCGCGGCTACGACGCCGTCGCGTACCACCACCGTTCGCGCCGGAGCGTCGCCGCGTTCGTCCGGCCGCCGTACACCCAGCACGGCACCAGCCCGGCCTCGGACACCCCGAAGCACATGGCGCACTCCAGCAGCGGCAAGCGCAGGACGGCCGCCCACCCGGTGCTGCCTCGCGGCGTGGTGCTGATGGACGGCTCGCCGCACCACGACCTCGTCGCCGTCTACCAGCACCGCATGCTCCAGCGCGGGTGGACCCCGATCGGACGCGTGGACGGCGTGTTCGGCCGCCGCACCGAGGCCGTCACCCGCGCCTTCCAGAAGCGGATGCGCCTCGACGTCGACGGTCAGGTCGGCACCGAGACCTGGACCGCTGCGTTCGCCACCAAACCCGCCAGCAAGGCCGCGTAGGCCCACACATCCACTGCCACCACGCATTGCCACTACCGAGGGGGACACCATGTCTGCACAGCCGAACCAACCCGACTGGGCGCCGAGCCCGGCCGACCCCATGCCCTACGCGCGGACCCTCGCGCCGGCGCCGTCCACCGACCCGGCGTCCGAGGACGACTTCAGCGACCTGGACGACCTCGACTCGTTCGACCCGGACTTCCCGGCGGCCGATCCGCGACCGACGTCGGCGGACGACGTGCTGGACGACGAGGACGCGGGGCCCGACGACGTGACGGCCGACCAGGCGACGGCCGACCAGGCGACGGCCGACCAGTCAGCAGCACCGCAGCCGGCCGCACCCGTTGCGGTCGTTGCGGCACCGGCGAAGAAGGGCCTGCGGACCAGCGAGTTCTGGCAGACCCTGTTCACCCAGCTGCTGGCGCTCGCGGTCTCCGTCGTCGCCCTGTTCGGCGGCCGGCTGGACTCCACCGCGGTGCAGGCCCTGGTGCCGGCCGCGGCGCTGTTCGCCTCAGCGGCGTCGAGCGCCTGGTACAGCCAGTCCCGCAGCAAGGTGAAGTCCGCGCACCCGTCGACGCTCGTGCCGCCCGACGGGGTCTGACGCGCCGGCCGAGCCGGTTCAGGCAGCCGCCTGGGCCGGCTCGGCCGCGCGGCGTTCGTCCAGCACCGGGCGGTACCGGTCGTACCAGGTCACGATGAGGCTCAGCAGCAGCGCGAAGAACAGCGCGTGGTCGACCTGGAAGCGGTTGCTCAGCAGGTGCAGCACCTCGGTGGTCGCCAGGTTGACCGCGGCGAGGCCGACGAAGAGCAGCACCGACGTCATCATCGACCGGTGGCGCAGTCCGACCAGCAGGCTGAAGGCCGAGTCGATGACGACGTAGATCGAGGCCGCCACGACGATCTGGCTCGGCCGGGGAGTGGCCCCGGGGAGGATCTGCATGAAGATGACGATGATCAGGCCGATGAGGGCGATCTTCTCCAGCAGCGGCCAGCTGAACAGGCGGCCGGCCGGGCTGGTGACCGGCCGCAGCCGGTCGGCCAGGACGTGCAGGTTCCAGTCCTTGGCCGGGAGCACCGAGTGCAGCAGCCACCAGGTCACCGGAACCGCCGCCACGAGCAGCACCACCAGCGTCGGGTAGACCCAGCCGTGCTCGTCCGCGAAGTCGGTGAAGTCCAGCTCGGCCACGTGGATCCACCACTCCTGCGGGAGCTTGATGAAGATCCAGATGAACGCCGCCATACCGATCACGAACCGCTTGCTCATCCGGCGCGGGTCCCAGCGCAGCCGGACGGTCTCGTAGGCGATGAAGAAGTACTCGAACGTGTTCGGGAAGACGAGCAGCAGCCAGCGCCACGAGCTGGGGTCCGCACTGTCGTGCAGCGTCTCGAAGATGGTCACGCCGACCAGCCGGTAGTACCAGAGGAACTGCGACACGGACACCGCGACCAGGTTCGTCCAGTTGCGCATCGTGGCCATGTAGGCCATGGCCAGGTAGTAGATGTCCAGCGACTTGTCGTAGCCCTGGTAGCTGTTCTCGACCGCGCTCCAGGTCGCCGGCGTGAGGTGGTTCTGGAAGATCGTCTGGTCCGCCGCGTCGATCACCAGGCAGGCGATGATCGCGGGCAGGGGGATCAACGGCAGCAGCAGGGGGACGAGCAGGCGCAGGGCGACGATCACCGTGATGAGCGTGATGTCGCCGGCGGTGGCCGTATCCATGCTGGTTCCTCCTCGGGGGCTAGCCGAAGCATGGCAGCCAGCCCCCGCGGAGGACGAGCACCTCAGGTGATGTCGACGGAAACCTCGTAGACCTCACCCGTGGGGTGGCCGGCCTGCTCGTGGATCCGCATCACGCTCTCCTTCGACGGCCCCGTGGACAGGCAGAACACCTTGCCCGACTCCGGGTCCAGCCAGGCCCGCTCGAAGCTGACCCCTTCGGTGTCCTGGATCGCCAGGTCCCGCTCGTGCGCCTCGCGCAGCTGGTCCTCGGTGACTCCCACGAAACCGCTGTGCACATCCATGAACCTCGCCATGACCCGCTCCTGGTGCTCGGTGGACTATGCGTCGAGCATCGCCCCGGAGCCGTCGTCCCGTCATCGGTCAGATGACCGATCCTGGCGGCCGCAGAGAGCAGATCGTGGCAACCGCGCATCGCCCGTGATGCGAGGTTGCCACGATGTGGTGGGGACGCGAGCAGGGTGGCTACGGTGACGGCGAGGAGGTGACGTGTCCGGACGTGACGTGGTGGCCTCGCCCGTCCTGGTCGGTCGCGACGAGCTGCTCGCCCTCGCCGGGCGACGGCTCGAGCAGGCTGCCGCCGGCCACGGGCACCTGCTCTTCGTGGCCGGCGAGGCCGGCATCGGGAAGAGCCGGCTGCTGGGTTCGGTCTCCCGCAGCGCCGAGCGGCTCGGCTTCTCGGTACTGCGCGCCACGGCGTTCCCGGGCGACCAGCAGGACTCCGGCGGGGTGCTGCTCGACCTGGCGGGCGACCTGCGCCGGGCCGGCGACGACGCCGCCCGGTCCGCCGGAGCCGTGCTGGCGGAGCGGCTGCGCGAACCCCAGCGCCGGGAGGGCGACCGGCACCGCCGGCGACGGCTGCTGGTGCAGGACCTGTCCGACGCGCTGACCGACCTGGACGACGTCCCCCGGCTCATCGTGCTGGAGGACCTGCACTGGGCGGACCAGCTCAGCCTGGAGGTGGTCGCCCATCTCGCGACGCGGCTGCCGGGCCGGGCGTGCCTCATGCTGGGGGCCTACCGCAGCGACGAGCTGTACCCGCGGACGGCGATGCGCGACTGGCGGTCCCGGTTGCTGTCCGGGCGGCTGGCCGAGGAGGTCCGGCTGCCCCGGATGACGGCCGCCCAGACGGCGACGCTGGCGAGCGCCGTCCTGGGTCGACCGGCGCCGGCCCAGGTCGTCGCGGCCATCCACGACCGCAGCGACGGCATCCCGCTGCACATCGAGGAGCTGCTCGCTGCGGCCACCGACGAGGCGACGGGAGTGGTCCGGGAGCCGGACCTGCGGCACGTCCCCGACACGCTCGCCGACGCCGTCCTGGCGCGGGCCGCGGCGCTGCCCGACGACGTCCGGGCGATGGCGTCGGCGGCCGCGGTCATCGGCCGGTCGTTCGACGTCGACCTGCTCGCCGACGTGACGGCGGCGGACGCCGAGACCGTGGACCGCTGCCTGCGCGAGCTGCGCTCGGTGTACCTGGTCCGGACGGGTGCCGGCCCGGCCGGGTTCGACTTCCGGCACGCCCTGATCCGGGACGCCCTCTACGACGACGTGCCGCTCCCCCGGCGCCGGTTGCTGCACGAGCGGGTGGCCGAGGCCGCCGTCCGCCGCGGGTACCCGGATGCGTTCGTGTCCGCGCACTACGACCAGGCCGGGATGTCGGAACCGGCCTACCGGCACGCGCGGGCTGCGGCCCGCGCCGCCGCGACCATCTCGGCGCACCGCGAGGCGCTCGAGCTGGACCGACGGGCCCTGCGGAACGCGCCCGCCGACGTCGCACCGGCCGAGCTGGCGGACCTGCTCGCCGCGCTGGCGGGTGAGGCCGCCGCGGTGGACGACAACGACAGCGCGTGCGAGGCGTTCGAGCGGGCGCACGACCTGCGCCGCGCGGACGGTGACCTGGTCGGCGCGGCGGCCCTGGTCGCGCCGCTGGTCTCGGTGACCCACCTGCTCGGCGAGAGCCTGCCGCTGCGGGTGCGCCGGCTGCAGTCGGCGCTGGACAGCATCGAGGGGCTGCCGGACGCCGAACCGGTCCGGGCCGGGCTGCTGAGCGGCCTGGCCGCCGCGTACATGCTGGATCGCCGGCTCGAGGAGTCGATCCGGTACGGCGAGCTCAGCCGCGCGCTGGTCCAGGGAAGCAGCCACGGGAGCGGCGGCGAGCGGGCCGCCGACCTGAACACCGCCGCCACCCTCGGCTCCGTGCTGCTGTTCACCGGTCAGCTGGACGCCGGTCACGCGCTGCTCGAGGAGTCGATCACCCGGGCGGTCCAGGGGCACGAGGAGGCCGAGGCCGGGCGCGGCTACCGCATGCTCGGCACCTCGGCGTCAGTGCTGGTCGAGTACGAGCGGGCGGCCGGCTGGCTGCGGCGGGGCATCGACTACGCGGACGCGGTGGAGCTGTGGAACCACCGCAGCTACATGAGCGCGCACCTGGCGCACGTGCACTGGGCGCGCGGCGAGTGGGCCGAGGCCGAGCAGACGGCCGAGCACGCCCTGGCGGACGGGCGGGGCGGGATCACCACCCGGATCACCGCGCTCTACGTGCTGGGGTACGTCCAGCTCGGTCGGGGCGAGCTGGACGCCGCCGACGACCTGCTGGCCCAGGCCCTGCAGCTGGGCGAGTCGATGGCCGAGCTGCAACGGATCTCGCCGCCGCTGTGGGGACTGGCGCAGAGCGCGGCGCTGCGCGGGGACCACGCCCGCGCCGTCGAGCTGTGCGAGCGCGGCTACGCGCTGTCCCGGGAGGTGGCGGACGCGGCGTACCTGTTCCCGTTCCTGGTGACCGGCGTGCGGGCGCACCTGAGCTCCGACGGGAGTGGCGGGCTCGCGCGCGACTGGTTCGGCCAGGTGCGGGACGCGTTGGTGGCCCGGTCGATTCCCGGCACCCTGCCGGCCGTGGACCACGCGCGGGGACTGCTCGAGCTCGACTCCGGTGACCTCACGGCCGCCGACGCGAGCCTGACGGACGCCGCCGCGGCCTGGGGCGCACTGGGTCGGTTCTGGGAGGGTTCCTGGGCGGTCCTGGACCAGGCCACCGCTGCGGTTCTCGGACGTCGTCCGGCGCAGGCCGTGGCCCTGGCCGAGCAGGTCCGCGCGAGTGCCGGACCGGTCGCGGCGCGGCCCCTGCTCGACGCGGCCGGCGCGGTGCTGGAGCAGGCCCGACCGAAAGCGGCGACCACCCGCTGGCACCCGTTGAGCGAGCGCGAGTTCGAGGTCGCCGCCCTGGTCGCCGAGGGGCTGACGAACCGGCAGATCGCCGAACGGCTGTTCCTGTCGCCGCGGACCGTGTCCGCCCACGTCGAGCACATCCTCAGCAAGCTGGGCGCCGCCCGACGCGCCGAGATCGCCGCCTGGGCGAGCCGGCGGCCCGCGGAGGGCTAGCGGACGGCTGACCGCCAGAGCCGGTGCGTCACCAGGGCCAGCGAGAGGGCGCCGACGCCGACCGCGACCAGCCGGGAGCCACGAAGCGGACCGGCGGCCTCGGCCTGCATCACCCCGCCCTGGGACTGCCAGGACAGGACGCCGGACCCGGACTGCCCGGACATCAGTGAACCGTTGCTCTGCCAGGACAGGGCGGACACCATCGACTGCGCGGACCCGATCGACAGCAGGGACATCGCCGACCCCACGGACCCGATGGACAGCACCGACCCGATGGAGCCGATGGACAGCACCGACCCGGTCGACCCGATGGACAGCACCGAGCCCTCGGACCACAACGACCAGCGGGAACCGTCCACGTGCGAACGCTACCGAACGCGCCGCTGCGCGTCAGGCCGCGGCGAGCGCTTCCGGCCGGGCGGCGTCGTCCAGCACCAGCCGGTCGAGCTCGTCGAGGTCGAGGACGTCCTGCGCCACCGCCGCCGCTGCCGCCGCCGTCCGCTGCTCGCGCCAGGCCCACACGCCCAGCACGACGCTGACCGGGAAGGTCACGTAGCCCGGGGCGCCGATCTCCGGCGTCGAGGTGACCCAGCCGTAGGACAACCACAGCGCCGCCGTCGCCGCGCCGAGCGCCCAGCCGTACGGCGACCCGCTCGGTCGTCGCTCCCGGATCGCCTGGACCAGGTGCGGCAGGATCGCCACGGTTGCCAGGAGGTTGCCGATGAGGGCGATGAGGCCGGGGGCGGACACAGCAGTCAACTTTCGGGAGCAGGCGTGGCGACGGCGCCCCCGCAACGTGCGGGCGCGCCGAAGGGCTGGCGCGAGGACCGCGCCGAACAGGGGGACTTCTTCCCTGTCGGCAGGCCTCGCGCCAGCCTGAACCCGGCCCGCGGCGGTGGTGCTGTGAGCCCGGCCACACGGCCCTACGCGTGCGGGCAGGTGTCCCGGTACTCGAGGATCAGCGTGGACGGCGCCGGCGCCGGGCAGAGGAACTGGTCGTAGCGGGTGTCGTCGTCCACGAACCGCTTGAGCCACGCGATCGTGTACTTCGCCGTCGTGGTGTCGGCGCTCGTCGGGAAACCGTGGCTCGCGCCGCGCCGCTCCAGGTACGCCTTGTCGGGCGCGTTGGTCATCGACGCGTAGAACCGCTCGGCGTGGCTGGCGACCGGCGCCGTGGTGTCCCGCTCACCGCCGAAGATGAGCGTCGGCACCCGGACGCTGCTCCAGGTCTTGGTGGTGTCCCACGGTGTCAGCGGCACCGACGCCTGCAGCGTGGGTCGCTTCGCCGTGGCCTCGATCGCGCCGCCGCCGCCCATCGAGTGGCCGCCGACCGCGAGTCGGGTTGGGTCGATCCGGGTGCGCACGGAGCTGCTCTTGGTCAGGTAGTCCAGGGCGGCGAGCAGCTGGGTGCCTCGGGATGCGGGCTGGTCGTATACGGACAGCGTGTCGATGACGATCACGACGAAGCCCTGCGAGGCCAGCCGCGGGCCGAGCCAGCTGAGCGCGGACTGGCTGGAGGTGAAGCCGGGCGAGAGCGCGACGGCGCCGAAGGTGCCCTGGGCGGTGCTGGTCGGGTAGGTGATCGTCCCGCCGCCGAACCCGCTGACGGCGGACCGCGCCACGGTGGTCTGGGCGACGGCGAACGAGCCGCGGGTGGCCTCGATGCTCGCGGTGGTCGGCGCCGGTCCGCGTTCGTAGGGGTTGGCCGCTGCGCGCGGGACCTCGCGGTCCACGGTGGCGGCGCCGGTAGTCGCGGTGGTGACGACGAGTCCGACGGCGGCGGCGGTGGCGAGAGCGGTCAGGACGTTCCGATGTCTGCGCACGGTCCTCTTGCTCCTTCGGGTGGGGGTGGGATCACAGTGCCTGCGGCGGACGTGGTTCCGGTATCGGCGAAATCACCGGTTTGTGGCGAAACCTTGTGCGTGCCCGCTGCCGTCGTGTTTCATCGACCCGAACCCCTCGCCCGCGCGCCGCCCACCGCTGGAGGTCCGATGTCGACGCGGGACGCGAGGTCGACGTCCGAGCGGGACGTCGACGGCGAGAAGGCCTTGCGACGCGGCGAGGGCGAGCTGCGGGACGGTGAGCCGGGGGTGGCGGCCCGCCAGCTGGCGGTGGCCGCGCAGCGGCTGACCGGCGAGCGGCGCGGGGTCGCGGTGATGCTGGCCGCCGAGGCGCACCGGATGGCCGGGGACGTCACGGACTACGCGGACCTCGCCCGGCTGACCGCGGGTGAGGACGTGCCGCCGGTGGTGCGCTCGTACGTCGCCGGCGTGGTCGCCGTCTCGGCCGGAGACCACTCCGCCGCCGTCCGCGCGTTGCGCACCGTGCTGGACGCCGGGCGCGCGGACAGCAACGTCCGAGAGTCGTTGTGGCTCACCGAGACCGCGCTGCTGCTGGGCGAGGCCGACCGGTGCTTCGAGCACGCAACGGCGGCGGTCAGCCGGGCCCGGCTGACGGGTGACGCGGAGCTTCTGCCGACCGCGCTGGCCCAGTACGGCGCGGCGGCTCTGGTCCTGGACAGGAACCGGGCCGCCGTCGCCGCCTGCTCGGCCGGAGTGGTTGCGGCACAGGCAGTCGGGCAGCGCAACAGCCTGGCCGAGAACCTCGTGATGCAGGCCGTTGCGGCCATCGCCCGCGGTGAGCGCGACGTGGCCCTGGACCTCGTGACGGCCGCCCTGCCGGGCATCGGGCAGCGCGGCCTGGGCAAGCAGGCCGCCTGGGCGACGTGGACGCTCGCGTGCGTGGACCTGCTGGACGAGCGACCCGACGAAGCGCTGGGTCGGTTGCGCACGATGGCCACCGGGCTGGGCCGGGCCCACCCGGCGATGCGGGTGATCATCGCGCCGCAGCTCGTCGAGGCCGCCGTGCGCTGCGACCGCGCGACCGAGGCGGCGGCGGCGCTGGCCGCGTTCGAGCACTGGGTGGGCTGGTCCGCGAACCCCAGCTGGCTGGCGCAGGTCCATCGCTGTCACGCCCTGCTCACCGACGACGACGCCGTGGCGGCCGAGCACTTCGAGACCTCGATCGCGCTGCACTGCCAGGCCGGGTCGACCCTCGAGCTCGGGCGCACGAAGCTGCACTACGCCCGGCGGCTGCGTCGCGAGCGCCTGCCGTCGGCGGCCCGCGAGCACCTGCGGGATGCGTTGCGGCTGTTCCAGACCGAGGACGCCGGGTACTGGGCCGAGCAGGTCCGGGCCGAGCTGCGAGCCACGGGCGCTCCCGACGTCGACGGCGGCAGCGCCGGGTCGGGCGCGGCCGCGCTCGCGCTGAGCCCGCAGCAGGCGCAGGTGGCCCGGCTGGTCGCCGACGGCCTCACGAACCGGGAGATCGCCCGCTCGATGAGCATCAGCTCGCGGACCGTCGACCACCACCTGCGCAACATCTTCGCCCGGCTCGGCGCGCGCTCTCGGGTGGAGGTCGCGACGGCCTGGCTCAGGTTCTCGGTGGCGCGCCCGACCACGCCCGGGCCAGCAGGTCCACCAGATCCAGCCGGCTGACCGGCCGAGGGTTCGCGTAGGGCGCGGACAGCACCTGGTCGACGACCGTGGTCAGGTCGGTCTCGGGCATGCCGAGCGAGCGCAGCGACGACGGCGCCCCCAGCAGCGCAGCGAGCTCGTACAGCTGCGCGCCCGCCGACCCCGGACCGCCCAGCGCCTGCTCCAGCCGGCTGGCGACGTCCGGTACGGCGGGCAGGTTGAGCGCCAGCACGTGCGGCAGGACGACGGTGTGGGTGGCGGCGTGCGGCAGCGAGGACACGCCCCCCAGGGCGTGGCACAGCCGGTGGTGCAGCGACATCGTGGTGGCGCCCAGGCAGGCGCCGCACAGCCAGGCGCCGTAGAGCGCGCTCGTGCGGGCGCCCAGATCCGTTGGCGCAGAGACGATCCTCGGCAGGGCGCGGACGAGCCGGCGGATGCCGTCGTCGGCCATCAGCGAGACCACCGGGCTGCGGTCGGGCGCGTAGAGCGCCTCGGCGGCGTGCGCGAGGGCGTTCATCCCGCTGGTCACGGACACCTCGACGGGCAGCGACAGGGTCAGCGCCGGGTCGTAGAGCACGCTGACCGGCAGCACCCGCCGGTCGCGTCCGGTGCGTTTCGTCGTCCCGTCGCTGATCCCCCAGATGGACGTCATCTCGGACCCGGCGTACGTCGTCGGGACGGCGACGACGGGCAGCCCGGTCGTCAGGGCCACCGCCTTGGCGAGACCGATCGCCGACCCGCCACCCACGGCCAGCAGACCGTCGGCGCCCAGTCGCTGCGCCTCGGCTCGGGCCCGGTCGGCGTCCTCCTGCGGGACGTGCATCCGCGCCCCATCGAGCAGCCCAGCACGCCTGTGCCGCAACGGTTCCGACAGGCGCTCGGCGAGCTCGCGGTGCCCAGGCGTGCACACGACGAGCAGTGAACCGAGCGTGAGGTCGTCGACCTCCGCCACGAGGTCGCCGGCCACGCCCGGTCCGAACCGGACGCGCATCGGCAGCGCCTCGTAGCGGAACGGTTCCGGCGGGTCACTGCTCACGTGAGGAGTGGATCGCACGGGCGCGGCCCGGGTCAACGGGCGCATCAGGATTTTCTTGCGCTGACAACTACCACCCCGGGCGCGCCGGAGTTACGATGCGCAGGTCGGCGCGAGGACGCGCCCCCGAGGAGGTCGCAGATGCCCACGGACGACGAGCTGGTCACCCTCGAGGCCCGACGCGGCGAGCTGCGCGAGCAGTACCTCACGCCGGCAGCGGACCGGCCGGCCACCATCGGGCGCGGTATCCACCACGCGGCCCTGATCTGCTCGGACGTCGAGCAGACGATCCGGTTCTACCAGGACCTGCTTGGCTTCCCGCTGATCGAGCTGGTCGAGAACCGCGACTACCCGGGCTCGTCGCACTTCTTCTTCGACCTGGGCAACCAGACCCTGCTGGGCTTCTTCGACTTCCCCGGGCTCGGTCTCGAGCCGGGCATCGAGGCCATCGGCGGGGTGCAGCACATCGCGATCTCCGTACCCCGGGACCAGTGGGAGCTGGCCCAGCAGCGGTTGGACGCGGCCGGCGTCCCCTACGGAGGCCCCGACCAGGGGATCGAGGAGTCGATGTACCTCAAGGACCCCGACGGCATCCAGATCGAGCTGCTCAGCGACCCGCTCATGTACTTCGGCGGACGCCAGCTCGACGAGTAGAGAGGCGCCAAGTCATGAGCACGTGGAACGCGATGTCGTACGAGGGCAAGGACACCATCCTGCGGGTGGTGCGCACGGAGGCCGAGCACTTCTTCGCCCTGGCGGAGGCACCCGGCGCCTGGGAGCGGACCACCCCGTGCGACGGCTGGACGTCGCGGGACCTGGTGGCGCACATCATCGACACCACCGAGGGCTACTTCAAGGCGTTCGACGCGGCCCGCGGCACCGGCGACGCGGTGCCCGCACCGCACGGGCTGCCCGCGATGGCGGGGAAGGTCAACGAGGCGGCGACCGCCTTCCGCGGCACCCCGCAGACCGAGATGATGGACCGGTTGCGCGCGGACTTCGAGAAGATGCAGGGCATCCTCGAGGCGGTCGGCGAGGACGACTGGACGGGTTTCCTGGTCACCCACCCCTACATGGGCCCGGTGCCGGCGTTCTTCTACGCGGCCGGTCAGCTGATGGACTACGGCGTGCACTCGTGGGACATCCGGCAGGGCAGCGGCGCGGCGCACGGCCTGCACGGCGACGCGGCGGACCTGCTGGTGCCGTTCATGTTCGAGATCTGGCGCGGCACGGTGAAGTCGGACCAGGTCAGCGAGCCGTTCACCATCGGGATCCGGGTCACCGGGCGCAACGCCGGCGACTACCGGGTGACCGTCGGGCCGGACGGGCTGAGCTACGAGACGGGCGAGCTGGAGAGCCTGCCCGCGTACCTCGAGTTCGATGCGGGCAGCCTGGTGCTGACCGCGTTCGGGCGCAGCAACTCCGGGACGGTGCGCGGCGACCTGGCGCTGGCCGAGCAGTACCTCAACCTGTTCTTCCGGATCTAGCGGGTAGGGGCTCGGGTGCGGGTCAGTGACCCGGACCGGTGATGATCTGCTGGCGCTCCGACTCGTGCGCGCCGCCCTTCGCCTCCAGCGTCTTGCAGGCCTCCTCGATGTCGCGGGCAAGCGTGTCCACGTGCTCGCGACTCATCGTCTCCTTCACCAGCGCCCGCATGATCGTCACGTCCTGCGCGTCGGGCGGCAGGGTGTAGGCCGGCACCATCCAGCCGCGCTCCGCCGATAGCTGCCAGGCGATGTCGAACTCGTCGTAGCTGTGCTTCTCGGCCAGCTGGAACGCGACCAGCGGCAGCTGCTCGTCGCCGTCCCCGATGAGCTCGAACTGGCCCATGGCCTGCAGCTTCTCGGCCAGCAGCTGGGCGTTCGCCTGCATGTTCTGCATGATGTACGTGTAGCCGGCGCGGCCGTACCGCACGAGGTTGTAGTACTGCGCGAGGACCATCGCCGAGCCCGTTGAGAAGTTCAGCGTGAACGTCGCGTCGGTCTTGCCGAGGTAGTTCTCCTCGAACACCAGGTCGTGGTTGAGGTCGGCCGTCTCGCGGAAGACCAGCCAGCCGATGCCCGGGTACACCAGGCCGAACTTGTGCCCGGAGACGTTGATCGAGCGCACCTGCTCGAGCCGGAAGTCCCACGCGGTGTCCGGGTACAGGAACGGCCAGACGAACCCGCCGCTCGCGCCGTCCACGTGCAGCGGGACGTCGATCCCGCGCTCGCTCTTGATCCGCAGCAGCAGGTCGTTGATCCCGCCGATGTCGTCCTTGTGCCCGGTGAAGGTCGTGCCCAGCACCGCGGCCACGCCGATGGTGTTCTCGTCGACGTGCGGCTCGACGTCCTCCGGCCCGATGGTGTACTTGCCCGGCTGCAGCGGCACGATCCGCGGCTCGACGTCGAAGTACCGGCAGAACTTCTCCCACACCACGTGCACGTCCCCGCCGAAGACCAGGTTCGGACTCTCCGTGGATCCGCCCTCGGCCTTGCGGCGCTTGCGCCAGTTCCACTTCAGGGACAGGCCGCCGAGCATGATCGCCTCGGACGACCCCTGGGTGCGCGCGCCGGTCGTCTCCCCCGGGGCGTGGAACAGGTCGGCGAGCATCCGGATGCAGCGCTGCTCGATCTCGGCCGTGCGCGGGTACTCCGCGTGGTCGATGAAGTTGCGGTGCAGGTTCTCCGCGATGATCCGCTGCGCCTCCGGCTCCATCCACGTGGTGACGAAGGTGGCGAGGTTGCGGGCGGGGTCCCCCTCCAGGGCGATGTCCTCACCGACGAGGCGCATCGCCTCGACGGCGGACATCCCGGACTCCGGGAAGGTCTTGGTCGGCACCTCGGCGGTGAGGAACCGGTTGCCGAACAGGGCCCGGTCGGCGTCCGTGAACTGGCGCGAGCTGGTCATCGCGACTCCTTAGGTTGCCCCCGACGCTAGGGCCGCCGCCGCGGCGTCCGCCTCACCCGGTGAGGGTGGTCTGTCGCCAGGCGGGGAGCATGAGCGCGGCACCGACGAGGAAGCAGACCGCACCCAGCAGGGTGCCGATGATCGAGACCTGGACGTCGATCAGGTCGCCCGTGCCGGGCACGACGTAGCTGGCGATCGCCGAGAACATGAACAGGACCGAGCCGAGCATGTTCACCCAGGCGATCCACCAGACGACGAGGCCGCGTCGCACCGCCAGACCGATGCCGAGGCTCGCGATCGCGAAGCCGCTGGCCACCAGGAACAGCGTCGACCCGAAGAAGTCCGGTCGCCAGACGTGCTGGTCCTCCTGCTCGACGGTCGCGTTGTGCACCAGGGCCAGCAACGTGCTCACGTTGAAGAACAGCGTGCCGGGGAACTGCGTCGCCGCAGCCAGCCAGCCGCGGTCGTGCGGCAGCCAGCCCCAGAACCGGACCGGTCCGCGGCTCCCTCGCTGGGCGACGTCCGTCATGGCGGGGCTCTGCGCCTGCACGAGCTGGGCGTAGGAGGCGGACGTGAAGAACAGCGAGCCCACGAAGTAGGTGATCGCGTCCGGCGTCCCACCCACCGCGTTGGCGTACGCCGGCACCGAGCCGAGCACGAAGCACGCCGAGCCGACCATGAACAGCCACGCGATGGTCGCGTTCAGCCGGGCCGGCCTCATGCGGCCGGCGCGGGCGGAGCAGGCGGAGCAGGCGGAGCGGGCAGGACGACGGTCGTCTCGACGACGTGGTGCCCGGTGCCGGAGGGCACCTCGACCCGGATGCTGTGGCTGCCCGCCCCGGCATCCGGCGGCGCGACGAACACGACCTCGGTGGCCGAGGAGCGGACCAGCTCGACGGCGTGGTCGTCGAAGCGCACCTGCGCCTGGGCCGCCCCCAGGCTGAGCCCGCGCACCGTGACCTGTCGGGTGGCGGGGTCGAACGCCGCGGAGGTGATGGCCGGGGTGGCTCCGGCGACCGCCTTGTTGGCGGTGTAGGTCAGGGCCGAGACGCTGGTGAGGCCGGCGAAGGCCGTCGGCAGGTCCGGCAGGCCGTCGTGCGGGTGCAGGCTGAACCGCAGCAGCACGTAGGCCAGCGCGATGGCGTTGAACATCAGGAACTGGAAGTCCACCAGGTCCGTCTGCCCGGCGTCGTTGCTGGCCAGGTCCTTGATGGAGATGCTCGGGTTGGTGGCCTTCGGCTTGGCCAGCGACCCGTTGTTGATGCGGGTGACCGTGATCCCCTTGGCGAGCACCAGGGCCGCGAACGGGCCGCCGAGCAGCAGCAGGTAGCTGTCCGCCAGCTGGTCCATCATGTCGCCGAACGGCCGGTTCTCGACGATGACCACGGCGCACATGGTGGACAGGGCGTAGACGATCGCGATCGTCCAGGAGAAGGCCGTCACCTTGCTGGTGGACAGCCGCCCGTCCGTACCCATCACCATCGCCCGGATCGGCGCGTCCTTGGCCCGTCGGGCGACCCCGTCGTGCGGCGGTCCGGCGCGGCCGAGCTTCCAGGGGTCGTCGCCGGCCAGCATGCCGAACACCAGCAGGATCAGGACGGTGAAGGCTGCGCCGATCAGGTCTGCGGGCAGCGTGGCGAGGTGGTGCACGCCCGTCACCTCCCACGCTCGGTCAGGTTCTCGGCCTACTCTCTCGCTGTTCCCATCGCGCCGTCGACGATTCCAGGAGATCCGTTTGAGCCCCGACCCGACCGCCACGAGCCGCTGGGGCATCATCGCCGCGTTCTCGTTGGTCGGCGCCGCCACCCAGATGGTGTGGCTGACCTTCGCGCCGGTGACCACGGTGGCCGCCGAGCGGTACGGCGTGTCGGAGACCGCGATCGGCTGGCTGGCCAACGTGTTCGTGCTGGCGTTCGTGCTGCTGGCCATCCCCGCCGGGCTGCTGCTGGACCGCAACCTGCGCGGCGCCCTGGTGCTCGGCGGCGCGCTGACCGCCGTCGGGGCGTGCATCCGGGTCGGCGGCGACTCGTTCGGCTGGATGCTGGCCGGGGGGTGCGTGGCGGCCCTGGGGCAGCCCATCATGCTGACCGGCATCACCGGCCTGACCCGCGGCTACCTGCGCCCGGAGCACCGCCCGGTCGGTATCGCCGTCGCCACCGCGAGCACCTGGGCCGGGTTCGTCGCGGCCTTCGCGCTCAGCGCCGTGTTCTCGACGACGGACACCCTGCCGACGCTGGTCGCCGTGCACGCCGGGTACGCGGTAGTCGCGGCCGTGCTGCTGGCGGTGGCGATCCGCGGTCCCGTCCCGTTCGGCGAGACCCGCCGGCCGGCCGGGGTGCGCGCCAGCTGGACGGCCGTGCGCGGAGCGTGGAACGACCCGCTGATCCGCAAGCTGTGCCTGTTCGGCTTCCTACCCTTCGGCACCTTCATCACGCTCAGCACCTGGACCCAGGCGCTGCTGGAGCCCGCCGGGGTCACCGTGGACCAGGTCGGGGTCATGCTGATCTCCTGCGTGCTCGCCGGGGTCATCGGGACCGCCGTGCTGCCCGTGTGGGCAGCGGGCCACCGGACCGAGGTGCTGACCGGCATGGTCGGCATCGCGACCACCGCCGCCGTCTGCGTGCTGCTCGCGGTCGCACCCGGGTTCGGCACCGGCCTGGTCAGCCTCTCGATCGCCGGCCTCATGCTGCTGCCGATGCTGGCGATCGTCCTCGAGCTCGTCGAGCGGCACTCCGGTGACGCCGAGGGCGTGTCGTCCGGGCTGGTCTGGACGATGGGCAACCTCGGCGGGCTCGTGGTCAGCGCGATCATCGGGGCCACGCTGGACAGCCCGACGGCGTCGTTCCTGATCCTCGCCGTCATCACCCTGCTCGCCCTGCCCATCCTGGCCGCCCTGCGCGCGCCCGTCGCGGCGATGGCGTCGCCGTCCGAGCTGGCCGACGCAGCCGACCCGACCTCACCGGGGCCCGCCGTCGGCTGAGCTGTTGATCACGTTCAGTGGGTGAACACCCGCTTCTCCAGGGTCGTTCACCTCGAGAAGCGGGCGTAGACCCACTGAACGTGATCAACGACGGGGGACGCGGGCGGCGTCGACACGGGGTGCGGCCGGTGCCAGTCTGGACGGCGCACCCGATGTCGGGAGGGTCATCGTGCGGCAGACCGGGACTGGGGACTACCTCAAGGGCGCGCTGTGGGTGTACCCGACGGCGGCGGTGCTGCTGGCCCTGGTGACCGGCTCGGTGCTCAGCTCGATCACCATCCCGGACGGCTCACCGCTGGAACCCCTGGTGTTCAAGGGGACGGCAGCCGACGCGCGGGTGATGCTGATCGGCATCTCCGGCACGATGATGACGGTCATCGCCCTGGTGCTCGGCCTGACGCTGGTGGCCCTGCAGCTGTCGTCCACCCAGTTCTCGCCGCGGATCCTGCGCACCTTCCTGCGCGACCGGGTCAACCAGGTCGTGCTCAGCGTCTTCGTGGCGACCTTCGTCTACAGCACCGCTGGCCTCTACACCGTCGGCGTCGGCCGCGGCGCCACGACCGACGACTACCCGCGGCTGGCGGTCACCCTGGCCATCGCCCTGCTGGTGGCCAGCATGGTCGTGCTCGTCTACTTCGTGCACCACATCTCGCACGCCATCCAGATCGACCAGGTGATGGTCGGGGTGGAGACCAAGACGATGCGGGTCATCGAGCACGACCTGCCGACCGAGGGCGTCCGCGACCACGACCTGCCCGAGCCGCCGCCGTGGGCGGTGCCGGTGCCTGCGTACCGGTCGGGGTACGTCCAGACCTTGCAGCCGGCGCCGCTGCTGCGCGCCGCCCGCCTGCACGACCTCACCGCGTCGGTGGTGCCGATGGTCGGCGAGCACGTCCTCGCGGGCGAGCCGATGGTCTGGCTGTGGCGGGTCACCGCCGGCGACGCCGCGCCGGACGTCGCCGCGGTGCAGGACGCGGTGCACGAGTGCGTCCGGATCGGCTTCGAGCGCACGACCGAGCAGGACGTCGCCTTCGGCATGCGCCAGCTCGCGGACATCTCGGTCAAGGCGCTCTCGCCGGCGATCAACGACCCGTACACCGCGATCCAGTCGCTCGAGCACATCTCGGTGGTGCTCGCCACGCTGGCCGCGCGACCGTTGGGCAGCCAGGTGCTGGGCGACGACGGCCGGGACCGGGTCGTCCTGCACGGGCGGGACCTGGAGTACTACGTGGAGCTCGCCACCGGCCAGATCCGCCGCTACGGGCGGGACGAGCCGCGCGTCCTGCAGGCGTTGCTGCGCACCCTGCACCGGGCGGGGTACTTCTGCCGGGACGACGCCGGCCGCGACGTGGTGGCCCGGCACGTGCGGCTGGTGATCGAGGCGGCCCGGGACGGCGTCGTCCAGGCCACCGACCTGGCGCCCGTCGTCGCGCACGGCGAGGCCGTGCTGCGCGAGGTCACCCGCTGAGCGGCTGGCGCAGCCCGCTCGCCCGCCGGACCGGCCGGTCGACCGCGGCCCGGACGGCGGCCTCCGTGCCGACCACCCGAACCCGTTCTCTCGCACGCGTCACCGCGGTGTAGAACAGCTCGCGGGTCAGCAGCGGCGAGCTCACCGGCGGCAGCACCAGCGAGACGTGCTGGAACTGGCTGCCCTGACCGCGGTGCACCGTCATCGCGTAGACGGTCTCGACGCTGGGCAGCCGGTGCGGCCGGACGAGCAGCGGCTGGCTGGGGTCGCCGAACGCCGCGAGCACTCCCCCCTCGCCGTCCGCGACGACCACCCCGGTGTCGCCGTTGTAGAGGCCGCTGTCCCGGTCGTTGGCCGTGACGAGCAGCGGGCGGCCCGGGTACCAGACGCTGCCGGCCCAGGAGGCGTCCGGCCCAGGAGCCGCCCCCACCGCCTCGGCGACCCACTCCTCGACCTGGGCCGCCCAGAACGCGACACCGGCCCGACCCCGACGGTGCGCCAGCAGCAACCGGTGCTCGTCGAGCGCGTGCAACGCGCCCGCGACGTCACCGGCGCGGGCCGCCGCGACCAGTTCCACCCCAGCGGACTCCGCGTCCTGGCGGACCGCCGCGACCTCGGTCTGGTTCGGCCCCTCGCCCGCGGTCTCGACGAACGACACGGCCGCCGACCCGGACCGCAGCACCTCCAGGACCTGGTCGCCGTCGCCGGCCCGGACCGCAGCGGCGAGCCGACCGATGTCCGCGCCGTGCCGGTGCACCGTCTCCAGCCGGACGACGCCGCTGCGCAGCCGGGTCAGCGCGCCGGGGTCGGTCGGCAGGTCGGCCGGGACGACGGCCGCCAGGGTCGCCGGCAGCCCGTCCGCGACCGGGGGCCGGGCCACCAGGTCGCCGAGCACGGCCCCGGCCTCGACCGACGCGAGCTGGTCCGGGTCGCCGACCAGGACCAGCCGGGCCTGCGGCCGCAGCGCCTCCAGCAGCCGGGCCATCAGCGGCAGCGACACCATCGAGGTCTCGTCGACGATGACTACGTCGTGCGGCAGGTGGTGGTCGCGGTCGTGCTGGAAGCGGGTCGAGCTGCCGGGCCGCCAGCCGAGCAGCCGGTGGATCGTGGTGGCCTCGGGCTCGCCGACCCGGCGCCGGTCCTGCTCGTCCTCGAACCCCGCGACCTGGGCGCGTACGGCCTCCTGCAACCGGGCGGCGGCCTTGCCGGTCGGGGCGGCCAGCGCGATCCGCAGGTCCGGGCCGGCCACCGACTGCAGCACGGCCAGCAGCCGCGCCACCGTGGTCGTCTTGCCGGTGCCCGGGCCACCGGTCAGCACGGTGAGCCGGCTCGTCGCTGCCGCGGCCGCCCCCAGCCGCTGCCGGGCGTCGCCAGGCGAGGGGAAGAACCGGTGCGTCTCGTCGGCCAGCAGCCGGGAGCCGACGGTCAGCGGTCCGCTGCGCAGCCGCTCGTCCACCAGGGTGCGGACCGTCTGCTCGTGCCGCCAGTAGCGATCCAGGTAGAGCCGGCCGTCGACCCAGCGCACCGGTCGGTCCGCCGGCCCGTCCACCCCGCTCGCGACGAGCGGGCTGGCCGCGAGCGCCGTCCGCCACTGCGCGGGGTCGGGCCAGGGCAGGTCGTCGGTGAGCGTCGGCACGGTCGCGGTGTCGTCCTCGGCGGCCTCGTCGTCCTCGGCCTGCACGAGGGTCCGGACGTCGTCCAGGCTCACGCAGACCGATCCGGCGCGGACCTCCCGGACGGCGAGCGCCACGGCCAGCAGCACCTGCTCGTCGCTCTCGTGCGCCAGCACCCCGAGCCGACGGGCGACCTGCACGTCGGCGGCGGAGATCATCGAGGCAGCGTTGAAGGCGGCCAGCAAGGGGTCGGCCCGCAGCGCGGTGCGCGGTCCGAACGGGTCGCGGCTCACGACGTCCTCCCGTCGAGCAGGTCGGACAGGTCGAGCACCAGCGCGCTCGGCGGCCGCCAGGACAGGACCCCGGTTGGCGTCCCGTCGACGACCGGGGTGTTCGGCCCGCACATGCCGCGCACGAACAGGTACAACGCGCCGCCGAGGTACTCGTCCGGGTCGTAGCCTGGTTGGCGCCAGCGCAGGAAACGGTGCAGCGCAACGGAGTACAGCAGCAGCTGCAGCGGGTAGTGCGCAGCCATCATCGCCTCGGCCATGGCGTCCGGCCGGTAGTGCCAGGTGGTCAGCGGCTCGTCGACGGCGGCCAGCCGGTTGGTCTTGTAGTCCACGACGACGTAGCGCGGGCGCCCGTGCTCGTCCCGGATCCGCAGCACGGCGTCGATGCTGCCGGCCAGGTACCCGCGCAGCCGTCCGGTGCCGAGCCCGGCCGCGGCCAGTCGCCGTCCGTAGTCGGCGAAGGGGTCGTCCGGCGGCAGGTGGCGGTCGAGCAGGGTCGTCACGTCGGCCAGCGTCCCGCCGGTCGAGGCGGCGGAGCTGCTGGTGTCGCCGCCGGCCAGCGGGAGCTCGAAGTCCAGCTCGGCCAACCGGTCCGTGACCTCGAGGTCGCCGAGCGTCCGCCCGGGCGCCAGCGGACCCAGCGGGGTGTCGAGGACCAGCTCGAGCGCATCGGCCAGGGTCTGGGTGGACGCGTCGTCCAGCCGGGCGCTGCGCGCCTGCCGGATCCCGGCCACGATCGCGTCCGGGAGGTCACCGCGCGCCCGCGACGTGACCGGGTCGAGGTGCTCGAGCACCTCGTGCACGAGCGTGCCGAACGTGGCACCGCCCACCAGGTCCGCCATCGGGGAGGGCAGGTGCGCCCCGGCCGGCGAGTCGGACGACGAGTCGGACGCGGGACCGGTCGGCGGTACGTCGCTCTCGTCCTGGACGCCGGTGGCTTCCGGCTCGCTCGCGACACCAGGGCCGGCGTCGTGCGCTGCCGCAGTCAGGCCCGAGTACGACGTCCGCCGCCAGGTGAGGTCGAGGTGCCGGCGCAGCGAGCCGACGGACAGGGCGGCGTCCTCGACGGCCGGTGCTCGCCAGCGCACCAGCCGGGGCGCCGCGTCGACCTGCTCCACCTCGATCGTGCCCTGCGAGCCCTCGGCCAGGTCGGCGAGCTTCGCGACCACCTTCGGGTCGGCGGCCACCGTCACCCGGTCCGGTGGCTGCTGGCCGGATCCCCACTCCCCCAGCACCATCCGGCTCAGCGGCCCGCTGCCGGAGTTGCGGGAGGCCGCCCACCAGGCGACGACCTGCGAGCTCGCCCGGGTCAGCGCGACGTACAGAAGGCGCAGGTCCTCGCCGCGCTCCTCGGCCAGGTGCCGGTCGCGCGCGGCGGCGTAGTGCTGGTCCTCGGCGCCACCGATGTGCAGGACGCGGTGGCCGGCGCCGTCGTGGAAGCGCAGGACCGACGGGGTGGTCGCCTCGTACCGGTCCCAGCCGAACGGGACGTAGACCACCGGGAACTCCAGCCCCTTGCTGGCGTGCACGGTGACGACCTGCACGGCGGCCGCGTCCGTCTCGAGGCGGCGGCTGCGTTCCTCGGCGTAGTCCCCGGCCGCCTCGTCCACCCGCCGGCGCAGCCAGTCCGTGAGCGCGGCACCGCCCAGCCGGTCCTGCACCGCGGCGACGTGCATCGACTGGGCGACGTGCCGCAGGTCGGTGAGCGTCCGCTCCCCCGTCGTCGTGCGCATCAGGCGCTCCGCGAGGCCGTCCGCGGTGGTGGCCTCGAGCAGGGCGGCCACTCCGCGGTCGGTGAGCACCTGCGCCCACGACCGCACCCGGTCGGACAGCTCGTCGCGCTCCGCGTCGGACGCGTTCGCCAGCCGCGACGCGTCCCAGCCGATGAACGGGCTGAGCGCCAGCGCGGCGGTCCGCCCGGCGTGCCCCGGCTGCTCGACGGCGCGCAGCAGCGTGAGCCAGTCCCGCGCCGCCCGCGTGCCGAACACGCTGGACAGCCCCGACACCACCGCCGGTACGCCGACGGCGACCAGGGCCTGCTGGACGAGGGCGGCGTCGGCGTTGCGCTGGGTCAGCACCGCGACGTCCGCCGGCCGCAGCGGCCGCCAGCCGTCGCCGTCCGCCAACCGGGTCTGCTCGAGCTGGCGGACGACGTCCGCCGCCACGTCCTGCGCGATCAGCGCGCGCACCCGGTCGACCGGTGGGGTCTTCGTGCCGCTGAACCCGAACGCGGTGCGGGTGACGTGCCGCAGCCGCAGCGGGGCACCGCCGGCCAGCCGCCGCTCGACGTGGGCGGCCGTGACCGGCCGGACCAGGATCGCCTCGTCGCCGAGGGCGGCGCCGCCCATGACGTGCTCGAGCGCGCCCAGCAGTGGCGCGTCGCTGCGCCAGCTGCGGCCCAGCGTCGCCGCGTGGTCGGCGCTCGCCCGGGCCGCCAGGTACGCGACGACGTCGCCGCCGCGGAACGCGTAGATGGCCTGCTTCGGGTCGCCGATCAGGACGAGCGTGCGGTGCCCGTGGAACGCGGTGTGCAGGATCTGCCACTGCACGGGGTCGGTGTCCTGGAACTCGTCGACCAGCACCACCCGGTAGCGCGAGCGAACCCGCCCGGCCGCAGCCGGTCCGGTCTGCTCGTCGGCGAGCGCGTCGCGGAGCAGGACGAGCAGGTCGTCGTAGTCGATCAACCGCCGGGCCCGCTTGCGCTGGCGCACCTCCTGGACGACGTCCCGGGCGAACGCGTACCGGTGACCGGCGAGCGTGTCGGGCGGGGCGTAGCCGGGCTCGAGCCTGGCCTGCGGGTCACTGACGGCGGCGCGTGCGACGAGCCGGGCGTCGGCCACCGACAGGGCCGGCGCCGGGTTGGCGGCGAAGCGCTGCAGGTACCGGTCGTCGACCACCTCGTCCACCAGGTCGGCCAGGTCCGGCACCAGCACCGCGTCGGCGTCGACGTCACTGCTGACGCCCAGGGACGTGAGCATCTGCTGGCAGAACCCGTGCGTCGTGGCGATGGTGGCGGCGTCGAAGTCGGCCAGCGCGGCGGCCAGCCGGCGGCGGCGCACCGCCAGCTCGTCGTCGTCCACGTCGGCCAGGTGCCGCACCAGGTCGTCGTCGCTGCGTCGGGCGTCCGGGTCGCGCAGCGCGCGCTCGGCCGACACCAGGCGCTCGCGGACCCGGTCGCGCAGCTCCGACGTCGCGGCCCGGCCGAACGTGACCAGCAGCAGCTCGGGGAGCTCGGCGACCCCTTCGGCCACGTAGCGGGCCGCCAGGGCGGCGATGGTGAACGTCTTACCGGTGCCGGCGCTGGCCTCCAGAACTGTGGTGCCCGTGGGGAGATCGCCGCAGACGTCGAACACCGCGACCGGTTGGATCGGCCGGCCGGCGCGCTCGCCGGCGGGCTGGTCGGAGCTCACGGCTGGCTCGTCTCGTGGTCGAGCAGCGGCTGCCAGACCCGGCGGGCCAGGACCCCCAGCCGGCTGGAGTCCTGCGGCCACCACTTCTGCTCGGTCGGGTCCGGCGTCCCCAGCAGGTCGTCCAGCGCCGCACCCGGCCCCCAGCCGAGCTCGTGGTACTCGTCGCTCGCCTCGAACCCGCTCTTCCAGACGCGCCGGGCGTCCTCCAGCGCCTGCACCTCGGCGTCACCGGCGAACCGGCTCTGGGCGTACGCGAGCGCGGTGTCGACCGGCATCGGCAGGAGCTCGCGGGTGGCTCGCTCGCGCAGCCGCACCAGCTCCTCCAGCCGTTGCGCTGCCCACGCCGGGTCGGGAGTGCGCAGCCCCATCGCCGTCGAGCTGGCCGACCGACCGGCCGACCGGCCCACCGTGACCGCCCGCCACGCGCGATCTGGCTCCGAGGCGACCAGGGCGAGCAGCTGGACCCACGCGCGCAGCCGGTGCTTGCCGGACACCCGCGAGTAGACGCTGCGCAGCAGCACGTCGCCGTGCACGCCGGGCACCGACCCGCTGACCACGAAGCCGCCCGGCAGGTCGGCCCGGACGTCGACCACGCGCGCCTGCCCCGCCGCGTACCGGGCGGCCGCGTCGACGATCGGCTCGACCCGCTCGGCGACCTCCGCCAACGTGGCCCGCCCGAGCTCGCGCGGCGGGACGTGGCCTCGCCGCCACTCGGCCGCCACCGCGCGCCCCGGGTCGACGTCGGCCAGCCGGGCTCCCAGCAGCCGGTCCCCGACCGCCCACTTCTGCAGGCCGTCGAGCTCCAGCGGCAGCCGGTCCTCGACGTCCTCGTCGTCACCACTGAGCGACACCCTCAGCCGACGCCGCAGGAACCACTTCACCGGGTGCTCGAGCGCACGCACCAGGTCGTCCAGGTCGACCTGGTCCGGGCGCGGCTCGACCGGCAGGGGCCGCGACAGGAACGGCGCGGGGCCGACCCGCTCGCCACGCCCCGCCCGGGCGGCCTCGAACGCCACCGCGTCGAAGCTGAACGGCCCGGGGCGGTGCAGGGCGCCAGCGACGAAGTTGCGCTCGTCCACGACCTGCAGCGGGTGCCGGACGACGACGTGCTCGCGCACCGGGCGCCCGTCCGTGGCGGTGGCGGCGCCGTCCAGCGCGTCGAGCAGCTCGCTGACCGGGACCGCCGGCGGACGGGCCGCCCCCGTGCGCTGGTCGGCACCGGTGTAGAGGACCACGAGGTGGTCGGACGCGGCCGTCACCGCATCCAGGAACAGCTGACGGTCCTCGCTGCGGCGCTCCCGCTCGCCCAGGCACGGGTCGCGCAGCAGGACGTCGTCCCCGTCCGCCGACGTTCGCCGCGGGAACGCACCGTCGTCCAGACCCAGCAGGCAGACCACCCGGTGCGGCACGGCCCGCATGGGTTCGAGCGAGCACATGGTCAGGCCGCCGGTCCGGAACCCGGCACGGGTCGGCCGTCCCGCGAGCCGCCCGGCCAGCAGCGCGCGCACGTCGGGCAGCCGCAGCACGGTCTCACCGCGCTCGGTGGTGAGATCGGGCGACCACTGAGCGTCCGCCAGCACCTGGCGGGCCTGTACGAGCTGCCAGGCGTCCGCGGCAGCGACGTCCGCGAGCTGGTCGAGCGCGCCGTCCAGCAGGTCCAGCCACGTGCCGAGCGGATGGGTGCCGTCGAGGCTGGCGAGGACGCCGGTGAGCCGCTCGAGCAGCTCGGCCAGCCGTCCGGCCAGCTCGATGTCGTTGCTGTCCACGTCGTCCAGCGGCAACGCGGACCCGACGAAACGCTGGTCCTCGTCGGCCATCGCCGCGCCCAGCAGGATGCGGTCCAGCGCGGTGCCCCAGGTGCCCTGCCGCAGGTCCGGCAGGCCGAACCGGGCCCGGCGGTCCAGGTCCTCACCCCAGTGCACCCCCGCGTCGACGGCCCAGCCGGAGATGCGGTCCAGGTCGTCGTCGTCGAACCCGAACCGCCGCCGCACCGGCTCGCTGGCGGCCAGGTCCAGCACCTGCGACGCGGTGACCCGGTCGTCGGCCAGACCCAGCAGAGCGGCGAGCAGCGCGAGGACCGGGTTGGTCTGGCGCAGCGAGCGGTCGGCCAGCCGGACCCGCAACATCTGCCCGGGGTGCACGGCGGACCGCCCGTCCACCGGCTCGACCTCGGCCCCGAGCCCGAACGTGGCCGTGACCAGCGGGGCGAACGCCTCGATGTCCGGGCACATCACGACGACCTCACGCGGCTCCAGGGTGGCGTCGTCGGCGAACATCCCCACCAGCATCTCGCGCAGCACCTCGACCTGGCGGGCCCGGCCGTGGCAGGCCAGCACCTGGACGCTGCGGTCGCCGTCCGCGAGCGGGTGCGGCGCGGCGTCCGGGTCGTCGTCGCGCAGCCGCTGCTGCAGGGCCCCGAGCAGCGTGGGCCCGGTGGGAGGGGACGGGTGGTAGTGGTCGACGGTGGCGCCGGCGCGCAGCCGGGTCTGCAGCTCGCTCGCGTCGCGAGCCATGGACGCGAGCATCGGGTGGGCCGCGACGACCGGCTGGTCGCGACGCCGCCGGGCCGGGCCGTCGAGCCCGGACACGTTGCGCCACAACGCCGGTGACGGGTGCGGCAACCACAGGTGGACGTCGCGGTGCCGGCTGAGCGCGTCCAGCACCATCAGCTGGTCCTGCGGCAGCCGGGTGGCGCCGAACACCGAGAGCCGGGGCGCGAACGGCACCCGGTCCGGCGCGTCGGCGAGCAGCTGCACGGCCTCGGCGAGCCGCTCGGGCGGGCTCGCGACGTCGAGCCGGTCGCGCAGGCGGCGCCACAGCCGGGGCTGCCAGGCGAGGTCGGCCGGCACCGGTTGGCCGGTGCCGTCCTCGTCGGCCCCTGCCGCCCAGGCCAGGACGAGCTCGGGGCGCTGCGCGCCGTAGCTGGTGAACAGCGAAGCCAGGTGCTGGGCCAGGGCGAGCCGGCGGCCCCGGCGCACGTCGTCGTCGTCGGTGGTGGACGGGCCGAGCCCGAGGTGTCGGGCCAGCACGGCCGCCCACGGTTCCTCGGCGACCGCGTCGACGACCTCGAGCAGCGCCCAGGTGAGGCTGTCGTACCGCCAGGGGTCGTCGTCCGGTTCCAGCCCCAGGGTCGCGGACAGCGCGCCCGCCACCAGCCGGGACGGCGACCCGAACCCGATGTTGGCGCACACGCCGTCCTGCTCGCCGGGTGCGGCGCCGAGGCGGTGGGAGAGCCGTTGGGCGAGCCAGCGCTCCACGCCGCGGGTGGGGACGGCGACGACGTCCGGCGCGAACGGGTCGTCGAGGGGGGTGGCGAGCACACCGGCCAGCGGTTCGACGAGCGCGTCGGCGCGCTCCGAGCGGTGCACGTGCAGCACGCAACCCCTCCGTCCTCGCGGTTCGCCACGCATCGTCCAGCCAGAACCCTATGCCGGGGCAGCGACATCCCGGCCGGCCGCGCGGCTCGCTAGCGGTACGCGGACAGGAACCGGTCGCGGAAGGTGTCCATCGGCCAGACCGGTGCGGACGGGCTCGGCCGCAGGCCCGGCTGCCACCCCCAGGACGCGACCCGGTCCAGCACGGCGGGGTCACGGGCGATGATCGAGACCGGGACGTCGTGCCCGGCCCGCGCGCCGGACACGATGGATGCCGGCTGGTGGTCGCCCAGCACCACGAGCACCAGGTCGTCGTCGCCCGAGCCGGCCACGAACGAGGTGAGCGCGTCCAGCGAGTAGGCGATCGACGTCGCGTAGGCCGCCCGGACCTTGGCGACGTCGGGCCACACGTCCCCCGGAGCCTGACCCTGGGCGGGCATGCCGTCGTACACCGACCCGTCACCCACGGCGTCCGGGTCGACCATCCGTGGCACCGGCGCCCACGGCGTGTGGCTGGACACGAGGTCGATCTCGGCCATCACCGGCGGCCGCGGCCGCCCGGTCAGCTCGAGGTGCCGGAAGGCCGCGAGCGTGTACTGGTCAGGCATCGAGGCGTAGCTGAACGACGGGCCCCGGTACCCCACGTTGCGGGCGTCGTACAGCTGGTCGTAGCGGTAGAAGGACCGGCCCGGCGGCCAGTCCTGCCGGTTGGAGGGGACGTCGCTGACCGTCCGCCAGCCGGCCCGGCCGAACGCCTGGCTCAGCGTGAAGCGGTCGCCCGCGACGAGGTCGTCGTACCTTCGCTGGCTGTCCACCCAGGTCCCCGACTGCAGGGTGGAGTGCGCGAGCCAGCTGATCCCGCCGAAGGTCGGCGAGGTCAGGAACGCGCTCGCCGAGGCGTACCCGGATGCCTGCAGTCGCTGTGTGCCGGCGTCCAGCGCCCCGACCACCCCGGACGTCGGTCCCGGACCTTCCAGCGCCGCACGGCCGTAGCTCTCCACGAAGACGAGCAGGACGTCCTTGCCGCGCAGTCCGGTCAGCAGCCGGTCGGCCGGGGTGTCCCGGAAGGCGTCGACCCTGGCCTCCCGGGCGAACTGCTCGCGGTCGCGCCGGTCGGCGCGGACCAGGCGGACCTGGTCCACGGCCAGCCCGGCCGCGCCGGTCGAAGCCACCGGGACGCCAGGGGCCGCCTGCAACCCGAGGGCGGCCGCCAGCGTCCAGCCCACGCCGAGCACCGACACGACGGCCGCCGTGCCGGCCCGGCGGCGCGCGGCCAGGGTGGTGAGACGCAGCACCGACAGCGGCATCAGGACGAGGACCCCGCCGGCCAGGACGAGCGCGGCCACCGCGACGGCGACGCCCTGCGCGGCGCCGAGCGAGTCGCGCAGCAGGCCCGTCGCCGAGCCCAGGTAGCGCCAGTCCGTCAGCGGGTCGAACGGCCGGCCGACGGCGGTGGTCGAGCCCAGGTCGAGCAGCTTGAGCACGGTGAGCAGCCCGAGCAGGCCGCCGACGCCCACGGCCATCGCCGCCCGGAGCCGGTCCGGCAGCGCCACGGCGAGCCCGGCGACGACGAGGACGTCCAGCGGCAGCCGCAGGTACCCGCCGGCGGCCGAGGGCGCACTGGCCGGCCCGGCCACCGCGAACCACACCAGCACCACGGCTGTCCCGGTCGCGGCGACCGCGAGGGGCGCGCGGCCCCGGACGCGGCGCGCGACGTCCGGGCTGGGGTCGCGGTGCCGCCACAACCACCACGCCTCGGTGCCGAACGACCAGGCCAGCAGCGCGAGCGCCGTCGCCAGCACGACCGACAGCAGCGCGGCGGGCAGCACGCCGGATGCCGCAGCCACGAGCACGATCCCCTGGACGGCGGCCACCACCTTGCGCCAGGAGCGCGCCGGGGCGCCTGCCCGCAGCCAGGGCATGGCCCAGCTCGCCGCCACGAGCACGTACCGGGCCAAGCCGATCGCCAGCACCCACCAGCCGGCCACGGGCGCGAGGTAGCCGGCGAGCACCAGGATCAAGAACGCGTCCGCCTCCATGTCGAAGCGGGCGCCGACGGCCGACACCGTGCCGGTGCGTCGGGCGACCCTGCCGTCCACGGCGTCGAGCGCCAACGCGACCACCGCCAGCCCGACGATCGCGGCCGCCGGCGGCGCCGGCGTCGTCCGGCTGAACGAGGTCACCACGAGGGCCGCGACCCCGCAGGCGAGCGTGGCCCGCCCCAGCGTCACGGCGTTCGCCGCCCCCAGCCTCGTCCCACTCGCGCCGATCAGGCCGGCGCGGACCAGGGACCGCACCAGCAGCACGTCCAGCCCCACGAGGCACGTCAGGCCGGCCGCCCAGCCCCCGGCACTCAGCCCGGCCGTCGCCGCGAGCCCCGCCAGCAGTCCGAGCTGCAGGGCCGGCGCACCGACGACCCTGCCCCGCTGGACCGCTCGCAGGTGAACCACACGCACCGCGCCTCCGTGACGTTGCTGTACGACCAGGAAACGGGAGGTTCCATGGTTCGGTTCACCGAGGCGACGGCGTTCTGGGTGAGCGCGCCGGGAGTCGGCGAGCTGCGCGCCGAGCCGCTGCGAGAGCCGGGCCCGGGCGAGGTGCTGGTCCGGACGCTGCACACCGGTGTCAGTCGCGGCACCGAGTCACTGGTCTTCCGCGGTGGTGTGCCGACCAGCCAGCACCAGATCATGCGCGCGCCGTTCCAGGACGGCGACTTCCCGGCACCGGTGAAGTACGGCTACCTGAACGTCGGCACCGTCGTCCGCGGCCCCGGCGAGCTGACCGGCCGCACCGTCTTCTGCCTGTACCCGCACCAGGACGCGTACGTCGTGCCGGCGACCGCGGTCGTCGTGGTGCCGGACGGCGTTCCCCCGGCCCGCGCGGTGCTGGCCGGGACGGTCGAGACCGCGGTGAACGCGCTCTGGGACTGCGGGCCGCTGCTGGGCGACCGGGTCACCGTGGTCGGCGCGGGCATGGTGGGCTGCTGCGTGGCGCGGCTGCTCAGCCGGTTCCCGCAGGTCGAGGTGACGTTGGTGGACGTGGACCCGGGCCGCGCGCCCGTCGCGGACGCCCTGGGGGTCCGGTTCGCGCTCCCCGGAGAGTCGGACGGCGGCCAGGACCTTGTCGTGCACACCAGCGCGACCTCTGCCGGCCTGCAGACCTCGTTGGACCTGCTCGCCGCCGAGGCCACCGTGCTGGACCTCAGCTGGTACGGCGACCGTCCGGTGCAGCTGTCCCTGGGCGGGGCGTTCCACTCCGGGCGGCTGGCGGTCCGGGCCAGCCAGGTCGGAGTGGTCGCGGCGTCCCGGCGAGGGCGGCGGACGACGTCCGACCGGCTGCGGCTGGCGCTGGACCTGCTGCGGGACACCGCCTTCGACGCCCTGCTGACCGGCGCCTCGCCCTTCACGGAGCTGCCCGCACTGATGCCCCGACTGGCCGGCGGGGAGCTGAAGGCGTTGTGCCACAGCATCACCTACCGCGAGGGGGAGGTCGCATGTTCAGCGTGACCGTCCGCGACCACATGATGGTCGCGCACAGCTTCACCGGCGAGGTCTTCGGCCCGGCGCAACGCCTGCACGGCGCGACGTTCGTCGTTGACGCGACGTTCCGCGGGGCAACGCTGGACGCCGACGGCATCGTCGTCGACATCGGGCGGGCCGCGCAGTCGCTGCACTCGGTGCTGGAGCAGCTGACCTACCGGAACCTGGACGACGAGCCGGACTTCACCGGCGTGAACACCTCGACCGAGGTGCTGGCCCAGGCAGTCGCCGACCGGCTCGCCCAGCGCGTGCACGCCGGCGAGCTGGGCGAGGCGGCCCGCGACCTGGCGGGGATCACCGTCACGCTGCACGAGTCGCACGTGGCCTGGGCGAGCTATGAGCGGGCGCTGTGAGGACGGTGCACGTCGTCGTCCCCGACGGCCTTGACGACCCCGCCGAGCCGAGCGGTGGCAACCGCTACGACCGCCGGGTGTGCCAGGGACTGGCGGCGACCGGCTGGTCCGTGGTCGAGTGCCCGGTCGCCGCCCCGGCTGCGCTGAGCGGCCGGCTCGCTGCCATCCCGGACGGCGGCCTCGTGCTCGTCGACGGCCTGATCGGCAGCACCGCGGCGGACTCCGTTCTGGCAGCGGCGAACCGGCTCCGACTGGTGCTCCTCGTACACCTGCCGCTGGGGGTCGACCCAACCGCTCCCCCGGACGTCCGGACCGGCGAGTGCGCAGCACTCGCCGCGGCCACCGCGGTCGTGGCGACCAGCGAGTGGACCCGCGCCTGGCTGGTGCGCGAGTACGCCCTGGACCCTGGCCAGGTGCGGGTGGCCAGGCCCGGCGTCGATCCCGCCGAACGCGCACCCGGGACGCCGGGCGGCGGCCACCTGCTCTGCGTCGGGGCGGTGACCCCCGGCAAGGGCCTCGACGTCCTGGTCGAGGCCCTCGACGGGATCGTCGACCTCAGCTGGCAGTGCACGGTCGCCGGCAGTCTGACCCGGGACCCGGCGTTCGCCGCGCGCGTCCGGCGCCGGGCCCAGGGGGACGGCAGCGAGGGACGGGTGACGTGGGCCGGGCCACTGGACGACGCCGGGCTCGTCACCGCCTACGCCGCAGCGGACCTGCTGGTCGTCGCCTCGCGCGCAGAGACCTACGGCATGGTCGTCACGGAAGCGCTGTCTCGCGCCCTGCCCGTGGTCGCGACGGACGTCGGGGGTCTGCCCGACACCCTCGGCCACGCGGCCGACGGTGCACGGCCCGGCGTGCTCGTCCCGCCCGACGACCCCGGCGCCCTCGCGCGAGCCCTGCGGCAGTGGCTCACCGAGCCACGACTGCGCGACCAGCTGCGGCTCAACGCCCTCGACCGGCGCACCCGGCTGACCGGCTGGGACGACACCACCGACGAGATCACCCGCCTGCTTCTCTCGGTCGGCCGTTCCGAGCGGGTCCTGCGATGAGCCGCACCGCTGGGCGGTGGCTGCGGGTAGCCGGCGGCGCGGCGATCCTCGCCGCCCTCCTCTGGCAGGTCGGCGCCGGCCCGTTCGTCGACGGCCTGCGAACCGTGGACGCGCGAGCACTGGCCGTCGCCCTCGCGATCGGCGCGATCACCACGGCGTGCTGCGCCTGGCGGTGGACGCTGGTCGCCCACGGGCACGGCATCCACGTGCCCTTCCGCGCCGCGGCCCCGGCCTACTACCGCTCGCAGTTCCTCAACGCGACGCTGCCCGGGGGTGTCCTCGGCGACGTGGAACGCGCCGTCCGGCACGGGCGGGCGGTGGCGGCCATCGGGCGCAGCACCCGTGCCGTGGTGTGGGAACGCACTGCCGGGCAAGGTGTCCAGCTCGCCCTGGCGGTCGGCGTCCTGCTCCTGGCTCCGTCGGTCCTGCGACCGCACGTCCCGGTCCCGGCCCGCGGGCTCGCGGTGGGGGCGGCCGTCGTCCTGGCCCTCGCGGTGTGCGCCGCAGCCACCCGAACGCGGGCCGCCCGGGCGGCCGCTGTCGTGGCCCTCACCTCCACCGTGGCGGTCGGCGGTCACGTGGCGGTGTTCCTGGTCGCGGCCCGCACCGCGGGCTCGCAGGCGCCGGTGAGCCAGCTGCTGCCGCTCGCCCTGGTGGTGCTGGTCGCCATGGGCATCCCGCTCAACGTCGCCGGGTGGGGCCCGCGCGAGGGGGTTGCCGCCTGGGCGTTCGCCGCCGCCGGACTCGGTGCGGCACAAGGGATCTCGACGGCCGTGGTGTACGGCGTGATGGCCCTCGTCGCCAGCCTGCCGGGCCTGCTGGTGCTGCTCGTCGACGGCCTGCGGGGCCGGGCCGCCGCTCTTCCCAGCCTGCCGGAGGCGGTCCATGGCTGAGCGTCCGTACACGGTGCTGAGCTGCGGCATGTCGGTCGACGGCTACCTCGACGACGCCACGGGTGAACGCCTGGTGCTGTCCAACGACGCGGACCTGGACCGGGTCGACGAGGTGCGGGCCGGCTGCGACGCGATCCTGGTCGGCGCCGCCACCCTGCGCACGGACGACCCACGACTGCTGGTGCGCAACGCCTCTCGGCGCGCGGGCAGGGTCGCGCGAGGCCTGCCCGCGTCGCCCACCAAGGTGACGGTGTCCCGCGGCGGGCAGCTCGACCCGTGCCGGGCCTTCTTCCGCCTCGGGGACACCGAGAAGCTCGTCTACTGCGCGAGCCAGGGCCTCGCCCTGGCGCACGACCGGGTCGGGCCCGTCGCGACGGTGGTGGACGCCGGTTCGCCGGTGGACCTGGCCTGGGTGAGCCAGGACCTGCACGCCCGTGGCGTCCGGCGGCTGCTCGTCGAGGGCGGCGGCACCGTACACACCCAGTTCCTCACCGGCGACCTGGCGGACGAGCTGCAGCTCGTCGTCGCGCCCCTGTTCGTCGGCGACTCGCGCGCGCACCGGTTCGTCGGTGACGGGAAGTTCCCCTGGCACCGCGACCGCCGGGCCGCGCTGGCCGACGTGCGGCGCATCGGGGACGTCGTGATGCTGCGGTACGCGCTCTCCGACCGCTTCGAGCTGGACTGAGGAGGTCCCGTGCCCCAACTCCTACCGGTCGCGACCATCCGCACCGAGGTGACGATGCCGCTGCGCTTCGCGGACGGGTACGCGACGTCCGCGCGGGTCCTCACCTTCGACGGGCTGGTCGACGAGCGCGAGCACCTGGCCATCGGACTCGGCGACCACCGCCGGCCGCGACCGCTGGTCCGCCCGCACAGCGAGTGCCTGACCGGGGACGTGCTCGGCAGCCAGCGCTGCGACTGCGGACCCCAGCTGCGCGAGGCGGCGGAGCGGATCGCGGACGTCGGTGGTTACCTGCTGTACCTGCGCCAGGAAGGTCGCGGTATCGGCCTCTACGCCAAGCTCGACGCCTACTCGTTGCAGGACGCCGGGCTGGACACGTTCGAGGCGAACCTGGCGCTCGGGCACGCCGAGGACGAGCGGGACTACGCCGCCGCGGCCCAGATGCTCGTCGCGCTCGGCGCCACCCAGGTGGCGCTGCTGACCAACAACCCCGACAAGGTGGACCAGCTGCGCGGCCTGGGCATCGAGGTCACCGACTGGGTGCCGACGGGCGTGCACCTGTCCGCGGCCAACGCCGGCTACCTGAGCGCCAAGGTCGGCCGAGCGCACACCCTCACGCTGCCGCTCGGCTGACGCAGCGGACCGCCGTGCTGTCAGTCCTCGGCGAACCGGGCGTCCAGCACCGTCCGGCGGCCGGCGGCCGCATCGATCGACACGGCCTCGACCCATCGGGCCGGCTGCTCCGGCAACCCGTCGTCGGCGATGGCGGCGACGAGCCGTTGCTGCACCTCGTGCGCGGACCGGCCCGGGCTGTACCGCGCAAGGTCGTCCACGATCGCCTGCAGGCGTTCCTTGGCGCGCAGGGTCTCCGCCTGCGTGTCGTCCTCCGCGAGCGACTGGTCCGGGACTTCGGGATCGGGTGAGGTCATGCCCCCAGGGTGCGCCTGTCCGGCCGTCACCGCCCGGCGAGCGCCCTGTGGCGCCATCCCGTTCCTGCGTCGAGACTGGGCAGCATGGACGACGCGAGCGTGGCAGCCGTCGGCAAGCTCACCGAGGCGCTCGAGACCGTGGAGCGGGCCCGCGGGCACCTCTACTCGTTCCACCAGCTCACCGGGAGTGCGGACGCCACCCTCCAGGAGGCCGTCGCCGGGCTGCGGGACGCCGGGCACACGGACCTGGCGGACGCCCTGGAGCAGGACCTCGTGGGCCGCAACGTGTTGCAGGGACGGTGGACCTACCAGGTCGTCGAGGAGTACGACGACGGGTACTGGTCGGTCTTCCGCGAGCACGAGCAGCGCGTGCGGGACGCCCTGCTCGACGGACGGCGGCACCTGTACGAAGCCTCCATGAAGGACCGCGAGCGGACGCACGGCCGTCCCGGTCACGCGGCGGTGCCGGACTGAGCGGTCCCGCTGGTCTCGCTCCTGGGGGCCTGCACGACCCCCCGCGCACCCTCCTCAGCCGCACCCGCAGGGGCGGTGAGGAGGGTGGCGACCAGGGCAGGAGGTCGCGCGCTGGGTCTTCTGCGTGCCTAGTGCTGGCGCTGGACGTCCTGCACGGCACCCTGCGCGTCGCTGCGGACGTCCTGCGCGGCCGCGGCACCGTCGTCCTTCACGGTCTGCGCGGCCTCGGTCGCGGTGTCCTTGACCGACTGCGCCGCCTGCTGCGCCGGCTCCTTCAGGTGCTGCGCGGAGTCCTTCGCGACCGAGGTGATCTCGTCCGTGAGCGGCTCGACCTTCTCCTTCGCCGCGGCCGCGACCTGCGCCTCGACGTCGGTCGCCGGCAGCAGGGATGCGACGAGCGCACCCACGCCGAACGCGATCAGGCCGGCCGCCAGCGGGTTGCCCCGCGTGCGTGACCTCACGGCCGTCGGAGCGTCACTGGCGGCTCCGCCGACGGCGCTACCCACGGTGCTGCCCAGGCTGCCGACGCTGTCGCCGGCCGAGGAGGCGCTGCCCATCACGGTGTCCTTGATGCTGGACGCGCGGCCGGTCACCTTCTCGACCTGACGGCGGGCGACGTTCTTCGGGCTGACCTCGTCGGTCAGCCGGTCGACGTTCGCGCTCAGACCAGCGCGGGTCCGCTCGATCTCGGCGCGGATCTGGTCCGGGTCGTTGCTGCTCATCGGTTCTGCTCCTCATGTCCTTTGACTGCCGGGGGGATCTTCTTGACCGTCTCCGCCGTGCGGTCCAGGCCACGGATGGAGGTCAGCTCCTTCTTGCCGAGCAGGGCGAGTACCGCTGCGATGACGGCCCAGATGGCCATCACGATCAACGCGGACCAGCCGCGCCCCGTGCCGTTGCCGATCGCCCACCACGCAGCGACCGAGAGGAACAGCAGGGCGAAGTGGCCGGCCGTGGCAGCGCCGGCGAACATGCCTGCACCCTTGCCCGCCTTGGTGGCGGACTCGCGGGCCTCCGCCTTCGCCAGCGCCAGCTCCTGACGGACGAGCTCGGACAGGTCGCGGCTGACGTCGCCGAGCAGCTCACCGATCGACGGGCGCTCGCTGGTCGCCGTGCCGTCTACCGGCACGGTGCCCTCGGCCGTCGGCGTGGCGGTCACAGGTGACCCGCCGGTGCGACGTCGTGAGCGGCCCAGTCGTCGGCGGCGGCCGTGGCCGCCGGCGTCGCGAGCGGACCGTCCGGGCTCGGCGCGGTCCCCGGCAGCTCGGAGGTGCCCTTGCCGTCCGCGCTGGAGGGATCCTCGACCGGCTCGGCGCTCGCGTCGGCCTGGACACCACGGGCGAGGCGACCAGCCAGGACACCGGCACCGGCGCACAGCGCGAGGAAGGTACCTGGACGACGGCGGGCGTAGTCCCGCACCTCGTCGAGGACGGCACCGGGCTCGCGGTCCTCCAACCAGGACGCGATCGAGGCGGCGTGGTCGGCCACCTGGCCGGTGAGGTCCTGGGCGAGCCCGGGCTGGGAGGCGCTGGCGGACATGTCGTGCAGCTGGGTGGACAGGGCGTGCAGGCTGCCGGCAGCGCGCTGCTGCTGCGTGCTGGCCTGATCGGTGAGCTCGGCGCGACCCTGGCTGAGCAGGTCGCGGGCCTGGGACTTGGCCTCCCCGACCACCTGTCCGGTCTGGTCCTTGACGGTGCCGGCCACGGTGGCGGTCGCCTCCGTCGCCGAGTCCTTGACGTCGGCAGCCTTGTCCTTGGCCACGTCCGTGCTGGATCCGTTGGTGGTCCCATCGGTGGATGGGCTGGTGCTCCCGTCGGCGAAACCGTTGGCGTACGGGAACGTGCTCGGCGGGGGCACTGCCCCGTCGGTGGGCGCAGGGTCGTAGCGCGGTGACTCGGTCATGTCTGGTGCCTTTCGGTGATGGGTCTCAGGTGGTCGTGGACTGGTCGGTGCGCAGGTCGTGGGCTTCCTCGGCCTGCTTGGCCTCGCGCTCTTCCTTCTTGAGCAGGCCGTGGTCGTCGCGCGGCGGTAGCTGCAGCTCGATCTCGGCGGCCATGCCGGCCTGGAGCTGGCGGCTGCGCTCGAGCTCGGAGTCCAGCTCCGCGCCGAACAGCAGCGCCAGGTTCGTGATCCACAGCCAGAGCAGGAACACGACGACTCCGGCGAGCGCGCCGTACGTCTTGTCGTAGCTCGAGAACATCGACACGTACAGGCCGAACAGCACCGATGCGATGACCCAGGTGACGAAGGCGACCAGCGCGCCGACGCTCATCCAACGGAACTTCGGCTGCTGGACGTTCGGGGTGGCGTAGTAGAGCACCGCGATGACGAGGACGACGACCAGGGCGATGACCGGCCACTTGGCGATGTCCCAGGCGGTCACGACGCTGTCCCCCAGCCCGGTGGCGTCGCCGATGGCCGTCGCTACCGGCCCGGTCACCACCAGCGCGAGGGCGACCAGGGCGGCCATCACGACGGCCACCAAGGTGATCAGGATCTGCAGCGGGCGCAGCTTCCAGAAGGGACGCCCCTCGTCGATCTCGTAGACCCGGTTCATCGCGCGGCCGAAGGCGCCGATGTACCCGGATGCCGACCACAGCGCTGTCGCGAGGCCCAGGACGAGCGCCAGACCCGCGCGCGGCGAGGAGGCCAGCTGCTCCAACGGGCCTCGCACCGTCTGCGTCACCGAGCCGGCGCCGACGTCGTCCAAGATCTTCAGCAGCGTGTCGACGGTCTGCCTACCCTGGCCGAACACGCCGACGAGCGACACCAGCGCGATGGCCGCGGGGAAGATGGCCAGCACCGAGTAGTACGTCAGGGCGGCGGCCAGGTCCGTGCACTGGTCGTCGGTGAACTCGCGGAACGCGCGCTTGACCGCCAGCCACCAGGCGCGACCGTGCAGCTCGGTGGGTGAGTCGGCCTTGCGCTCGTCGTCCGGATCGGGGGCGTCGACGACACGGGTGCTCTCGGTGGATGCCATGACTGCGGTCTCCTACAACAAACGTTGGAAGGTGGCCGCTGACTTGACCTGACCTGAGCATGGGGCCGTTCTGCCCGCGGCGCCTGTCGATCTACGGCAAATGCGGCCACCGCAGGAGAACCGGTCCCCTGGGACGACCTCACCCGCCCAGAACCGTGCGAGGCTGTCAGCGGGGCGGGCTCGCCTCCGGTGGACCAAGGGGTGGATGCCGATGTCGGACGCGACGCGGGGGGCCCGCTCGCACGGGTCGGGTGTCAGTCGCGACCAGGTCGACGTCATCGCCACCACCCTGGCGAAGGTGGCGCGCGACCTCGAGAGCCAGTGGAAGAACGCGGAGGAGACGCTCCTGGCGATCATCCAGGCGGCCGCGCACACCGTGCCGGGCGCCGAGTTCGCCAGCATCACCGAGGTCCGTAGCAGTCAGGAGCTCTCCGAGCGGCTGGCGACCTCACCCGTCGCCGCGCGGGCCGACGCCGCCCAGTACGAGCTGGGTGAGGGTCCCTGCCTGGACTCCGCGTACGCGCACCAGACGATCCGGGTCCGTGACTTCGCCGACGAGCCGCGGTGGCCACGTTTCGCGGAGGCGGCGCTCGGACTCGGGGTGCGCAGCATGCTCGCGCTCCAGCTCTACGTCGAGCAGGACGATCTCGGAGCACTCAACCTGTTCGCCCGGGTTCCCCATGCGTTCGACGACGAGGCCGAGAGCGTGGGGCTGCTCTTCGCCGCGCACGCGGCCGTGGCGATGGCGGGTGCCAACCGCGAGGCGAGCATGCGGATCGCCCTGAGCAGCCGTGACCTGATCGGCCAGGCCAAGGGGATGCTCATGGAGAGGTACAAGATCGACGCGGACGTCGCGTTCGGCCTGCTCGTGCGGGTGAGCCAGGAGTCCAACATCAGGGTGGCGGTGGTCGCCGAGCAGCTGGCCCGCACGGGCCTGATCTCGCCCTGACCGGGCGGCCCGCGTCGGGCGTCAGATCACAGCTCGACGGTCTCGTTCTCGCCGCCGTCGTACGGCTCGCCAGTCACCTTGGCCTTGACCAGGCTCAGCACCGTGGCGACCCGCCCGCCGGGGCTGTCCCAGTACTCGGCGGTGTCGGCGTCCACCCGGATCAGTGCGACGTCCGCGTCGTCCGGGCCCTCCGGGAACCACGCCCCGACGACGGGGTTCCAGAGCTCGCGGATCTTCGCCCGGTCCTCGAGCACCTCGGCGGTGCCGGAGACCGAGACCCACGAGCTGCTGCCGGCGTACGCGACGTTGACCTGGGAGCGCGCCCGGATCTGCTGCACCGCAGGGGTATTGGCCGCGACCACGAACCACAGGACGCCGTCGAACTCGGCCTCCTGGGTGGTCATCGGCCGGCTGACGATCACCCCGTGGTCGTCCACCGTGCTGAGCATGCAGGTTCGCACGTCCTCCACCAGCTCCTGGACCTTCGCATGGGCCTCGGCGGTCATCAGCGCTCTCCTGTCGTCGGGTGCGGGTTCGTCAAGACTGCGGGCCCACGGCGAAAGCTGCCCAGCGGTGCAACGGATCGGGGCCGACGTGCGGCCGCTGCGATCCAGAGGCATGGTGGGCCCCGACGAAAGGGTGACGTGATGACATCAGTGGGTCGGGACGGCTACGGGGACCCGGATCATGACGACAAGGGCGCCGTGAGCGCCGAACCGCCGACGCCACCGTCCGTGCCTGTCGTCCCTGCCCCGGCCATCGACGACAACTCCTGACGCAGCGGTTCCGGATGCGATCATCGCCGACCCGCTGCACGCTCTGCACATGACGAACCCACCCGAGTTCCGGCGCGACCAGAAGCCGTCCGACGAGCCGCAGCTCGACGAGCACCCGGACGAGGGGATGGAGGAGTTCGAGCGGACCGGTCGTGAGGACGCCGACCTGGCCGAGGTCGACGAGGACGAGAGCCCGTTGCCGGACGGGACCGCGGCAGACGGAGCGACGGCCCCGGTGACGAGCCCGCCGGAGGACTCCCGGTGACCCGATTCGGGTACACCCTGATGACCGAGCAGGCGGGTCCGCGCCAGCTCGTGCGGGACGCGGCCGCCGCCGAGGCCGCCGGCTTCGACTTCGAGGTCAGCAGCGACCACTACTTCCCCTGGCTGGAAGCACAGGGGCACGCGCCGTACGCCTGGTCCGTCCTCGGCGCGGTCAGCCAGGTCACCGAGCGCGTCGAGCTGATGACGTACGTGACCTGCCCGACGATCCGGTACCACCCCGCGGTGGTCGCGCAGAAGGCCGCGACGCTGGGCCTGCTGAGCGAGGGCCGGTTCACCCTCGGCCTGGGCGCGGGCGAGAACCTGAACGAGCACGTGGTCGGCCGCGGCTGGCCGGCCGTGCGGGCTCGGCAGGAGATGCTGGTCGAGGCGGTCCAGATCATCCGCGACCTCTTTGGCGGCGGCCTGGTCGACTTCACCGGCGAGCACTTCCGGGTCGAGTCCGCGCGCCTGTGGGACCTGCCCGAGACCCCCGTGCCCCTCGCGCTCGCCGCCTCGGGCAAGCGCTCCATCGAGCGGTACGCGCCGCTGGCCGACCACCTGGTCGCCGTCGAGCCGGACGCCGATCTCGTTGCAGGGTGGGCGAAGCACCGCGCGGACGCCGGGCTGCCGGCGTCCCGCAGCATCGGCCAGCTCCCCATCTGCTGGGGACCGGACCGCGACCGCGCGGTCGAGACGGCCCACGAGCAGTTCCGCTGGTTCGCCGGCGGCTGGAAGGTCAACTCCGACCTGCCGACCACCGCCGGGTTCGCCGGAGCCTCGCAGTTCGTCCGACCCGACGACGTGGCCGAGCAGATCCCGTGCGGGCCCGAGGTCGAGCCGATCGTCGATGCGGTACGCGACTACTGGGAGGCGGGCTTCACCGACATCGCGCTGATCCAGGTCGGCGCCGACAGCCAGGGCGACTTCCTGGCGTTCGCCGAGTCCGAGCTGCTGCCCGCGCTGCGCGAAGCAGCGCCCAGCTAGGCGACCGGCGACTCAGCCCTGCGGGTCCCGCCAGGTCGGGACGAACCGGCGGCCAGTGATGTCGTCGACCTCGATCCGGACGAAGATCGGCTTCGATCCCTGCTGCCACGCCGCCAACGACATCCCGAACGTCTCCAGGACGTCGTGCAGCTGACGGACGACGTGCGCCCGTCCCTTGGCCACGACGCTCCACGCCAGACCGGTCTGCAGGTCCACGCCGTCCACCTCGAAGGCCACCCGGCTGCCGTCGGCACCGCCGAGCTTCGTGCCCGGCGCGGTCCGGAACACGATGTCCCCACGGTCGACCACGTGGTTCACCGGGAAGATCTCGGGCTGGTCGTCCACGATCACCGCCAGCCGTCCGACCGCTGTCCCGCGGACGAGCTGCCACGAGTCGTGCGCCAACAGCTGCTCGATCTCCGGTACGGCGTGGGTTTCCATGCCCCCAGGATGCGTACCCGGCGTCCGCCCTGCCCAGGGCCGGAGGTCCCGTCCCTGGCGGCCCACCCCCCCCACTAGGCGGTCGGGGCCAGCTCCGCGGACGCGCGACATCGCGCCACCTCGGTGCGAGAGTGGCGGACGGGCTCGACGTCAGCCCCCTGCGCATCGGCGACGTCGTGGGTCAGGTCGAGGATGGCCCGGCGCAGGTGCTTGCGCGCCTTTCGGGCACGACGGTTCGGGGCGGACTTCCGGAACGCCTTGCGGGACTTCCGGTCGAGGGTGGCTTCGAGCTCCTCGGGGTGCACGGACCCCGCCTCGATCTCGGGGGCCAGGATGTCGCGGACGAACTGGTGCTCACGGGGCGCGGCGAGCCGGAAGGCGATCGTCAGCACGGTGAACGCGAGCGCGACCGAGGCGCACATGACCCCGAACGTCCCCAGACCGCTGCCACCGCCGAGGCCGCCGGCGTCGTCCCAGGTGAAGTGCAGGAACATGCCGATCAGCACGAACGCGACGCCGCGACCGATCCGGCGCGGCTGCGCAGCGGTGCCGAGGAGGTAGACGACACCGCTGCAGACCAGCGCACTGAACAGCGGGTGCGAGACGAAGCTCACGGCGATCCGGGTGAAGGACATCTGCACGGCGTTGCCGACCGGGTCGGTGCCGAACGCCGAGGCGGTGGAGTTCGCGGCGTACAGGAAGTCCTCGAACGCGGCGAAGCCCAGCCCGATGAAGGCACCGATCACCAGGCCGTCGTTGGCAGTGCGGACCAGCCGTGGTGCCAGCCCCATCAGCAGGATGAAGCCGCACAGCTTGGCCGCCTCCTCCGTGAACGGGGCGGTGAAACCCGCGGCCCAGTTGGCGCTCCAGTCCTGCCCGAACAGCTTGGGGTAGATGCCGAGCATCGCTGTGTTGACGGTCATGGCGAACGCGAAGGTCGCCGGGATCGCGCCCCAGACCAGGCCCGCCACGACGAGCCCCACGGGCTGGCGCTCCCACCGGTCGATGTGCCGGAACCACAGCCACCAGGCGGCACCGCAGAGCCCGCAGAGCACGGCCGAGATCGCGAACGCCTCGGCGTAGAACCCGATCTTCGGGTCGAAGTACGACCAGACCTGAAAGACCCCCACCGCGGTCAGCCACAGGTACACCCAGAAGCACAGGTTGTGCGGCTGGACGAAGTCGAACCGTTCACCCCAGCCGGACTCCTCGAGGGCATCAGCCTGACGGCGCAGCGCGTCCTCCGAGCCGGACTCGGCCTCCGTGCCCATCACCAGGTTGCTCATCCGGCGCTCCCATCGGCGCCGCTGGCGCGGATGCTGGCGATCATGTCCTGGATGTCTTCGGCCGCGGCCCGCATCTGCGTCGGGGGGCCGTAGGCGGTGACCTGCAACCCCTCACCGTCCAGGACGAACGCCGCGACCAGGCCGTCGCCGTTGACGCTGCTGTAGGTCTGGATCACCCCGACGTCGCCGCCCGTCGTCGTGATGGTGGCGGGCTCGCCGTCCACCCGGAACGTCGGGTCACCGGTGGCGCTGGTGACCTTCGCGATCTGGTCGAGCAGCTCGGCGGGGGTGCCGTCGAACGTGCCGGGCACCACGTCGAACGTGACCCCGTCGCCCACCACGGTCGCCTCACCGCTCTGGACCGTGGAGCCACCCGCACCGACCCGGTAGCCGCGCTCGACGTCCCAGCCGGTCACCGGGGTGAACGCGATGGTGTCGGTCAGCGCGAGCTGCTCTCCGGCGCGGACGGGGTCGTCCCAGTCGATCGCGTCGTTGACCCGCGGGATGACCACCGTCGCCACGAGGAACACCGCGACGACGAAGAGCGCGTAGGGAAAGGATCGCTTGTCGAGGCCGAGCAGCCGGTGCTCGACGGGCACCCGCTCCCGACCGAGGGAACTGGCACTCAACGACATCGGGCCCCCAGACGTTGCCCGGGCGACGGCCCCACCCGGCGAGTCACCACCATACCCGCAGCGCGGCACGCCTTCCTGGATCGCGCCACTACCCTGACGTCGTGACCCAGGTCCCCACCGACGGCCCCCGGACACCACTGCTCGACGCCGTCGTCGCGGTCAGCTCCGACCTGGATCTGGCCCAGGTCCTGAGCCGGATCGTCCGCTCGGCCTGCGAGCTCGTCGATGCGACGTACGGCGCGCTCGGCGTGATCGCACCCGAGGGTGAGCGGCTCGTCGAGTTCATCACGCACGGGCTCTCGGCCGACGAGCGCTCGCTGATCGGCGACCCCCCGCACGGCCGCGGCGTCCTCGGCCTGCTCATCGAGGACCCGCGTCCACGCCGGATGAAGGACATCATGTCGCACCCGGACTCCTACGGGTTCCCGCCGAACCACCCGCCGATGCACAGCTTCCTCGGCGCGCCGATCTCGATCCGCGGCGAGGTCTACGGCAACCTCTACATGTCGGAGAAGCGGAGCGCGCCGGAGTTCACCGAGGACGACGAGCAGGTGCTCGTCGCGCTGGCGGCCGCGGCCGGCGTCGCCATCGAGAACGCCCGGCTGTACGACCGCACCCGACGACAGCGGGGGCTGGCGGACGCCATCGGTGAGATGACCCAGGGGTTGCTCGAGGGTGGACAGCCCGGCGACGCGCTGCGGCTCATGGCCGTTCGCTGCACCGAGCTCACCAGCGCCGAGCTGTCCGTCATCGCGCTCTACGACGCGGACCGGCGGCTGGTCGTCGAGGCCACCAGCGCAGAGCCCCCGGACCAGGCGGTCGGCGACACCCTCGGCGCCGGGCGGTGGGACGACATCGTCGCCGAGGGCTCACCCCTGCTGCTGGTCAGTCGGGAGGGCGAGACCCCCGCGCCGGAGGTCGAGGCCATCCGCCGCCTGGGTGCCCCAGGTGCGCCCGGGCCGACGGCCGTCGTGGCCATCTCCGTCGGCGAGTCCGCGCTCGGCGTCCTTGCCGTCACCTGGGGTGCGGACGACGACGGCACGGCGGCCGACTCACTCGAGGCGTTGCGCTCGTTCGGCCGGACGGCGGCGCTGGCCCTCGAGGCGTCGACGGCCCAGCGCGACCGGGGGCGCATGGAGCTGCTCGAGGACCGGGACCGCATCGCCCGAGACATGCACGACCACGTCATCCAGCGGCTGTTCGCCACCGGGCTCTCCCTGCAGTCCGCGTCTCGGCTGTCCGCAGACGCCCGCGTGCGCGAACGGCTCGACTCCGCCGTGGACGAGCTGGACGACGCGATCAAGGACATCCGGCAGACCATCTTCGGGCTGCACCGCCCGATCGGCGGGCTGGGCATGTCGTCGCAGGTCGCCGAGCTGGTCCAGCAGGCGGCCGCCTCGCTCGGGTTCACCCCGGAGGTCGAGCCGCCGACGGACTGGGACGCCCTCACCCCCGACCTCGAGGCCGAGGTGCTCGCCGTCGTGCGCGAGGGACTGGCCAACGTCGTCCGGCACGCCGAGGCCTCGTGGTGCCGGCTGCGCATCGAGGTCACGGACCAGGTCACCGTGCTGGTCGAGGACGACGGGGTAGGCGTCGCGGAGGGCGACCACGCGCGCAGCGGTCTGGCGAACCTCACCCGTCGCGCCGAGCGCTCCGGCGGCACGCTCAGCATCCGGGCCCGCAGTGGGGGCGGGACCCTGGTCAGCTGGCAGGTGCCGCTGCCCTCGCCACGCTGAACCGACCCGGCCTCACCGCGTCGGGGGCTGCGGCGCCGCGGAGTGGGTGGCCGCGTAGACCGCCGCCTGCGTCCGGCGCTCGAAGCCGAGCTTGCTCAGGATGGCCGTCACGTAGTTCTTGACCGTCTTCTCCGCCAACGACATGGCCTCGCCGATCTGTCGGTTGGTCAGCCCGTCCGCGAGGTGCTGCAGGATGCGTCGCTCCTGCGGCGACAGCGATGCCAGTCGCGGATCGTCCCGGCCCGCGTCCCACTGCCGACGGATCGAGGCGCGCCGCTCGTCGTCGATCAGCGACTCACCGGAAGCGACCCGGCGGATGGACGAGACCAGGTCGTTGCCCTTGATGTCCTTCAGGACGTAGCCCGCCGCGCCGGCCGCCACCGCGGCCGCGAGCGCCTGCTCGTCGTCGTACGACGTCACGATGAGCACGGCGATCCCGGGGTCGACCGACCGCACGTCCCGACAGGTGTCGATGCCGGAGCCGTCCGGCAGCCGCGCGTCCAGCAGGGCCACGTCGGGGCGCAGCGCCGGGATGCGGCGGGTCGCCTCCTGGGCCGAACCGGACTCCCCCACCACCTCGATGTCGTCCTCGAGCTCCAACAGCTCACGCAGGCCACGCCGGACGATCTCGTGGTCGTCCAGCAGGAACACCTTGACCGTCATGGCGCCTCCCTCCCCGTCACTATGACCCACTTCCCGTCTCGCGCGTCGTCGTCCCGCCACCCTCGCGCGCGCGGTGACGCCGAAGGAGGGCCGAAGGTCCCGGCCCTACGCCGGCGCGTTGACCAACCTGGTAGACAGGCCCAAACCGAGGAGGTGGCATGGCCGCTGTGCCGTACGACCACCACGTCGTCGGGAACGCATGAGCATCCGGGTCGGGTCGGCCGAGGACGTCACGACTGCCGTGCAGCGCTTCGCGAGCCGGCGGACGCCGTCCGGACCCCCGCGGGTGGTCGCCAGCGGCAACTTCGCCACCCCGCACCCGCTGCTGCAGGCCGTGGACGCCGCGCTGGCGTCCTACCGGCTCAACGTGCTGAACGCCCAGGCGGGACTGCCGATGCGCGCGGGCGTCGTGCACGAGACCTCGTTCGTCGGCCCCGGCGTCCGCCGGTCCGCCGCCCTGGCCTACGTCCCCAGTCGGCTGTCGCTGCTGCCGGCCCTGCTCGGTACGGCCCTGGTGCCGGACATCGTCCTGCTGCACTGCTCGAAACCGTGGCACGGCAAGGTTTCTCTCGGCATCGAGGTGAACGTGCTGCCCGCCGCGGTCGAGGCGGTCCGGCAGCGCGGAGGGCTGGTGCTGGCGCAGCTGAACGAGCGGATGCCCTACACGTTCGGGGACGGCGAGCTGTCCGACGACCTCGTGGACCTCGCCATCGAGGTGGACGAGCCCATGCCGAGTCCGCACGGCACCCGCGCCGATGCCGCCTCCCGCCGGATCGGTGAGCTGGTCGCCGAACGGGTCCCGGACGGCTCGACCCTGCAGCTCGGCATCGGCGCCATCCCGGACGCCGCGCTGGACGGCCTCGTCGACCGCACCGGGCTGCGCATCTGGTCGGAGATGATCGGCGACGGCGTCCTGCGCCTGGAGCAGGAGGGCGCGCTCGACCCCGCGGCGGAGGTCGTGGCGTCGTTCATGTTCGGCTCATCGGACCTCTACCGGTGGGTCGACCGCAACCCGCGGGTGCGGATGGCCCGCACCGAGCGGGCCAACGACCCGGCGAGCATCAGCCAGCAGCCCCGGATGACGTCGATCAACTCCGCACTCGAGGTCGACCTGTTCGCCCAGGCCAACGCCTCGCGACGGGAAGGGTGGATCCACTCCGGCTTCGGCGGCGCCACCGACTTCCTGGTCGGGGCCCTGCACGCCCGCGACGGGCAGGCGCTCATCGCGCTGCGGTCCTGGCACCCGAAGGCCGACGTGTCGACGGTGGTGGCGTTGCTGGACGAGCCGGTGACCTCGTTCCAACCCACGGCGATCATCACCGAGCAGGGCGTGGCCGAGGTCCGCGGACACACCGAGCACGAGCAGGCGCTGGCGATCATCGAGCACGCTGCGCACCCCGACGTCCGCGACGAGCTGACCGAGGAAGCGCACCACCTCGGACTCGTCTAGCAGGCACGTTCCGCCCAGCGGGACGAGGGACCGGGACGTTGTGCCCTAGGAGGGCTCCCACCCAGCGGCCACGCTGGGGACATGGACGCAACCCCGGTATCGAGCCCCGTCGACCCGACGACCAGCGCGCGACGTCGGCCCGTGCCGGACGTCGTCGCCGGGCTCGTCAACGACGGGTCCGCCTACTCCGTCGCCCGAGCGGCCGCCCGCCAGGCCGCGCACCGAGGTGGCCGCGTGCGCTTCCTGCAGGTCGCGCCCCGGAACCTCGCCGAGGAGGACCTGGAGGCGTTCGACCGGGCCACCTTCCGGTCCGCGTTGCGCGGTCTGAAGGGCCTCAACCGGGTGCCGTGCACGTTCGAGGTCGTGGTGGGTGACCCCATCGACGTCCTGGTCGAGCGCAGCGAGGGCGCCGCACTGCTCGTGGTCGGCCGGGACCTGCCCATCCCCGAGCACGACGTCGCCCTGGGCTGCCAGCAGCGCGCGACCTGCGACGTCCTCACCGTCTTCGGCGTCTGAGACGACCCGCGCCCGGTTGGAGACCGCGCGGGTAGGGGCGCTCGGGGTGGGGCAGCACCCCCTCGACCAGCCGCGGCAGCTGGGCGAGCGGCCGGCTGCTCTGCTCGTCCTTCCAGCTCTGGTGGACGCGGGCCCGGTCCTCCAGGTTGAGCCGGGCCAGGACCTGCTCGAGGGCGGCGAGGATCGAGGCGCGCAGCAGCCACGACGACGTGTTCTCCTGCGCGTCGACCATGATGAGCTCGGTCAGGATGGCCTGGGTCTCGCGGAAGGTGTCCAGGCTCTCGGCGAGGGCCTGCTCGGTCTCGTCCTCGCGTCCCTCGGCCTCGGCGACGACCAGACTGCCGAAGGCGCGCAGGCAGTCGGCGGTGTCGTGCAGGACGACGGCGAAGGCGTCCCGCAGCTCGGCCCCGTACGGGTCCTCCGGTCGCGACGACGCCGGGATCTCGGCCTCGATGACGGTGAACAGCGCGCGGATGGCCAGCAGGCACTGCTCGAGGGTGTCGAGCCCCGAGGCGAGCACCGGCTCGACATCGACGGTGCCGAGGGCACGGGTGTTGAACCGGCGGCTGTCCTTGAGCCAGGCGATGGTCTCGGTCGCGGACGCGACCTGCCGGCTGGCGGCGCGGGCACGGTCGATCCACTCCTCGACCTGGCGCCGTTGCACCGGACCGTCGACCAGGGCGTCCGCCGCGCTGTCCAGCGGGCCCGCGGCGGCCTCGACGACCCGCAGCACCGCCCCGCGGGCGGCCCCGGTCGGCAGGGCCGGCGGGTAGACGAGGTTGAAGGTGATACCCACGGCTGCGCCGATCAGGGTGTTCAGGATCCGGGTCTCGGCCGCCACGTCGTGGTTGCTGACACCGAGGATGAGCATGGCGCTGATCGGCGCCTCCAGGGCCTGCTCGCCCAGGCGCAGCACCTTGGCCAGGACCAGCGAGGCGGCGATGGCCGCGCCCAGGCTCCACCAGGTCAACCCGACCCAGGCGGACAGCAGCGTCGCCACCAGGATCCCGGCCAGCACGGCGCCCACCCGGACGGCGCCCATCTTGATGGTCGAGAACGCGGACGCCTGGACCACCAGCAGCGCGGTCAGCGGACCGGTGAGGTCGATCGCGCCGTCCGTCACCGCCAACGAGATGAGGTAGGCGACGACGGCCGCCGACGTCAGGCGGGTGACCGTCACCATGGTCGGGCGCAGGCGCCGCGGGACGTCGCGCCAACGGTCCGGGTGCCCGGGCCAGGCCCACCGGCTCACGGCCCGCCACCGGGACCGTTCGGCGTGCGACGCAGCGCTCATGCTCGGCCTTCGGTCGTGCGGGAACGATGCGCCCCAGTATGGCGGCGCACACGGAGCGGCCGCCGGACCCGGAGGTCCGACGGCCACCGCCGTCCAGCTGTCTCGCTACTTCAGCCAGCCGTGGTCCTTGACGACCGCCAGCTCTCCCCAGGCCTTGCCGAGGCCGAAGGTGTCGCCCGCGTTGCCCAGGGCGAGGGCGACGACGACGAGCGCGTAGATGATGTGGTCGTCCAGGAAGAGGTTGTTCTCCGGGGGCAGGACCGCGGTCCACATCAGGACCAGCATCGCTGCTGCGGCCGCTGCGGTGACCCGGATGGCCACACCGGACAACAGGCCGATGGCGAGGCCGGCGAGGCCGATCATGAACAGCCAGTCGGCCCAGGCCGCGCCGGCGAAGCCGTGGTAGAAGTCCTTGAACGGGCCGGCCGCGGCGAACTTCAGGAAGCCCTCGGTGGGGTGGCCACCGTGGATCCAGGCGGCCTTGGACGCGGTCTCGTGGCCGAGGCCGAACAGCTTGTCCACGAAGGCCCACAGGAAGATCCAGCCCAGGCTGATGCGGATCGCCGCACCGACGTAGCGCAGGGCCTTCAGCCGCGGGGTCTCGGCGGCGACGAGCTCGGGGTGCACGAGGTCGCGATCCGGCATCGTGTGCCGGCTCGGGGTGGTGGCGGTCATGACGTCCTCCCTGGACGGTGCACCCGATCAGGGTGCCGGTCGGTGAACCTTCTGACACAGCCCACCCTGGCGCGGCCGTCGCGCCGTGGTCAGGGCCAAAGGTCCTGTGCTGCAGGCGACACAGGGGTCCTCTCGGGTCGGTCGGTCGGGTCGGCGTTCGTCCGGGCCCCTGGTGGGTCAGCGAAACTCCGACAACTCCTAGGGCAGGGTCAGCACCGCGGTGTCGTCGGGCACCAGGCGCACCCCGTCGCCGAGACGAACCGTCAGGTGGGGGTCGAACGGCCGCGACCCGGACGCCACCACCTCCCCGTGGGTGCTCAGTGTCACGGTCGCCTGGCCGGTCCCGCTGGTCAGCTCGACGAGCCGGCCGTCCCGCACGACCGCCGCGAGCGCCGCGAGCGTGACCACGAGCCGCAGCTCGAACGGGATCTCGGCCAGTCGCCTCGGACCGACCATGACGTCCACCGTCGGGTGCTGGACGACGGTGAGCTCGCGCCCGGTCAGGTCGACGAGCACGCGATCGGCCGTGCCTCGGGTCGCACGGCCGGCCTCGACCAGCTCGCGGGTGCGTTGCAGCCCGACGACCAGCAGGCCACCGAGGTCGGCGCCGAGGAAGCCCCGGGCCACTTCGGCGAGCTCACTCAGCCCCGCCTCCCACAGCGCCTTGCCTGCGCGTTCCAGCGCACCGGTCGCCGGCTCGAGGGCGCCGGCCCGCTCGAGCTGCGCGACGAGGTCGTCGGCGCCGGCACCGACCACCGCCAGCAGGGGGATGCCGCTGACCGCGCCGTCGCTGATCGCGTTCTGGGTCATCGTCGTGCCTCCAGGTCGATCGTGGACGCCGGGCTGTCGGGGTGCGGCACCAGACGCAGGTGGGGCGCGGTGAGGCCGTCGACGCTTCGGGACGACACCTCGGCGTCGAGTCCCGCATGCGGTTCGAGGTGCGGGTCCGGTCCGGGTCCTGGTGGCCGGTTGCCACGGGGACCACCCGGCCGTCGGCCGCGGAGGCCGCGCGCGAGCAGCACCGCCGCGGCGCCGGCGAGCAGCGCCAGCACGAGGAGGAGCACTCGCCCGACCGTCAGCCGGGACGTCTGGATGGTCAGGGCCGCCGTGGCCGACAGCTCGCTGGCGGCCGAACCGCAGGACTGGCAGGCGAACAGCACGTACTCGCCCGCTACGCGCGACGGCACGGTGAACCCGATCTCGAACAGACCGTCGGCGGCGGGCTGCGCGACCGCCAGGGCGCGGGTGGCGTCCGTGCTGTCCGCCTGCGAGGCGAAGACCGACACCGGTCCGCCGTCCGGGCGCCATCCGGCCCCGGTCAGGGTCGCGGCGTCGCCGGCGCGGCCGGCGGCGGGAGCCAGGAAGATGCTCGGCTTGATCGCCGGACGCGCGGTCACGACGAAGGTGGCGCTAGCCGATCGCTGCCGAGCCCCCTGCCCGCACCGTTGGCAGGCGACGAAGACGTGCGAGCCGCGCGTCGCGCTCGAGGGAACCGCGAGGTCCAGCCGGAAGCTGCCGCCAGCGGGGATGACCCGACCGAGCGCGCGCCCCGGATGGCTCAGGTCGGCCTTGCGGGCGAAGACCGACACCGCGCCGTCATCGGCCGACCAGCCCGTTCCCGAGGCCGCGAACGCGTCCCCGGGCCGGCCGCTGGCGGGGGCGAGCGACAGGACGGCCGCCACCTGCCGGCGCGGGGTGATGGTGAACGACACGGTCTGTGACGGTCTGCCCTTCGGCTGATCGCACAGCTGGCAGGCGAAGAGCCGGTAACCGCCCGGGGTGACGTCCGGGGTGGTGAACGGCGCGGTGAACCTGCCGTCCTGCGGGGTGGCGGCGGTCAGTGCCTTGGCCGGGTCGCTCGCCTGGTCCGCGCTGAGGAAGAGCGACACCGGACCCGCTGCCGCGTCCCAGTTCTCCCCCGTCGCGACGACCGTCGTCCCCGGCCGGGCGCTCGGGCGGTCCAGCTGCAGGACGTACGTGCTCGTGACAGTGAAGTCCACCTGGGCGGTCCGGGGGGCGCGGAAGCCGACGCAGGACTGGACGGCGGAGATCGTGGAGGGACCGGTCACCAGCTGCGGAACCTCGAACGAGCGCGAGAACGTGCCGGCGTCCAGCGTCGTCGCGAACAACCGGGTCGGGGCGTCCAAGGTGCCCTTCACCGCGATCCCGACGCTGAGGTCACCGTTGGCGCACCAGCCCGAACCCGAGATCGTCCGTTGGTCCCCGGGGGACCCGCTGCTCTGCGAGAGGGTCAGCGACGGGCTCGTGGCGGAGGCGGTGGCCGCGACTGGGCCGAGGACGACCAGCGCCCCGACCAGCGCCCCGACCAGGCTCACGGCGAGGGCAGTCGCGATCACCGCGGCGGACGCCGACGACCGAGCCTGCGCCCGTGTCATGTCACGAGGGCGCGGCGCCGGAGAGGGTGGGCTCGTTCGTCGTCATGGACAGCTCCTCCGCCGATTCTGCTCCTCCCGACAAGACCCTCGCCGGCCGTTCCGTGATACCGGCTTCCCTCACGAACTCCGCGATAGGGTTAGGTTAGGCTACCCTTCCCTGCGCACCACGTTCTTCTCTGCCGCCCCGTCCCGAAGGGAACCGCTCGTGCTCGCTCGTGCCCGCCGACGCGTCCTGCTCGCCACGCTCACCGTCGCCACCCTCGCCCTGACCGCCTGCGGGTCCGCGGACGACTCCGGCTCCGACGCCGCTGCCAGCGCCGACTCCTCGTGGTCCTACGTCTCCGCCAACGGGGACACCATCACGCTCGACCACAAGCCCAAGCGGATCATCGCCAGCGCGGCCGAAGCCGCCGGCCTGATGGCCTACGGCATCAAGCCGGTCGGCATCTACCTCGCCCAGGACCTCGAGTGGGAGCCCGGCCTGAAGGGCGTGGACCTGTCCGGCATCGAGGTCGTCGGCAAGGAGTGGGGCAAGATCGACGCCGAGAAGGCGGCCGCCCTGCAGCCCGACCTGATCGTGGCCGACTGGTGGCCGGCACAGAAGGCGTACCAGGGCTTCGAAGAGGGCGCGGACGCGGCGTCCATGAAGGTCGCCAAGCTCGCCCCCATCGTCGGCGCGAACCAGCAGGGCTCCCTGCTCGAGGTCGTGAAGTGGTACGAGGGCTTCGCGAAGAGCATGGGGGTGGACGTCGAGGGTGACCAGTACGGAAAGGCGCGCCAGAGCTTCGAGGCAGCGCAGCAGACCTTCAAGGACACCGTGGCCGCGAAGAAGGGCCTGTCCGCCCTGGCGGTGGCGCCCGGCGACGACCTGCTGTACGTCGCGGTGCCCAAGTACTCCACGTCCCTGACGGACTTCAAGTCCTGGGGTCTGGACGTCATCGACCCGGACTCCCCCAAGGCCGACTTCCCCTACTGGGAGTACCTGTCCTGGGAGAAGTCGGACAAGTACCAGCCGGACCTGCTGCTCATCGACGACCGCGGCTACGACAGCACCATCAAGACCGCCGAGAAGCAGCCGACCTGGGACAAGATCGCGGCCGCCAAGGCGAGGGCCTACACCCCGTGGCCGGGCTACTGGGTGCACACCTACGACGCGTACACCCAGCAGCTGCAGCAGCTGACCAAGGCCGTCCAGCAGGCCGACCCGGACATCGCCGGGTGAGGCGCTCCCTGGGGCTGCTTGCGCTGGTCGGCCTGCTCGCGGCCGTCTGCGTGGTCAGCATCCTGCTCGGCACCCGCGGCGTGGGTCTGGAGACGATCTGGAAGGCGCTGACCGACTTCGACCCGGGCTCGACGTCCGAGACGGTCATCCGCGAGATGCGGGTACCGCGCACCCTGGTCGGCCTCAGCGCCGGGATGGCGCTGGGGCTGGCCGGCGCGATCCTGCAGGCCGCGACCCGGAACCCGTTGGCGGACCCGGGAATCCTCGGCATCAACGGCGGCGCCGCCGCGGCCATCGTGGTGGCGATCATGCTGCTCGGGCGGCAGAGCCTGACCACGAACGTCTGGTTCGGCTTCGCCGGTGCCGCGCTGGCCGTGGTCGCCGTCTACAGCGTGGCCAGCCTGGGCCGCGAGGGCGCGACGCCGGTCAAGCTGGCACTGGCCGGCGCGGCCATCAGCGCCGGCCTGTACGCCGTGACCACCGCGATCGTGATGTCGAACGTGGACGCCTTCGAGGAGATGCGGCACTGGCAGGTGGGCTCGCTCGCCGGGCGCTACTACCCGGTGCTCTGGCAGACGCTGCCGTTCCTGGTGCTGGGGTCGGTGGCGGCCCTGCTGTCCGGGCGCGCGCTGAACGGGCTGGCGCTCGGCGACGAGGTCGCCACGTCCCTGGGGCAGAACGTGCGGCGGACCCGGCTGCTGCTGTTCGCCCTCGTCGCGATCCTGTGCGGCGCCGCGGTGGCCGCCTGCGGGCCGATCGTCTTCCTCGGGCTGGCCGTCCCACAGCTCGCCCGTGCGGTCGTCGGCACCGACTACCGCTGGGTGCTGGCGTACTCGGCCGTCATGGCCCCCATCGTGTTCCTGGTCGCCGACGTCATCGGCCGCCTCGCCGTCAGCCCCGGCGAGCTGCAGGTCGGCGTCGTGCTCGGCGCGCTCGGCGCCCCGGTCTTCGTCCTGCTGGTCCGCTACCGGAACCTGGCCACGCTGTGAGCGCCGTCGTCGAGACCGCCCGGTCGGCCCAGCCCGCCGAGCCGGGCCAGGACCGCGTCACGGACCCCCGCCGGCGGCGCCGGCGGCTCGTCACCGTCGGCGCGGGGCTGTGCGCGCTCGCCCTGTTCGTGCTGACCCTGGGCGTCGGGTCGACGTACGTGGCCCCCTGGGACGTGCTGGCCTCCGTGCTGCACCTGCGCGACATCCCGCTGGTGGACTTCGTGGTGCGCGAGCTGCGGCTGCCTGCCGCGGTCACCGGGCTCGCCGTCGGGTTCGCGCTCGGTCTGTCCGGGCCGCTGTTCCAGCGGATGCTGGCGAACCCGCTCGCTGCACCGGACGTCGTCGGCATCTCGTCCGGCGCCGGTCTGTTCGCGGCCGGCGCGATGATCGTGTTCCACGCCTCCGGGCTCTTCGTGTCCGGCGCCGCGCTGGTCGGCGCCGCCCTCAGCACCGCCCTCGTCTACCTGCTGGCCTGGCGCGACGGCATCCAGGGCTTCCGGTTCATCCTGATCGGCATCGGCATCGCCGCGTTCATGGAGTCGCTGATCGGCTACATCCTGGCCCGGGCGACGATCTGGGACGCCCGAGCCGCGATGACCTGGCTGATCGGCTCGGTCGGCCAGGCCGGACCGACCGAGCTGCGGACGCTGGTCGTGGTGCTGCTGGTCGTGACGCCGTTCGCGCTGCTCCTCGACCGCCAGCTCGGCGCGCTCGAGCTCGGGGACGACGCCGCGACCGCGCTGGGCAACCGGGTCGAGCCGTCCCGGCTGGCCATCGTGCTGGTGGTCGTCGTCCTGGTCGGCTGCGCGACCGCCGCGGCCGGGCCGATCGGCTTCGTCGCCCTGATGGCCGGACCCATCGTGGCCCGGCTGTCCGGGTCGTCCGGCAGCCTGCTGGCCAGCGGCTTCGTCGGGTCGGGCATCGTCCTGGGCGCGGACCTCGTGGCCCTGCACGTGATGCCCAAGCCGGTCGCCACCGGCGTGGTCACCGGGGTCGTCGGTGCGGTGTTCCTGCTGTGGCTGCTCATCGGTGTGAACCGGGAAGGACGAGGCGGATGAGGGAACACGAGCTGCGGGCCGAGGGGCTGTCCCTCGGGTACGGCGACGCGACCATCGTGCGCGACCTCGACCTGGTCGTGCCGGACGGTCGGATCACGGTCATCATCGGCGGCAACGCCTGCGGCAAGTCGACCCTGCTGCGCGGGCTGACCCGGCTGCTCAAGCCGCGCGGCGGCGCGGTCTACCTGGACGGCCAGACCCTGCACGACGTCGCCAGCCTGGACGTCGCCAGGGTCGTCGGTCTGCTGCCGCAGAGCCCCGTCGCGCCGGACGGCATCACCGTCGCGGACCTGGTCGGCCGCGGGCGGTACCCGCACCAGGGCTGGTTCCGGCGCTGGTCGGCCGCGGACGAGCAGGCGGTGCGCGAGGCCATGACCGCGACGGGCACGCAGGACCTCGCCGACCGGCCGCTGTCGCAGCTCTCCGGCGGCCAGCGCCAGCGGGTCTGGGTCGCGATGGCGCTCGCCCAGCAGACCGACGTCCTGCTGCTCGACGAGCCCACCACCTTCCTCGACATCAACCACCAGGTCGAGCTGCTGGACCTGCTGAAGGGCCTGAACCGCAACCAGGGCACCACGATCGTGCTGGTGCTGCACGACCTGAACTTCGCGTTCCGGTACGCCGACCGGCTCGTCGCGATGAAGGGCGGCCGGATCGTCGCCGAGGGTGCACCGCGGGACGTCGTCACCGCCGAGATGGTGCACGACGTGTTCGGCCTGGACTGCCAGGTCATGCCCTGCCCGGTCTCGGGAGCGCCGATGGTGATCCCGATCGGCGGTCACGACCGCGCGCAGACGGGCGCCGACGCGCGAACCTGACGCCGGACGCCGCGCTCGCGGGTTACGATCCGCCGGACGACGTCGCTCGAGGAAGGTGCGCTGCGTGACCGGACCCGAGCTGTCGCTGCCCGCGGCCCCCGAACGCGCACCCGAGTACGGGCACGACGCCCTCGTCGTCTGCGACAACCTGGTGCGCATCTACCAGTCCGACGTGGTCGAGGTGCAGGCGCTGCAGGGCCTGGACCTGCTCGTGCACTCCGGCGAGATGGTGGCCATCGTCGGGGCGTCCGGGTCCGGCAAGTCGACCCTGCTGCAGGTACTCGCGGGCGTCGACGCGCCGACGGCCGGACGCGCGCGGGTCGCCGGCCACGACCTGCTGGCCATGTCCCGCACCGAACGGGTGCGCTACCGCCGGCACGTCGTCGGGTTCGTCCGGCAGCAGACCTCGCGCAACCTCGTGCCCTACCTGACGGCCAGCCAGGTGGTCGACCTGCCGATGACGCTGGCCGGCGTCCCCCGCCGCGAACGCCACCAGCGGGCCGCCGAGCTGCTCGGGGCCGTCGGCGTCACGCACTGCGCCGACCGGCGTCCGGACCAGATGTCCGGCGGCGAGCAGCAGCGCGTCGCCATCTGCGTCGCCCTGGCGAACGACCCACGCGTCCTGCTGGCTGACGAGCCGACCGGCGAGCTCGACAGCGAGACCGCGCAGGAGGTCTTTGCCGCGCTGCGCACCGCCAACCGCGACCTCGGCGCCACCGTCGTCGTCGTCACCCACGACGCTGCGGTGAGCGGCCAGGTGGAGCGCACGGTGGCGATCCGGGACGGCCGGACCAGCAGCGAGGTGTTGCGCCGCAACGGTTCTGGCGTCGACGGCGACGAGCACACCGCCGAGGAGTACGCAGTGATGGATCGCGCCGGGCGCGTGCAGGTGCCGGCCGAGTACCGTGAGGCCCTCGCGTTGACCCGACGGGTGCGGCTCACCCTGGAGGGCGACCACGTGGCCGTCCGCCGGGACCACGCTGACGACGTCCGATGACCGAAGCGGCGACGGTGCCCGTCCCGGCGATGGTGTCCGTCCGGGGGCTGACCCGCACGTACGGCACCGGTCCGAGCACCGTGCACGCGTTGCGCGACGTGTCGTTCGACGTCGCCCCCGGGGAGATGGTCGCCGTCGTCGGCCGGTCCGGCTCGGGCAAGACGACCCTGCTGAACATGGTCGGCGGCCTGGACCGCCCGGACGCCGGCACGGTCCTCGTCGACGGCACCGAGGTCACCGCGCTGGACGACGAGGGGCTGAGCCGGCTGCGCCGCGAGTCCGTCGCCTACGTGTTCCAGACGTTCGGCCTCATCCCGGTGCTCACCGCGGCAGAGAACGTCGGGGTGCCGCTGCGCCTGCGGCAGACGCCGGTGACCGAGCGGGAGCAGCGCGTCGAGCTGCTGCTCGACCTCGTCGGCCTGCGCGAGCACGCCGATCAGCTCCCCGGTGAGCTCTCGGGCGGCCAGCAACAGCGCGTGGCGATCGCCCGAGCCCTGGCGGGATCGCCGCGGCTGCTGGTGGCGGACGAGCCGACCGGCCAGCTGGACGCCGAGACCGGGCTGTCCGTCATGGCGCTGTTGCGCGCCCTGGTCGAGTCCGAGGGCGTCACCGCCGTCGTGTCGACCCACGACCCGGTCATGATGGCGCTCGCCGACCGGGTGCTGCACATCGCCGACGGACAGGTGCAGGCCTGAGATGACGTCCCGGTGCTGACGCTGGTCGCCCGGCGGGCGGTCGTCCAGCGGCGGTTGCTCCTCGGAGTCGTCGCGCTCGTCACGGCCGGCGCCACGCTGCTCGGGGTGTGCGCGCTGCTGCTCACTGCCACTCAGGACCGGGCCTTCACCCGAGGCATGCAGCGCACCGACCCGGCGGACCTGGAGGTCACCGCCTTCCTGGTCAGCGTGGCGGGCGAGGACGCGAGGACGGCCCGGCAGGACGCCCAGGTGGTCATCACCTCGGCGTTGGCACCGCTGGCGACGACCACGACCAGCAACGCCGTCTCGACCCTGCGCCAGCTGGACTCCCCGGGCAAGCGCGCCTACCTGGGCAGCCGCGACGACCTCGCCGACCAGGCGCGCCTCACCTCGGGACGCTGGCCGGCCGCCGCTAGCGGACCTGCGGCCGAGGCGGTCGTGCCCGACACCACGGCCCGGCTGCTGCGGCTCACCGTCGGCCAGCACGTGACGCTGGGCCGCGAGACCGGCCCGACCGACGTCCGACGTCCGGTCACCGTGGTGGTCGTCGGCACCTTCCAGCCACGCTCCCAGGCCGGCTGGGCGCGGGACCCGTTGGCCGGCAAGGGTTACGACGCGGCGTACAACGACGGCCGGGTGAGTGGCCCCGCCTACGGGCCGTTCATGGTCACCGCCGACGCCCTGCTGACCAGCGGCTCGACGGTCGACACCATGCAGGTCACCGCGCACCCCGTGGTCGGCTCCACCAGCGAAGCCGCGCTGAGCACGGTGGCCACGTCCGTCGACACCGCCGACGACCGGCTGACCGCCGTGCTGGACGGCCGGGCCCGGATCAGCCGGATCGCGTCCGACCTGCCGCAGACCCTGGCCGATACCCGCGCCCAGCAGGCCGCCACCCGGTCCACCGTGCTGGTGGTGGTGCTGCTCGGCAGCACGCTGGCCGCCGCCGCGCTCGTGCTGGCCGGCCGCCTGCTCGCCGTCTTCCGCGCCGACGAGCGGGCGCTGCTACTGAGCCTCGGGCTGGACCGGCGCCAGCTGGTGCTGGCGGCCTCGGCAGAGGCCCTGCTCCTCGGTGGCCTGGCGGCCGTGCTGGCCGTGCCCGCGTCCGCCCTGCTGCACTCCGCCCTGACCCGCCTCCCCGCCATGGCCGACGCCGGCCTGGCCCAGCCGCCGACCGTCACCATCGACCTGGTCCTCACCGTCCTGGTCGGCGCGGTCCTGCTGGCCGGCAGCCTCGTCGTGCCCGCTCTGCGGGCCGCGTCCACACCGGCCACGGCTGCCGCGGCGACCACCACCACGACCGGGGCGCGCGGTCATCTCGCGCTCGCCGCCGCGTCCGGGCTGGACCTGCTCCTGCTGGCGCTGGCCGCGGCCGGCTGGTGGCAGCTGCGCTCCCAACCCCCGGGCCCGGCGAGCAGCGGGGACGTCGTCCGGACCGTCGCTCCGGTCCTGTTCGTCGTCGCCCTCGCCCTGGTCGCCGTGCGCCTGGTGCCACTGCTGTTCTCCCTCACCACCCGCCCGGCGCGGCGCTCACGCCGGCTGCTGGCGCCGCTCGCCGCCTACGAGGCCGCGCGCCGTCCGCACCCGGTCACCGCGTCGGTGCTGCTCGCCGTCGCGGCGGCCGCCGGCACGTTCGCGCTGTCGCTGGGAGCGACGTGGGAGCGATCTCAGGTGGACCAGGCCGCCGTCCAGGTGGGCACCGACCTGACCGTGGCACTCGCGGCCCCGCCGACCAGCGGCGACGCCGCCGCGGTCACCCGCGCCAGCGGCGGCGTCGTGTCGGCCGTCACCGCCCGCCCTGTCGCGCTCGGCCAGTTCCTCGGCGACCGCGCCTCCGCACCGCAGCTCGTCGCCATCGACGCCCGGCACGCCGGGTCGCTGCTGCGCGGGCGGCTGGACGGCGGACGAAGCTGGCAGCAGGTCGGCGACCTGCTGGCGCCGCCGGACCAGGTGGTCGGCGTGCCGCTGCCCGCAGGCGGATCCGGCCTCACGCTCTCCGGCACCGCGCCCGAGCACGCGGTCGTCACCGCCGCGCCGACCCTCGTCCTGCAGGACGCCTCAGGCCTGCGGACGACGGTCGAGACCGATCCCGTACCCCTCGACGGGCGCCGGCACGCACCGCACTGGCGCTCGCCCATCGGTGCCGACCAGCAGGTGGTCGCGATGCGGCTGACCCTGGCCGGCGACCCGAGCTCACCTCTGCCGGACGACGCCGGCACCGGCGAGATCATGGTCGCGCTGCGCGTACCCGGGACGGCCAAGTCCCCCGCGCCGCCTTCGCGTTGGACGGCCGCCAGCCTCGCTGAGCAGCCGGCGGAGGCCGAGGCGGCAACCGCCAGCGTGGCCGACGACGGCGGTACGACCGTGATCCGCGCCTCGACCCGGATCAGCCTCGCCGCGCTCGCCTACGTCGAGACCGACCTGCTGGCCAGCGCACTCGAGGCGCCGGCGGCTGTGCCCGTCGCGGTGTCGCGGCTGCTCGCCGACTCCGTGGGCACCAAGGTCGGCGGCAGCTTCACCGCCACCGTGAGCGGCGTGGACGTCCCGGTGGTCGTCCTCGCGATCGTGCCGACGGTGCCCTCGGCGCCGGGCCAGCTGGCCGTCCTCGCGGACGCGGACACCCTGTCTCGCACGCTGATCGGCGCCGGGCAGCTGGAGCCCGTCGCCGACGCGTGGTGGGTGGGCGACCCCAAGCCGGGAGCGGCGAGCGCCGTCCGGGCGCTGGGTCTCGGCGAGGTCACCACCCGCGACGAGCGGGCCGACCAGCTGGCTCGTGGGCCGTTGCGGGTCAGCGTGAGCGCCGCCCTCGTGACGCTCGTCGTCGCGGCCGTCCTGCTGCTGCTCGCCGGCACGGCCCTGCTGCTGACGGCCGACCTCGAGACCCGGGCCGTCGAGCTGGCCCGGTTGCGCGCGCTCGGCCTCACCCGCCGGCAGGTCCGCGGGCTCCTGGTGGGCCAGCACGGGGCCGTCCTGACCCTGCTCGTCGTGCTCGGCGCGCTGGTCGGGGCGGTGGCGTCGTACGCCCTCGGCCCGAGCCTGGTGCGCTCCGACCTCGGCGGCGCACCGCTGCAACCCGTTCTGCCGCAGTGGCCCTGGCCCGCGGAGGCCGCTCTGGTCGCCGGTCTGGTGCTGGGCTGCGTGTCGGTGGCGGCCGGGGTGGCGTTGGTCCAGGTCCGACGTTCCGACACGGCCCACCTGCGGACGGGGGACGCGTGAACCCGTTGCGGTTGCACCGGCCCAGCGTCCTCGGCCGCGCCCGGGCCGACGTCCGGCTGCTGCTGCTCACCGGTGGCGTCGTCGCGTTGACCAGCCTGCTGACCGCGGCCGTCCCACCGCTGGCGGAGCGCACCGCCGACCGGGCGGTCGCCGGCACCGTGCGGCAGGCCGGCGCCGGGGGCGACGTGGTCGTCACCGTCCCGTTCCCCGACGACACCGAGAGCGCGGCACGGGTCCGCGAGCCCTCGTCGGCGGCGCAGGTCCAGCAGGCCAGCCGCGAGGCGCAGCTGACCATGCCGGCCGACCTCAACGCGGTCCTGCGTCCGGGGGTGGCCAGCGTCACGACGACCGAGCTGCACGTGCTGGGTGGCGGCCCGGGCCGCTACGCGCGACTGGCCTACGTGGTGGGGCGCGACGGCGCACCGGCGGTGACCTGGACGTCCGGTGGCCCGCCGCGCGCGAGCGTGCCGCCCGCGCAGGCCACGGCGAAGGTGCCGGACGGCGACCCCTGGCCGGTGCAGGTCGCGCTCTCGCAGGCCGCGGCGACCGCGCTGGGGCTCCGGACGGGCGACACGTTCGCCGCCGAGGACGAGCGCTACCGCCGGGTCGAGGCCCGGGTCAGCGGGATCTACTCCCCCACCGACCCGGCAGCGGATGCGTGGCAGGCGGCCCCCCGGCTGCTGCACCCCAGCACCGGGGTGACCGAGAAGGTGGTCCGCACGTCGGCCGCCGCACTGGTCTCAGCCGAGTCGCTGCCGGACCTGCGGCTGGCCGTGCCCTTTGACGACCTGGACCGCCGGGTGGTCTTCACCCCCCAGCCCGACCGGCTGCGCTACGACCAGAGCGAGGCGCTCGTCCGGGACGTCGTCGCGCTGAAGGCGTCCTCCGCTGTCGACGCGAACGGCACGCCCACGATGTGGTGGGACAGCCTCCTGGACCGGGTGCTGCTCGACGCGCGGTCGCAGGTCGTCGCGGCGCGCGCCCAGGCCACCGTGCTGCTCGTCGGGCTGCTGGCCGGCGCCGCACTCCTGCTGGTGCTGGCCGCCCAGCTGCTGACCCGCCGCCGGGCCGCCGCCCTGGCCGTGGCCCGCGAGCGCGGCGCCGGCCTGGTCGCGATCGGCGCCGAGCTGCTGGTGGAGTCAGCGGCGGTAGCGGTGGTGGGGGCGGGCGTGGGGGTGCTCGCCGCGCGGCTGCTGGTCGGCGGCGCGTCATGGCCGTGGACGCTGCCCGTGCTCGCCGTCGCGGCGCTCGCCGGGCCCGTGCTGGGCGTGCTGGTGGTCTCCCGGGCGGGCGGCGGACGGCGGGTGCCGGCCAACCGCTCCGCGCGGCGGACGGCGGCCCGGGCGAAGGTGGCACGGCGCATCCTGCTCGAGGCGACGGTCGCGCTGGTCGCGGTCGCGGCCCTGGCGGCTCTGCGCCAGCGCGGCGTCCTCGGCGGCGGTGACGAACCCGACCTGCTGGCCGCGAGCGCCCCGACGTGGTTCGCCGTGCTGGGGGCGCTCGTCGTCCTGCGGCTGCTCCCGCCGGTGGCGGCGTTCGTGCTGGCCCGCTCGCGTCGCTCGCCCCGCGCCGTCCCGCTGTTCGCGGCGGCCGGCGCCGTCCGGACGGCGACCAGGGCGCTGCCGATGCTGCTCGTGACGGTGACGGCGGCCCAGCTGACGGTCTGCGTGGCCTTGGCCGCGACCGAGCAGCACGGACAGTCGGCGGGCGCCTGGCGCGAGGTCGGCGCGGACGCGCAGCTGCAGACGGATCCGGACCGGGGCGTCGGGCAGCTTGCTCAGCGGGTGGCCGGCGCGCCCGGGGTCACCGCGGCCGTCGCAGCCCGGGTGGCGGACGGCGTCCCCGCGGCGTCGGGGCAGACGGCCGCCCGGGTGCGGCTCGTCGTGGTGGACGCGGCGGCCTTCGCGAAGCTGCTCGCCGCGACCCCGCTGCCTGACGCTCCGCAGCTGGAACGGCTCGCCCCGGGGGCAACCACGGGAACGCCCGCACTGCTGCGCGGCGGTGACCCCGCGCTGCGCGAGGGCTTGCGCATCGGTTGGGACGACGCGAGGCTGCCGCTGCACGTGGTCGGCACCGCGCCGGCGATCGGCTCCGGCGAGGATCCGGTGGTCGTCGTGGACGCGGCGGCCTTCGCCGCCACGGGGGCAGCGGCCGACCCGGGGACGGTCTGGGCGGTCGGTCCCGGGGCGGTCCGCGCGCTCGAGGCCGCAGCCCACGGCGCTGCCGCGCCAGGCTCGGCCGGCCCGGGCGGCACGGTCGTGCGGCGGGACGACGTCCTCGAGGCGAGGCGGGACGCGCCGCTGGCCGCTGCCCTGCGGCACCTGGCGATCGCCTCGGCCGCGCTGCTGCTGCTGTTCGGTGTCCTCGGCGTCGTGCTGGCCGCCGCCGTCGCGGCACCGGCCCGCAACGAGTCGCTCGGTCGGTTGCGGGCTATGGGTCTGCGGCCCGGGCAGGTTGGCCGGGTGCTGGGCGGCGAGCTGGTGCCTCCGGTGGCAGTGGGGGTAGTAGCCGGGCTGGTGCTCGGCCTCGGGAGCGCCGCGGTGATGTTCGGCTCGCTGGCCTTGCAGCGGGTGACCGGCCAGACCGGGCCGCCGGACGTCGTCCTGCCGTGGTGGACGGTACTGCTGGCCGCGGCGCTGGTGGTGGCCGCGCTGGTGGTGGCGCAGGTGGAGTCGTCGCAGCTGCGCCGGACGTCGCTCGCCCGGCTGCTGCGCGGCGGCGACCGTGGTCTTGACTGATTCCAGAAAAGGTCAGAGACTCGGACGGTGACCACGAGGGCGGACGTCGAGCAGTCTCTGCGCGACGCGGCTCTACGGGTGACCCGGCCTCGGGTCGCCGTGCTGACCGCGGTCCGCGAGATCCCGCACGCCGACACGGACACGATCGTCGGTGCGGCGCGCGCGGACCTCGGCGAGGTCTCCACCCAGGCCGTGTATGACGTCCTGCGGGCGCTCACCACGGCGGGCCTGGTCCGGCGGATCGAGCCGGCCGGGTCCGTGGCACGCTACGAGTCGCGGGTCAGCGACAACCACCACCACCTCGTCTGCCGCTCCTGCGGCGTGATCGCCGACGTCGACTGCGTCGTCGGCTCCGTGCCGTGCCTGACCCCGTCTGACGACCACGGCTTCGCCGTCGACGAGGCCGAGGTGATCTTCTGGGGTCTGTGCCCCAGCTGCAGCACCACCGTTCCCACCGCCTGATGCCGGAAGGATCCTGATGTCTGACCATCCCAATGCCGAAGTCGGCGAGATGAACGAGGAGAGCGAGGCTCGCTGCCCCGTCGCGCACGGAAGCCGCGCCCCCGAGGGGACGGCGAACCGCGACTGGTGGCCGGACCGGCTGAACCTGGCCATCCTGCGCAAGCACCCCGCCGTGGCCAACCCGCTCGGTGCGGACTTCGACTACGCCGCCGCCTTCGCGACCGTCGACCTCGACGAGCTGCGCCGTGACGTCGACCAGGTCATGACGACGTCGCAGGACTGGTGGCCGGCCGACTTCGGCCACTACGGCCCGCTGTTCATCCGGATGGCCTGGCACAGCGCCGGCACGTACCGGATCCACGACGGCCGCGGGGGCGCTGGTGCCGGCATGCAGCGGTTCGCGCCGCTGAACAGCTGGCCGGACAACGGCAACCTCGACAAGGCCCGTCGGCTGCTGTGGCCGGTCAAGCAGAAGTACGGCCAGTCGATCTCGTGGGCCGACCTGATGATCTTCGCGGGCAACTGCGCCCTGGAGTCCATGGGCTTCACGACCTTCGGTTTCGCCGGCGGCCGCGCCGACGTGTGGGAGCCGGACGAGGACGTCTACTGGGGCAGCGAGGACACCTGGCTGGGCGACGAGCGCTACACCGGGGACCGCGAGCTCGAGAACCCGCTGGCCGCCGTCCAGATGGGTCTCATCTACGTGAACCCGGAGGGCCCGAACGGCCAGCCCGACCCGCTCGCCGCGGCGCGCGACATCCGTGAGACGTTCCGCCGCATGGCGATGAACGACGAGGAGACCGTCGCGCTGATCGCCGGCGGCCACACGTTCGGCAAGACCCACGGTGCCGCCGACCCCGAGGTCAACGTCGGCCCGGAGCCGGAGGCCGCCCCGCTCGAGGAGATGGGGCTGGGCTGGCGCAACGGCTTCGGCAGCGGCAAGGGTCGCGACGCGATCACCAGCGGCATCGAGGTCACCTGGACGCCGACGCCGACCACCTGGGACAACACGTTCTTCGAGGTGCTGTTCGGCCACGAGTGGGAGCTCACCGCCAGCCCCGCCGGCGCGAACCAGTGGCAGCCCAAGGACGGCGCCGGGGCCAACACGGTGCCGGACCCGCAGGACGGCTCGCTGTCCCGCCCGCCGACGATGCTGACCACGGACCTCGCACTGCGGGTGGACCCGGTCTACGAGCAGATCTCGCGGCGCTTCTACGAGAACCCGGACCAGTTCGCGGACGCCTTCGCCCGCGCCTGGTACAAGCTGACCCACCGCGACATGGGCCCGATCCAGCGCTACCTCGGGCCGCTGGTGCCGTCCGAGGAGCTGATCTGGCAGGACCCGGTCCCCGCCGTGACGCACGAGCTCGTCGGACCCGCGGATGTCAGCGCGCTCAAGGACCAGGTGCTCGACTCGGGGCTGTCGGTGGCGCAGCTGGTGGCGACCGCGTGGGCGTCGGCGTCCACCTTCCGCGCGAGCGACAAGCGCGGCGGCGCCAACGGTGCTCGGATCCGCCTCGAGCCGCAGTCCGGCTGGGAGGTCAACGATCCGGCTGAGCTGGCCGTGGTGCTGCGGACGCTCGAAGGCATCCGGAGCGAGTTCAACGCCGCGGACGACAGCGGGGCGCAGATCTCGCTGGCCGACCTGATCGTGCTCGCTGGTGGCGCCGCCGTCGAGCAGGCCGCTCGCGCCGCCGGTCACGACGTCCAGGTGCCGTTCACCCCGGGTCGCACGGACGCGACCCAGGAGCAGACGGACGTCGAGTCGTTCGCCGCGCTCGAGCCGGTGGCCGACGGGTTCCGCAACTACGACACCAAGGCGCACCGCGCGCCGGCCGAGCACGTGCTGGTCGACCGGGCGAACCTGCTCTCGCTCAGCGCGCCCGAGCTGACGGTTCTCGTGGGTGGTCTGCGGGTGCTGGACGCCAACACCCAGCGGTCCCAGGTCGGGGTCCTCACGAAGACGCCGGGGACCCTGACCAACGACTTCTTCGTGAACCTGCTCGACCAGGGCACCACGTGGACGTCGACGTCCGAGACCCAGGACACCTTCGAGGGACGCGACGCCGCCACCGGCGAGGTCACGTGGACCGGAAGCCGCGCGGACCTCGTGTTCGGCTCGAACTCCGAGCTGCGGGCCCTCGCGGAGGTCTACGCCAGCGCGGACGCCCAGGAGAAGTTCGTGCGCGACTTCGTCGCCGCGTGGGACAAGGTGATGATGCTGGACCGGTACGACCTCGGCTGATCTCGCTGTCCTGCAACGCTCGCGGCCCGCACCGTCACGGTGCGGGCCGCTCGCGTTTCGTCCAGCGTCAGTCGGCGGCGAGGAACGGTCGGTGGTGGTACCCCGATCCGTCCAGCACCGCCACCGTCGACTCCGGCACCTCGAGGAAGACGCCGGGCAGGTCGTTGAGCGGCTCCGACACGACGACGTGGGCGTGCGGGCCGAACGCACGGAGCCGTTCGACCTCCGGGTACATCTCCTGCAGGGTGGCGACGTCGGCCGAGTGGAAGAGCGTGCGGGACCGCCCCTGTGAGGAGTACCGGAAGGCCCACAGCGTCGTGCCGTCCGAGACCGCGAACGTGCCCTGGACGGGGAACGGCACGTGGTGCGCGTGCCCGACCTCCTCTGCCATCCGGATGGTCTTGGTCATCGCCGCGACCGGGTCGTCCCGCAGCCCCAGCGTGAGCGCCAGGTGGAAGAGCACCTCGGAGTCCGTCGTCCCCTTGATGTGCGGGTAGAGCGACGGGTCGACGGCGAACGTCAGGTCGCGCTTGACCGCGTCGAAGTCGGCCAGCCCACCGTTGTGCATGAAGAGCCAGTTCTCGTACCGGAACGGGTGGCAGTTCGTCTGCTGGATCGGGGGGCCGGCCGCGGCCCGGACGTGGCTGAAGAACAACGGGGACTCGATGGCCCGGCTCAGCTCGCGCAGGTTCTGGTCGTTCCAGGCGGGCTCGATGCTGTGGAAGAGGGCGGGGGTCCCGGTCGCGCCCGCGTCGCCCGAGTACCACCCCAGGCCGAAGCCGTCGCCGTTCACCGGCTCGGCACCCAGCGGCGAGTTCAGCGACTGGGCGACCAGCGAGTGCTGGGTGTCGAGGACGAGCGTGGCCGGTCGCAGCGGTTCCCCGGAGTAGGCGAGCCATCGGCACACCGGATCAGCCGACCGTCGAGTCCGGCGTGAGCCGGTGGTCCGCGGCGATCAGGTCGGCCGCGCGCTCGCCGATCATGATCGTGGCCGCGTTGGTGTTGCCGCTGACCACGGTGGGCATGACGCTCGCGTCGGCGACCCGCAGCCCGGCGACGCCGAGCACCCGCAGCTCGGCGTCCACCACGCTGCCGATCCGGCACGTCGACGTCTCGTGGTAGACGGTCAGTGCGTAGTGCCGGGCCAGGTCCTCGAGCAGCGCGTCGCTCGGGGCCTCCCCCGCCTGGTGCCCGTGGGCGACGGCCAGGGCCGGCGGCACCATGAGCGCGCCGAGGCCGTCGCCCGGCCAGTGGTCGACGATCTCCAGCGCGCGCCGCATCACCGCGACCATGACGGTGACGTCGTGCGGGTCGGCGAAGTAGTTCAGGTCGATCACCGGGGCGTCGGCCACGTCGGAGCTGGCCAGCCGGACCTCGCCCTCGGAGTGCGGCTGCACGGGGTTGGGCAGGACGACGACGGTCTGGGCCGTGGGCGAGAGCGCCGACTCGGGATCGGGGAAGAAGGCCGCTGGGTCGACCCGGAACACGTGGCGCCAGATGTCCGGCGTGTACCCGCAGGCGAGCAGCCCGATCTGCGCGTCGTGGGTGTGCGGGTCGCCGAGCCCGGTGGAGAAGAAGGCGACCGCGTCGTAGAAGGAGGACGACGGCAGCCCCTTGCCGGTCGTCGCCCACTCGGTCACCTGCCGCACGGCCTCGGCCTTGAGCCCCGCCAGCTCCGGCGGCAGACCCGCGTCGTCGGCCGGGTCCGCGGGGAGCGGTCCGGCCGGGGCGCGCAGCGCGTCCGGGCCGAGCGCGATCGCGATCTCGGTCATCGTCAAGGCGACCCCGGGGGCCGGGAAGGCGAGTGGCACGTGCAGGTGGTCCTTGAGGTGCTTGCCGACGTGCGGGTTGTCCAGCAGGCACTCCACTCCGACGGCCGCGAGCTCCGCGGTCGGCCCGATACCGGACAGCAGCAGCAGCTGCGGCGAGCCGATCGCCCCGGCGCTGACCACCACCTCACGCTCCGCGTGCAGGGTCGTCGTCCCGCCGTCCGCGTCGCTGTAGCGGATCCCGGTGGCGCGCAGGCCGTTCGGTCCCTGGTCCAGCAGGACCTGCTCGACCTGGGCGTGGGTGATGACGGTCAGGTTCGTCCGGCCCATCGCGGGAGCGAGGAACGCGTCGTACGTCGAGGACCGCTGACCGTTGCGGGTGGTGGTCTGGAACAGCGACGCGACGCCGGTCGGGCCGCCGCGGTCGCGACCGTTGTAGTCCCCGTTCGGGATCCCGGCAGCCTCGGCGGCCTGCACGAACTGCTCTGCCGCAACGGTTCGCGGCGATCGCACCGACACCCCGAGTGGGCCACCGGTGCCGTGCACCTCGTCGTCGATGACCACGCCCTCCGGCGGGTCCGGCGGCACCAGGTCCTCGCTCCTGGTGAAGTACGGCAGCACGTCGTCGTACGACCAGCCCTTGGCGCCGTCCGCCGCCCAGCCGTCGAAGTCACCGGGGTGGCCGCGCACGTAGGCCATGTAGTTCAGGCTCGACGAGCCGCCGAGCATCTTGCCGCGCGGCACCATCATCCGGCCGTCGGTCAGGCCCTTGCCGGCGCCGCCCGGGTCACCGGTGTACATCCAGTCGACGTCCGGGTCGAGCTGCAGCGAGGCGACCGCGGCGGGCATCGCAGCGCGGTCCGGTGGGGTACCGCCGGCCTCCACGAGCGCGACCCGCACGTCCGGGTTCTCGGTCAGCCGCGCCGCGATGACGGCGCCCGCCGAGCCACCCCCGACCACGATGACGTCGAACCGGTCGGCTGCCGCAGCTTCGTCGCTCATGGTCGCCACCTCTCTGTGGTCTGTGGCGATGTCTACCACTCAACGACATCGCCCGACCAGAGCGCGCCAGCCTCCGACGCCCGGCTGACCTGACGCAGCTGGGGCACCCGGGTGAGCCCGGGTGCCCCAGCTGCGTCAGGTCAGCGCGTGGGCCTCAGACGGAGCCCGGGGCGTTCCGGAAGCCCTTGAAGGTCAGCCACACCCCGAGCGAGAACTCCCAGACGGCGATCGGGATGGTGCAGAGCGCGCTCGGGACGGACATCTGGTCCCAGCCGCCGAGGATGGTGACGGTCGCGGACATCAGGATCAGCGGGGCCCCGATGAGGCCGAGGGTCGGGATGATCCGCGGGACGAGCCGGCCCTTGTACATCGCGTAGCCGAGGAACAGGCCGTTGATACCGGCGATGAAGCCGGGCCCGAGCAGGAAGGTCCACTGCCGCATGGCGACGAGGGCCTCCCCCGTGACGCCGAGCGCGTCGGCCTGCGCTCCGGTGGCGCCGGCGAAGCGGTGCTGCAGCGTGACGACGGACAGCACGCACATGACGCCGACGACGATGAGGGTGGCCTCGACGACGCGCGAGGTGACGAAACCGATCGCGGCGGTCCGGCTGACCCGCCGGGTGGCCGGGTACAGCGCGACCGCGGTCCCGATGCAGGCTACGGCCGTGATGACCTCGAGCCAGGAGCCCCAGAACACCGCGGTGTTGCTGCCCGAGCCGCTGATGTACGCGGTGGGGTCGTCGATGAGGCCCGCGAACAGCTTGAGCTGCGGGAACGATGCGGCGAAGGTGAGCAGGTACATCAGGCCGCCGGCCAGGGCGACCTTGCGCATCGGGTCCATCCCGGTGCCGACAGGCGTTGTCGCGGCCGGTGGGGTGGTCGGTGCGGTGTCGGTGTGCGTGGTCATGAGGTGCTCCTTCGAGTCGGTTCTGGCGGGGTGATCGCGCTGGCGGGGATCGCGGTGACGGAGACGAGCGGCAGCCCGATGTCGCTGAGCCGGCGGAGCAGTCCGTGCAGGGCGGACTGGTCGGCAACCGGTCCGTGGATGACGGTGGTGCCGTCGTCGTGGCGGGTGAGGGTCATGCCGTCGAACCAGGTGGCCCAGCGGGGTGCGAGGTGCCCGCGGACACGGATCTCGTACCGGTCGGCACCGCCGTCCTGGCTCTCGCTTCGTTCGCTCATGCCGCGAAGGTGTCAGCGGACCTGGTGAGCGGTCATCACCACATGTGGTGAGCGGGATGGTGACCTTCCGGGTCAGCTTCCTCGCTGGCCGGGAAGCAGGTCGAGCTCCTGGGCCCGCCGGACCGCGGCCCGGCGGCTGGTCACGCCGAACTTCGCGTAGATGCTCTTGGTGTGCGTCCGCATGGTGTTCAGCGAGACAGAAAGCTCGCGGGCGATCTCCGGGCCGCCGAGGTCCGTGCCGAGCAGCCGCAGGACGTCGAGCTCGCGCTGGCTCAGCGGGTCCACGAGCGCCGTTCGCCCGGACGGGTGCTGCACCGGCACTGCCGCGGTCGCGGCGAGCAGGTGGCGCACGTAGCCCGGCACAGCGGACTGGCGGAGCGATGCCCGGAGCAGGGCGGTCATCGGCGGGCCCTCGTCGACGAAGACCCGCACGTAGCCCTCGGGCTGGGCGACGGCGAGGGCGCGGTCCACCGCGGCGACCGCGGCGACGGCGTCCGCGCGGGAGTCGTGGGCCAGGGCCAGCAGCACGAGCAGCTCGATGACGGTGCCGCCGCGCTCGCCGTCCTCGGCTGCCGTCAGCAACCGCTCCAGCAGGCCGACGGCGGCGTCATCACGCATCGCCAGCAGCAGGCGCGCGAGCGTGACGTGCTCGTACTCGCGCAGGTACGACAGCTCGTCGGCGGCGGACAGCCCCTGCTGACGAGCCCAGTCGGCGGCGGCGCTCAGCTCACCGCGGCGCAGCCGCAGCCGGGCGCGCACCGCGGGGACCGGCCGTACGTTCGGCGAGTAGTCCCCCTCGTAGACGCGGTCCGCCTCGTCGAGGAGCACGAGCGCGCCGTCGAGGTCACCCCCGGCCTCGCGCAGCCGGGCGGTGACGACCCGCCAGCGGTACGGGTTCTGCGGCAGTCCGTTGTGGGCGCCGAGGTGCTCGTTGACCGCCAGGTGCTCGGCGGCGGCGGCGAGGTCGTTCTGCTCGAGCAGCACGCCCGCCAGTCCCACGTGCATGTCCGCGGTGCCGCGCAACGGCTCGTCGGGCGACGTCCGGACGGCGAGGTCGAGCGCCTGCTCGTAGGCGCCGACGGCGTCGCCCAGCCGGCCCTGCGTGATGCGCAGGTCGCCGAGGGCGATGCAGCAGCCCAGGGCGTCGGCGACGAACCCCACGCTCTCCAGGCCGGCGATCGACTCGGTGTACGCCGCGTGCGCGCCGGCGAGGTCTCCCGCGGTCCACGAGGCGAGGCCGGCCAGGGCACCGGCTGCCGCCCGGACGAGGTCGCCGTCCGGTGGCGCCAGCGACAACGCCCGCCGGGCTCGCGCGATCGTGCCGGCCAGATCCCCTTGTCTTAACGCCAGTGCGGCCCGGTACATCTCGACGGCGGCCGGGACCGTCCGGTACGCGGCTTCGTCCACGACCACCAGGCCGGGTGGTGGCTGCTCCAGCCAGCTCCCGTCGTCCGCACGCAGGCAGCGTTCGATGCCCGACAACCGCTCGTCGATCGAGGCGAAGTCCGACACCTGCGCCAGCGCCCCGACGAACGCGACGCCGAGCACCGGACGCTCGCGCACCACCTCGTCCGGCAGGGACTGCACCCACCGCCCGAGCTCGGGTTCGCGCCGGTCCCGTTGCATCGCAGGCATCGCGAGCTCCATCAGGTCTGCGGCGCGGCCGGTGTCGCCGCCGGCCAGGGCGTGGCTGATCGCCGCCGACGGGTCGCCGTCGGCCTCGCACCAGGCGCTGGCCCCCAGCCGCCCAGCCAGCCGGGGCCGCACCAAGGCGCCCGGCTGCCGACCGGGAACGTGGGTCTTCGTATCGAGCAGCGGGCCTACCATCGCCGCCCAGTGTCGCGCGGCTAGGGCTGCTCGGACAATGAGCCGGACAGCGCATCGAAGGATGCGCCAGCGGATGCCTCGGACAGGGCCTCGGTGAGCAGCGCCACCAGGGCCTCGAGCTGGACGTCGGCCGAGGACTCGACCTCGTCCGCGCCGTCCAGGGCCCGGGCTGCGAGTCCGGCCTTGCTGTCGATGAGCTCGGCGATCTTCGTGTCGATGGTCTGCGCGGCGATGATGCGCCACGCGGTCACCGGCTCGGTCTGGCCGATGCGGTGGCTGCGGTCGATCGCCTGCGTCTGCTCGGCGTCCGTCCAGGACAGCTCGGCCAGCACGATGTTGGAGGCGACCTGCAGGTTGATCCCGACGCCCGCCGCGGTCAGCGAGCAGACCGCGATGGCGACGTCCGGGTCGTTGACGAACGCGTCGATCTGCTTCTGCCGCACCGAGTTCGTCTGGTCGCCGCGGATCGAGGAGTACCGGATCCCCCGCTCGGCGAAGGTCTCCTCCGCGACGTCCATGACGTCGACGTGCTTGGCGAAGAACACGACCTTGCCGGCGCTGCGAGCCAGCTGCGCGGCGTAGTCCGCGGCCGGTCCGGCCTTGGCCTGGCCGATGCGGCGCATCATGCTGAACACGTTCTCGTCGCTCTTCTTCGCCGAGGTGTTCTTGCGCTCCCAGGTGGCCACCTGGCGGACGAGGTCGTGGTCGATGCCGTCGACCGTGGGGCCGACGGACCGGGTGGCGAGGGCGCTCTCGTAGCGGGACACCATGCGGCGGGCCAGATCGCGCTCGGCCTTGCGGATCGAGCGGCTGGCCTTCTCGTCGAGCTCGACGGGCAGGTCGGCGATGCGGCGGGCCGGGATGTCGGCGGCGACGTCGACCTTGCGCCGCCGGACGATGCCCATGTCGACGACGCACTGGCGGGCGGCCGAGTAGAACCCGGGGTCGGCGGGCGTCAGGCCGGTCTCCTCGAGCGCGTGCATCAGCTCGGCCCGCGGCTTCTTCTCGTCGATCCAGCCGAGGAACTGCCAGATGGCCCGGAAGTCCTCGATGTCGTTGATCAGCGGGGTGCCGGTGAGGGCCATCAGCAGCGGCCGCGGGTTGCGGAACCGGATGCGCTCGGACAGCTCCAGCACGTGCTGCGAGCGCTGGGACGTCTTGTTCTTGATGAAGTGCGCCTCGTCGACGACCATGCCGTGGAAGCCCAGGTCGCCGAGCCAGCCCACGTGGCGGTCGAGCACCTCGTAGTTGACGATGACGATGTCCGCGAAGCCGTCGATCGTGTCGCCGTCGCCGTGGATCACGGTGGCCGGGCGGTTCGGCGTCCAGATGCTCGCCTCGCGCGCCCAGTTGGTCTTGACGACGTTCGGAACGACCACGAGCAGGGGGAAGGCGTTGGCCGCCTGGGCGGCCAGCAACGCCTGGGCGGTCTTGCCCAGGCCGGGCTCGTCGGCGAGCAGGAAGGTCCGGTGGCCGGCCGCGGCGGCGGCGACCAGCTGGGCCTGGTGCTTCATCAGCTCGTGGCCGCCCGGGGCGTTCAGGGACGACGGCGCGGGCAGGGCCAGGCCGGTCGACGCGCCACCACTGGCCCGCTCGAACGAGTTGAACAGCGGTCCGAGCAGCTCCCAGCCGTTCAGGAAGCCCGCGGGGGTCTTGGGCCGGGGCGCGGAGAAGTCCGGGGCGAGGAAGGGGTTGGCGAGCTGCCGGGACACGACCGACTGCGGCACGACGCGGCGCTCGTTCGCCACCGGCACGACGGTCTGCGGCTGGGCGGGCGCGACGATCTCGGGCGCGGACTCGATGCCGGCCTCGCGCAGCATGTCGCGGCGCAGCGACCTGGCCGCGTCGGACACGACGGCATCGTCGGCGAGCAGGGCGAGCAGCGAGGTGTCGCGGGCCGTGGACTTGGCCAGGATCACGGCGATCCCGTCGAGGCGCTTGAGCTCCTTCGCCTGCTGGGCCTCGCTGATGGTCTTGTCGGCCCGGATCCGGTCGCGCTCCTCGCGCACCAGCAGGGCCACGACCTGGAACTTCGTCCGGACCGACGGCACCACGCGGCCCCGCTGGACGGCGGCCTCGACGTCGCGCACCGTGCGGGCGAGCACGGGGATGATGCCCTCGTTGTCGCGGGGGCGGGCACGCTGCTGCTGCCGCGGGGCAGGACGACGAGCGCCCGGTTGGCGCTGGCCCTGTCGAGCCACAGGCTCCTCCTTCAGTTCCCGGCGCGCGTCTCGCGGCGGGACGGCGCGCCCGAACGCGGGCGTACCGCTCGGGGCGGTGGACGTCGAGCGCTGTGCGCCCGTCCCCTGTGCCCCGCCGACGCGCCTCGTCCCGCAGATCGGGAAGACATCGACGCATCGGGTCCGATCGTTCCCACATCCGCGGGAACCGGCGGTGTCATACCCACCGCTGGAGCCATCGTAGTGGACCCGGGCGCTCCGGGATCATCCTGGCCCGGTCGGCGCGCTCAGGCGGGCCCACCCGCCGGCGTGCGGCCCAGCTGCACGTCGAGGAACTCGTAGGCCAGCTCGCGCTGTGGGGCCCGGAACTCGTGGTCGCCGGGCACGACGTGGACGCGCACGTGGGTCGCCCCCAGGTCGTGCAGGCGGGGCCCGAGGCCGCGCGCGCCGCGGCTCCACACGTCGTCCGCGGCCGCGATCACCAGCACCTCGCACTGGGAGGCCAGCGCGAGCACGTCCTCGACGTCGTACCGGGCGGCGAAGCCGGGCACGACCAGCTCGGCCTGGAAGCCGGCGTCCCGCGCGAACGAATCCCGGTAGGGGATGCAGCCGCAGTTCGACACGCTCGCCCGGATGCGCGCGTCCCAGGCTGGCGCCCACAGCGCGATGCGGCCGCCGTAGGAGTGTCCGATGAAGCCGACCGAGGTCGCGTCGACCTCGGCCAGGGTGCTCGCACAGTCGATGGCCAGCGAGACCTCCTGCAGGCAGTCGGCCAGCAGAGTGCGGCCGAGCACCAGGCGGGAGGACAGCTCGAACCAGCCGACGTTCGCGCCGTCCGCCCAGTTGCGGTCCTCGAAGCCGATCGCATCCGGCGCGATCGTGACGAACCCGCGCTGGGCGAGCTCGGCCGCGTACGCCTGGTCGGGGTCACCGCGCAGTCCGCACACCTCGCTCTTGCCGAGGTCGAACTCGCCGGCGTGCTGGTGGTGGCAGAACACCAGCGGCGCCGGCGCGGCAAGACCGTCCGGGACGCAGACGAACGCGGACGCGCGACCCGACGGGACGTCGTAGCTGACCCGCCGACGGACGTACCCGTCGCACTGGACCTCCTCGTGCACCTCAGGTTCCAGAGACGCCGGGGTGGGGACGGGGCCGAGGGCCTGCCGCAGCACCTCGTGGGTCAGGGACGTCGCGCTCACGCCGGCTATCGAAGCACGCACACCGGCTCACCCGGTCACGAAGCTCGGCGCCACCCTCCTAGCCGGGTGGCAGCCAGGCCGATCGCGGCGGCCAGGACGACGGCCGCCGCCGGCAGCGGGACCGCATCGATGCCGCTGTGGTCGGCCACCACCGCTGCGAGGGCGGCCCCGAGGGCGATGCCCCCGTTGAACAGGACGGGGATCAACGCACCGGCGGTCGCGCGGTGCTCGGTGCCGGCCTGGCGCATGATCTCGGTCTGGGCCAGGGCAGGCAGTGCACCCGAGGCGACACCCCACAGCAGCACGACCAGGAGCCCGAGGTTCGGGTGACCTTCGCTCGCTCGCAGGGCGACCAGGGTGATGGCGGTCGCGAGGACCGAGACGACCAGGGCGGGCCGGGTGCGGTCGCGCACCCGTCCGGCGAGGGCGATGCCGATCGCGGACGCGAGGCCGAAACCCAGCAGCATCGCGCTGGTCCCGCCTGGCAGCCGGTCAACCGGGGCGAGCACGGTGATGAACGTGAAGGCGCCGTAGTGGCCGACGAGGACGAGGGCGACGAGCCCGGTCACCGCGAGCAGCGACGTGATCGGCGTGCGCGGGGTGCCGCGGCGGCCGGCGACCGGGGTGCGAGGGCTTCGGTGGCCGGGAACGACGACCACCCGGACCAGGACGGCGATCAGTGCGGTCGACGCGGCCAGGGCGGCGAACGAGGTGCGCCAGCCGACGAGGTCGGCGACCAGACGCGCGACGGGAGTACCGAGGACCATGCCCAGGGTCGCGCCGCCGAGCACCACCGAGACCGCCGCGCCGAGCAGCCGCTGGGGGACCAGGTCGGCCAGGTGCGCGTTGACGGTCGCCCAGAGCAGTCCGACCGCGGCCGCACCCAGCAGCCGGGCCGCGACTGCCGTCGCGTAGGTGGGCGCGACCGCCGTCAGCCCGGCCGAGCCGGTCAGCACCAGCAGGGCCGTCATCACGACGTCCCGCCGGTCGAAGCGCCGGGTCAGCGCCACCAGCGGGAAGCTCGCCACGACCACCACGCCGGCCCAGAGCGAGACGAGCTGCGCCGCCTGGGTGCCCGTCACGCCGAGGCCCTGGCTCATCGGTTCGAGCACCGCTGTCGGCAGCATCTCCGCCGTCACCATGGAGAACGTGGCCGAACCCAGCACGAGCAGGCTGGGCCAGGGCAGGCGCTGGGCAGCGCCGCTCGGTACGGACGTGGGTGCGGCAACGGGTGAGGGCTGGACGGCTGTGCGGCTCATGCGATCGACGCTAGACTTTGACACTAATGTCAATGTCAAGCCCGTGGGGGCGAGAGATGAAGATCGGCGAGCTGGCCGCGCGCACTGACGTCGCGCCACGCCTCATCCGGTACTACGAGCAGCAGGGTCTGCTCACCGCGCGGCGCTCCGACAACGGGTACCGCAGCTACACCGAGGACGACCTGGAGCGGGTCTCGCGGGTGGCCGGCCTGGTGCAGGCCGGACTGCCGACCCGACTGGTGAAGGTGCTGCTGGACGCCGAGGACGCCGCCGCCCGCGACGAGGAGACCTGCCCTGCCGCCGTGGCCGAGCAGCTCGCCGAGGAGCTCCTGGGCCTCGAGTCGCGGATCGCCTGCCTGACCAAGAGCCGGGACATCATCCGGGACTATCTCGTGCGCACCCAGCACCAGGTGCTGCTCCGCGACTCCGATGGAGCGCCCGCCGCAGGCTGACCGGGCCGTGCCAGCGCAGCATCACGTGCGCTGGGGACGTGCCGCGGGCGTCGGCGATGCTGACAGATGCCACCCGGAGAGATCGCGACCTGGCACGATCGGTGCAGGGAAGGAGAGCCGATGGCGCATGAATCGCTGACGCTGGCGTACGACGCCGTCGTGCTCCGGCTGCAGCAGCAGGATGCGAGCCTCGGCCGCCTGCGGGACCGCGCATCAGCGTTGCTCGTCCCGGCTGGGCTGGTTGCCAGCTTCCCCGTGGGCATCGGCCTCCTCGCGACGAAGCATTCCGACGGCCGCACCCTGCCGACGTTCATCAGCATCGCTCTGACCGTGCTCCTGATGCTGACGATCCTGACCGTGCTGCGGGTGAACTGGCGGGTCCGCGCGTGGGGCTACGGACCCAGCGCCGCAGTCATCCTGCAGCTGCACGACGAGGGCAAGGACCCCGACCAGGTCCTGCGCGAGATGGTGGACCGACTGCTCGTGGCTCGGGACGGCAATGACGAGCGGCTGGTCGGACGGGCTCGCTGGTACCGCATCGGCGTCGCTCTGTTCGCGGCGGAGATGTTCACGGTGCTCCTCGGGGTACTACTGGCGAAATGAGATCAGGAGGCAACAGTCATGGCTGAGACCCACGACAACGAAGAGCAAGAGGGCGGCTACCTGTGGCGGATCTCCCGACGCGTCACGCGACGGCGTCACGTACGCAAGGTGCGCCGGATGACGGGCGGGGAGCACCTGAGTCGCTGAGCCGGGCGGAGCGGGCTTGGCTACTGCCGTGGCTACCGCACCGAGGGCTGCCTGGCCGACACCTCGGCCAGCTCGGTCGCCGGACGCGATCCTGTCCACGAGGGGAACTGCGCGACCGCCTGCTCGAGCAGGGCGCAGAGCCGGGCATCCGGATCGGGGACGGCGGCCTTGGCGATGCCTCGCACCGCGTACCGGACCGTGTGCGGTGCCGCGTACCGGCGGAACACCCGTAGCGAGGGAACGCGGCTGCCGTCGGTGAACCGTCTCGCCCACTGCTCGGCCTGCGGTGCTCGCTCGAGAACCGCCTCGACGTAGGCGGCTCGCTGCTCACTTCCGTCCAGGTCCGCCAGGACCCGGCTGCAGGTCAGCACCGCGACCGCGAGGGCGCGTTGAGTCGGCTCGGCCGCGATCGGCAGCGCCGCGGCCGCGGCGAGGAGGGCCACGTGGGCGTCCACGCGCGGGTCGTCGCTGGTCAGCCCGATCACCGCCGGCACCAACGGGACCAGGCGCTGCCGGGCGTCATCGCTGACGTGGTCGTTGACGCCCCGGGCCAGCTCGGCCAGCAGCGGGTGGGTACAGCGCGGCTGATCGCTCCACCGCTCACCTGCGAGGTAGGAAGCGAACTCCATGACGCACGCGCCCGTTCGCGGACTGCGGTGCTTGCCCGCCGACAGGGTCGGCATCAGCTCAGGTGTGCCTCGGTCGTTCTTCCACACGGTGGACCTCCACCGGTTCGCTCGGCGCTGGTCCTGCCAGTCTGCGCCGCCTGAGGCCTGCTGTCACGCCGTCCACGCGCCTCGGTGTGCGGCCGCCTCACGACGTGGACGGCGAAGGCCGACCATGTAGGGCAGACCCGCGCCGGCGACGGACAGGGTCTTGCCGAGGCGTCCGAGCACGGAAGGCTTCGGGAGCGCCGGAAACGCGCCCGCCAGGTCAGCGACGTCCACGTAGTGCGCCACCACCGGGCCGATCCCCTCGAGGTCCTGGGAGACCTGGTGCGTGGGTCCGGGAAGTGCGGTGTCTCCGCTGCGGTAGAGCTCTTCTGAGACGAGCACGTACTCGGGGACGTCAACGGCGTTCTTCAGCAACCGGTGCACGAGGATGACGTCGATCCCGACGAGCTTGCGCCGTTGCCGGATCGTCTGGGTGGCGACCTCGCCGCTGTGCGCGACGAACTTCAGCTTGAGGTTGTTCGCCTCGGTGCAGCTCTTGCACGGGCACAGGTTCGTCGCGACGTACTGCCGCTCGCGGTGGAACGCTCGGTGCATCGACGTGGCGGCCTGAAGGGTCAGGGCGACCGTCGCCTCACGGTCCATGGCGTCGGCGTCGCGGGCGAGAAAGGCTGCGTCGCCTTCGATCTCGATCAGGTCGAAACCGGGCGCGGCGTCGATCACCTTCTCCAACAGCCTGGACGTGTTGACCTCCGCGTGCGCAAGGCTCATCCGATGGGATCGCATGTACTCGGTGTAGCCACCGATGTCAGCGATGAGCAGGAGCGAACGCCCGGACGTCATGCGTGACCCTACCAATCGGCCGAACCCTCAGAAACGCCTGAAATGCCTGCTATTCCGCCGGTTCCCCGGGGTCCGCTTGCGGCGTGAACCGGTCGAGCATCGAGTCGACCACCGACCCCGCCTCACGCGCGCTCGGCGTGTAACCGAGCACGACGGAGAGGAAGTGGTCGGAGCCCAGCGCCTGCAGTCGAAGCTCGGTGCTGGCTCGGACCGTCGCCGTCCGTCGGGTACGCCGCAGCAGCGCGATCTCGCCGAAGCCCTCCCCCGGGCCGAGCGTGGCGACGACGTGTCCGTCCCCGATGACCTCGGCCTCGCCTGACTCGATCACGAAGTACCGGTCGCCGATGTCGCCCTGTTCGAAGACGGCGCGCCCGACGGTCACCACCACCGGCTCCAGCCCGCGGGCGAGACGCTCGATCGCGGGCAGCGGCAGGGCGTTCAACATGGCCACGGACTGCAACGTGCCGATGTCCCGATCTCGGACGTCGATGGACCGGTCCATGCGGCGCAGGCGCGGCCACGACACCAACGCGCAGAGCGGGCACAGCAGCCCGACGACCACCAGCGCCGGGCGGACGCCCGAGAGCCCGATCAGCAGCGACGTGACGATCGCCCCGACCCCGATGAACAGCGCGACCAGGCTCTCCAGAACGCCGAACACCCGCGCCAGGACGTCGTCGCCGGCGAGCCGGGCCAGCAGCGTGAACCCGCCGAGGTCGATCAGGGAGTTGCCGACGCCGACGCACGCCAGGAGGGCGAGGGCCGCGGCCTGCTGCGGGAAGACGCCGATCAGCGTGACCGGGACGCCCCACAGGGCCACGCCGACGGCGAACCACGCACCGAGTCGGCGAGTGCTGACCAGCAAGGACGCCGCCAGCGAGCCGAGCACTGCACCGGCTCCGACAGCGGCGGTGAGGACGCCCACTCCTGGTTCGCCGGTCCCCAGCACGTCGATGGCCACCACGACGGTGAGGACGGTGAGCGCACCTCGGGTGAAGGCCTGCGCCGCCGCCAGGCCCATGATGAGGGCGATGTCGCGGTTCTGGCTGACGGCCCGAATCCCTTCTGCCGCAGCGCCGATGAGGTTGGTCTCCACCGGCGCGGGCGGGCGCGGCGGGGCGTCGTAGCGCAACCGCACCAGCAGCGCCGCGGCCCACAGCGAGGCGCCCGCTGCCACGGCGAAGACGACGGTCACGCCGGTGAGCTGGAGCAGCAGCGCGGCCAGCAGCGGACCGACCAGCGTCGCGGCGGAGTCCAGGAGCCCGCGGACGACGTTCGCACTGGCGAGCTCGTACCCGCTGTGGCACAACGATGGGAGCAGCGCCGAGTGCGCCGGACGGTACAGGGTGGCGGCGATGGTCGAGAGCACCGCCAGGGCGTAGACGACGGACGTCGGACCGCCGACGCCGACGACCACCGCGGCCGCACCGGTCGCGGCACCACGCAGCAAGGAGACCAGGATCAGCACGCGTTCCCGTCGTCCCCTGTCGGCCAACGGGGACAGGAGCGGAGCGAGGATCGCGGACGGCACCATGCGCAGCAGTCCTACGAGCCCGACGGCCGTGGCGCCGCCGTCGCGGTAGGCCACGATCCCCAGGCCCACGGTGAAGGCCCACTCCGCCGTCCAGGCGCCGAGGAAGCTGAGCTGGGCGCGCCGCAGGTTGGGGTTGCGGGCGTTGCTGGCGAACGCGGCGGCAGCCAGGCGGAGCCTGCCCCGGACCCGCTCAGCCGCCACCTGGCGACCGTACCGCTCCGCGGCCTTGCCTCCGCCGAGGCTGGGCTCTCCCGTCTGGTCGACGGCGCTGCTGACTCGTTACCGCACCGAGATCGCTCAGCGTCCGTACTCCCAGACGCCGTTGTTACGTTCGCGCCCGCAGCTGCCTGCTGCGGGACCCATCGGGAGTGAACGTGGCGGTTGCAGACCGGGAGCACTGGTGCTCCGAGTCGTTCATCGGAGCCGGTTGGCTTCGGCATCTGCCCGACCGTGCGCTGCTGGTCGTCAACGCACTGGTCGCGCGTGGACCCCTGCACCTCGACGCGCTGGAGTCCGAGCTTCGTCGGGTCATCGGGCTTGAGCTGGGGTGGCAGTCCGCGGCATGGGAGCCGCCTCACCACTGGACCGACGCGGAGCTGGACCACCTGCGCCGAGAGGAGCCTGAGTTCACGGAGCGGGTCACCGCCGCCGAGGTGATCGCCCAGGAAGCCGCGGCGCGGGCCGTGCGGGTCACCGAGCTCGAGATGCACGCCACGCAGTTCGGCATCGCGACACCGACGACCCTGGGCAGCACCGTCGACTACCTCGTGGCCTGCGGTCTGCTCGAGTCGACGGTGGAGGTCCTCGACCTGGCCCCGGCCCCGCCGCTGCCCGCGCAGGTTCTGCACCTGGACGCCGAGGAGGCGGCCCTCGAGGAGCGGATGCGGTCGCGACGCGTCTGGCAACGCCGGGAACGGCAGCGCGTGGCTATCAGCTGACGGCCCCGCACGCGACCGTCAGGGTCGCCGCAGGAGGCCATCGGTCGATGGGCCCCTTGCGGCGTTGCCTGAACCTCGTCACCATCACGCACGGTGAACCTGAGAGCCCAGCACGGGTGCATCCGGCGGAAGACCCGTCGGCCGGACTCCCTGGAACCGCGCCTCGCTGGCACCTCCTCGACGCACTGACCGTCCCGGCCGGAAACGCCGGATCCGACGACCGGTCCTGCGGATGCAACTCTCAGCCAGCCGCTGCCCGCGGATGCTCACCGAGGTACCTACGAGCAGAGTCGAGTGTTCGAGCAGCATGCTCGGCTGCGCCCAGTTCCTCGAGTCTCGCCAGATTGGGCACCTCGAGCGAGTAGGTCATGGGCGGGGTCAGGGCCAGCAGCCCGGCAACGTCCAGGCCGCCCTCACCCAGGTAGAGCCGCTGCTCTCGGACCTCGACGCGCAGCCCCTCCTCGGACTGCGGCAGGGCCGCCGGCGCATCGCACAGCTGACACAAGTTGAACCAGTGTCGCGGCAGGGCGGCCAGATCCTCGACTCTCGTCCCTGCCCGGTCCACGTGGTAGGCGTCCAGGAGCAGTCCGGAGTTGGGTGCTCCGACCGCCTGAAGAACGTCCACGGCCTGCGTCAGCGTCCGGACTGCCGCAATGGCGACGAACTCGAGGTTGACGCGCAGGTGGTACCGGCCAGCGAGCTCGCACAGGGCGGCGAACTGGTCGACATAGAACCCGCGGTCCCTCGCCCAGATGCTGCACAGCACGTCTCGCGCCCCGAGCGATTGTGCGACCTCGAACGCAGCCTGATAGCCGCGGACGTCCACATCGTCGTGGATGCAGGCCAGTTCGATGTCGCTGACCGAGATGCCCGTCGCCGTCAAGGCGACCCGTGTCTTGCGAAGCAGCTCGCGGTTCGAGGCGAGCTCATACTCCGGCTCGCCGGGGACTCCCAGCGGAATCGTTCGAAGACTCACGGAGTCGTAGCCAACTCGGGCCGCAACGTAGACCAGCTCCGGCGGCGGACATTTCAGAGCCGTCAGATGGGCCAACGAGAATCGTGCGGACACGGTGGCGGTTCTCAGCTCGGCATCAGCGGGGGCCGATTCGCCGAGCGGCTCGCTGAACCGCGGCACCTGGACCCGACACCGAAACGACGCTGCTGCTCATCTGCGCCCGTCACCTCCGAGGTGGATATGCCTCTTGGATGCTGCGGCAACTCGTTGCAGTAGCGTGTCAGTGTGATCGTGCTCTGTCAACAAGCTGCGCGCGTATCCCGCTGCAGCGCAGCACACAGGACGCCCCAGTCGGCCACGTGCTACCGTTGCAGACCGTTGCAGAGATGGACTGACGAAGCATTGGGCGGAATTCTGAGGGTGATATGACCGAGGTCTCACTGACGGACGTGGCGAGGCTGGCAGAGGTGTCCAAGTCGACGGCCTCCCGCACGTTCACTCGTCCCGAACTCGTGACGAGACGGACCAGGCAGCGGGTACTGCGGGCGGCAGACGACCTGGGGTACCGCACCGCGACCGGATCAGAGCGCGTTGGAGCGGTCGGCCTCTTCGTGCCGGACATCGCCAACCCCTTCTTCGCGCCACTGATCAAGGCAGTTCACGCTGAAGCGAGTCGACACCAGCACGTGGTTGTCGTCGTCGAGAGCGACGAGCACACCAACGAGGAGAGCGAAGCCGTCAACAGCGTCATCGACACCGTCTCGGGCCTGATCCTGGCCTCGCCGCGGATGGATGACCAAGCGCTGCAGGATCTCGCCATGAGGTCAAGGATCGTGCTCTTGTTCCGCGAGTCCTCCGCCGTCAGCAATTGCATCGTGCCGGGGCTCGATGGATACACGCAGGCGATCGCGCACCTGCATACCCTTGGGCACCAACGGGTGGTGTACCTGGCCGGGCCTCACGACTCGTACTCGAACGAGGCGCGCAGGCAGACACTCAACGCCGCCGCTCTGAGCTTCGGGATCGACCTGGTCGAGCTCGGACCGTTCGAGCCTCGCTACGAGGCCGGGGCGCGCGCAGCGGACCTCGTTCTCTCACTGGGGGTGACCGCCGCCGTGGCGTACAACGACCTCATCGCCCTAGGGCTCTTGTCGAGCCTGCAATCCCGTGGCGTTCGCATCGGGCAGGATATCAGCGTCGTCGGTATCGACAACTCCTGGCTCGGTGAGATATCCAACCCCCCTTTGACATCTGTCCACGTGCCGGGCCCGGAGGCGGCCACCATGGCGGTGCGCATCCTCCTGGCGTCGCCAGAGACGCCTCCGGGTCAGCGATCGATACCCCCGACACGGCTAGTCGTCCGGAGCAGTACCGGCCCTGCTAAGGCTTAGCACCCGCGCTACGGCGATGTCACAGGCCGAGGTAGAGCTGGCGGACGCCGGCATCGTGTCGGAGGTCGGCCGAGGGCCCCTCCAGCGCGACCGATCCGTTCTCCAAGACCAGGCATCGCTCGGTCGCCTCGAAGGTGAGCCAGGCGTTCTGCTCCACGAGCAGCAGGCTGAGGCCGCGCTCGCGCAGTCGGTTCAATGACGCCAGCACCTCGCCGACGAGCTTCGGCGAGAGTCCCATGGACGGCTCGTCGAGTACCAGGATGCTGGGTTCGGACATCATGGCGCGACCGATCGCCAGCATCTGCTGCTGCCCACCGGACAGGGTTCCGGCCAGCCGGTTGCTCATGTCCGACAGCACCGGGAACAGCTCGTAGACCTCGTCGAACGTCGCCTTTCTGCGGGCGTTTCGCTTTCGTGAGTACGCGCCCAGGTCCAGGTTGTCCCGGACGGTCAAGCCGCCGAACACATGACGGCCCTCCGGCACGTATCCGATTCCGTGGCGGACGACGTCCCGGGCGTTGACCTGCATCAGGTCGACCTCGCCCAGCTTCATGGACGCGCATGCACGGGGCGCGAGGCCCATCAGAGCCCGGAGAGTCGAGGTCTTGCCGGCTCCGTTGGCGCCGATGATTCCGAGGCACTGCCCCGGCTCCAGGATGAAGCTGACGCCGTCCACGGCGACCACGCCGCCGTACCGGACAGTGAGCCCCTCGACCTGCAGCCGCTCCGGGGCGACGTCTGAGGATGCCGCTTTCGCGACCGCGGCGTTGTCGGTCATCGTGACAGCTCCCTGTCCTGATCCGCGCTCGCCTTCGCGATGCTCTTCTCATCCGGCACCAGATCGGCCACCTGCGACACGTCGCCCAGGTAGGCTTCGATGACCTGCGGATCGCGAACCACCTCAGCCGGCCGCCCGTCCGCGATGACGGCGCCACTGGCCAGGACCGCGACGCGATCGCAGAGCGACATCACTAGGCCCATGTTGTGCTCGACCAGCACGACGGTGACTCCCCCGTCGCGGATCGCCTCCACGATCTGCCGGAGCTGAGCCACCTCCTGCCCGTTCAGACCAGCGGCAGGCTCGTCGAGCAGCAGCAGTCGGGGGTTCGTCGCGATAGCGCGCGCGAGCTCGACCCTGCGCTGCACCCCGTAGGGCAGCGATGCCGGCGGCTCGTCGGCGTAGTCGGCGATCCCGAACCTGGCGAGGATCTGGTCTGCCTGCGCGCGCATCCGGCGTTCGTCGCGGACGATGCCGACGGGCCAGCCGACGTACGCCGTGGTGGAGACCATCGAGGAGCGGTCGAGGGCCATCAGCACGTTCTGCCGGACGGTGAGCTGGGTGAACAGCCGAAGGTTCTGGAAGGTGCGTGCGATGCCGTACTGCGAGAGCTGCGCGGGCGTCAGTGCCGTGACGTCCTGGTCGTCCAGCAGGAAGCGTCCCCCGTTCGGCTTGTACAGCCCGCTGATCACGTTGAGGAGCGTGGTCTTGCCTGAGCCGTTAGGACCGACGATCCCGGTGATGCTGCCGGCCTCGACGTCGATGGTGACGTCGTTCAGCGCCTTGAGGCCACGGAAGCTCTTGCTGATGCCACGAACGTGCAAGGTGGCGGCGGACCGGTTCTCGCCAGCCCCGAGTCCGCCGGTGCCGTCCGGGGCGAACGGCTGCACGGCGGCTCGTTCTGCCGCCGTCCCGCGACGCATCGACCGGATTCGTCTTGGGATGCCGGCCAGCCCGGTAGGTGCAAAGACCACCGCGAGCACCACGATGGCGCCGTATCCGAGCTGTGCATAGGTCGAGAAGTCGATCAACCACTCCCGCACCAGGGACAGGACGACAGCCCCGATGATGCAGCCGATGATGCTCTGCCGGCCACCGATGATGACCATGGCGAGGAGAAGGAACATCGTGGCGATGCTGAAGGAGTCCGGCGAGACGTAGTGGATGAGGCCGGCGTACAGGATTCCCGCCACTCCGCCGTAGAGGCTGGAGACGCCGAATGTCATCAGTCGGAGAACCTTGACGTTCGCGCCCAGCGCGCTGGCGGCGATGGAGTCGTCGCGCATGGCCATCATCCGGCGGCCGAGTCGGGTGTGCACGATGAAGAGCGCGAACGCCAGGCCAAGCGCAAGCGCCGCGATCTCCAGGTAGTAGTAGAGGTACTCGCTGCTGAGATCGACCCCGAAGAACGGTGGCGTCGGGACTCCGGAGATCCCGTTGGCACCGTGGGTGATCGAGGAGGCGTTGGTGATCCAGCTGGTGAACGCGAGTGCCAGGCCGAGTGTCACGATGCCCAGGTAGTGGGACTGCACGCGGAGCGCGGGGATCCCCACGACGACTCCCATGAGCAGGCTGGCGAGCAGCCCGACGACTGCGGCCGTCCAGAAGCCGAAACCGTGCTCCGTGGTCAGGATCGCGACCCCGTAGGCGCCGACCCCGAAGAAGGCCACCTGGGCCAGGTTGACCTGCCCTCCGATACCGAGGGCAAGTCCGAGCCCGATGGAGAGGATGGCGAAGATGATCATGACATCGGCGACGTGAATCTGGTACGAGCCCACCAGATAAGGCAGGGCGACGAGCCCCACGGCCACCACCAGGACTGCACCGAGCTTGACCTTCATGCGCGGTTCACCGTGCGCTCCCCGAAGATGCCCGTCGGCAGGATCATGATCACGACCGTGAACACGACGAACACGACCAGTTCCGAGTAACCCTCGAACTGACCGGCGGCGAACGAGTCCAGGACCCCGATCGCAAGCCCACCCACGATCGCACCCTGGATGTTGCCGAATCCCCCGAGGATCGCGGCGGCGAACCCCTTGATGCCCAACGAGCCGCCAAGCGAGGCATTGACGTAGAGCAGCGGTCCAGCCAGTCCTCCGGCAAGCGCGGCGAGGCCGGCTCCGACGGCGAACGCGATCGCGTTGCTCCTGCCGACATGAATGCCGACGGCCGTGGCGGCGTCCGGATCCATCGCGACGGCTTGCATCGCCGAACCCAGTTTCGTGCGTTGGAGGAAGGCGACCAGCGCGATCGTCGCAAGCGCGGCCACGATGAGGACGACGATGCTGTACGTACGGATCCTCAGGCCACCGACGTCGATCGGCGCCGCCTTCAAAGGTGACGGAACCGCGCGCCCGGTGGCTCCCCAGATGATCGTGGCCAGGGCCTCGAGCATCACTCCGAAGCCGATGGTGCCGATGAGCATCAGGTCGAAGTCCCGGCCTTCCAGGGGGCGCAAGACCCTTTCGATGACCAGACCCAGCGCGCCGGTGATCACGACGGCGATCACGATGGCGACCGCGAAGGGCAGCTTGGCCGTCATGTAGAACGTCGATGCGGTGTAGGCCCCGATCATGACGATCTGGCCGTTGGCGAAGTTGACCAGCCCCATGGTCCGGTAGACCAGCGAGAACCCCAAGGCGACCAGCGCGTAGATGGCCCCCAGGGTGAGCCCACCGATGAGTGTCTGGAGTTGAACCTGCATGACGTTCCTTCCGCCTCGAGGGGTCCGACCTGCGGTGCCCGGAGCCAGGACGTCGCCGCCCCGGCTCCGGGCCACCGTCACTGGGCCGCGGTGAGCGCGCCCGACTTGATGAGGCCGATCTTCGTCTCGTGGATGCCGACGCCCTGGTCGTCGTAGGCGAAGCTGCCGAGCAGACCGGCGTACTTGGTGGCGCGGATCTGGTCAGCGAGCTTCTGCCCACCCTCGCCGTTGGTCGCCTTCAGCGCGGTCAGGAAGATGTTGGTCCCGTCGTAGGCCTTGGCTCCATGGAGCTCGGCCTCCTCGTTGTAGGCAGCCTTGTAGGCCGCAGCAAACTTCTTCGAGGCATCGGTGGCGTCGTTGCTCAGGTAGGGCGTGCTCACGATGGTGCCCTCGACGTTCGCGTTGCCAGCCGTCTGCGCGTACACCGGGGTGGACAGCGGTGCCGCACCGGCGAAGACGGACTTCAGCCCGAGCTCACGGGCCTGCTTGGCGATCAGGCCGGCCTCCACCTCCTCCGTACCGATGAAGAGCACGTCCGGGTTCTTGCCCCGGATGGACGTCAGCACCGAGCTGAAGTCCTTCTGGTCGGTCGTGACGACCTTGTCGTCGGTCGGCGTGATGTTGCGGGAGCTCAGCGCGGCCTTGAAGGCGTCGTGCTCACCGGTGCCGTAGCCACCGTTGTTGGAGATCATCGCAAAGGTCTTGTAGCCCTTGTCCTCGACCAGATACTTCGCGAGCGTCTCGTCGTAGGTGACGCTGGTCGGCCCGTTGAAGAACTGGAAGGGGCTACCGAGCTTGGAGATCGCCGGGGACTGACCGGAGGTGATCGACGGCACCTTCGCGGCCTTCAGGATCGGATTCATCGCCAGCGTGACGGCACTCTCCGCGGTGCCGATCATCGCCGTGTACCCACCGGCCGTGACCTTGCTGGCGATGGAGGTGCCGGTCGTCGGGTCGCCCTGGTCGTCGAAGACTGTCAGCTCGACCTTGCGGCCGTCGAGACCCCCGGCCTCGTTGAACTCGTTGACAGCCAGCTTGGCGCCCTTGAGCTCCCATGCCCCCAGGGAGCTGAGCTGACCACTCTGGGCGTCAACCAGCGCGAACTTGATGGGTCCGCTGTCGGAACCGCCGGACGCCTCGTCCGAGCCTGGTGCACTGCAGGCGCCACTTGCGACGAGCAGGAGCGCGCTCGCGGCGACTGCCAGCACCGTCTTCGTCGACGGGATCATGTCGTGTGACCTCACTTCGTTGGGTGGAGTGATGCGCCGTCAGGCGAATCGACCGTGGTAGATGTCCTTGATGTTCCAGTGCCCGGGGGTGGGCACAGGCTCGTTGACCATCGCGACGTCGATGACTGCCGTCCGACGGTTGGCCACTGCGGAGCGCAGGGCCTCGGCGAACTCGTCCGCCGACTGGGGCAGGTACCCGTCCGCACCGCAGGACCGAGCCAAGGCGGCGAAGTCGGGACTGTAGGAGTTGCCGTCCTGGTCGCGGAACTCGCAACCGAAACTCGCGCCGAAGTTCGAGGCCTGCAGGTCGGCGATCGTGCCGTGCGCGCGGTTGTTCATGACCACGAAGAGGACCGGCAGTCCCTGCTCGACGGCCATGGGCAGAGCCGGCAGCTGGGCGCTCATCCCACCGTCCCCGATCAGCGCGACCACGACCTTGTCGGGGGCCGCAACCTGCACCCCGACCGCAGCGGCCGGCCCGAAGCCCATGGTGGACAGGCCGCCAGGGGTGATGAAGCGTCCCGCAGGGGGCAGGTCGTAGCACTGGGCCACACCGTTCTTGTTCCACCCCACATCGGTCACCAGGATGGCGTCCTCGGGCAGCGCGTCACGCAGGTCACGCAGGATCCGTTCAGGGCGGAGCGGGAAGGCATCGCTGCCCCCTCGTTCGCGACTCGCGTCGAAGAGCTCGTCGCGGACGGCGACGATGCGGCTGCGAAGTCCCGGCCGGGACCGCGGAGCTGGACTGGCCTGCCGCACCGCCTGCAGCACTGCGCCAACCGTCTGGGTGGCGTCGGCGACGACACCCATCTCGACGGGGTAGTTGCGGCCGATCTCCGAGGGATCCAGGTCCACCTGGATGAGCCGTCCGGGCGGCAGCCCCCACGTGTACCGACCGTCCCAGGAACTGGCGTCGGTCTCGGCGAATCGTGTCCCGAAGGCGAGGACGACGTCTGCCTCGCGGGTGTAGTCGTTGGTCATCTCCAAGCCCCAGAACCCGGTCATGCCCATCAGCAGGGGATGCCGGTCAGGAACGGTTCCCTTGGCCATGAGCGAATGCGCGATGGGGATGTCCAGGTGCTCGGCCAACTCGATCACGGCCTCACGGCCAGCGGGGGTCCGCAGTCCGCCGCCGATGTAGATCAGCGGACGTTCGGCCTCCAGCAACGTCGCAGCGACTCGCGCAGCATCGCGCTCGCCGATGGAGGGGGTCGAGGTTTGACCAACCAGCGGGAAGTCCGCTTCGCGGCCGGCCGGCAGTGGGCGGGAGAACATGTCCATGGGTACGTTCAGCAGCACTGCCCCGGGGCGCCCGGACGTCGCGGTCCAGAAGGCGCGCTCGGTGAAGCGCGGGAGGTCCTCGACACGCTTGATGTCCCAGACCCGCTTCACGAACGGTCGGTAGATCGCTCCCTGGTCGGCGTCGTCGTGGAGGTTCACCTCCTGGTGCGGGTGTCGTCCGGCGTAGTAGGACGGGACGTCCCCAGCGATGGCGATGAGGGGCACCGAGTCGAAGGCTGCGGTCGCCACGCCGGTGACACCGTTCATCATCCCGGGCCCTGCGTGCATGAGAACCACACCAGGCTTGCCACTGACCCGGGCGTAGCCGTCGGCGGCGTGCGCGGCCGCCTGTTCGTGCCTGGCGATCACGAAGGTGATCGAGCTGCGCCCTACGGCGTCGAGGAACGCGATGTTGCTGTGTCCGCAGGTGCCGAAGATGTACGCGACTCCATAGCTCTCGAGCTGACTCACGAGGGCCTCGGCGGCGGTCGGCTGGTCCCTGGCGGAGACGCGGGCGTCAGCGGTCTGGAAGGTCGTCATCGCTGCCTTTCGAGGGTCGCGGAGCAGAGGTCGGCGGTGTCGGTCATTCCTCACCCCAGATCGTCATGTCACGCACGAGCAGGGTCTTGACCGACGTGTAGTCCTCGATCATGTGAGCTGGGGACTCGCGGCCGAAGCCGGAATCCTTCACCCCTCCGAAGGGCACGTGGTCGAGCCGGAAGTTGGACGAGCCGTTGACGACCACCGCGCCGACCTGGAGGTCCCTCCACGCCTGCGTCATACGGTCCAGGCGCTGGGTGAAGAGTCCGGCCTGCAGTCCGTAGCGGCTGCGGTTGCACTGCTCGATGACATCGTCGAAGGCCTCGAACCGCAGCACGACCACGACCGCGCCGAAGGCCTCGTTGGTCACCAAGGTCGCGTCCGGGCTCGGGTCGGCGACCACCGTGGGGGTCAGGGTGGCACCGTCGCGGTCGCCACCACAGACCAGGCGGGCACCGTCCCGCACGGCGGCGTTGATCCATGCTTCGACGCGGCTGGCGGCCTGGTCGTCGACCATCGAGCCGATGTCGGTTCCTGGTTTGCTGGGGTCGCCCACAGTGAGCTGGGCGACCTCCTTGCCCATGAGATCGACGAACTCGTCGAACACCGAGGAGTGGACGTAGACACGTTGGACCGAGATGCAGCTCTGACCGGAGTTGGAGTAGCCGGTCCGGGTGCAGATTCGAGCGGCGCGAGCCACGTCGGCGTCGTCGCAGACGATGGTCGCCGCGTTCCCGCCGAGCTCGAGGACCAGGCGTTTGGCACCCGCAGCGCGGGCAACTGCCGCGCCCGTCTCGGCGCTGCCGGTGAAGCTGATGACGGCGACCTCAGGGGCGGCGCAAAGCCGTGCCCCGAGGTCGCCACCACCATGCAGCAGCTGCACGGCCTCAGCCGGCACCCCTGCCTCGACGAGCAGGGCGACGATGGCCGCCGTCACGGCCGGCGCCTGCGGCGGTGACTTGACCAGCGTGGTGTTGCCCGCTGCGAACGAGGCGCCGAGCTTGTGCGCCAACAGGTTCGCCGGGGCATTGAAGGGGGTGATCGCCAGAGCCACGCCCAGTGGCGCGCGGAAGGTCATGGCGAGGTTCCCCACGCCCACCTGCCAGCCGGCCACTGGCAGGACGTCGCCGCCGATCTGCCGAGCCTCGTGGGCACAGATGGCGAAGGTGTCAGCGACGCGGTCGACCTCCTTGCCGCCGTCCGAGATCGGCTTGCCCAGCTCCCGGGCGATCACGTGTGCCAGTCGGTCGCGATGGTGGTGAGCGAGCCGGCTGGCGCTCTCGAGCGCCTCCGCGCGGTGCGCGGGAGACATCGCGGCAACCCTTGCTGCGCCCGACGTCGTGGCGGCCAGTGCCGCGTCGATCTCCTCGTCGGTCGGCGTCCACGCGCGGGTGACGGTCTCGCGCAGCCAGGGGCCGACGCGCTCGAAGGGTTCACCTGCACGGCTCCATCGGCCGGCGATGAAGGAGGGCGCCTCCATGAGCTGCCCACGCCCGGCGGCGTCGAGGATGTCGTCCAGCACGATGCCCCTTTGGTAAACCACTAGTCGGCTCGTATAGACCACTGTGTGGTCCTCGTGTAAGTTACGGCGTGGCCGGGCAACTGGCAAGGGTTACCGGCCGATGAACCTCCGCCGACAGCCTGACAATGGCAGTCTGAGCCCATACCAAGGCGTTGCCGTCAGGTGAGTCTGCCCCAGAGAGGATCACGAATGTCCGTTACGGCAGAGGAAAAGCTGTCGAAGGCCGATGTGGGCGGCGTCCGCAGCGTGCAACGAGCTGTGGAGATCCTCGCCCTGCTCAGCGAGGATCGGACCACCGTCACGGTCTCCGAGATCGTCGCCGAGACCGGCTTGGCCAAGACCACTGTGGTACGGATGCTCCACACGTTGGAACAGAACGGCCTGCTCTGGAGCACGGGCCATGGCGTCACCGCCGGGCCAGGTCTGTGGCGGTGGGCGTACCTGGCGAAGCGGGGCTGGGAGCTGCCATCGCAGTTCCGGGCGATGATGCGCGACCTCTCCCTGGAGACCAAGGAGACGGTGAACCTGTACGTCACGCGCGACGTCCAGCGGGTCTGCATCGCCCAGCAGCAGAGCAGCCAGACCCTTCGGCACGTCGTGCACGTCGGCGACGAGCTGCCGTTGTGGGCGGGCGCCTCGTCCAAGGTGCTGCTGCAGGACGCCACCGAGAGTCTGTTGGAACGGGTCGCAAGCTTGTCACCCGAAGGGCCAGAACGACTGGATCGCCTTCGTGACGGCATCGCTCGCGCGCGAGAGGCCGGTTACGCGGTCAGCCACGGCGAGCGCGAGGTCGGGGTCTCGGCTGTGGCCGTCCCCGTGGTCTCCCGGTCAGGGCACGTCGACTCTGCCCTGGCGATCAGCGGCCCCACCGCCAGATTCAGGGACGACCGGGTCGACAGCTTCGTGGCCCAGCTCAAGAGCGTCTCGGCACAGATGACCACCAGAGGATTCACCCACCCGTTCGAGGCGTGAGATCGCGGACGCGTACGTGAGGCGGCATCGCCGCGGAAAGAGGCATGAGTGGAACAGCTACCGCTTGCAGGGGTGCGAGTGCTCGACCTCACCAATGTCCTCGCCGGGCCCTACTGCAGCTTCCAGCTCAGCTTGATGGGGGCCGAGGTCGTCAAGATCGAGAAGCCGGGGTCCGGAGACCTGGCTCGCCATCTCGGGCCCGATCCCGAGCTCAACGACCGAGGGATCGGCACGTCGTTCCTCGCCCAGAACGCCGGCAAGAAGTCGGTGGAGCTCGACCTGAAGGACCCCGACGGACGGGCTGCCTTCGAGGACCTGGTTCGAGGCGCCGACGTGCTGTTGGAGAACTACCGGGCCGGGGTGCTAGCCAGACTGGGCTACGACTGGGACGTCCTTCACCGACTCAACGACCAGCTCGTCTACTGCGCCATCAGCGGCTTTGGCCAGACCGGTCCGGGGAGCCAAGCCCCCGCCTACGACCAGGTCGTGCAGGGCCTGTCCGGGATGATGAGCATCACGGGGACCGCTGAGACCGCACCGCTGCGGGTGGGCTTCCCGGTCTGCGACAGCATCGGCGGCCTCATGGCCGCCTTCGCGATCAGCAGTGCCCTGGTGGGCCGGGCGCACGGCGGCGGGGGTTCCTTCCTCGACCTGTCGATGCTCGAGGCGTCCATGTCCGCCATGGGCTGGGCCGTTTCCAGCTACCTGATCAGCGGCGTGGAGACGGTCGCCATGGGCGACCAGAACGCCACGGCTGCGCCGTCCGGCACGTTCCATGCCGCTGACGGGCCGCTCAACATCGCCGCCAACCGGCAGTCACAGTTCGAGACCCTCTGCCGACTCATCGGGCGCGAGGACCTGGTCGACGACCCGAAGTTCCTGACCCGCGACCTTCGCAAGGTGCACCGGTTCGAGCTCAACCAGGAGATCGACGAGGCGCTGGCGGGGCGCTCAGCACTCGTGTGGGAGAAGGAGTTGTCCGCTGCCGGAGTGCCCGCAGCCCGCATCCTGACCGTGGCACAGGCAGTCGAGTCCGAGCAGCTGCACCACCGCCGTTTCTTCCATGACGTGCCCTTTCCCGGCGGCGAGGACCGCATGGTACGCACCAGCGGCAACGGGGTGCACCTCGACGGCCGGCCGCTGCGTCCGCAAGGCCCTCCCCCGACGTTGGGTCAGCACAACGACGAGCTCGACGAGCTGCGCCGAGCCAGCCAGGCCCGTTCGCAGCTCCGCCGAGGCGGCGCTGCGTGAGTCCCGGCCGGTACCCGGAGCCGACCGTCGACGGCGTCGCCGACTGGTGGACGACGTCCGTGACCCGGATAGCACCGGGCGAGGTCGAGCACCGGGGTGTTCCGGTGCAGGACCTGATCGGTACCACTGACCTGGTCAGTGCCATGTGGTTCCTGGTTCGCGGGGACCAACCCTCCCCCGGTGAGGCGCGACTGCTTGAGGCGGCGCTGGTGGCGTCGATGGACCACGGACCGCAGGCGCCATCCATCGCCATCGCCCGGATGGCCATGACCTGCGGGGTGGGTATCAACAACGCGATGGCCTCGGCGGTCAACACGCTGGGCGACAGCCACGGCGGCGCCGGTCAGCAGTGCGTCGAGCTGTTGAACGATGTGGTGGCCGGGTCCGCTTCGGCCGGGTCGCTGCGGGAGGCCGCGGACGTCGTCCTGACCCGCTGGCGCAGCCGCTCCCCTTACATCCCCGGGTTCGGTCACCGGTTCCACCCACGTGATCCTCGCCGAGATCCGCTGTTGGGTCTGGTCGCCAAGGCTAAGGCCGAGGGAACGGTGGACGGCGCGCACCTGGCTGCGGCCCTGGAGGTCGAGTCCCTGCTTGCCGAAGGACGCGAACGACCGATCCCCATGAACATCGACGGCGCCACCGCGGTGATCTACGCCGAACTCGGGTTCGAGCCCGAGCTGAGCCGCGGCTTCTTCGTGCTCAGCCGCAGCGTCGGCATCCTCGCGCACGCGTGGGAGGAGCGACAGGGCGGGCGCCGCAACAAGGGCCCGATCCCGCCGTCGATCCTGCCGACCTATCGCGCGCCAGCACCCACCGAGCGAACGGGGGACGCCTGACATGCGGATCGGCGTCCTGCACGGGTCGAACCTGAACCGGCTCGGGCGACGCAACCCGGCCAAGTACGGGACTCACACCCTTGTGGACGTTGCTGCCAGCATCGACGACACCGGTGCCCGGCTGGGATTCGAGGCCCGGCACGTCCAGTCCAACCACGAGGGCGTGCTCGTCGACTGGGTCCACACCGAGATGGACGACCTGGACGCGGTCGTGGTCAACCCGGCGGGCTTCACGTCGGTCGGCTACCCCCTACTGGACGCCATCGTCGACACGGCACTGCCGTTCGCCGTCGTGCACATCTCACCTTGGTTCGCGATGGACGGCCGCAACCGAGCCGACATCTTCGCGCCGCTGGCCACGACCTACGTCACCGGTGCCGGCTGGCACGGGTACCGGCTAGCCTGCGAAGCCCTGTTCCACCATGTGCAGGACGCCGCGGCGGTGCGGCCGCGATGACGCCGCGGTACGACGCGGTCGTGGCGGGGGCCGGGCTGGCCGGACTGACCGCTGCGGTCACCCTGGCCGAGCACGACCTCGACGTCCTGTTGCTGGAGAAGCAAGCCGAGGTCGGGGGCAGCACGGTGATGAGCGGCGGCTGGTTCGCCTGGTCGGACACCGAGGACCAGCATCGGCTCGGCATCGCTGACAGTGACGCGATCTTCCTGGAGGATCTGCGGCGCACCGGCGGCGGCCACGCGGACGAGTCCCTGCTGCACGCCTACGTGGAGCTGCAGCGAGAGGCCGACCACTGGTCCCGCAGCCGGCTCGACACCACCTACGACGTCGTCAAGCTCAGTGCCGGGCAGAGCGTGCCACGCAGCCACCATGCCGACATCAGGCCGATGATGGGGCGCCTGCTCGACCTCGCCGCCGCGTCCCCGCGCGTGCACCTGCAGACAGACACGGCCGTGACGAGGCTGGAGCGGAACGACGCGGGTACGGTCGCCGGCGTCGAGGCCAACGGTCCGTCCGGCAGAACTCGGCACGACGGTCTGGCCGGTGTGGTGCTGGCGACAGGAGGCTTCAGCCGGTCTCGGGACCTGCTCACGCTCTTCGCGCCAGCCCAGCTGGCCGCAATCCCACACGGCGGACTCGGCAGCACTGGGGACGGCCTGAGGCTCGGCTGGCGACTGGGGGCTGACCTACGCGATGTCGGCTGGGTCTCGGGCACTTTCGGGTCCCACCCCGACACCACGGATGACGAGCACGAGCTGCTCACTGCCTTCTACCTTGGCGCGATCATCGTCAACCGGGATGGCCAGCGGTTCGTGGACGAGTCACTGACCTACAAGGAAATCGGCCAGGCGTGCCTCGGCCAGCCCGGCGGGCTGGGTTTCGAAGTCTTCGACCAGCGCGTGCGAGATCGTTCGCAGCCTGGCGTTCCGCTGTCGGACATCGGGTACCTGCAGGACAAGGGGCACGTGCTTCAGGCGCCGACCCTCGCCGCGCTCGCGCAGGAGGTCGGAATCGAGCCAGACGGTCTGGCCGGCACGGTGGCCCGATACAACGCCGCGATCGGCTCACGTGAGGACGACCAGGGGCGCGACTCGTTGTGCAACGGCGTGGGCGCGCTCGACCCCATCGACGTCGCACCCTTCTACGGGTACCCGGCGCGGACGTTGATGACCTCCACGTACGGCGGGCTGCGGGTCACTCCTTCCACCGAGGTGCTGGACGTCGACGGGGAGGTGATCGCCGGACTGCACGCGGTGGGTGAGGTGAGCGGTGGCTTCCACGGCGCGTCGTACCTGACCGGGACGGCACTGGGCAAGGCGCTCGTCTTCGGCCGGAGGGCGGCCCACCAGATCGCGACGGCACCATGACCTGGACGGAGCAGCGATGAGGCGATCGACGGCCACCGTGTCCCTGAGTGGGGACCTGATCAGCAAGATGAAGGCCTGCGCGGAGGTCGGGTTCGACGGGATCGAGCTCTTCGAGCCGGACCTCGTGGTCGCCGAGGAGTCGCCCGCCGAGGTTCGTGCGCTGGCCGATCGCCTGGGACTCAGACTCGAGCTGTACCAACCGTTCCGGGACTTCGAGGGGGTCGCAGAGGCGGATCTTGAGGCGAGCTTGCGGCGCGCTGCAGCTAAATTCGCCCTGATGAACAGTCTCGGCATCGACACGCTCCTGCTGTGCAGCAACGTGGCGACGGCCGTCACAGACGACCGGGCAACAGCCGTGCGGCAGCTGAGTCGGCTGGCCGACCTGGCCGAGAAGTTCGACGTCCGGGTCGCCTACGAGGCGTTGGCCTGGGGCCGCTACATCAGCGACTACCGCGACGCCTGGGAGGTGGTGCAGGCGGTGGACCACCCACGTTTGGGCATCTGCCTGGACAGCTTCCACATCCTGTCTCGCGGGCACGACCCGGCCGCGATCGAGGCGATCCCGGCGGAGAAGATCTTCTTCGTGCAGCTTGCTGACGCACCGGCGATGAGCCTGGATGTGCTGTCCTGGAGCAGGCACTTCCGGCTGTTCCCCGGGGAAGGCGCCTTCGATCTCCCCGCCTTCCTCGCCCACGTCCTCCGAGGCGGCTATGACGGACCTCTGTCGTTGGAGGTCTTCAACGACGTCTTCCGGCGCACCGACACGGTACGCACGGCCGCTCACTCCCTCCGGTCGCTGATCTGGCTCGAGGACGCCACCTACGGCCTGCTCGCTGGCGACGTCGCGCAGAGCCGGGTCAGCCACCTCTCGGCGGCGTCCGAACCAACTGGCGTGAACTTCGTCGAGATCCGCGCTGAGTCCACCGATCCCGTGGAGTCGACGTTGCTGCAGCTCGGGTTCCGCTTCCGCGGTCATCACCGCTCGAAGCCGGTGCGACTGTGGACCCAAGGGGCCGCACGGGTCATCCTGAACGAGCAGGGCTCGCGCGACCGGGCGCCGTGGATCGCCGCCTTGGGCCTGGACGTGCCCGACCCGACCCGAGCCGTTGAACGTGCCCGTGAGCTCATGGCTCCTGAGGTGTTTCGGCGCAACCAGGCCGGCGAACAGCCGCTCGAAGCGGTCACGGCGCCGGACGGATCGGAGATCTTCCTCTGCCCGGCGCCGAAGGACGCGACGCCGGCCTGGCTGGTCGAGTTCGAGAACGGCTCGGAGCCGACGGATGACATCGAGCTGGTCACCAGGGTCGACCACGTCAACCTCGTCCACCCCAGGTCCAGCTTCGACGAGGCAACCCTGTTCTACTCGGGGCTGTTGGCACTCGACATCACGACCAGCACGGAGGTCGCCAGCCCGATCGGACTGGTGCAGAGCCGCGTGATGTCCAGTCGGCAGAACGGCGTCCGACTGGTGCTGAACGTCGGCCCCGACGCCGGCGGCTTGGCGGCCGGCGTGTTGCCGCAGCACGTCGCGTTCGCCACCACGGACGTCGCAGCGCTGGCCCGGCAGGCCCGCGAGCGCGGACTCGATCCCCTGCCGATTCCCACCAACTACTACGACGACCTAGCGGCCCGGTTTGGGCTCGCGGACGAGGTCCTGGAGGGGCTGCGGTCGCTGGACCTGCTGTACGACCGGGATGAGAAGGGCGAGTTCCTGCACTTCTACACGCGCACCATCGGCTCCGTGTTCTTCGAGGCGGTCGAGCGGCGGTTGAGTTACGACGGGTTCGGGGCGCCGAATGCGCCGGTGCGGCTGGCGGCCCAGCACCGGTCGACCGTGGCCGGGAGGCTTCGGTGACGCGCCGGTTCCTCGCCGGGCTGATCGGATCGGGCGTCGGCCCGTCGCTGACACCTGCCCTGCACATGAACGAGGCCGATGCCCAGGGCATGTCCTACGTGTATCGGACGATCGACCTCGGGACGGTGTCGTTGGATCCGGACGACGTGGGAGACCTGGTCCGTTACGCACGTGCCCTGGGCTTCGACGGGCTCAACATCACCCACCCCTGCAAGCAGGTGGTGATCGAGCACCTCGACCTCCTGGACGACCGCGCCCGGGAGCTCGGCGCGGTCAACACGGTCGTGTTCGGCGAGCAGGGCGCCATCGGGTACAACACGGACTGGTCAGGCTTCACCCGGGCCATGACTCGTGGGCTGCCCGACGTGGACCTCGACCGCGTCGTCCTTCTCGGTGCCGGTGGGGCCGGGGCCTCGGTCGGGCACGCTCTGCTCGCGCTGGGCGTGCAGGAGCTGGTCGTCGTCGACCTGTCCCGCGACCGGGCCGATGCGCTGGTGCACATGTTGGGCGAGCTGTTCGGGGTGGACCGATGCTCGGCGTCGGACGTCGATGCGATCGCCGTGCTGAACGAGAAGGTCGACGGCTACGTCCACTGCACCCCGACCGGGATGGCTGAGCACCCCGGCACGCCATTCGACGTCGCGCTGCTCCAGCGTCGGCAGTGGGTGGCCGACATCGTCTACCGACCCTTGGAGACCGCGTTGGTCGCAGCTGCCCGCGAGCGTGGCTGCCCAACTCTGGACGGCGGCGGGATGGCCGTCTACCAGGCGGTTGACGCCTTCGAGCTGATCACCGGCACGCCGGCCGACGACGAGCGCATGCTGCGCGACTTCGCTCGACTCACGGCGTCCTGAGCGCGAGCGCCGGGGCGGGTCGCACGACCCGTCCCGGCGCTCGCAGCACCACGCCGCTCAGCTGTCGCCCTGATGTCTCACTGGCAGAACGGTTTGGCGCCGGCGGCGGACAGGATCCCGCCGACGATCAGCTTCTGGAAGTTCTGGTCACCGGCGTCGCTCGACGTCGGGTCGAAGGCGGTCTGCCCGTGGCCCATCGTGGTCAGGAACGACCGACCTCCGTCGTAGTACTGGCACCAGGCGACCGGGTGGAAGTCCCCGTGGCCGGGGTGGCCCATGCTGCCCGTGGAGCCGCTCGGCAGGGTGTCCTCGTCGACGGTGGCCAGGAAGCGCACCTTGGACGGAAACGGCACGAGGTTGTACCACTCGTCCTTGTACCCCCAGGACGACGGCAGGTCCCTGGTCGCCGAGTCCCTGCGGGTCAACGTCTTGACGGTGCCGGTCTGGTAGGGACCGTGGTCGTAGTAGTTCGCGCCGCCCAGGAGCCCTTCGTACCAGGGAAAGTTGTACTCGGTACCGAAGGCGTTGTGGATGCCGACGAATCCGCCTCCGCCGCGGATGTACTGCCGCAGCGAGGTTTGCGCTGCGTCGTCGAGGGTGTCGCGGCTCGTGCTGAGGAAGATGACCGCGTTGTACTTGAAGAGGTTGTTCGGGCTGGCGAGCTGGGCCAGGTCCTCCGTGTAGTCGACGGTGAAGCCGTACTTGGCGCCCAGTGCCATGACGCCCTTCTGGGCGGCGTTCGCGTCGGTCAGCGGCGGGTTCAGCCCCGGGGCCAAGGCTGGCCCGAGGTTCTGGTGCCGGGGGCCTGCCGTCCTGGTGTACAGCAGGACCTTGACGCCCTGGGTCAGGTCGAAGTTGCCCCAGTCGTGGTAGCAGGCCGGGTTCGTACCTCGACAGACCCCGTAGTCCGGATCCCCTAGCTGCTGGGCCGCTGTCGACGGCTTCGGGTGGGCGTCGGCCGCCGCCCCCGTCACGAGGGCGGCGGCGAGGGCGCCGACAACCATCGCGATGAGAGCGGTCAAGGAGAACTTCCAGTGTCGTCTCACGATCACGTCCATTCGACCAGCGCTGCGATGCGCGGTTGCGGGTCAGTCTTGCGTACCACCAGGTGGTTCATTCAGACCGTTACCCAGGATGAACGCTGACGATAGGTGCAGGCGGACCAACTGCGCAAGAGCGACGCTAGAGCCAGGGCATTACCCACGATTGCCACATAGCGGGGTTGCCACTCGATCCTGCCTTCCTTAGGGTAAAACGGTTCGTTCGTACCGCCTAATGGTTCACCCGTCTTGAGGAGCACCATGGACAGACGTACATTCATCTCCGGGTCGTCGGCTGCGACCGGTGGGGCCCTGCTCGCGGCGATCGCTGGCGCCGCGCCGGCGGACGCCGCTTCGCTGGGACACGCGGCGCCGCCCCAGCCGTCCAGCTTCGGTCGTGTCGGGCGCGACTTCCCGAAGGTCTGCGGCAACTACGGCAACCAGAACTACTCCCCGCTGCGGCAGATCACGAAGCGCAACGTGAAGCATCTCGGCGGTGCTTGGCACACCAACCTCGAGGGCGGCGACACCACGAACCCTCAACAGAGCACCGTGGTCGCCGAGCACGGCGTGTTGTACGTCCAGACCCAGCAGCAGAACGTGTTCGCGGTAGACGGCCGCACGGGCGCGGTCAAGTGGAAGACGAACGTCGGGGCGGACAAGACCAACATGCGCGGCGTCGCACTGAGCGACGACCTCGTCTTCACCATCTCCGGCGAGAACAACGTCTACGCGCTCGACAAGAGCACGGGCGCCGTGCGGTGGAAGACACTGCTGCTCACCGAGGACGCGGGCGCCGAGAACCCCGAACCCTGCGACCCCGCGAACGGCCAGTGCGGCGGGTCGATCGGGTCGCTGGCCGGGGCGGTCGTCTACTGGGACGGGCTGATCTACGTCGGCATGCAGGGCAGCACAGCCGGGGCCCGCGGCCGGGCCTACGCACTGAACGCCGAGACCGGCGAACTGGCGTGGACGTTCTGGAGCGTCCCGGGGCCGGGTCAGTACGGTCACGACACCTGGGAGGGCGAGAGCTGGAAGACAGGCGGCGCGGTCCCCTGGATCCACCCGGCGATAGACCCGGACCTCGGGCTCGTCTACTGGACCTTCGGCAACCCCTACCCGCGGACCAACGGCGAGACACGGGCCGGCGACAACCTGTTCGCCAACTGCCTGATCGCGCTCGACGCCAAGACCGGCGAACGTCGCTGGCACTTCCAGTCCGTGCACCACGACATCTGGGACTACGACAACGTGATGGCGCCGGTCCTGGCCGACATCAAAGTCAAGGGCCGAACGCGCAAGGTCGTCGTCTACGGCAGCAAGGTCGGGATGTACTTCGTCCTCGACCGCCGCGACGGCTCGCCCATCCAAGGTGTCGAGGAGCGTCCCGTGCCGCAGGATCCGCGGCAGAAGACCGCTCCCACGCAGCCGTTCCCCGGCGGCGAGTCGTTCCTGCCCCAGAAGCCCCGACTGGACAATCCCACCAGGCCGGTGCCGTTCTACCCGGTCGGCGGTGCGTTCGACACCTTCTGGGACCGAGCTACGATCATCTTCCCCGGCGCCGGCGGCGGCGCCGATTGGGGCCACGTCTCGTTCAACCCGAACACGGGGTGGATCTACGTCGGCTACGGGCTGATCAACTCCGCCTACTCCAACACCATCGGCGGTCGGGTCAACACGTCACGGCCCCTCGGCGAGTACTTCGGCGGCGGCATCGCCGCCGTCGACCCGAGGGACAACACCGTGGTCTGGAGCATCGAGAAGGACTGGTCGCTCGCTCACGGCAACGGCATCCTGACCACGGCCGGACGCGTCATGTTCCAGGGCGGACCGGACGGGGTGCTGCACGCCATGGACGACGAGACCGCGGAGGTGCTCTGGAGCTTCCAGTGCGGCGCGGGCGTGCACACCAGCCCTATCGCGTACGAGGTGGACGGTGAGCAGTACCTAGCCGTGTTCGCGGGCGGGAACGGGCTGCCCTACCCGGACATCCCCCGGGGCGATCACCTGTGGGCCTTCAAGCTTCGCGGGAAGGTCGCACCTGCGGCCACACCCCTGCCTCCGTCCAAGCGCAACCAGGTCCGGACGGCAGCGGTCACCGCGGCCGCGGCCGGCAACACCGTGACCCTCGGGCGCGTCTGGAACGCCACGACGGGTGCCCCTGGCACGACCGAGAACCTGGTCGCGCAGAACGCCATGTCGCCGCAGAACCTCACAGTGCCCAAGGGGACCACGATCACCTTTGTGAACCCCGCCGACAACCACTACGCGCACGGAGCCGTGGTGTTCTTCGAGTACGAGTTCGACAGCGGCACGCTCATGCCGGGCGAGAGCTTCCAGCACACGTTCGAACGCACGGGTGAGTTCGTCTACAACGACCCGATCTACCCACAGAACACCGCCAAGATCGTCGTCACCTAGGGCGCCTCAGATCGGTGCGATGACGGGACCGTGCCAGGGGCACGGTCTCGTCGTCGTTCCAAAGAGCCGGAGACCGCAGCAAACCGCCCAGCGGGACGCGGATGAATGCCCTGCGCGACGGGCGGGCAGCCCGGGCGCCCCTGTCTGAAGACAGGGCAGAGTCAGGTCTGTAGCCAGAAGCGGGAGATCGACCGCGGAGGCGAGGGTTGAATCATGAACCCAACCCAGCTCGTCAAGCGCGAGGTCACGGCGTACATCGCCATCGCCTACGCGCTGTCCACCGCCGTGGTGCTGGCCCTGCCGCACGCCAACATCAACATGATGCTCGTCGTCCTCGTCCCGACCGTCACCGTGACGATCCTGACCTTCACCATCACTCCCCGCGGTACACGCAGGGCACTGTGGGGCCAGTTCGGGCTCGCCCGGGCCGGTCGCGGGACGTGGGTGAGCGCCGTCGTCGTCCCGGTCGTGTTGTGCGCCGCGGCCTATGGGACCGCCATCGCCGTCGGAGCGGGGCGGCTGAGGGTCGACCTCGACGACACGCCCGCCAACTGGGTGATCAACCTGCTGATCAGTCTGGTGATGGGGACGGTGTTCATCCTGGGTGAGGAGATCGGCTGGCGCGGATACCTGCTGCCGCGGATGCAGCAGCTGGTCCCGGACAAGCGTCGGGCTGCCCTGGTGACAGGCTTGGTTCACGGCTGCTTCCACCTGCCGCTGATCCTGATCGGGACCACCTACGACAACCAGGTCCCCGGTTGGGTCGCTGCGCCCTCTGCGGTCGCTCTGATCACGGCGGGTGGGGTCTTCTACGCCTGGATCTGGGACCGGTCGAACTCAGTCTGGCCGGTCGCGATCGCCCACAACACCGTCAACACCGTCTTCGATCTGGGTGCGGCCGCAGTGGTAGCGAGTGGTGGCGCGAACATCGCCTACATCGCCGGAGAGACCGGCGTCGTCACCCTCGGCGTCGTCACGATTCTCGCGGTGGTGCTGTGGCGTTACGCACGGGTCTGGCGGACGCCGGCACCGCGGCCAGAGCGGCGACCGGTCGCCGTCGCGGCCGCGTAGTCTCCGACCATGACAGGCCAGCCGGCGGCGGTGGCGGGACGACGGAGTGGGTGGACGGTCGTCACGCGGCGGCTAGCTCCGTTGCTCGATCCCACCCTCGGCTTCGTCGCATTGGTGGCGTCCCTGGTCGCACTGCTCGGAGCCGACGAGGCCACAGTCGACGCCCGACTAGAGGCCCCAAATGCCGTGGCTGTGGCAGCAACCGTGCTCGCCGCCGGCGGGTTGGCCTGGCGCCGGAGTCACCCCGTGCGCTCGTTCGCGGCCATGTTGTCCGGCTGCCTCGTGGTCAGCCTCACCGACCACTACATCGGTCTGCTCTCGCTCCTGTTCCTGGTCAGCCTCTACTCGCTAGCAGCTCACGGCCGGCGTCGCGACGGGCTGATCGGTCTCGGCGCCGGCATCACCAGCTTCGTCAGCCTGGCCCTGCTCGACGTCCCCGACCTCGGCACCTCGGTGCTCCTGCAGTCGCTGGCTCTGCTGGTTGCGGCGTGGGCGTTGGGAGATGCGATCCGGTCCCGACGCGAGCAACAGCGCGTCCAGGAGCGCGAGCTGGTGGAGTCAGCCGTTGCCGAGGAGCGGCTCCGGGTCGCCCGGGAGCTGCACGACGTGGTTGCGCACAGCATGTCGTTGATCGCGGTGCAGGCCGGGGTGGGAGCCCACGTGATCCACTCCGACGTCACCGCCGCCGAGCAGGCACTGGAGATCATCGCCGAGACCAGCCGCCGGGCGCTGGAGCAGACCAGATCCATGCTCGGGATGCTCCGCGAGAACTCTGGGGACGGGACCCGGCCTCCGACCCAAGGCCTGGGTGACCTACCAAGCCTCGTCGACGACCTCCGGGCCGCAGGTCTCCTGGTCCAGCTGACCGTGCCCTCGGTACTCCCAGACCTAGGCGCCGCAGGCTCTCTGGCGGCGTACCGGATCGTCCAGGAGTCGCTGACGAACGTCATCAAGCACTCCACGGCAACGGCCGCGACCGTCACACTCAGGGATTCGTCCGTTGGCCTCGCCATCGAGGTGATCGACCCTGGACCTGGGCGATCGAACCCCGGACCAGGCTCGGGGCACGGACTCCTCGGGCTGGCTGAGCGGGTCCGCCTGCTCGATGGGACCCTCGATGCCGGCGTCCATGGCACAGGCTTCCGCGTGTATGCCGTGCTCACCCTCGGCAGTGCCCGATGATCCGGGTCGTGGTCGTCGACGACCAGGAACTGGTGCGATCCGGGTTCGTCCTGCTGCTCCGCTCGGCCGCGGACATCGAGGTCGTCGGTGAAGCCGGTGACGGCCTCGAGGCGATCGAGGTGTGCCGTCGCACCGGCCCGGACGTGGTCCTGATGGACGTCCGCATGCCCCAGCTGGACGGTCTTTCCGCAACGCGAACGATCCTGTCCGACCCGGCATGCGCCGCCACCCGGATCCTGGTGCTCACGACCTTCGACGAGGACCACCTGGTCATGGAGGCGCTGCGATCGGGAGCGAGCGGTTTCCTCCTCAAGGACACCCGACCCACCCAGCTGCTCGAGGCCATCGAGGTCGTGGCCGCCGGTGAGGCGCTCCTGCACCCGCGCATCACCCGACGGCTCATCGAGCAACTCGCCGCGCTGCCGCCGCCCCTGCCCAACCCCGACGACAACCTCACCGGCCGTGAGCACGACGTCCTCCTGGCCGTGGCCCGAGGCCTGTCCAACACCGAGATCGCCGCCGAGCTGCACCTCGGATACGGGACCGTGAAGTCCCACGTCAGCAACCTGCTCACCAAGCTCGACTGCCGCGACCGAGCTCAGCTGGTGATGTACGCCTACGAAGCCGGCCACGCGGTTCCCGGAGGCCCGTAGGTCGTCCGAGCGCACTCCGGCGGCGTCTGACAGTCCGTGCTGGTCAGCGGCAGATGTGCCCAGTGGTGCACCGCTGGACGACCTGGAAGGTCTGGGACGCGGTGCGGCCGACGAACTGACCCTTGACCGTGACGAACTTGGTCCCCCAGTACATGCCGACCCCGAACGTGCCTGTGTAGGTGCCGTGGCGGTCGGCGCGCGCGGCCTTGGGTGAGACCCGCTTGCCCTGGTAGGACACGGTCACCTTCTCGCCCGCGGCGAGGCCACGGACGGTGTAGCGCTGGGTGTCCGAGGCCCGGACGTCGTGGTGCGCCAAGGTCAGCCCGAGGCGTCGGGGCGTCACGACCCGAACGGTGACGGCGCCGGCACGGTCGGCCGTCGAACCGGTGACGGTCACCATCGCGGCGCCCTGCTTGAGCCCAGTGGGGATCGTCACGGTCCGGTCGACCTGCCCGGCGCGAGTCGCGGTGCCGGTGGCGACGCGGGTGCCGGCGATGCGAACGGTGTAGGTCTCACCGGAGTCGAGACCAGTTGCGGTGACCCGGATCCGGGTGCCGACCAGGTGCAGTCCCTTGCTGGCTGTGACCTTGAGGACCGTGGCGGGACGGGTGACCTGGACGGTGACCTGCGCGGTGGTGGTGCCGTTGTCGTTGCCCGCGCGCAGCACGTACGTCGTGGCGCCCAGCGCGGTGGGCTTGACGGTGGCCGAACCGGCGGCCGACTTCCTGCCGGTCCAGCCGCCGTTGGCAGTGAGCCGAGTGGCCTCGGCGGAGGTCCAGGTCAGTCGTGCGGACTGCCCGCGCCGCAGCTTCGCCCGGTCCACCCCGAGGTGCACGGTCGGGGCGAGGTTCGTCGCCACCTGGCTGGTCGGCGCGGACGTGTTCGATGCGGCGGTGTAGCCGGCGCGCACCGCGGTGACCTTGACGCTGACCCGGGCGTGCGTCTGCGCCGACGTCAGGGCGTAGGTGGCGTGGTCGGCGCCGCTGATCGGCGTGCCGTCCGCGTACCACTGGTACTGGTAGCCGTCCGGAGTCGGCGTCGGGCTCCCCGCGGCGGCCGTGAGGGTCTGGCCGACCTTCACGGTGCCGGAGATGCCGGCGGTCGGACCGGTGGCGAAGTGCGCCTTCACGACCGCAGCGGTGCTGGCGGTGCTGGTGGCGTCGTCCAGGAACGCCTTGCCGGCGGTGACGGTGACCGTCAGCGGCTGTCCGACATCGGACGGGGTCGGCGTATAGCTGACACCGGTGCCGACGACGGATCCGTTGCGGGACCAGGAGAAGTCGACGCTGGCGTCCGCGGGGTCCAATCCCGCTGGCAGGGAGGCGGACAACGTCCCGTCCACCACCGGCGTGCCGGCGACGGTGCCGCCGATGACCGGCGCGGGCACCGCGATGCTGCCACCGCTCACGGGGGACGTCGGGTCGGACAGGCTGACGGAGTCGACGTAGTCGGTCTTGGTCGCGGTGACCTCGACGGAGATGGCCTTCCCGCCCTCGCGGACCGTGGGCGTGAACGTGCTCGTGGTGGCGCCGGCGACCTGCTGGCCGTCGGCGAACCAGCGGTAGGAGTACGAGTCGGCGGCCGGGACGGTGTCGCCGGTGCTGGCGGTCAACGGCTGGCCGACCCGCGGTGTCCCGGTGATCGTGGCCAGCGCACCGCTGGTGAAGTCGGCGGACAGGACGTGCAGCTGCACGGCGGCAGTCGCGTCCTCCCAGTTACCGGACGAGCCACCGACGGCCGACCACTGAGCGTGCAGGGTGTGGTCGCCGACGTGCAGGAAGGCGCCGAGGGCCGGCGTCCCGTCGTCCAGGGTGTAGTCGATCTGACCGGTCGGGTCGCCCGCGGCGGCGACGGCGGCCGCATCCAGCTGCGCGCCCGTCAGAACGGTGCCGTAGCTGATGGTTGCCGGCGCGGCCCACTGCAGGTCCACCGTGCCCTTCGCGGTGCTGAAGGTGCGGGTCACCGCCTCGGTGGGCAGGTAGTTGGCCGTGTCGGCCTTGGCGACCGTGATCGTGCAGTCCCCGGCAGCGACGATCGTGACCTGAAGGTCGTCGACCGTGCAGGCGCCGTCCGCCGTGGTGGTGACGGCGCCGGGGCCGTCGCCGGCGACGACCAGGCCGAAGGGCTCGTCACCGAACACGTGGTCGGCAACCGGGCCGACGGTGAGCGTCTGCTCGGCCTGGCCGACCGTCAGTGAGCGGCTGGTGGTCGCGGTGGTGTAGTCGTCGAGGTCGGCCGGGATGAAGATCACCTGGAGCACCTGCCCGCTGCCCGCGTCGGGGACCGTGGCGCCGGTGACCGGCTGGGAGTTCAGGACGTAGGAGTACGTTCCCGCCACGGGGGTGGAGGCGTCGAGCAGGTCCGCGAGCGTTGTGCCGTAGGTGATCTGCGACGGCGGAGCCCAGCTCAGCGCCGGGGTGGCCCGGGCGATGGTGACCGAGCGCTGCACCTGCGGGGCGGCCGTGTAGCCGGTCGCGGCGGCCTGGTCCGCGAGCAGCACGCACGCCCCGGCCCCGGTGACGGTGACCTCGGCTGTGGCAGACGTCCCGGAGCTGCTCGGCGCGACCGTGCACTCGCTGCCAGGGGCGGTCGTGATGGTCACCGGTCCCCCGCCGGACGTACCGGTGGCAGTCACCGCGAAGGCCGGGTCGCCTACCGTCGCCGTCGTCGGGACCGTGTCGAATCCGACCGACTGGGCGTTGGCGATCACGTCGATGCTGCGGGCGATGCTGACCGAGGTGTACGAGCTGGCTGCCGCACCGGTCGGACTGTAGGTCGCGGTGATGGCCTGTCCGTTGCCCGGGTCCAGGACCGTGGAGCCGTCCACGGGCGTGCCGTTCACGGCGTAGCTGATCGGCCCGGTCGCGTCCGGTGGCACCATGGCAGCAGTCAGCAGCGAGGCGAGCGGCTGGCCGTAGCTGATCTGGCCGGGTGGTGACCAGCTGATGCTCGGGGTGCCCTTGGCCACCGTGATCGGGACCGACTGGGTGGTCGTGCGCCCGCCGGGGTTGGTCGCCGAGCAGCTGCCGGTCGTGGTCCCCACCGGCAGGACGGTGCCGGCCGACGGGGTGCACGTCGCGGAGTAGGCGCCGTACACCGCATCGCTGCCGTACACGTTCCAGGGCGGGACCGCTGCACCGCTGGCGCTGGTGGCGGTCAGCGCCAGGGACGATGGCACGTTGTTCAGGGTCGGGGACACCGCGTTCACGCTGATGTTCCACGACATGGTCATCTGGCCGCCGGTGCTCAGGTTGAATCCCACGACGACGGTGTAGGTCGGGCTGGTCGTGACGATCCGGTTGGTGTAGTTGCAGTTGCCGGTGGTGAAGTTCCCGCCGAACGTGTTCGTGTAGTTCGGGGCGTCGGGGAAGTTCGCGAAGCAGCCGGTGATGCGTGCCCCGAGGAACGTGTTCGCGGTGCCGGACCAGGCGAACGAGATCGGCTGGCCCAGGGTCACGCTGGCGGGAGGAGCCGTCGTCCACGCGATCGTCTGGATCGCAAACGCCGGCGCCGCCGGCAGCCCGACCAGCAGGGCCGCGGCGATCGCGCCCGCCAGGCTCGCCCGGCGACCGCGACCAGCCCAGCGGGTGCGTCGAGCAGGGGCAGCGGACCGGTTGCGGCGCCAGGCGGACCAGGACATGAGGTTCCTCTCTCGGCCAGGTCGTCACCGCCCTGGTCCTGCTCCGCGCCTGCCAGCTGACAGCGTCGGGTTCACGGATCGTCGGTCTCGGTCTCTGACCGGCTCCGGTCAGGGTTCGAGCCATCACGGCGCCACCCCTGGGCGAGTGCAGATCCCCAGCGGTCGCACGGTGACGTAGAGCGAGGTCGGCCCGCCACTCAGTCGCCCCATCGGTCGATGGGTCCCCCCGTTGCAGCGTTGCCTGAACCTCGTCGGCATCACGCACGGTGAACCTGAGCGCCCAGGACTGGTGCATTCGGGTGAAGCCCCAACCGGGCTCCCTCACCCCCGGGGGGCGCGTCGATGCGAGGTCAGCGGCGACCTGTCCGGCCGAGACGGGTCCAGGTCTCGACGACGGTGTCGGGGTTCAGCGACATCGTGTCGATGCCCTGCTCGAGGAGCCACTCGGCGAGGTCAGGGTGGTCGCTCGGACCTTGCCCGCAGATGCCGATGTACTTCCCACGGGCCTTGCAGGCGGCGATCGCCAGGCTGAGCAGCTCCTTGACGGCCGGGTCTCGCTCGTCGAAACCTGCTGCCACCAGCGCGGAGTCGCGGTCCAGCCCGAGGGTCAGCTGGGTCAGGTCGTTGGAGCCGATCGAGAACCCGTCGAAGTGGTCGAGGAACTGGTCGGCGATGACCGCGTTGGACGGGACCTCGCACATCATGATCACCTGCAACCCGTTCTCTCCGCGCCGAAGCCCGTAGTCGGCGAGCAGGTCGATGACCCCGCGTGCCTCCGTGAGCGTCCGCACGAACGGGATCATCACCTTGACGTTGGTCAGGCCCATCTCGTCGCGGACGAACGTCAGCGCCTCGCACTCCATCGCGAAGCACTCGCGGAACTCCTGCGACAGGTAGCGGGAGGCGCCGCGGTACCCGATCATCGGGTTCTCCTCGTGCGGCTCGTACAGGTCGCCGCCGATCAGGTTGGCGTACTCGTTGGACTTGAAGTCCGACATGCGCACGATCACCGGCTTGGGCGCGAACGCGGCCGCGATGGTCGCGACCCCCTCGGCCACCCGCTGCACGAAGTACTCCCGCGGCGAGGCGTACGGCGCCACCGCGGCCTCGACCTGCTCGCGGACCGTCCCGGTGAGGCGGTCGAGCTCGAGCAGGGCCTTGGGGTGGATGCCGATCTGCCGGTTGATGATGAACTCCAGCCGGGCCAGACCGACGCCCTCGTTCGGCAGGCGCGAGAAGGCGAACGCCTGGTCCGGCGTGCCGACGTTCATCATGATCCCGACCGGGATCTCCGGCATCGCCTGCATGTCGGTCTCCTCGACGGCGAAGTCGAGCAGCCCGGCGTACACGAAGCCGGTGTCCCCCTCGGCGCACGAGACCGTGACCTCACGCCCGTCGACCAGCTCGGCCGTGGCGTTGCCGGCGCCGACCACCGCGGGGATGCCGAGCTCGCGCGCGATGATCGCCGCGTGGCAGGTGCGGCCGCCCCGGTTGGTCACGATCGCACTGGCCCGCTTCATGATCGGCTCCCAGTCCGGGTCGGTCATGTCGGCCACCAGGACGTCGCCGCGCTGGAAGTCGCGCATCTGGTCGGCCGAGGCCAGGACCCGCACCGGCCCTGCACCGATCTTCTGCCCGATGGCCCGGCCCTCGACCAGCAGCGGCCCACGCTCGCTGATCCGGTACCGGGAGATGGTGGTCGCGGACTGGCGCGACTGGACCGTCTCGGGCCGGGCCTGCAGCACGTACAGCTTGCCGTCCAGGCCGTCCTTGCCCCACTCGATGTCCATCGGACGGCCGTAGTGGTCCTCGATGACCAGGGCGTGCCGAGCCAGCTCCTCGACCTCGGCATCGGTCAGGCTCAACAGGTGCTGCTCGGCCAGGTCGACGTCCACGAACTCGGTCGTTCGCCCGACGGCCGCATCGGTCGTGTAGACCATCTTGGTCGCCTTGCCACCGACCGCCCGTTTCAGGATCGCCGGCCGGCCGGCCCGCAACCCTGGCTTGTAGACGTAGTACTCGTCCGGGTTCACCGCTCCTTGCACGACGGCCTCCCCCAGTCCGTAGGAAGACGTGATGAACACGGCGTCGTCGAAACCGGACTCGGTGTCCATCGTGAACATCACCCCGGACGCACCGACGTCCGAGCGCACCATGCGCTGCACCCCCGCCGACAGTGCGACCGTCTCGTGCTCGAAACCGTGGTGCACCCGGTAGGCAATCGCTCGGTCGTTGTACAGGGAGGCGAACACCTCCCGGACCGCGACCAGCACCGCCTCGATCCCCCGGATGTTCAGGAACGTCTCCTGCTGGCCGGCGAACGAGGCATCCGGCAGGTCCTCGGCCGTGGCACTGGACCGGACCGCGAACGAGGCCTCCGGGTTGCCGGCGACCAGCTCGTCGTACGCCGCACGGATGTCGGCCTCCACGTCGGCCGGCAGCGGTTGCGCCACGATCGCCGTCCGCACCCGCTGACCGACCTCGGCCAGCTGGACGACGTTCTCCGTGTCCAACCCCGACATCGCCGTCACGATCGTCGACGACAGCCCCTCCTGGGCGATGAACCGCCGGTAGGCGTCCGCGGTGGTCGCGAAGCCGTCCGGCACCCGGACGCCTGCCGTGGCCAGGTTCGCGACCATCTCGCCCAGCGACGCGTTCTTGCCGCCGACCTGGTCCAGGTCGGCCATGCCCAGGCTCGAGAACCACAGCACGTTGGTCATGGACGACCTCTTTCCTTGGACGGTCGGGTACCGAGGGTCTGCAGGATCAACGTGGACATCTCCTCCACCGACCTCGTCGTGGAGTTGATGACCGGGATGCCGTGGGTCCGGTAGAGCGCGTCGGCCCGTCGCAGCTCCTTGGTGCACTGCTCCAGGGAGGCGTACGTCGAGTTGGGACGGCGCTGCTGACGCACCTCGCTCAGCCTGCCTGGCGTGGCGATCAGCCCGAAGCACCGCTCGCCCAGGTGGGCGATGGGGCGCGGCAGATCGGTGGTCTCCAGGTCGTCCTCGATCAACGGGTAGTTCGCCACGAACAACCCGTGCTGCAGCGCCAGGTACATCGTGGTCGGGGTCTTCCCGCATCGCGACGGCGCGACCAGGATCACGTCCGCCCGGTCCAGGGCCCGCAGGCTCTGCCCGTCGTCGTGCTCGATCGCGTACTCGATCGCCTGCATGCGCGAGTTGTAGCGCTGGATGTCACCGACGCCGTGCAGCCGAGCCGCGACCCGTGCGCCCGAGGCGCCGAGGATCGACTCCACCCGCTGCATGTGCAGCTCGAAGAAGTCGATGATCGGGCAGCGTGAGGTCAGCAGCACCTTGCGGATCTCGTCGGTCGCGGCGGTGGTGAAGGCCAGCGGGGTCACCGGACCGTCCATCGCCTCGTCCAGGATCGCGACGACTTTGCGCGCCTCCTCCTCGGTGGAGATGAAGGGGATGAGCCGGCGTTCGAACCGGAGGTCCGGGAACTGGATGAGCAGCGCATTACCCATCGTCTCGGCGCTGATGCCCGTGCTGTCGGAGAGGAAGAACACCGGGACGGGCTCGTCCTGCATCGGGCCTCCTCTCCATCGAGTGCGTCGGACTCGCTTGCGCGGCCCGGCGCCTATCTTGGACGACCCGGGTCAACGGCGGTACTCAGGTCCGGATTTGAAGCGACGACTCGCACGGATCAGCGCCGTCGGTAGCGGCCGTCGAAGGCGGTCTCCCAGGTCGTCCCGTCGTCCGGTGAGACCTCCCAGAACTGACGGACCTGGTCACCGCCAGCCGACGGCGACCACGTGATCCGGTGCCGTTGCACGCCTGCGGCGGAGCCCGCCGGGCTGTCCCCTTCCAGCACCATGGCACCGTCCCGGACGCCGCCGTCCAGCAGCAGCGTCGAGCCGGTGGAGTCCATCCAGGTCTGGTGCCAGGCACCTCGGTCGGCGTCCCAGGAGTTGAGGCTGATGCCCTCGACGCCGCTCGAACCCACCCACCGCTCGCACAGCACCTGCCCGTCGAACAGCGCGGTGACCTGGTTCGTGCCCACCTGTTCGCCGTCCGGATCGAAGACGTCCCACTCGCCGACCCAGAACGAGAATTCGTGAGCGTGCCCCGCATCCGTCATCCGGTCAGCATGCACCTGTCCGCGTCCTGGGTGTGAGCGCTCTGGTGCTCACCCCGTCGCCGTTCGCCGGGCGAGTGCTGAGGGGCAAGGCGCTTGCATGTCGACCGTGGTCAACCCCCTCAGGTCTCGGCGCGGAGAAAGGTGAGGACCGCGAGAACGCGGCGGTGATCGTCGTCCGTGTCGGGGAGATCGAGCTTGGCGAAGATGTTGGAGATGTGCTTTTCGACGGCGCCGAGGGTGACGACCATTTCCCTGGCTATGCCGGCGTTGGTGCGACCTTCGGCCATCAGTGCCAGCGTCTCGCGTTCGCGCGGCGTGAGCTGATCGAGCTTGTTGCTGACGGCGGATCGGGTGCGGACGAGCTCTGAGACGACCTCTCGGTCCAGGGCGGTGCCGCCGGCCGCGACGCGGTGCAGCGCATCAACGAAGTCGGCGATGTCGCTGACTCTCTCCTTGAGGAGGTAGCCGAGACCGGCGCCGGGCGAGTCGAGGAGTTCTGCGGTGTACACGGGCTCGACGTACTGCGACAGGATGAGTGTCGCCAGTGCGGGGTGCTTGGCTCTCGCCTCGATCGCCGCCCGGATGCCCTCGTCGGCGAAGGTGGGAGGTAACCGGACGTCGATGATCGCCAGGTCGGGGTCGTGCTCCGCGACGATGCTGAGCAGACCAGGCCCGGTGTCGGTCGTCGCGACGACGTCGATGTTGACATCGTTGAGCAAGGCGACGAGCCCCTCGCGGAGCAGTGCGTGGTCTTCAGCGATCACGACGCGCACGGCACCTCCGCATGCACGTGGGTTGGGCCGCCGGCTGGCGAGGTGAGGACGAACGTGCCATCCAGCGCTTCGACACGCGCACGCAACCCTTGCACACCGGTGCCTGCCTGGTCGACGTTGCCGTGGCCGTCATCGGTGACGTCGACGCTGACGGCATCGGGGGTGAACGCGATGCGCACGTGCACCGCCGCGCCAGGAGCGTGCTTGGTGGCGTTCGTCAGCGCCTCGGCGACCACGAAGTAGGCGGCGCCCTCGGCCGTGGGCGGCGGCCTGCGCCCGTCGTCGCCTCCGACCACCTCGAGGGTGGCGCGACCGCGCTGGGTCAGGGACTGAACAGCCGCGACCAGGCCCCGGTCGGCAAGCACTGGCGGTGCGATGCCCCGGGTGAGGTCTCGCAGCTCACGGATGGCCAGGTTGGCTTCCTCCCGGGCAGCGCGCACGAGCGCGGCCGCCTTGGGTTCGTGAGCGACCGCGGCCTCGGCCCGGCCAAGCTGCATGGTCAGCACGACGAGCCTGGCTTGCGCACCGTCGTGGAGGTCGCGTTCGATGCGGCGCAGCTCCGCGGCCTGCGCGTCGACGGCCTGACGGCGCGTACGGCTGAGCGTGTCGACGCGCTCTTGCAGCGTGCGGGTCCCGAACGACGGCAGCTCGTCGCGCAGGTCGATGAGGGCATGCACCCCCAGCACCACGCCCAGTCCGATGACTGACCAGAGAACCCACGGGCCTTGGGCGCCGCTGAAGGCCCACACGAACACGAGGGCGGCAGACAGGGCGACGCTGACCTCGAGGTGCCGTCGCACCCGAGAACGCGGCGTGTTGGCCTTGCCGCGCAGGTTCTGTCGCCACAGGAGCGGCAGCAGGACCGTCGCGCACCCGAGGATCACCCAGCTGGGCCAGAAGTAGCCGCCCCCGGCCGCCGCCCAGGCGGCCGTGCAGGTCACCACGATGATGGCGCTGAGTGCGGTCACGAACGCCAGGGGCGAGGCGATGGGCCTAGCCGCCTCGCCTCCACGCGGGGTGGACCCCCTCATGCGGTGTCCTCCCCTCCACGAGCTGCGACAGCGGCATTCTTCCAGCCGGGCATCTTCCAGCCGCGCTCACCCAGGAGGGCGACGACGGCCGGTAGGGCCACGCCTCGCACCAGTGTCGCGTCGATCAGCACCGCCGCCGCGAGGCCGACGCCCAGCTGCTTGAAGGTGATCACGTCGAGCGTCGCGAAGATGGAGAACACGGCGACCATGACGACGGCCGCGCTGGTGATGGTTCCCGCGGTGGCACCGACGCCTTCCGCGGCGGCTTCGCGGGCACTTCGTCCTGCGAGCCGAGCTTCGCGGATGCGCTCGAGCACCAGCACCGTGTAGTCCATCGAGAGCCCGAACAGCACCACGAACATGAACAGGGGCAGCCAGTTGATGATGGGCGCAGACGAGTGGGAGCCGAGCAGAGCCTCGGCCCAGCTGTGCTGGAAGACCAAGGTGAGGACACCGTAGGCCGCACCGATCGAGAGCAGGTTGAGGCCCATGACAGCAGCCGCCAGCAGCGGTGAGCGGAACGCCAGGAGCAACAGCAGGAACCCGAGGAGCAGCACGAACCCGATGACCTCCGGGGTGGCCACGCTCATGCGGTGGGAGTAGTCCATCGTCGAGGCAGCGCTGCCCGTGACCAGTGCCGGGGAGCTGACGCCGTCGATGGTGGTCGCGGTGGGTGCCACGTCATCCCGGAGCTGCTGGATGGTGTTGCTCGCCGCGTCAAGGCCCTGGTCGGGCATGGGCACGTTGACGCGGGCGACGTCGCCGTTCGAGGACACCGTGACGGCGACGGGCCCCTGTCCGCCGGTGACCTCTCTCGCCTTCTGTCCGAGTGCGGTGAGGTCTGCCTGGGCCTTCTGGGTGTCGAGGTCGTGTCCGGTGACGACCAGCTGGGTGTCAGAGGGGGCGCCTGGGAAGGACTTCTCGATGCCCTTCAGTGCCTGGACCACCGGCAGGTCCTGGGGAAGGTCGGCGACCCGGAGGTCACCGGTGTGCATCGAGACCATCGGGATGGTCAGGGCGCCGAGAACGGCGACCGCAGCCACCACGAAGGTGAGCGGACGGTTGGTCACCACACGCGCGAGCCGCGCCCACACGCCGATCGTCTGTCCAGCAGCACGCTCCTCACGGCGGGCGCGAGCCGCGGCGCGGCGGCGGTAGCCGGGGATACGGCCACGGTCGACCCGGTCACCGAGGAGGGCGAGCATCGCCGGCAGCACCGTGAGCGAACCGAGCACCGCGATCGCGACGACCGTGATGGTGCCCAGGCCGACCGAGACGAGGTCGCCGGCGCCGGTGATCAGCAAGCCGGCCAGCGAGATCATCACGGTCAGGCCCGAGATGAGGATCGCCCGGCCCACGGAGGCGGCCGAGGCGATCAAGGCGGACTCGGGAGTGGCCCGACCGGCAACTCGTGCCGGACCACGTCCCCGTCGGCGCTCCTCACGCTCGCGGCGCACGTAGAACAGGGAGTAGTCGACGCCTACGGCGAGACCGATCAGGACGACGATGGCCGACGTCGACTCGCTGTTGGGTGCGATGTGCGAGACCAGGCCCAGCGCACCGATGGCCGCTACGACAGAGGTAATCCCCAGCACCAGCGGCACGCTGGCGGCCACGAGCGCACCGAAGGCGAGCACGAGGATGAGCAAGGTGATGGGCAGGGAGATCAGCTCGGCGCGGTGAAGACCCGTCCCGATGACGTCGCTGATCGCTTTCGTCTCGGTCCCGTCACCGACTTCTTGCAGCTCGGTGCCTGGGTGATCGGCGGAGACCTGCTTGTTGAGGTCGAGCAGCGGTTCGACATGGTCGGCGGCGCCGTCGGGACTCCCGCTCAGCTGGACCTGCACGAGGAGCGTTCGGCCACCATCGGCAACCAGGTCCTTGGACTGTGCGGGCCCCGTCACCGACGCGACACCGGGCAGCTCGGCCGCCCGCTTGGTCAGGTCCGCGGCCGCAGCGCTCGCCTTCACCGCTGACGGTGCGGTGATGAGAATGTTCTCCGAGGCGGGGTCGCGAAGCCCTGCCCGCTGCAGAAGGGCGTCGGCCTGGGCAGACTCACCGACCTCCGCCTGCACCTGGGTCAGGTTCTGGGTGCCGACCAAGGCACCGGAGGCCAGGCAGGCGACCACGAACAGCAGCCACGCGGCGATGATCTTCTTCGGATGACGTTGGGCGACGAGCGCGCAACCCCGCACCATGCGGACGAGGACGCCGTGATCTGCCGTCGCTGGGCGAGCGCCACCGCGGTTGCGAGGGGGTGAGAGGGTCATGTCTCCATCGTCGAAGAACGGCACCGGCAGATCACTGGAGCCCGCTGGTGTCTGAGCCGGTGAGCACCCCCGAACCTGTGGTGGGGTTATCCCCACCATCCGGGCCGGCCCTGAGCACCGGGGCGGAGATGGCTGCGCACATGAAAGAGGCCCTCACAGTGACTGTGAGGGCCTCTTCCGACTTGTAGCGGGGGCAGGATTTGAACCTGCGACCTCTGGGTTATGAGCCCAGCGAGCTACCGAGCTGCTCCACCCCGCGCCGTTCCGGCCTTGCGACCGAACTGGCTCAACCTTACGTCAGACCCGGCCCTCGACCAAATCGGCGGCGAAGTTCTCGAGGCTTGATGCCACTTCTCGAGGCTCCTACGCCTACCTCAGCGGACGAAACCCTGCTTAACGTGATCAACGGCCGGGGGCGGGCGCGGGTCAGCCGAGCGACACGGTCCCGTCGGCGGCGACGGACCAGGACCGGTTGTGCGCGATCTCCCACACCACCCCGTTGGGATCGCGCACGTGCGCGTTGTAGATCCCGCCGAACGCGCTCTCGGACGGCGGACGCACCACCGCCCCTCCGACCGACTCGAGCAGCGCGACGGTCGAGTCGACGTCGGCCCTCGACCCCAGGTTGTGCGACAGCGTCACGCCGCTGACCGCCGGCGGCACCGCTCCCCCGGCATCAGCGGCGAACTTCTCCGCGTCGAAGAACCCGAGCACCTGGCCGGGCGCGACCTGGAAGAACACGATCTCGCCCGGCACGTCCAGCAGCGGGGCCCAACCCAGCCCGGCCACGTAGAACGCGCGCGCCGCATCCAGGTCCGCCGTGGCGAACGTCAGGAAGCTGACCTGCGGTTCCATGCCGCCGACCTCAGGGGGTCGAGGCCGTGGACGACGGGCTGGACGTGGCCGACGGAGTCGCCGAGGGCTTAGGCGTGGCAGTCGCACCACCAGATGCCGCGACGCGCTTGTCCGCGTCCACGGCCCGCTGCAGTGCCTCCTCCAACGCCTTCTGCGCCACGCCGTAGGCCGCGAAGTCGTTCTTCGCCAACGCCGCCTGACCGTCCTTGATGGCGGCCTGGGCGTCCGCGAGCGCCTTCGCGAGGTCGGTCGACGCGTTCGTCGTCCCACCCGTCCCGGTTCCCGTGCCGCCACTGGTCCCGCCGCCGCCGGCCCCGGCATCACCAGCAGTCGCGCCGGAGTTGCCGCCGAAGACCTGGTCCAGCGCCTCGTCCAAGGTGTCGCCGAAACCGATCTTGTCGCCGAAGCTGACCAAGACCTTCTGCAGCAACGGATAGGACGTCGTCCCGGTGCCTCGCACGTAGACCGGCTGCACGTAGAGCAGGCCGCCGCCGACGGGCAGGGTCAGCAGGTTGCCGCTCTCGACCTTGGTCGAGCCCTGGCGCAGCAGGTTCAGCTGCTGCGAGACGGTCGGGTTGGCGTTGAAGTTGTTCTGCACCTGCCCGGGCCCGGAGACCACGGTGTCCTTGGGCAGCTGCAGCACGCGCAGCTTGCCGTAGCCCGCACGCTTCTGGCCGGCCACGTCACCGGCGTTGGCGTCCACCGCGGCGAAGGCGGTCAGCACGTTCCGCGTCCCGGCACCGCTGGGGATGAAGGTCGACGTCAACGAGAACGTGGCGCCCTTCTGGTCCGGCATCTGCAGCGTCAGGTAGTACGGCGGCTGGTCGACGGCGCCGGCGTGCGTCGGGTCGTCCGGCACGGACCAGAAGTCGCTACCGCCGTAGAAGGCGCTCGGGTCGCTGACGTGGTACTTCGCCAGGATCGAGCGCTGCACCTTGAACATGTCCTCGGGGTAGCGCAGGTGCGACATGAGCTGGCCGGAGATCTGCGAGACCGGCCGCACGGTGCCCGGGTAGATCTTCATCCAGGTCTTCAGCACCGGGTCCGTCGGGTCCCACGCGTACAGCCGCACGGTGCCGTCGTACGCGTCGACGGTCGCCTTGACCGAGTTGCGCAGGTAGTTGATCTTGTTGTTGGCCAACGCCTGCACGCTCGTGGTCTGCGCGGTCAGCGAGTCGGCGGTCGCGTCACCCAGCTGGGACTTCTGCGCGTTCGGGTACTTGTCCGTCGTCGTGTAGCCGTCGAGGATCCACTGCACCCGCCCGTCCACCACGGCGGGGTACGGGTCGCCGTCCACGGTGAGCCACGGGGCGACCTTCTCGACCCGGTCCCGCGGCTTGCGGTCGAACAGGATCCGCGAGTCGGAGTTCACCCGGTCCGAGACCAGGATGTTGTACTCCTGGTTGGCGATCGCGAAGGCCATCTGCCGCGGGAACGAGCCGATCGAGACGCCGCCCTTGCCGGTGTAGGTGTTGTTCTTCTGCCCGCTGGCGCTGGTGTCCGGGTAGTCGAGCTCGACCGGGGCGCTGCTCTTCGGCGCACCGACGATCGAGTAGTCCGGCGACTGCTCGCCGAAGTAGATCCGCGGCTCGTACTCACCGAGCTCACCGGTGGGCGGGATGTCGCCCTCGGAGAACACCGGCTTGCCGTCGGTCTCGCGCTTGTTGCCGAAGGCCGACACCACGCCGAAGCCGTGCGTGTACGTCGTGTGGTCGTTGACCCAGTTGCGCTGCGCGGTGGCCAGACCGTCCAGCTCGACCTCGCGAACGGCGACCACGGTGTCCTGGGACTTGCCGTTGATCACGTAGCGGTCGACGTCCAGGCTGTCCGGGAACGCGTAGTACTGCCGGACCTGCTCCAGCTGGCGGAAGGCGTCGGAGACCAGCGCGGGGTCGAGCAGCCGGATGCCCGGCACGGTCTCGGCGTCGTTGCGCAGCTGACCGGACGTGACACTCGTCTTGGCGTTGTACTCCTGGACGTCGACGTCGTCGAGCCCGTACGCCGCGCGGGTCGCGGCGATGTTGCGCTCGATGTACGTCCGCTCCCGCGAGGACTCGCTCGGCTTGACCTGGAACCGTTGCACCGCAGCCGGATAGATCCCGCCGACGACGATCGCGCAGACCACGAGCAGGGCGACGCCCAGGCCGGGCAGGCGCCACGAGTCCAGCCAGATCGCCGCGATGACGACGAGCCCGACCACGATCGAAGCGATCGCCAGGAACAGCTTGGCCGGCAGCACCGCGTTCACGTCGGTGTAGGTCATGCCGGTGAAGTCGCGGGCCAGCGAGTGCTCGGCCGTGGTGAGGCTGTACCGGTCCAGCCAGTAGCCGGCGCCGCGCAGCAGCAGGAAGATGCCGACCAGCACGGACAGGTGCACGCGGGCCGCCGTCGTCGTCCGCTGGTCACCGCCCTGCAGGCGCAGGCCGCCGTACAGGTAGTGCACGACGAACGCCGCGATGAACGAGAGCACGACCGCGGCGGTCAGGACGCCCAGCACCAGTCGCAGGAACGGCAGCGTGAAGACGAAGAACCCGACGTCCAGCCCGAACTGCGGGTCCTTGACGTGGAACGGCGTGCGGTGCAGCCACAGCAGGTAGGTCTGCCAGCGCCCGGCCGTCGCGGCGCCGGCGATGAGGCCGACCGCCACCGGCAGCACGATGGTCGCCAGCTTGCGGAGCGGCTCGACCTGCTCGCGGTAGCGGTCCAGGCTCGCCTGCTCCGGGGACACCGGCGCGTAGACCGGCCGGGTCCGGTAGGCCAGCGACAGGGAGAGCGCCACCGCACCACCGACGAGCACTGCCGCCACCACGAACAGCAGCACCCGCGCGCTCAGCGTGGTGCTGAACACCTTCGTGTAGCCGACGGACTGGAACCACAGCACGTTCACCCACACCCGTGAGGCAAAGACCACGAGCAGCACGAGGCCGACCACCACGATGATCGTGGGCACCAGCGGACCGCGGCGACGCGGCGAGACCACTGGTCGGTCGCCGTCCCGGCGACCCTGTCCACCCCATGGTGGGTTGAAGCTCACGGTTGATCCCCTTGCTGTCGGTGTCGGGGCCAACCTGGGGCGGGCCTCGTCCGGACAACTTACCTGTGCTCCCTGGGGTTCCCGTTGTCGTGTAACAGTCCGGTATTGGCACTATGGGCGCCGTGAGCGACTCCCTGACCCGAGCCCTGCTGGAGACCGAGCGGCACGTCGCCGAAGCGGGCTGGGACCAGCCGCCCCGGCTCTTCGCCCTGGTGCGCACCACGGACCTGCTCGAACGCGAGCCCGCACTGCGCACCCAGCTCGACCCCGGCACCCTCACCGCGGCGGCCGCCGACCCCGACCACCTGATCGCCATCGAGCAGGACGGCGTGCCCGCCACCTCGCACCTGGAGTCGATCCTCGGGCAGCTTGCCTGGGGTCCGGACGTCGACGGGGTGGCCATCACCGCCGAACGCGTCGTCGTCCCGCCAGAGGCCGAGCGTGACCTGCCCACCGGGCAGCAGGAGGCCGTCGACTACCTCGCCGCGCACCCGCAGCGCCAGGACGTCCGGCTCGTCGTCGCCGTGCTGCGTGGCGGCGAGCACCAGTGCGGCGTCCGTCAGCGCCAGCAGGACGACGCCAGCTCGGTCGCCGTCGGGCCCGACCTCGTGCCGGGGCTGGTCGCCGCGCTCGCCGCAACCCTGGACTGACTCCTCAGGAGGCCTTGCAGACCGGCAGGCTCGCCCCGTCGCCGGTGGCGATCTTCTCCACGTCGTCCCGGGTCTGCGTCAGGTTCGACGACGACACCACGTGCAGTCCGGCGGGGATGTGCCCGACGACCTCGTTGCAGTTCGACTGGGGCGCGATGAACCACTTCGCCCCCGCCCGGCGAGCGCCGACGAGCTTCTGCGCGATGCCGCCGATCGGGCCGACGTTGCCGGCGCCGTCGATGGTGCCGGTGCCGGCGATCTGCGCGCCGGCACCGAGGTCGCCCTCGGTCAGCAGGTCGTAGATGCCGAGCGCGAACATCATCCCGGCGCTCGGCCCGCCGACGTCCTTGGTGGCGAACTCGACGTCCACCGGGAAGTCGTAGGTGGTCTTCAGGTCCACCCCGAGCACGGTGCGCCCGTCCGAGCTGCCCGTCGTCGTCTTGAGCTCGGTGCTCGTCCCGTTCCGCCGCACGGTCACCCGGACGTCGGCGCCGGGCTTGAGCTTCTGCACCGTCGCACGCAGATGGGCGCTGTCGACGACCTTGGTGCCGTCGATCGCGGTGATCACGTCATCGGCCTTGAGCACCTTGGCGGCCGGCATCCCCTTGCTGACGTCGGCGATGGTGATCTTCTCCGGCACGGTGTAGCCGGCCAACCGCAGCCCGGCCGCCGTGGCCTGCTGCTGCGAGTCCGACATCTCGGCCTGCGTCTCGGCCTGCGCCTCGCCCTGGGTCTGCCCGGGCGGGAAGACCTGCTCGACGGGCACGACGGCGCGGGTCGGCGAGATCCAGCCGCGCAGCACGTCGAGCATCGAGACCTTGTTGCCCGGGCCGCCGAAGACGGACACCGTGGTCATGTCCAGCGTGCTGCCGTCGACGGGACGGAAGCTCTTCGTCGGCGGGTTGATCGTGATCAGCTCGAGCGGGCCGACCTTGCCGAGCACGTTCGTGGCCGGCCCGGGCGCGTAGATCGCGTACGGCGCGGGCAGCAGCGAGATCACCCCGCCGAGCACGATCGCCAGGATGCCGGTCACCGCCATCGTCAGGGTCCGCGAGGACAGGCCGGACGACGAGGGCGGCGGCGCGTCGACGTACGGCGCCTGGCTCTCCAGCTGGCTCATTCGCTGTCCTTCTCTTGCCGGCGCACCTGCGCCATCGCCTCGCGGAAACGGGTGTAGTCCTCGATCGTGTCGGTGCCGTCCTTGGGCCGGCGCTCGCGCCGGGCCACTCCCACGACGACGAGCACGACCACGGTCGCGGCCACCGGCACCAGCCACCAGAACCAGAACGGCGCGCTGGAGACCGAGAGCGCCACGACCGACGGCTCACCCACGACGACTCACCCCATGAGCGTAGACCGCCGTCAGGGCAGCCCGACCCACTCCTGCCCTCCGTCACCGAAGGCCTGGTTCTTCCAGATCGGCACGGTGGACTTCAACGTGTCGATCAGGTCGCGGGCGGCGTCGAAGGCCGTGCCGCGGTGCCGCGCGCTGGCGGCCAGGACGACGGCCAGGTCACCGACGTCCAGGTGCCCCACCCGGTGGACCGCGGCGAGCGCCACCACGTCGTGCCGCGCGGCGACCTGCTCGCAGACGTCGCGCAGCCGCTCGTGGGCGCTGGGGTGGGCCGTGTAGTCGAGCGCGGCCACCTCCCGCTCGTGGTCGATGTCGCGGACCGCGCCGACGAACACGCACAGCCCGCCCGCCGTGCGGTCCGCGACGGCGGCCAGCACCTCGTCCACGGACAGCGCGGTGTCGCGTAGCTCGCACAACCGGACCGGGTCGCTCACGAGCGCCTCCCTCGACGTCGACGGACGATGGCCGCGGTGCCCACCAGGGCCACGGCGGCGCCGGCCGCGCCCAGCGCGGCGTCCTTGCGGTCCAGCCGGCGGGCGGCCACGGCGTGGTGCCCGCGGACCTGCTCGAGCAGCTCCCCCAGGCAGGTCTCGTTGTCGTACATCGGCTCCCAGCCGGCCGCCCGCAGCCCGGACGACGCGACCGCCCACGGGTGCACCACGAAGGCCAGGTCGCTGGCCGGCGCGGGCAGGACCCCGACCCGGTGCAGCCGTTCGGCGGTGCCGAAGGCCAGCGACGCGGGCAGCTCGACCCGGCGCATACCGGACAACCGCTCGACGTCATCCTGGGCCAGCCAGCCCTCGCACCCCACGGTCAGCGCGCCGTCCAGCCCGGCGACGACGGCGGTGACGACCGCGTCGGCGAGGTCGGCCAGGTGGCAGAACTGCCAGACCGTCGTGCTCTCGCGCAGCACCAGCAGCCGGGGCGCCTCGAAGTGCCGGGACACGATGGTGTCGACGCCGGGCCCGACCAGCGCGGCCGGGCGCAGCACGGTCGTGCCGACCCCGGGGTGCGTCCGGGTCACCCGGGCGAGCACCTGCTCGACCTCGAGCAGGTCGCCGACGGTGCCCGAGTCCGGCACCGCCGCGACGGGGGCGTCGTCCGGCAGCGGCACCGGGTTGTCCGCGGTCGCGCCCAGCACCATCGCGCTGGTCACCGCGACCAGGCGGGAGGCGCCGACCGCGGCGGTGGCCGTCGCGACGGCCTGCGCGCGGCGCACTGCCTGCTCGCGGCGGCGGTCGGCGGGCACGCCGAGCGCGGTCGCCAGGTCGGTCGGGGCGGCCAGCAGGACGACGACGTCGACCCCCCGCAGCCGTTCGGCGACGTCCGGGCTGTCGACCGGACCGACCCGCCAGGTCGCGTGCTGCGCGGTCCCGCGCTCGGCGTCCAGGGCAATGACCTTGGCGACCGTGCCCTCGGCCACCTGTGCAACGAGCCGCTCGGTCACCACGGTGCCGAGGGCGTCCGCCGCACCGACGACAGCCACCGTGGGCCGCTTGGGACGGCGGCCGATCCGGCGGCGCGCCGGTGCTGGGGATTTCGCCGTTGGTGAAGATCCCGGGGACGTGGGCGACTCGGGGGAACTCACCGGCCACCTCCCTGGTTATCGTCGTGAACAGCCGACCAACGGCCGGGCGGCGCCATCTTCGCAGAGGCGCGCCATCCGCGCGGACGACCCGGCACCGAGCGAGGAGCGGCAGATGAACGACCGACCGATGGGCTTCGGCCCGCCCGGACCTTCCGACCCGGACGACGGCGACGAGTCGGTCGGTGGGTCGTCGTCCGACCCGTTCTCCGAGCTCTTCGCCGGCGGCGACCCCGAGGCGATGGCCCGGGCGCTGCAGGCGGCCGGTGCCGGTGACGTGGACGCCGACCAGGTGCGGGCGATGATGGGCCAGGTCCAGAAGCTGCTCAGCACGCCCGGCGACGGCGGTCCGGTGAACTGGCAGCTCGCCGGTGACGTGGCCCGCCAGGTGGTCAGCGAGCACGGCGACGCCACCGTCGGCCAGGCCGAGCAGCGGGCCGTGGACGAGGCGCTGCGCCTCGCCGACACCTGGCTCACCGAGGCCACGACGCTGCCGGCGGCCGGGGCCCGCGGGCTGGCCTGGAGCAGCGCCGAGTGGGTCGAGGGCACCAAGCCGGTGTGGCGCCGCCTGGTCGAGCCCGTCGCCGAGAGCGTGGCCCGGGCCCTGTCCGACGCGCTCGCCAAGCAGATCCCGCCGGAGCTCGCCGGGCCGATGGCCGCGTCCGGCCCCGGCGGTCCGGGTGAGGCGATGATGCGCCAGATCGGCGGCTCGGTGTTCGGGCTGCAGGTCGGCCAGGCCATCGGCACGCTGGCCACCGAGGTGGTCAGCGGCACCGAGATCGGGCTGCCGCTCGTCGAGCCGGGGGTCGTCGTCCTGGTCCCGGCTGGGGTGGCCGCGTTCGGCGAGGGGCTGGACGTGCCCGCCGACGAGGTGCGGCTGTATCTGGCCGTGCGCGAGGCGGCCCGCTCGCGGCTGTTCGCGCACGTGCCGTGGCTGTCCGCGGCCCTGCTCGGCGACGTCGAGGCCTACGCCCGCGGCATCGCCATCGACACCGAGCGGATCGAGTCGGCCCTGCGCGAGACCGACCCGAGCGACGCGGAGTCCATGCAGCAGGCGCTGGCCAGCGGGCTGTTCGAGCCGGAGCGGACGCCGGCCCAGCAGGTCGCGCTGGACCGGCTCGAGACCTCATTGGCCCTGCTCGAGGGCTGGGTCGAGGTGGTGACCGACGCCGCGGCGAGCACGCTGCCGCACGCGGACGGGCTGCGCGAGACGGTCCGCCGCCGTCGGGCCATCGGCGGCCCCGCCGAGCAGACCTTCTCCGCGCTGGTCGGCCTCGAGCTGCGGCCGCGCCGGCTGCGCGACGCCGCCGCGCTGTGGCGGGTCATCGGCGACACCCAGGGCATCGAGGCCCGGGACGGCGTGTGGTCCCACCCCGACCTGATGCCGACGGCCGAGGACCTGGACGACCCGCTGGGCTACGCCGAGCGGCGGGCGCAGGCGGACGCCGGGTCCGCCGCCGTCGACGCCGCCATCGAGCAGCTGCTGTCGGGCGAGTCCGGGCCCTCGGACCCGGCGTGACGGAGCTGCTCGACGAGGCGGTCGCGCTGCTCACCGGCTGGCCGGCGCCCTCGGCCGAGCAGGACGCGCTGCGTGAGGGCTACCTGGCGCACCTGCGCGAGCACCCGGACGGCCTGTGGCGCGAGGGGCCGCCCGCGCACCTGACGGCCAGCTGCTTCGTGCTCGACCCCACCGGCACGCACGCCCTGCTCACGCTGCACCGCAAGGGCGGCTTCTGGGTGCAGTTCGGCGGCCACCTCGAGCCCGGCGACGCCAGCCTCGCCGGCGCGGCGCTGCGCGAGGGCGTCGAGGAGTCCGGCGTGCCAGGGCTGCAGCTGGTCACCGCGCCCGGGCTGGCGCCGGTGGACCTGGACCGGCACGCCCTGTCCGCCGCCTTCGGCCGCTGCCGCGAGCACCTGGACGTCGCGTTCGTGGCGCTCGCCGCGCGGGACGACGAGCCCGTGGTCAGCGATGAGAGCGACGCCGTCGGGTGGTGGCCGGTGGACGCGCTGCCGGACACGGCGGTGGCCGACCTGCCGCGCCGGCTCGCTCGGGTTGCGCGGGCCGTCCGTCAGCTGGCGGGCTCGACCGACCTGTCCGCAGCGCTCTCGTCCGCGCCGTCGTCCGCGCCGTCGTCCTCGGACATCTCGGATCCCGCGGACGCGGCCACCCCCTCGAGGTAGCCGCGGGCCCGCTCGGTGCGCGGGTAGGACTCGAGCAGCGCCCAGAAGTCCCGCCCGTGCCGTGGCTCGACCAGGTGCGCCAGCTCGTGCAGCAGCACGTAGTCGAGCACCCAGCCGGGCATGCCCTGCACCCGCGAGCTGATCCGGATCGTGCCGTCGGCGGGCGTGCAGGACCCCCAGCGCGAGGCCTGGTTCGAGACCCAGGCGACGGACGTGGGTCGGGCCTGCCCACCGAGGTAGCGCTGGGACAGCTCGCCGGCCCGACGGGCCAGCGCGGCGTCGGACGGCCGCCGACGACGGTCCTGCGCCTCGAGCCGCTGCACCATGGCAGCGACCCACTCGGCCTCCTCGGCGCGGGTGAACCGCTCGGGGATGAGCACGATGGTGCGACCGCCCTCGCGGTACGCGCTGACCGTGCGCCGACGACGGCGGCTGCGGCGGACCTCGACGTCGGCAGCCATGAGATCGACGGTACCCGCCGACCACGACAGCGACCCGTCTGACGCGCGGGCCGGCGCCCGGACGAACCGGCGGCTAGGAGCCGGCGGCCAGCCGCCGACGGATCATCTCGAGGTCCTCCTGCGGCAGCGCGTCGACGTCCAGCAGGCGCGGCAGCAGCTCCGGTTCCAGCGTGTACGCCCGGAAGCTGAGCTCGACGCTCACGTCGTGCGCGGGCCGGTCCAGCACCTCGACGACGTCCCCGGCGCTGATCTCGCCGGGCGTGACGACCCGTAGGTAGGCGCCGGGCACGGCCGCCTGGGTGAACCGCTTGATCCAGTGCTGCTCCCCCAGCCAACCCTGGAACGTGCCGCACGGGATCCGTGGGCACGAGACCTCCAGGACGACGTCCGGGCCGATCCGCCACCGCTCGCCGATCAGCGCACCCGACACGTCGAGCCCCTCGGTGGTCAGGTTCTCGCCGAACGAGCCATCGGCCAGCGGCCGGCCGAGCTGGTCCTGCCAGGCGTCGAGGTCCTCCCGCGCGTAGGCGTACACGGCCTGGTCGTCCCCGCCGTGGTGCGCGACGTCGTACACCCGGTCGCCCGCCAGACCCACGGCCCCGGTGCCCTTGGGGCCCGGCGCCGCGACGGCGACCGGCCCCTCGACCGGGCGCTTGTCGATCCCGGTCGAGGCGATGCCCTTCCACGGGTTCGGACGTGCCTTGCCGACGTTCACGGACCGGACGCAAGCCATCCCCCGACCCTACGGGACCACCCGATCCAGGAACGAGTTTGTTTTCACAGGCTGGGGATAGCGAACGCGCAGGTCAGGGGCGGTTTTTGAGCGGCCGGATCCGGTTGTCCACAGCTCCGTCCCCCGGTCACCCACAAGGCCCTCGGGGGACGTCCACAGGTTGTCCCGAACCTCGTCCACAGGGGGCACGCCGACGGCGTTGACCTGCCGGTCCGGCCGGTCCTAGCGTGGGCGGTCACGAGACCCCCCGGGATAACCAGGCTGCCCCCGCGCACGGGGAAGGTGCGGGAGCCGTCGAGCGCGCCCTGGGGGGTCTCGAACTCTTGCGCCGAAGATTCGGCGCGTGCTCAACACGGGGTCCCCTCCACCATGCTGAGCACGACCTGGACTATGGTGAGGCCGCTCGGTGAGCACGAGGGCATCCGCCTTCCGAGGTTCGGCGTCAGCCCGAAGTGGGCGCCGGAACGCCGACCGCCACCGAGGACCACCCGAGACGACGAGGAGAGTCACATGGCCGACGAGACCTGGAGCGGCGAGTTCTACTGCGTGAAGTGCAAGGAGAAGCGCGAGGCCGAGGGCCGTGTCGTCGAGACGAACGGCCGTCGCATGGCCAAGGGCGTGTGCCCCGTCTGCGGCACCAACCTGAACCGGATCCTCGGCAAGGCCTGAGCCTCACCCGCAGGACACCGCACCACATCGCCGGAGGGCGGCCCGCACCGCGGGCCGCCCTCCGCTGTGTGTCAAGGCGGTCTGCTGCCGTCGCTGCGCGGGCCTGTGGACGACCGCCGCGGGGCGGGCCCGCGCCCTGCCAGGCTGGGCAGCGTGCAACGACCCCAGCTCCGACCCGGCCTGCGCCGGGTCTGGCGCGACGCCACGACGCTCCAGCTCGGGCTGTCCCCCGAGCACGGCACCGTGCTCACCGGGCTGCAGGACGGGGACGACGCGCTGATCGCCGCCCTGGACGGCGCGCACGACCTGGCGGACCTGCGGGCCATCGCCCGCGACCGCGCGGTCGCCGCGGCGCGGGTGGACGAGCTGGTCGCCACCCTGGTCAGCACCGGGGTGCTGGTCGACGCGGCGGCCGGCCCGTCCCGGCGTCCGGACCGCGCGCACCTCACCGCGCTCGGAGCACGCACCCAGGAGCGCCTGGTCGCGGACGCGGACGCCTGGTCGCTGTCCTACCCGGGAAGCCCGGACGGCGTGCGACTGCTCGCCGACCGGGCCGCCCGGGCGGTGCGGGTCGACGGAGCCGGCCGGTTCGGCGCCACCCTGGCGACCCTGCTGGCGGCGGCCGGAGTCGGCCGGGTCGACGCCGTCGACAACACGCCGGTCACCGCGCAGGACGTCGGGCCGGGGGGCCACCGCCAGGTGGACGTCGGCCGCTCCCGGCGCGCCTCGGTGGCCGACGCGGTCCGCCGGGTGCGCGACCGGCCGCCCGCACCCGCCCAAGCCGGACGACGTCCGGACCTGGTCGTACTCGTGCGCGTCGACGCCGTCGACGTCCGGCTCGCGGACGAGCTGACCAGCCAGGACCAGGCCCACCTCGCCGTCGTGACCGGCGCTGACCGGATCAGCGTCGGGCCGCTGGTCGTTCCGGGGCACGGCCCCTGCCTGCGCTGCCTGGACCTGCACCGGCGCGACCGCGACCCCGGCTGGCCGCACGTCGTCTCGCAGCTGGTCAGCGGCGCGGGGGCTTCGCGGGGCGCCGGCAGCGCCGAGACGGCGCTCACCTCGGTCGCCGCGGGGCTCGCCGCCCTGCAGGTCCTGGTCCACCTCGACGGGCAGGTGCCCGCCGCCGCGCGCGGTCGGACGCTGGACGTCGTGCTGCCTGACGGCACCGTCGAACGCCGCCGCTGGCGCGCTCATCCGGGCTGCGGCTGCGTGCGTCTGCCCAGCATGGGAGAGACTGGCTCTCGTGACTGAGCTGCCGCGCAAGGCCGTGACCCGGACGGCGAAGCTGGCCACCCTGCCCCTGGGGTTCGCCGGCCGCACCGCGCTGGGCTTCGGGCGACGCGTCGGCGGCCGCCCGGCGGAGCTGGTGGCCGCCGAGGTGCAGGCCCGCACCGCCGAGCAGCTGTTCAAGGTGCTCGGCGAGCTCAAGGGCGGCGCCATGAAGTTCGGCCAGGCCATGAGCATCTTCGAGGCGGCCCTGCCCGAGGAGATCGCCGGCCCGTACCGGGCGACCCTCACCAAGCTGCAGGACGCCGCCCCGCCGATGCCCGCCAAGACCGTGCACGCCGTGCTGGCCGCCGAGCTCGGCACCCAGTGGCGCCGCAAGTTCCGGTCCTTCGACGACGTCCCGGCCGCCGCCGCCTCGATCGGCCAGGTGCACCGCGCGGTGTGGAAGGACGGCCGCGAGGTCGCGGTGAAGGTGCAGTACCCGGGCGCGGGCCAGGCGCTGCTGTCCGACCTCGCCCAGGTGTCCCGAGTCGCGCGGGTGTCCGCCGGCTGGATCCCCGGCATCGACATCAAGCCGATCATGGAGGAGCTGCAGCGGCGAGCCCGCGAGGAGCTGGACTACACCCTCGAGGCGGAGGCCCAGAGCGGCTTCCACGAGGCCTTCGACGGCGACCCGGACTTCGCGATCCCGGCGGTCGTCACCCACGCCGAGCACGTCATCGTCTCGGAGTGGCTGGACGGCACGCCGCTGTCACGGATCATCGCCGACGGCTCACCGCAGGAGCGGGACCGGGTGGCCGGGCTCTACCTGGAGTTCCTGCTCGCCGGCCCGCAGCGCGCCGGGCTGCTGCACGCCGACCCGCACCCCGGCAACTTCCGGCTCACCCCCGACGGGCGGCTCGGCGTGCTGGACTACGGCGCGGTGAACCGGCTGCCCGACGGACTGCCGGAGCACATGGGACGGCTGCTCGCCCGCGCCCTGGCCGGGGACGACGAGGCCGTGGTGGCGGGGCTGCGCGAGGACGGCTTCATCAAGCCGTCGATCGCGGTGGACGGGCCCGTGCTGCTGACCTACCTCGAGCCGTTCCTGGAGCCGGCCCGCGGCGAGACCTTCCGGTTCACCCGCAAGTTCCTGCGCGACCTGTTCGGTCACATCAACGACCCCCGGCGCCCGCAGTGGGGGGTCGGCCTCAAGCTGAACCTGCCGCCGCAGTACCTGCTCATCCACCGGGTGTGGCTCGGCGGGATCGGGGTGCTCTGCCAGATCGAGGGCGAGGTATCCGCCCGGGCCGTGCTGAGCAAGCACCTGCCCGGGTTCGCCGACGACCCCGACCTGGACTAGCTGGCTACCTCACCACCAGGTGCTGTCCAGCTTCGCCTCGATGCTGCGCAGGTTCGCCCGGGAGCAGCGGTCGCAGATCCAGGTCGTCTCGCCGCGCTCCAGGCCCGTCGTCCAGGTGAGCCTCCAGGTGCCGTCGTCCGGCGCGGTGGCCCCACAGTTCGTGCATGCGACGGTCGCAGTGACCGTTCCTGCCGGTGTCGCGCTGTTGCCGTCCATGTCACTCGACGCTACGCCTGCTGCGGTCACAACGAGGTCACTTCCGTGTGAAGCCTCAGGTGTGTCTAGGTGCGTCGAGATGGGTCCAGGTAGACGAAACCCGGCCCCTCGTCCCGGTACGGCACGCCGAGACCGTCCAGCGCGGACCGCCACGAACCCGTGCACGACGGGTCTGCACCCTCGAAGCCGTGGTCCGCGGTCAGGGCGATCGTCACGTCGTCCAGCATCCCGAGGCCGTCCAGGTGGTCGAGGAACGCCACGAGCCGAGAGTCACTGTCCCGCAACGCATCCCGGGCGATCGCCGAGCGCGGCCCGCCCGCGTGGTGACCGGCGTCCGTGACCACGTTGGCCCACCACAGCAGGTCCGGCGCCGCCGCCGGGGAGTCCCACAGCTGCAGCACCTGTTGCAGCCCCAGGTCGTCGACCTGCGAGCCCCAGTGGAAGGTGCCGTCCTTCAGGTGCTCGAGCTCGCCGACGAACCGCGACGCGAACGGGTCGGGCAGCAACGAGTCGAGGTCGCCGGAGCCCATGGACGAGCCGCTGGCCCGGATCACCCCCATGGTCGAGTAGTCGGCGCCGCGGTCGATCGCCTCGTCGACACTCGCCGTCCGCGGCGACCCGTCGATCCGCGCCGGCACGTTGTCGTGCACCATCTCGAAGACCGTCCGGACGCCTGGCCGCAGCCACTCCCCGCTGCGGTGCCACGTCGTCGCGTCGTTCGGCACGACCTGCTCGCCGGTCGCCCGGTCGAAGAACACGTTGCCCAGCACGCCGTGCCGGCCCGGCCCGACGCCGGTCAGGATCGAGGTGTGGTTCGTCAGCGTGATGCTGGGGAAGTGCGCCAGGGCCCCACCACGCAGCGCGGTACCCCGAGAGATCAGCCGGGCGACGCCGGGCAGCTCCCCGGACTCGGCCAGGTGCAGCAGGTCACCGCAGTGCGCGCCGTCCCAGAGGATGCCGATCACCTTGCGCCGGCCGGGCCGCACCAGGTGGGTCAGTGCGGCGCCGTCCAGGCCGTGGCCGTGCGCGTCCAGCAGGTCGGCGAGCGGCACCCCAGCCGCGGCCGCGAGGGTCGGCCCGACGTCCACCAGCCAGGCGTGCTCGTCGAGGTAGCCCTGCCGCTCGACCCCGGCGCCGGACACCACCAGCGGCGCGCGCGACTGGATGACGTCGAGCGATCCGTGCTCGCCCGGGTGGCCGCCCTCGTCGACGAACCAGTGCCGGGGCGTGTGCACGACGGCCAGGTCCGGGCTGCGGTCGGGATCGGCGAACAGCGAGACGAGGCGCCGGTACGCGAACGGGTAGGCGTTGCGCTCGTTGGGCGGCGACGGGTCGGCGAGCTCGCGCTCGTACGGCAGGAAGGCCATCGGGTCCTCGTTGGCGACCGGGTCAGCACCACGGAGGACCTCGTGCCGGCCGTCGGCGTGCAACCGGACCCGGCCGCGGTGGTTGGCGACCAGCGCCGTCCGGTCGGACCCTTCCCCCTCGCACCAGACCACCAGGTCGACGGCGTTCGCGAGCTCGGGACCGGTCAGGGCGGCCACCGCGCGCTCGCGCAGGTCTGGGTCCGAGGTCACGCTCGGAACCCTAGGACGACGGGGGTGCCGCCTGGTGGCGACACCCCCGTCGGGTGGTGCTGGGTCGTGCATCGTCGAGCACGATCGAGCACGGTCGAGCTGGTCAGCTAGCCAGCAGGCGCAGCCGGAGCTGGACCTGCTCGGCGTGCCGACGAGCCTTGCGCTGCTGCTTGCGGGCACGGGCCAGCCGCAGGACGTACAGGCCGAGTCGCTCACGTTCAGCGTCGGCGAGCCGCTGGTTGAGATGGGCACGAGCCAGGTCTTCATGCATGAGCTGTTGCATCTGAGCACTCCTGAGTGAGGAAGGTCGGGTCCCCTGGCGCTCTGCGGCCAGGAGGGAGGTGACATCTACGGCGTGGGCGGCGGCGATCATGCTGCGGCCTCGCACTTGCGGGGGCGGCCACGCGGACGCTTGCGCGCCACGATCGCGCCCTGGACGAGGAGCTGACCGCCCCAGACACCCCACGGCTCGCGACGCTCGAGGGCGCCGGCAAGGCATGCGGTGCGGACGGGGCACTCGCCGCACAAGGACTTCGCGGTTTCGACGTCCGCCGGCGACTCTGCGAACCAGAGCTCCGCGTCGTTGGCACGACAGGGAATGGCTCGCTTGGTGGCCCGGTCGTCGAGGGTCGGCTCGAGCAGGGTCGTGAGCTGCATGGGTGTCACCTCCATCTGATGGGTGGGGGGTGGTGCGGTTCGGCCGGGTGCGGCCTGCTGCGGGAGGCGGAGCGGGCGCTGCGCCAGGGTGGTGGTCGTCATCGGTGTGGAGTCCTTGCCGGTCGTCGGTGGTCGGGTGGCAAATACAGAAAGGCCGCGGATCCCGGGTTTCGGGTTCCGCGGCCTGTGAAGAGCCGGTCTGAGACTGCTAGACCGGTGGACTCCAGGTCGTGGTACCCGAGGGGCCGTCCATGCGCACCTTGACGGTGGCCGGGGCATCGACAGTGAGGCCGTCGAAGCCGCCGAAGGGCAGACCCGTCCCCTGGTACTGAGCGCTGATGTCTGCGGAGACCACCCCAGAACGCGGGGAGGCGTGCGGACGCGACAGCGCGCTGCAGGTCTGGTCGACCTCCAGCAGGATGTTGATGTTCTCCACGACTCTCACCTCGCTCTCATCTCGGGCACGTCTTGGTAGACGGCGGTCTCTTGGCGTTGACGACAAGGCTAGACCCGGGTATCCGCGCGGGACAACGTATTTATCGGTGCGTTCCAGATTCCGTAACCGTTCCGTGACCCGGCCGCCGCCCCGACGTCCGCCCGCGCGGCCACCCAACGCGTCCCTCACGCCCCTGCGGAACGCCGAAACCCCCACTCCCCCAACGCTTTCCGCACCATTCGCGCTTGACGTGGTTTTCCGGGGGCCATAGCCACGTCAAGCGCGAATGGTGCGGGGAAGGGTCAGGGGGTGGCCAGGGCGGCGGCGAGGGCCCCGCGCATGACGGCCTGGTCGGGCTCGAGGCCGGTCCACAGGGTGATGGCGTGGGCGCCCTGCGCGACGAGCATGCCGAGCCCGTCGACGGTCGGGTTGCCGCGCTCGGCGGCCGCGCGCAGCAGCCAGGTCTGCGGCGGGTTGGGGATCACGTCGGCCACCACGCAGGACGACGACAGCGTGCTCAGGTCGACCGGCACCCGGGCCCGGTCGTCGCCCAGCCCGATGGACGTCGCGTTGACCAGCACGTCGACGTCCGGACCGACCGCGAGGTCGCCGTCCCAGGGCACGTGCTCGGACGACGCCCCGGTGCGTTCGCGCAGCACCCGGGCCAGGTCCTCGCCGGGCGCCGCGGACCGGCTCACCACCGCCACGGATGCCGCGCCGGCCAGCGCCGCCTCGACGGCCACGGCGCGCGCCGCCCCGCCCGCACCGAGCACCACCAGGCGGGCGCCGGTCAGGTCGACCACCCCGTCCAGCGACGACACGAACCCGCGGCCGTCGGTGTTCTCACCCACCCACCGGCCCTCGCGGCGCACCACGCAGTTCACCGCGCCGATCAGCTCGGCCGAGGGGGCGAGCGACTCCAGGTGGTCGATCACGGTCACCTTGTGCGGCAGCGAGCAGTTGAAGCCCGCCCAGCCCATCGCGGCCGCTCCGCGCACGGCGTCCGCCAGGCTCGCGGCGTCCACGTCGCAGTTGAGGTAGCGGGCGTCGATCCCGTGGTGGCGGTAGGCGGCCTCCACCATCACGACCGTCGGGTTGTCGCCGGCGGGGGTGGAGAACGAGCCGGTGATCGTGGCCAGGAACGCGCCGTGACCTGCCATTCGAGCGACCTCCGCACGGATCGGGGTGTTGGATGGCCAGTGTGACGGGGTTGTCCGCGTCTGTCGTGGTGGTCGGCTCCGGCATGGGGGGCTCGACCACCGCCTTGGCACTGGCCCGGCGCGGCGTCGACGTCCTCGTGCTGGAGCGCGGCGAGCGGCTGCCGCGCGAGCCGCAGAACTGGTCCGCGCGGTCGGTGTTCGTCGACCGCCGCTACAAGCCGGACGAGACCTGGTTCGACGGCCGCGGTCGCCCCTTCTCGCCGGGCGTGCACTACCTGGTCGGCGGCAACACCAAGGTGTACGGCGCGAGCCTGCCCCGGCTGCGCGAGAGCGACTTCGACGCCGTCGAGCACCTGGACGGGACGTCGCCCGCCTGGCCGTTCCGCTACCGCGACCTGGAGCCGTACTACGGCCAGGCGGAGCAGCAGCTCGGCGTGCACGGCACGCCTGGCGACGACCCCACCGAGCCGTGGCGCAGCACCGACTACCCGTTCCCGGCGCTCGAGCACGAACCGTACGTCGCCGCGCTGGCCCACCGGCTGCGCGCGGCGGGGGCGCACCCGAGCCCGACGTCGATGGGAGTGGACCGGCGGCCGGGCGGGGCGTGCATCCGGTGCGGCACCTGCGACGGGTTCCCGTGCCGGGTCGACGCCAAGTCCGACGCCGAGACCAGCGCGCTCGACCCCGCCCTGGCCACCGGTCTGGTGCGGCTGGCCACCGGCACGCAGGTGACCCGGATCGTGCTGGACGCGACGGGACGCCGGGTCGACCACCTGGTCGCGCAGGGTCCGGACGGCGAGGTCGTGGCGCGCGGCGGCCGGTTCGTGCTGTCGGCCGGCGCGGTCAACTCGGCGGCGCTGCTGCTCGGCTCGGCCGACGAGGGGCACCCGACCGGGCTGGCGAACTCCAGCGACCTGGTCGGGCGCCGGTTCATGATGCACCACAACGCGCACGTCGCCGCGGTCTCGCTGCGGCACCGCAACGACGTGACGTTCCAGAAGACCCTCCAGGTGAACGACTGGTACCTGGACGGCGGCGACGGCTACCCGCTGGGCTCGCTGCAGCTGATCGGCAAGGTCCAGGGCGTGATGATCCAGAGCTGGCGTCGGCTGCCGCTGCCGCTGCTCGACCGCCTCGCGGCGCGCAGCGTGGAGTGGCTGGTGATGAGCGAGGACCTGCCGGCGGCCGACAGCCGGGTCCGGCTGGACGGCGCAGGGCAGATCGTGACGACGCGCGCGGCTACCCGCTCGGCGACCCACCGCGAGCTGCACCGCCGGGCGAAGGCGTTGCTGCGTGCGGCCGGCTACGACGCGGTGTTCACCCAGTGGTTCGACCTCAGCATGAACAGCCACCAGTGCGGCACGGTCGTCGCCGGGCAGGACCCGGCGACCAGCGTGCTCGACCCCTGGTGCCGCAGCCACGACGTCGAGAACCTGTGGGTGGTCGACGGCGGGTTCTTCCCGTCGTCGGCGGCGATGAACCCGGCACTGACCATCGCGGCGCAGGCCCTGCGGGTGGTCGCCGAGTCCGACCTGGCGGCCTGAGCCTCAGTCGCGCGCCGTCACTCAGCGGCGGGTGGCCCGACTGCGGCCTCGGCCACGACGGCCGGGTCCTCACCACCGAGGACCGCGAGCACCTGCGCGCCGTACCGGTCGCGCTTGGTGGCGCCGATCCCGGGGATGCGGGCGAGCCCGGCGACGTCGTCCGGCTTGCCCTCGGCGAGCGCCACCAGCGTGGCGTCGGTGAAGACCACGAACGCCGGCACACTGGTCGCGGTGGCGACGGCAAGCCGCCAGGCGCGCAGGTTCTCGAAGGTCTGCTCGTCGTACGTCGGCGGGCAGTCGTCGCAGCGACCGACCTTGCGCTCGGCGCCGGTCATCAACGGCTTGCCGCAGGTCCGACACTTGGCCGTGGCCTTGCGGCTGCCACCCCGACCGCGCTTGGACGACGGCGCCGAGCCGGTCGAGCCGCCGCCGTCCTCGGTGTCGGGGCGCAGCCCGTCGAGGAAGCGGGACGGCTTGCGGGTGGCCCGCCCGCCGGGGGTGCGGGACCTGGCCCAGGACAGGTGCAGGTGCTCCCGGGCCCGGGTGATGCCGACGTAGAGCAGGCGGCGCTCCTCCTCGACCGCAGTCTGGCCGTCCGCCATCGAGATCGGCATGAGGCCCTCGGACATGCCGGTGAGGAAGACCGCGTCCCACTCCAGACCCTTGGCCGAGTGCAGCGAGGCCAGCGTGACGCCCTCCACGGTGGGGGCGTGCTGGGCCGCGGAGCGCTCGTCGAGCTCGGCCACCAGGTCGGACAGCGTCGCCCCCGGACGCGCCGCCTCGACCTCGTCAGCCAGGCCGGCGAGCGCCTGCAGGGACTCCCAGCGCTCACGGACGGCCCCACTCGCGCTGGGGGTCTGCAGCGTCCAGCCGCCGCTGACCAGGACGTCGCGGGCCGCCTGGCCGAGCGGCATCTCGGCGTCGGTGGAGCGGGCGGCGCCGCGCAGCAGCATGACCGCCTCGCGCACCTCGCGGCGGCTGAAGAACCGCTCGCCGCCGCGCAGCACGTAGGCCAGCCCGGCCTCGGCCATCGCCTGCTCCAGCGGCTCGGACTGGGCGTTGGTCCGGAACAGCACCGCGACCTCGCGCGGGCGCACGCCGTCGGCGACCAGGGCCTTGATCCTGCGGGCGATCCCGGCGGACTCGGCCACGTCGTCGTCGTAGCCGGTGAAGCTGGGCTCGGGGCCCTTGGGCCGCTGCGCGACCAGCTCGACGCGGGCGGTGCGGTGGGCCGGCGGCACGGCGTCCAGCAGCCGGTTGGCGAGGTTCACCACCTGCGGCGTGGAGCGGTAGTCACGCACCAGCCGGACCAGCTTGGCGCCGGTGAAGCGGCGCTGGAAGTCCAGCAGGTACTTGGGGCTGGCGCCGGTGAACGAGTAGATGGTCTGGCTCGCGTCGCCGACCACGCAGAGCTCGTCCCGCCCGCCCAGCCACAGGTCGAGCAGCCGCTGCTGCAGCGGGCTGACGTCCTGGTACTCGTCGACCACGAAGTGCCGGTACTGCCGGCGCACCGTCTCGGCGATCTGCGGGTGGTCCTGCAGCACCCCGGCCGTCACGAGCAGCACGTCCTCGAAGTCGATGACGCCGCGCTCGGTCTTGACCTCCTCGTAGAGCGCCAGCACCCGGGCCGCGGCCGTCACGTCCAGGCCCGCCGGGTCGCGACCGGCTCGTCGCGCCGCGGCAGGATAGGTCTCGGGGGTGAGCATGCTGACCTTGGCCCACTCGACCTCGGCAGCCAGGTCGCGCACCGAGCTGCGGTCCAGCTGCAGCCGCAACCGGGACCCGGCCTCGGCCACCAGACCGGCCTTGTGCGGCATCACCTCGGGGGCGGCGCCGCCGATGGCCTGCGGCCAGAAGTAGTGGAGCTGGCGCAGCGCGGCCGCGTGGAAGGTCCGCGCCTGCACCCCGTGCACGCCCAGGTCCCGTAGCCGCGCCCGCATCTCACCGGCCGCGCGGGCGGTGAACGTCACCGCCAGCACCTGCTGCGGCGTGTAGATCCCGGCGTGCACGCCGTACGCGATCCGGTGGGTGATCGCGCGCGTCTTGCCCGTGCCGGCCCCCGCGAGCACGCACAGCGGACCGCTCAGCGTGCTGGCGACCTCGCGCTGCTCGGGGTCGAGGGCGTCCAGCACCGCATCGGCGCCCGTCCCGGTCGTCGTCTGGCTCATCACGGACCATCCTCGCACCGGGGTGCGACATCGCGGCCCCGGCGTCCACAGTCGTCCGGACCATCCCCAAGACCATGACCATGACCATGACCAGGATCACGGGAAGATCCGCGCGCCCGGCGCCGTTGTGCCAGGTGGCCAGTCCCTCGACCAGCAGGAGAGTCATGCCCGTCCCCACGCCCCCGCCCGCCGGAACGATCACCATGTTCTCGACCACGTGGTGCGGGTACTGCCGGCGGTTGAAGACCCTGCTGGACCGCGAGGGCATCGGCTACACCGAGGTCAACATCGAGACCGACGAGGACTCGGCGACGTTCGTCGAGCAGGCGAACGAGGGCAACCAGACCGTCCCGACCCTGCTGTTCCCCGATGGCTCCGTGGCCACCAACCCGAGCCTTGACGAGGTCAAGGCCCGGCTCGAGGCCGCCGCCTGAGCGCAGGCTGAGGTGCCCGCCAGCCCCATCGCCGCGATCGGCACCGACGCGCTGGCCGATCGGGTGATCAGCCACGCCCGACGGGTCGCCCGCAGCGCCACCCGCGAGGGGCGCGCCGTCCGGGTCGGCGTGGACGGCGCGGTGCCGGACGACGGCGCCGAGCTCGCCGACCTGGTCGCGCGACGGCTGTCGGCGGACGGCGTCGCGACCGGCCGGGTCCGCCAGCGCGACTTCGAGCTCCCGCGCTCGCAGCGGCTGGAGTACGGCGCCACCGACCCCGACGTGCTCTGGGACGGCTGGTACGACGACCGCGCGCTGCGCCGCGAGGTGCTGGACCCGCTCGGCCCGGACGGCGCGACGTCCCGGCACCCGATGCGCTGGCTGCCGTCGCTGCGCGACCCGTTGACCGACCGGTCCACCCGGGCCGAGCTGCAGGACTGCCCGCCCGGGACGGTGCTCGTCCTCGACGGGCGGTTCCTGCTGCGCGAGGAGCTCGCCGACGGGTTCGACGTCGTCGTCCACCTGCAGACCTCCACCGCGGCCCAGGAGCGACGGCTGCCGGACGACGACGAGCGGGCCCGGACGCGGCCGTCCTGGCAGCGCTACCTGGACGAGTGCGCGCCCGCCACCCGGGCCGACCTCGTCGTGCGCTTCGACCACCCGGATCGCCCCGCGCTGCTGGGCTAGGCCGGCGGGTCCGGCAGCGGCTCGCCGTACCAGTCCTCGACCAGCGCCCGCGAGATGGACAGTCGCGGCGACAGGCCGACGACCTTGCGCCGCACCTGGTCGAGGAGCTCGGCCCGGGTGAACCAGCGCGCCTCGGCGATCTCCTCGCCGTCGGGGTGCAGGTCCGTCGTCACGGCGTGCCCGCGGAAGCCGACCATGAGCGAGGACGGGAACGGCCACGGCTGGCTGCCCCGGTAGTCGACCCGGCCGACGCGGACGCCGACCTCCTCGAACACCTCGCGCCGCACCGTCGACTCCAGCGACTCCCCCGGCTCGACGAAGCCCGCCAGGGTCGAGAACCGGCCCGTCGGCCACGCGACGTGCCGGCCGAGCAGCAGCCGGTCGTCCTCGTCCACCACGGACATGATCACCGCCGGGTCGGTGCGCGGCCAGTGGTCGCTGCCGTCCACCGGGCAGCGCCGGGTGTAGCCCGACGCGACGACCTCGGTGGCCGCCCCGCACAACGGGCAGTGCCCGTGCCGGGCGTGCCAGTTGAACACCCCGACCGCCTGCGCGAACAGTCCGGCCTGCTCCGCCGGCAACGTCGTCGCGAGCGCGCGCAGCCCCAGCCACTCACCGTCGTCGGCCGCGGCCTCGACCGCGGCCTCGACCGCGACGGCCAGGTACGACGTCGCGTCCCCGTCCTCACCCAAGAACACGGCGAGACGGTCGGCGTCCGCAGGCTCGGGGGCGCGCAGCCGCAGCGTCGAGCCGTCGACGCGCGCGCGGCCGTCGCTCACCTCCAGCACCCGGCTGCCGGGGTCGGCCAGCAGGGTCGGCACCAGGTCGGGGCCACGACGGTGAGCGGCCCGGTCGGTGATCGGGTGGGTCAGCGGGAGGTCGGCGAGTGACAGGTCGGGCAGCGTGGGGTCAGGCAGCACACGTCGCACGCTACCCAGCGGCGCCAACACGCCGTGGCCCGGCTCGGCCCGGCGCGTGCCGCAGGTGGGGCTTACCGTGAACGGGTGACCCGCTCGCCGCTGCAGCTCGCCGCCCTCGCCAGCGGCGCCGTGCCGGGGCTGGACCCCGTCTCCGTCGACCCGCCGCACGTGGACGGCATGGACTTCGACGTCGCCGTGGTGACGGACGGCCAGCAGCGCCGCTGGGTGGTCCGCGCGCCGCGACGGACGGCCGCCGCGGTCGCCGCCGACACCGAGGCGCGGCTGCTGCCGGTGCTCGGCCGGCTCCTGCCCGTGCCCGTTCCGCAGCCGGCCGGCCGGGCCGCCCTGCCCGAGGGCGGCAGTGCGCTGGTCTACCCGTACCTGCCCGGCCGCCCGGTGGACCCTGCGGAGCTGGCCGCCGGGTCGGCGCTCGCCGCCGAGATCGGCCGGGCCATCGCGGCGCTGCACGAGATCGACCCGGCGGTCGCGGACGACGTCGGCCTGGCGTCGTACTCGGGCGAGGAGTACCGGCAGCGCCGGCTGTCGGACGTCGACCGCGCGGCCGCGACCGGGCACGTGCCCGCGCCGCTGCTGGCTCGGTGGGAGCGCGCGCTCGAGGACGTGACTCGCTGGCACTACGTGCCGACACTGGTCCACGGCGACCTCGCGCCGGAGCACGTGCTGGTGCACGACGGAGCCGTCAGCGGCCTGATCGACTGGGGCGACGCCTGCGTGGCGGACCCGGCGGACGACCTGGCCTGGGTGGTGTCGACGCTCGAGCCGGACGTGGCCGACACCGTGCTGGAGGCCTACGCGATGGCCCGCACGCAGCAGCCCGACGCGCACCTGCAGGCCCGGGCCGAGCTCGCGGCTGAGCTCGCGCTGGCTCGCTGGTTGCTGGGCGCGATCGCCGCGGACGACGTCGCCGTCATCGACCGGGCGGCCGCGCACCTGCGAGACCTGGCCGGCCGGGTGGGCGACGAAGCCGGCAGCGAGTCCGGCACCCCGTCCAGCGGCGACTGAGCGCGTGCGGGTCGGCACGTTCAACCTCTGGTCCGGCCGCGGTCGCGACGGGCTCGTGGACGCCGGGCGGCTGGCGGAGTCCGTCCGGTCCCTGGCCGACGCCGGCGTCGACGTGCTCGTGGTCCAGGAGGTCGACCGCGGCCAGCCCCGCTCGGGCGGCGCGGACCAGCTCGGTGCGGTGGCGGAGGCGTTCGGGGCGGTCGACGCGCGGTTCTGCCCGACGGTGTTCGGCGAGCCCGGCTCCGCCGCGGGTTGGGTCCCGGCGACCGCCGGCCTGGACCAGCAGGTCGACGAGCAGCACCCGAGCACACCACCGGCGCCGTCGTACGGCATCGGCGTGGTGTCACGACTGCCGGTGCTGGCGTGGCGGCTGCGCCGCCTCCGCGGGTCCCGGGCGGTCCTGCCGGTGGCGGTGCCGCGTGACGGGCGGGGCATGCGCGTGCTGTGGGTATCGGACGAGCCGCGGGCCGCCCTCGCGGCGGTGGTCGCCGGCGACTCGGGGCCGGTCACGGTCATCGGGGTCCACCTGTCGTTCGCGCCCCCGGCGGCGGTGCGTCAGCTGCGGACGGTGCGCCGGTGGGCCGACTCCCTGCCGGGCCCACGCGTGCTGGCGGGCGACCTCAACCTGCCCGGCGGGGTACCGGCGCGAGTGACCGGGTGGCGGTCGCTGGCTCGGGCGTCCACGTTCCCGGCGGCCGATCCGCGAGTCCAGCTCGACCACGTGCTCACTGACGCCGCGTCCGACCCGGTCGAGCACAAGGACTCCCGAACCGGGGAGGCCCTGTTGCTGCCGCTCTCGGACCACCGCGCCCTGGTCGCGGATGATGTGAGACTGTGACATGTCTCACATCGTGAGAAGTTAGGGGTTTGGGCGATCTAAACCGCCGCCCACAGCGTCTTTCCTAGTGCCGGCCACGGTGAGCGCTGCAGGGGGCTGCTCACCGAGGCCGGCCTCATTGTGCCGCTCAGTCGCCGGCGGGCTCAGGAACCGCGTGCAGCAGCGCGACGACTCCGGCCTCGTCCAGCAGGTCCACCGGTCGCACCGTCTCACCGGTGGACACGTAGCAGAACGCCGCACCGACCCGCTCGAGCGGGATCCCGTGCAACCGGTGCCAGGCGAGGCGGTAGACCGCCAGCTGCACGTCCCGGGCCCGCGCCTGCGCACCCGTCGGCGGCGCGCCGGTCTTCCAGTCGACGATGTCGACGCCGCCGTCGTCCCGGGCGAACACCGCGTCGATCCGGGCGCGCAGCACCGTGCCGTCCACTGGCGTCTCGACCGGGACCTCGACGGCCACCACCTTGCGGCTCGCCCACTCGGTAGCCAGGAAGTGCTCCTGCAGCTCGCGCAGCCCCAGGTCGTCGGAGTCGTCGTCCGCTGCCCCGGGCAGCTCGACGACGTCCAGGATCGACGCCGCGCCGAGGTGGCGCTCCACCCACGCGTGGAACGCCGTGCCGCGCCGGGACGACGGGTGCGGGCGCCGCGGCATCGGCCGGCGCAGCGTCAGGGCGAGCTCGGCCGGGTCGGCCCGCAGCTGGACGAGCCGGGAGGCCGACAGGTGCGTCGGCAGCTCGACCGTGATCGCGTTGTCCTGCAGGCGGTCCCGCTCGGCCAGCAGCAGGGTGATGGCCCGGTCCGAGGCGTCCTGGGTCTCGGCGTCCGGCTGCCCGTCGGGAGCGAGGTCGAACGGCAGGGCGGACATCGCTTGGTCCACCCGGGCGGCGCCGGCCTCGACCACGGCCCGCCGCCCGCCCAGGGGATCGACCGGCCACGGCGCACCGGACAGCGCCGGGTCCGTGGGCTTGTCGACGTCCGCGGGCGGCATCGGCCGCACCTCGCCGACCCGGACGGCGGCCACCACCCGCTGGTCGACGGTCGGCTCCCCCATCGGCAGCCCGGGGACCAGCTCGCAGAGGAACCGCGACGGCATCCGCGGGTTCAGCGCGGACCCCCAGCTGTGGCTGGTCAGCAGCAGCGACTCCTTGGCCCGGGTGAACGCGACGTAGGCCAGCCGGCGCTCCTCGGCGAGCTCGTGGTCGCCGCAGGCGGCGTAGAAGTCCTTGAGCTCGGCGAGCAGCACCTTCTGGTCGGGCGCCGCGGACCACCGCACGTCCGGCAGCCCGTCACGGTCGCCCCGCAGCGCGTGCGGCACCTTGCCCAGGCCACCCAGCCACCCCTTGTCGTTCACCCGCGGCACCGCCCAGCCGTCGACCCCCGCCCGCACCTGCACGCGGTGCTGCGGGAAGCCGCCCTCGACCAGTCCGGGTACGGCCACGACGTCCCACTCCAGGCCCTTGGCCGCGTGCACCGTCATGACCTGGACGGCCTGCTCGTTGACCTCGACCTGGCCGGGCTCGAGCCCGTGCTCCTGCTCGTCCGCGGCGGCCAGCCAGACCAGGAAGGCGCCCAGCGTCGCCCGCTCCGCGGTCGCCTCGAAGCCCGCGGCCACGTCGGCGAGCGCGTCCAGGTGGGCGCGGGCCTGACCCGGCGCGACCCGCGGCCGGGAGGCCACCTCGACGTCGAGCAGCAGGGCCCGCTCGACCTCGGCGACCAGGTCGGGCAGCGCCAGGGATGTCCGGCCGCGCAGGTCGCGCACCGTGTCCGACAGCCGCTGCAGCCGGGACCGGGCGGGGGCGGACAACGCCCGGCCGTCCCGGTCGGTCCAGTCCGGCGCCGGGAGCTCGTCGAGCGCCTCCACGATGCTCGGCTCCTCCGGCGCTGCGATCCCCGAGCCGCGACCGCTGCGCTCGGCGTGCAGCTCACGGGACCAGCCGGCCAGGACCGTCAGGTCGTGCGCGCCCAGGCGGCAGGTGGGCCCGGTGAGCAGGCGCATGAGCATGTCGCCGCGACTGGGGTCGTGCACGACGTGCAGCGCGCAGACCAGGTCGGCCACCTCGGGGGTGGACAGCAGGCCGCCGAGGCCCACCACCTCGTAGGGCAGACCCGCCGCGAGCAGCGCTGCCTCGACGTCGGTGAACTGGGAGCGCTTGCGGCACAGCACCGCGGCTGTCCGGCCGGGCACCCGCTCCCCGTCCGGACCGAGCCAGTGCTGGGACAGCCACTGCGCCACCGACGTCGCCTCGAGGCTGCTCGTCTCCAGCGACCGGACCTCGACCGAGCCCACGTCGGCGCCGGTGCGCGCCTGCAGGTCGCGCACCTGCACCGTGGTCGTGGCCTGCAGGGGCGCCGCGACCGCGTTGGCCACCGCCAGCACGGACGTCGGGTTGCGCCAGCTCGTCGAGAGGTGGCGCACGGTCGCGGGCTGGCCGTCGTCTGCCCGGAAGCGAGCGGCGAAGCCGGCGAGGGTGTCAGCGCTGGCCCCGCGCCAGCCGTAGATCGACTGGTGCGGGTCGCCGACGGCCGTGACTCCGTGGCCGTCACCGAACAGCGCCTCGAGCATCACCAGCTGGGCGTGGCTGGTGTCCTGGAACTCGTCGAGCAGGACCGCGCGGTACTGGTCGCGGGCCTCCTCGGCCAGCCGGGGCACGGACGCCGCGAGCTGGGCCGAGAGCGCGAGCTGGTCGCCGAAGTCGAGCCGGTCGCGGATGCGTTTCGCGTCGGCGTAGGCGCGCACGATCGGCAGCAGCTGGCGGCGGGCCTGCAGCCGCTGCAGCAGCTCGGCGACGTCGCTGTACCGGCCCGCGGCCCGGGAGTCGTTGTACGGCAACGCCTCCACGTGCGCGATCCGATTTGCCAGGTAGGCGTCCAGCTCGTCGGGCGAGACCAGGTGCTCCGCGCACTCGGCGGACACGGCCAGCACCGCGTCGACCACGGTGGACATCGCGAAGTCGACGGAGTCCATGTCACCGAGCCAGCCCTCGACGACCTCGCTGGCCAGCTGCCAGCAGGACGCCTCCGTGAGCAGCTGGGCCTCGGGCTCGATCCCCAGCCGCATGCCGTGCTCGCGGACCAGCCGTCCGGCGAAGGCGTGGTAGGTGGAGACGGTGACGTCCAGGTCGGCGTCCGGCGCGGACCACAGGCCGGCCCGGCGCAGGGCGCGCAACCGGCTGCGGATGCGCTGCCCCAGCTCGCCGGCCGCCTTGCGGGTGAAGGTCAAGCCGAGCACCTCGTCGGGGGCGACGACGCCACCGGCCACCAGCCAGATCACCCGGGCGGCCATGGTCTCGGTCTTGCCGGAGCCCGCACCGGCCACCACGAGCAGCGGGGCCAGCGGGGCCTCGATCACCGCAACCTGCTCGGGCGTCGGCTCGGGACGGCCGAGCGCCCGCGCGATCTCGACGGCCGAGGGTGCGCCGCTCATGCGGTCACCGGGCGGCCCTCGCCACGGGCCGGGCACGAGGTGCGCACCGGGCAGCGGTCGCAGATGTCGTTCAGCTGGGCGTCGAAGCCGGCCGACGCCATGCCCTGGGCCACCTCGTCGACCAGCTCCACCGCCCAGCCGCCGTCCGGCGGGAGCGCGGGCTGGTCCTGCGGGCGGTAGGTCTTGGTGGGAGTGCCCAGCTGCACCAGTGCCGCACCGGCGGCGGGTTCGCCGGGGGCGACGTCCGCGAACGCACCGCCCTGGACGGCCACCTGGTAGGCGCCGAGCTGCGGGTTGGTCGGCAGGTCAGCCGCCTTCGGCGCGGACTTGCCGGTCTTGAGGTCGACCACCCGCAGGCCGTCGGCGGTGCGCTCCAACCGGTCCACCCGCCCGACGAGCCGGACCGGGCCGCCGGGCAGCTCGAGCCGGACGTCGACGGGCAGCTCGGCGCCGACCAGCTCGCGGCCGCGGGCGTCCACGAGGTAGCCGGCGAGCTTGCGCACCACCTGCTCAGCCCGCCGGCGACCGATGTCGCCGACCCAGCCGGGCCGCAGGCCCAGCACGTGCCAGCGCGCGTGCAGCGCCTCGACGAGCTCGGCCTCCGTGGCCTCGGGCAGCTCGGCGGCGAGGTCGTGCACGAGGTTGCCGAGGGCCTGCGAACCCGAGCTCGGTCCGGACCCACCGGCCTGGGTGAGCAGCCACCGCAACGGGCAGCGGTCGAACTCCTCGACCTTGGACGGGGAGACCCGGACGGGCTCACCGGTGGCCAGCGGGTGGTCGTCGCTGAGCGGCGCGAGCCCGTACCAGTCCTGCGGCGCGGCGCCGGGCACCCCGGCGAGCGCCAACCGGGCGAGCCGGCGGGCCGCCTCGCTGGCCTCGTCCGGCGGGGTGCGCGGGTCCGTCAGGTGCTGGCGCAGGGCCGCGACCACGCCAGCCAGGGACATCGGCGGACCGGGGGTGGTGACCGCCCGCACGCCGTCGTCGTCCCACCGCGCGGTGGTGGTGAAGCCGTCGGGGGCACGCCCGTCGGCCGCCGCCGGTGGCGGGTCGACCAGGTCGAGGAACGTCGACGGCTGCTGCTCGTCGTCGCGCACGGCCGTGACCAGCAGCGACTCGCTGGCTCGGCTGACCGCGACGTGGAACAGCCGGGTCTCGTCGTCGCGCACGGCCGCAGCAGCGGCCCGCCGGGAGCCGTCGCGCCCTGTCAGGACGTCGACCAGGTGCTCTGCCCCCAGCAGCGAGCCGCGCGGGCGCAGATCCGGCCAGGTGCCCTCCTGCACCCCGGCCACGACGACCACCCGCCACTGCTGGCCCGCCGCGGCGGCTGCGGTGAGCAGCGCCACCGCGTCACCGGCGCCGCGCTCGGCGAGCGTGTCGGCCGGGACGTCCTGGCCGCGCAGGTACTCCAGGAACTGCCCCGGCCCGGCCTGCGGGAGCCGGTCCATGAACCGGGCGGCCGCATCGAAGAGCGCCACCACCGCGTCGAGGTCGCGGTCGGCCCGCCGCCCGGCCGGTCCGCCGCCGAGTGCCACCCGCTGCCACCGCTCGGCCAGCCCGGTCACGGACCACACCGCCCACAGCACGGTCTCGGACGTCGCCGCCTCGGCGGCGCACGCCTCGGTCGCCGCGCGCAGGACCGCGGCGACCCGCCGCGCCGGTGCGGAGGTGAACCGGTCGACGAGCGCGAGCCGCGCCGGGTCGCGCAGGGCCTGGACCAGCAGGTCGTCGCTGTACGGCACGGGCGCTGCATCCGGATCTGGCGTCCCCCCGGGATCCGGCTCGGTCGGGGCGTCGGCGGCCCGCAAGGCCCGGCGCAGCCGCCGCAGCCCCATCGCGTCGGCGCCGCCGATGGGCGAGAGCAGCAGGGCCTGGGCCCGCTCGGCGTCCAGGGCCTCGCTCTCGAGCCCGGCGAGTCCGACCGCGAAGGCATCGAGCAGCGGGACGACGGCGGGCTGGTCCCGCACCGGCAGCTCGGTCAGTGGCACCTCGACCGGCACACCGGCGTGCGACAACCCCCGCCGCAGGTCGCCGGCGCGGGACCTCCCGCGCACCAGAACGGCCATCTGCGACCACGGCACTCCGTGCAGCAGGTGCTTGCGCCGCAGCGCGTCCGCGACCAGGGCCACCTCGTGCTGAGCGGTGCGCACGACGTGCACCACGACCTCATCAGGGCCCACCACCGCGTCGGGCTGCTGGACGTGGCGCTGCCGGGCCCCACCGGCCGCACCGATCCGCTCCGCGACCCGCGCCGTCACCGCGCGCAGCTCGCTGCCCTGCCGCCACGACGTCCGGAGCACGATCGACTCGGCGGCACCGGCGTCGTCACCGGACCCGAGGAGCAGCCCCAGGTCAGCCCCGCGGAAGGACTGCGCGACGGAGTCGGGGTCGCCGGTGAGCAGCAGCCCCGGCCGGCCACCGACGACCACCCGGAGCAGGTCGGCCACCGCGGCGGTCGCCTCGTGCGCGTCGTCCATCGCAACCAGCTGGACCTGCTCGCGCACCTGGGCCAGCAGCCGGTCGTCCGACAGCAGCGCCGCCACTGCCTCGCTGGCGATCGCGGCCGGGTCGTAGCCGCCCGGCGTGGCCAGGGCCGTGACGTCCAGGTACTCGTGCAGGGCCCGCGCGCCAGCGACCCACTCGGGCCGGCCGTGCTCGACGCCGAGCGCCGCCAGCTCGTCCGGCGGGACGCCGCGCTCGACCGCCCGCATCAGCAGGTCGCGCAGCTCACCGCGGAAACCGCGCGTGCCCAGCGCCGGGGCGAGCTCGGCCGGCCACCCGGGGTCACCGCCCTGCCCCTGCCGGTGCCCGGCCAGCAGCTCACGGAGGATGACGTCCTGCTCCGGGCCGGTGATCAGCCTCGGTGCCGGCTCGCCCTGAGCGGCAGCCGCGAGCCGCAGCACCCCGAAAGCGAAGGACGCCGGCGTGCGGCCCAGCGGCTCCTGCACGGTCGCGGCGAGGCGGGCCGAGACCTGCTCACGCAGCCGGGACGCGGCCAGCCGGGTCGGCGCCAGCACCAGCACGCGGCCGGGGTCGAGCCCCTGCGCCACCCGGGCCACCACGGCCTCGACGAGCACGGTGGTCTTGCCCGTGCCGGGAGCCCCCAGGACCCGCAGGGGCCGCCCGCGGTGCTGCACCGCGGCCAGCTGCTCGGCGTCCAGCGACACCGCTCGACCGGTCGCCACCCGCGCCCGCTGCAGGCGCAGCTGGGGCGCCGAGTCGGTGCGGGGCAACGGATTCACAGGAGCGAGTCCATCACACGCGACCGACAACGCCGGTCAGTCGCCGTCCCAGCGGGCGCGTCGCAGGTCCACCCGGGTGCCGTCGGGGCGCATCGGCGTCCCCTCGGCCCGCAGCTCGGCCAGCGCGCGGTCCGCGATCTGTGGCGCCGGCGTGCCGTCCGCGCGCAGCACCCGCCACCACGGGACCGACCCGCCGTACGTGCTCATCACCGCACCGACCTGCCGCGGGCCGCCCTCACCGAGGTACTCGGCGACGTCCCCGTAGGTCAGCACCCGGCCCCGCGGCACCTGGTCGACGACCTCCAGGACGAGCGCGGCGAACCGGGGCAGGTGGTCGTCGGGCCGGTCGGTGTCGGGCACCGGCCCAGTCTGCCGTCCGTGGCACACTCTGCGCGTGCACCCAGCCTCCCGCCCTCTCCGGCGCCCCGCCCTGACCCTGCTGGTCGCCGCGGCCGCGTGCTCGCTCGCCGCGTGCGGCGCCGCCGAGGACGCGGCGAAGTCCACCGCCTCCAGCGCCGCCAGCAAGGCGGCGTCCAAGGCCACCGACGCGGCCAAGGACCAGGGCCGAGCGCTGCTCGTCAAGCAGGCCTGCGACCTGCAGGACGGTTCCGGCCCGCTCGCCGACGGCAAGGTCGACGACGCCGACCGCGCGCTCGTCGCGTCGCTGGCCGCCGCGGCCGAGCAGGCCGGCGTCGAGGCCACCTACGTGAAGCCGCTGACGACCCTCGGCTCGTCCGACGCCACCTCGTACCAGACGAGGTCCGCGCTGACCTCGCTGAAGAAGGCCTGTCAGTAGGTCGGCAGGCTCGGGTCGACCTGGTCGACCCACGCGAGCACGCCGCCCTCGAGGTGACGGGCGTCCGGGTGCCCCGCGGCCAGCAACAGCTCGAGCGCCGTAGCCGACCGCACGCCGGACCGGCAGTGCAGCACCACCGGACGGTCGAACGGCAGCTCCGCGAACGCCTCACCGGTGTCGAACGCCGCCCGGGGCACCGCGATCGCACCGGGGATCGACACGATGGCGCGCTCCCCCGGCTCCCGGACGTCGACCAGGACGACGTCGCTGTCGCCGCGGTCGCGCGCGGCCAGCAGGTCGGCCAGCTCCTGGGCGTCGACCGTGCCCAGCTCCTGACCCGGCGCCGAGGTCACCGCCCCGGGCAGCCCGCAGAACTCCTCGTAGTCGATGAGGCCGGTCTCGCGGGTGATGCTCGGCGCGTCCCCGCAGACCACGCACTCCGGGTCCGGCCGGACGGCGAGCTCGCGCCACGTCGCCCGCAGCGCGTCGTGCACCAGCAGCCGGCCGACGAGCGGCACCCCGATGCCGGTGACCAGCTTGACCACCTCGGTGCCCTGGGCCGCGCCGATCGCCGCACAGAGCAGCCCGAGGACGCCGCCCTCAGCGCAGGACGGCACGCTGCCCGCCGGCGGAGGGACCGGGAACAAGCACCGGTAGCAGGGCCCGTGGCCACCCCAGAAGACGCTGGTCTGCCCGTCGAAGCGGTAGATCGACCCCCACACGCACGGGACGCCGAGCAGCACGCACGCGTCGTTGACCAGGTAGCGGGTGGCGAAGTTGTCCGTGCCGTCGACGACCAGGTCGTAGCCGGCGAGCACGCCGAGCGCGTTGGACGAGTCCAGCCGCACCGGGTGCGTCACGACCTCGACGAGCGGGTTCACCTCGTCGAGGGTGGCCCGCGCCGAGTCGACCTTGAGCCGCCCCACGTCGCTGACGCCGTGCACGACCTGACGCTGCAGGTTGGAGGCCTCGACGACGTCCGGGTCCACCACGCCGATCGTCCCGATCCCGGCGGCGGCCAGGTAGAGCAGCGCCGGGGAGCCCAGCCCGCCCGCGCCGATCACCGCGACCCGGGCATTCGCCAGCCGACGCTGACCCAGCTCCCCGACGTCCGGGATCAGCAGGTGCCGCGCGTAGCGCGCGACCTGGTCGCGGTCCAGCGGGGGTCCCGGTTCGACCAGCGGCGGCAGGCTCACCAGGCCACTCTACGAACCGGCTGCGACAGCGCGGCTAGGGGTACGGCCACGCGTTGGGTCGGCAGGGCGCCACCTGCTTGGTCTGCTGCTGCATGACCGGTGCGAGCCGGCCCGCCCCGGGGCACTGCTCGTGCCCGTGCCCGAGGACGTGCCCGACCTCGTGGTTCACCACGTACTGCCGGTACACGGACAGCTCCGGGAACTCGGGCGTGCCCCTGACCCACCGGTAGGACGTCAGCACGGCCTGCCGACCGCTGCGGCAGGACAGCTTGCCGAAGGTCTGCAGGGGGCGGCACAGCCGGGCGGACGTCGTCGGGCTGGCCAGCACGACGTCCACGTCGGCGCTGGCATCGGTCCGGGCGAACGAGCGACGCCCGCCGTGGCCCCAGGAGCGCGAGTCGTTGAGCGTGGCCATCACCTGGTTGGCGAAGTCCGCCTCGTCGACGTCCACACCCTGCTCGACCCGCACCCGCACGGTGGTCACCGGCCCGCGGCCCGGCGCCGCGACGTCCCCTGGCACCGTGACCAGACGCCCCGTACCCGCGGTCGCGACCGACGTCGAGGTCGGCCGGGCTCCGGTGGTGACCGTGGCCGTCGGGGTGGGGCTCTCGGTCGGGGTCCGAGTCGGGCTGGACGTGGCCCCGGACGACGCCCCGGACGACGCCGCCGGACCCGCCGCCGGCGGGGAGCCGCCGCCCACCAGCCACCAGGTCGCCCCGGCGGCCAGGACCGCGACGGCGAGCACCGCGACGATGGTGCGACGTCGCCGAACCCGCCTGGGGACCCGTCCGGACACTCGGCGGCGTGGCCGCGCGGGCTGGGACGTCACGGGGTCAAGGGTGGCACGCCTCAGGCGTGGCCGCGGTCCCCGCCCAGGCCGGCACGCCGGTTGAGGGCGTCCAAGGTCGCCCGCACGACGGCGTCCTGCGCGTCGCCGCGGACCAGCGCCGATCCGGTCAGCCGGTCGATGCCGGCCGGGCCGAGCAGCGAGAGCACGACGACGGCGACGTGGTCGGGGCCGACCTGGAGCATGTCGACCTGGTCGACCTCGAGGCGAGCCGGGGAGGTGACGACCTGCTCGACCGCGGCCGCGGTGGCCGCCGCGAGCGCCCGGTGGGCCCCGGAGCCGGTGGCGGGACGGGTGGCCGTCCCCTCGTGCACGACGTCGCCGGCCCGCAGGTGGACGCTGGCGCTGACCTTGTTGTGCTCGCTGGTCACGACCATCCGCTCCACGACGACCCGCGGGGAGTCGGTGGCACGCCGGGCGGCCCGGACGACGGGCGCACGCTCGGTCAGGTCGGGTTCGGTCAGGTCGGGTTCGGTCAGGTCGGGTTCGGTCAGGTCGGGTTCGGCGAGGTCGGACGCGGTCAGGGTCGGGTCGGACTCCACGGCCGTCGGCTGGGCCGGCTCCGGAAACCTGGCCTCAGCCTCGACCTCAGCCTCGACGTCAGGCTCCGGCTGGGTCCCAGCGTCGGCGGGCTCGGCCTGCTTCGGCAGCGCTCGATGACGGGCGGCGCGTCGACGGAAGGACTCCGGGACGACACCGCCGAACACGTCGTCGACGGCGCTGCGCAGCTCGGAGTCGTCGCCCAGCTCGGGCCAGAAGTCAGGCAGCTGCTCGGTGGCGCCCTCGAGCTCGGCCCGGACGTCGGCCATGGCGATGCCGGGCACGGTGTCCTCGGTGCGGCTCACCTCGTGGACCTGGCCCGCCGCGTCGTCGGCACCCTCGTCGTCGGCCTCGTCGTCGGCATCGTCGTCGGCCTCGTCCACGACCTCGTCCACGACGAGCGCGTCCCGCGAGGCGGCCGCGGCCAGGGCCGCGCGCTCGAGCGGCGAGGGTTCGTCGAACGAGGGCTCGAACGCCGGCCGCTCCTCGGTCTGGGTGAGGACGGCGGACGGTGCCGCCATGGTCTCGACCACGGCCACGACGGGTCGGCCGGTCGGACCGGTGAGCTTGAGTCGCTGGTGCTCGATGCCGAGACCGAAACGGTGCCTCATCTGGTGCACGGCGGCACCAACGACGGAGGCGTGGTCGAGGTCGCCGGACACCTGCACGCGCAGGACGCCGTCGCCGCGCTCGTCGAACTCCAGGACGACGTGCTCGACTCCAGGCACGTGGCTGAGGGCGTCGCACATGGTGGCAGCGTCCACCTCGTACGCACTCACCTCAGGCTCCCGGTCACCTTGTGAGTGTCGCACCGGGGGTGGTCCAACAAGAGCCCGAGAGCGCCCCAAACCTCCGAATGGGCTACCGGAGCGTCCCGAACGGCGTACCGGCCTCTAGGATCGTGCGACAACGGCAGGCTCCCCGAGGAGGAACGTGACCACGTCACCGGCCACCCGAGGTCGCAGCGCCCGGCTGCCCAGGGACGCCCGGCGCGCCCAGCTGCTGGTCGCCGCGCAGGAGGTCTTCGTCCGCGCCGGCTACCACGCGGCCGCCATGGACGAGATCGCCGACCAGGCCGGCGTGTCCAAGCCCGTGCTCTACCAGCACTTCCCGAGCAAGCTGGAGCTCTACCTCGCGCTGTTGGACCAGCACACCGAGGCCATGGTGTCCGCAGTTCGGCAGGCGCTGGCGTCGACGCACGACAACAAGCAGCGCGTCGCGGCGACGATGGCCGCCTACTTCGAGTTCGTGGACCGCAAGGGCGAGCCCTTCCGACTGGTCTTCGAGTCGGACCTGACCAGCGAGGCGGCGGTCCGTGAGCGGGTGGACGCGGTGACCGCCCGCTGCGCCGAGGCCATCGCCGAGGTGATCAGCGAGGACACCGCACTGCCCGAGGACGAGGCGCTGCTGCTCGGTGTCGCCCTCACCGGCATGGCGCAGGTGACGGCCCGCTACTGGATGACGACGCAGGGGTCCATCCCGCGCGACGCGGCGAGCCGCCTGATCGGCCAGCTCTCCTGGCGCGGGCTCGGCGGCTTCCCCAAGGCGTCCACCCTGGGCGAACACCCGGCGGACGCGGAACAGGCGGACGACGCGGCCCGTTAGCCTGCACGGCAGCAGGGACGTCTCGGCGTCCCGCCCAGCTCGTTCCCGTTCCACCTCGTACCCACATCCGTCCGCTCCGCCCAGAAGCCAGGAGGCCACCCCCGTGGAGGTCAAGATCGGCGTCCAGAACGTCGCCCGCGAGATCACGCTCGAGTCGAACCAGAGCGCGAAGGAGATCTCCGCGCTGGTCGCCGCCGCCGTCACCGGCGGCAAGCCGCTCGAGCTCACCGACGACAAGGGACGCAGCGTCGTCATCCCGGCCGGCGTGATCGGCTACGTCGAGATCGGCGCCGAGGGCGAGCGCCGCGTGGGCTTCGGCACCCTCTGAGCCACCTGGGGCCCCGCCGCTCGTGTGGCGGGTCCGGGCCCTTGCTGTCACGCTCACCGCATGACTATTGAAGGCTTTCTCGGCGCGATCATCATCGGCGCCATCATCGGCGCCCTCGGCCGTCTGCTGCTGCCGGGCCGTCAGCCCATCGGCATCCTGTGGACGATCCTGGTGGGCATCGTGGCCGCCCTGATCGGCACGTTCATCGTGGGATCCATGCGCGACACCAACGGCATCGACTGGGTCGAGGTGCTGGTGCAGGTGATCCTGGCCGTGATCGGGGTCGCCGCAGTGGCGTCGTTCAAGCGAGGCCGCACGACCTGATCGTTCCCTGACACGACACCGACCCCGGATGGGTCGGCTCAGGCCGAGAGCCCGAGCCGGCCCATCCGTCGCGTGTGCTCACCGGTGAGCCGCGCGAACATCCGACCGATCTCGGCCAGGTCCGCGCCGCCGGAGTGGTAGCCCCCGCCCACGAGCAGGCCACCGAGGGCATCGCGTTCGGCGGCCACGCGCTGCGCCTGGGACAGGGCCTCCCCGACGAGCCGGCGACCCCACAGCGCGAGGCGTCCGCCGACGGAGCCGTCCCGGTCGATCGCGTCCCGCACGGTGCGCACCGCGAACTCGGCGCCACCCATGTCCTGCACGACCTCGAGCACCAGCTCGCGGGTGCCGGGGTCGAGGTACGCGGACACCTCGCGGTAGAAGTCGGTGGCGATGCCGTCGCCGACGTAGGCCTTGACCAGGCCCTCGAGCCAGCTCGAGGGGCGAGTCCGGTCGTGGAACTCGTCGATGGCCGCCACGAAGGGCTGCATGGCCCGCGCCGGGTCGGCGTCCAGCTCCTTGAGCCGGGCCTCGAGCAGCTCGTAGTGGTGGAACTCGTGCGCGGCCTGACGGCCCAGCGCGGCCTTGTCGGGCAGCGTCGGAGCCAGCTCGGCGTCCGCGGCGAGGCGGCTGAAGGCCGTCAGCTCGCCGTACGCCATCGCGCCGAGCAGGTCCACGACGGCTTCCCGGTAGTCGGGATCGGCCATCGGGTCCGGCTGGTCGCCGTCGGTCGGGACGCTCATGGCAACGGAGCGTAGCCGGGGCGGGTAGACTGGTGGCGATCCCGGATGCCCGGTCGGACATCAAGAGCACTAGACGGCACCTTCGTCGCCACGGCACGAGCCTGAAGACAACCGATCGGCTTCCCCCCAGCGCAGCGGCCCGCTGGGCGCCACCGAGCGCCCGGCGTGCGGCCCCGCCCGACCGAAGGCTCCTGAGTGACCGACAACGCGATCGACAACGTGACCGACCCCGACCAGGTCGACCACGACCTGGCCACCATCGACAACAGCGCCGAGCTCGAGGAGGCCGCGCCCGAGAAGGCGGCGGCGACCTTCGGCGACTACGGCGTGCGCGCCGACATGGTCGAGGCCCTGGCCCGGGTGGGCATCACCTCCCCCTTCCCGATCCAGGCGATGACCCTGCCCGTAGCGCTCGACGGCCACGACATCATCGGCCAGGCCAAGACCGGCACCGGCAAGACCCTCGGCTTCGGCCTGCCGCTGCTGCAGCGCAGCGTCGCCCCGGGCGAGGACGGCTGGGACGCCCTCGAGGCTCCCGGCAAGCCGCAGGCCCTGGTCGTCGTCCCCACCCGTGAGCTCGCCGTGCAGGTCGCGGGCGACCTCGACACCGCCAGCTCGCTGCGCCAGACGCGCGTGCTCACCGTGTACGGCGGCCGCGCCTACGAGCCGCAGGTCGAGGCCCTGCGCAAGGGCATCGAGATCGTGGTCGGCACCCCCGGCCGCCTGCTCGACCTGGCCCAGCAGGGCCACCTCGACCTGAGCCACGTCCGCGCCCTGGTGCTGGACGAGGCCGACGAGATGCTCGACCTGGGCTTCCTGCCGGACGTCGAGCGGCTGCTCGCGCTCACGCCTGACGGCCGCCAGATGATGATGTTCTCGGCCACCATGCCGGGTGCCGTCGTCTCCCTGGCCCGCCGCTTCATGACCCAGCCGACGCACATCCGCGCGATCGACCCCGCGGACGACGGCGCCACGCTCAAGGCGATCAGCCAGTTCGTCTACCGCGCCCACGCGATGGACAAGGTCGAGATGATCGCCCGCATCCTGCAGGCCGAGGGCCGCGGGCTGACGATGATCTTCGCTCGGACCAAGCGCACCGTCGCCAAGGTCGCCGACGACCTGGCCGAGCGTGGCTTCGCCTCGGCCGCCATCCACGGCGACCTCGGCCAGGGTGCGCGTGAGCAGGCGCTGCGCGCCTTCCGCAACGGCAAGGTCGACGTCCTGGTGGCGACCGACGTCGCCGCCCGAGGCATCGACGTCGAGGGCATCACGCACGTCATCAACTACCAGTGCACCGAGGACGAGAAGACGTACCTGCACCGCATCGGGCGCACCGGTCGGGCCGGCCGCACCGGCGTCGCGGTGACCTTCGTCGACTGGGACGACCTGCCGCGCTGGGGCCTGATCAACAAGGTCCTCGACCTGGGCATCCCCGAGCCGCAGGAGACGTACTCGAACTCGCCGCACCTGTTCAGCGACATGAACATCCCCGAGGGCACCAAGGGGCGGCTGCCGAAGGCGCAGCAGACCCGCGCCGGCCTGCGGGCCGAGCAGGTCGAGGACCTGGGCGAGACCGGCACGCACCGCAGCAAGGACGGCGGGCGCAGCAAGGACGGTCACGGAAAGGACGGCGGACGCAGCAGCGGTGGACGGCGGGACGGCGCGAGCCGCTCGACCGGCTCGACCGGCTCGAGCAGCCAGCCGAAGGCGGACGACGAGCGCCCGCCCCGCGAGCGCAACCGTCGTCGCACGCGCGGTGGTCAGTCCGACGCGAGCGGCCCGGCGTCCGACCAGGGTGGCGAGCAGGCGGACTCGGCGTCCAACGGCACCGGTGAGGGCGGCCAGCGCCGCCGTCGCCGCCGTGGCGGCCGCGGTCGTGGTGCGGGTGCCGGGGCCGCAGCGGCGACCCCGACCGCGGACTGACACCTCGGGAATGACCCTCCCGGAACCGGCCCGGTTCACCACCGGCCTGCTCCTGGCTCTCCCGGAGCTCGCGGAGTTCACCTCGCCGTGGCGGTCGACGTCCTACGCGCCGGACCACCCGGCGCTGCCGATCGAGCGCCGGTTCCCGCCGCACATCACCCTGCTCACGCCCTGGGCCGGCCCGGACGACGAGCGCGCGATGGCGCTGCTGCGCCGGGTGGCGTCGTCCCATGTGCCGTTCGACCTGGAGTTCGCCTCCGCGGACCTGTTCGAGGGCTCGGCCGTGGTCTGGCTGCGGCCGACCACGAACCCGGCCCTGGATGCGCTCCTGCGGGACGTGCTGCAGGCGTTCCCCGAGTACCCGCCGTACGAGGGCCTGCACCCGGACCCCACGATGCACGTGACCGTCTCGGCCGACGGCGACGAGGCGGTGCTCGCGCAGGTCCGCTCAGCGCTGGCCGAGACCGGGCCGCTGCAGGCGCACGCGAGCCGGATCGCCGTCTTCGCCCGCGGGGACGACGAGATCTGGGCGCACGCCGCGTCGATCCCGCTCGGGGATCAGGCCCAGCCGTCGAGCAGCGTCGCTGCGACCTCGCGATAGGCCGCCGCGCCCTTCGAGCCGCGGGCCGAGGCGAGGATCGAGCGCCCCACCGCGGGCGCCTCGGCGAACCGCACCGACTTGGGGATGGGCGGCGCGAGCACGGGCACCCCGTAGCGCTCGGGGAGGTCGGCGAGGACGGCCCGCTGGTGCGTGGTGCGGCCGTCGAACATGGTGGGCAGCATCCCCAGGACGCTCAGCCGGGGGTTCAGGATCCGCTGGACGTCGGCGACCGTGTCGAGCAGCTGGCCGACCCCGCGGTGGCTGAGCATCTCGCACTGCAGCGGGATCAGCACCTCGCTGGCCGCGGTCAGCGCGTTCAGCGTCAGCACGCCGAGCGACGGCGAGCAGTCGATCAGGATCACGTCGTAGCCGTCCAGCACCGGCTCGAGCGCGGTGCGCAGCACGAACTCGCGGCCGGGGCGGCCCATCAGCTGGGCATCGGCCCCCGCCAGCTCGATGGTGGACGGGATGAGGTCCATGCCGTCGTCGGTCCCCTGCACCGCATCGGCCGCGTCCACCGTGCCCAGCAGGACGGCGTCCACCGCGACCTCGACCGAGTCGGGGTCGATGCCGAGCGAGAACGTCAGGCACGCCTGGGCGTCCAGGTCGACCAGCAGCACCCGCCGGCCCGCCTCGGCGAACGCCGCACCCAGCGCGGCCACGGTCGTGGTCTTGGCGACGCCGCCCTTCTGGTTCGCGACGGCGACCACCCGGGGACCCGAACGAGGGGTACTGCTGCTGGTCCGGGGCACCGGATCCTCCTGACGATGTGACAGCAGTGCAGGAAAGTGACGACAGTAAATTCCCCATCGGTGTCGCCGCTCTAGGCAAGAATGCCTTGCGTGGAGCTCGTGGAGACCGTCAGGGGGGAAACCCGTGAGGTCTCGCGCGTCCGCCACGCCCTCGCGGCGGCCCTGTCGGACTGGGGCGTGGGGGACGACGACTCCGACGTCGCGGTGCTGCTGACCAGCGAGATCGTCACCAACGCCATCCGGTACGGCGGTCCGCCGATGGAGCTGCACGCCGAGCTGCACGGCGTCGACCTGCGGGTGTCGATGGACGACGGCGGCCACGACCCCGTGGTCCCCACCGAGAACGTGCGCTGGGACGCGCGCGGCGGCCGCGGCCTGCACCTCGTCGAGGCGCTGTCGAACCGTTGGGGAGTGCTGAACGGCGGGCGCGGGAAGCAGGTCTGGTTCGAGCTGAAGCTGGCCGGATAGCCCGCGGCGCCGAGGTGCAGGGCCTGCGCCCGGCTGACATGGTCGAGGCGTGACCTCGAGGCGACCGCCACCGCCCGACGTCGGGCTGTTCGGGCCCGGCTCGGTCACCTGGCGCCTGCACGCGGACCCGATGCTGGGGATCGCCGGGTTGCGGGCGCTGATGCTGCAGGCCCTGCACCCCCGGGCGGCCGAGGCGGTCAGCCAGCGCTCGTCGTTCCGCGAGGACGTCTGGGGCCGGCTGACCCGGACGACGGAGTTCATCGGGGTCACCACGTACGGCACGACCGCGCAGGCGCTGTCGGCGGGCGCCCACGTCCGCGCGGTGCACGCCGCGATGGGCGCCGTCGACCCGGGCACGGGGCGGGGTTACCGGGTGGACGAGCCGGACCTGCTGGCGTGGGTGCACGACTGCCTGGTGGACTCGGTGGTCGAGGTGCTGCGCCGCTCCGGGGTGGCGCTGGACGACGACGCCGCCGACCAGTACGTCGCCGAGCAGGTCCGGGCGGCGGCGCTCGTCGGGCTCGAGCCGCACGAGGTGCCGCGCGACCTGGCCGGTCTCGCGCAGGCGGTGCGCGACGTCCGCCCGCAGCTGCGGGTCACGGCGGTGGCCCGCGAGGAGGTCGGCTACGTGATCGCGCCGCCCATACCGGCCCGGTACGCCGCCGTGGCGCGACCCGCCTGGTCGGCGGTGGCCGGGTTGGCCTTCGCCTCCCTGCCGTCCTGGGCCCGCCGCATGTACTCCCTGCCCGACCTGCCCGGTGCCGCCGCCCTGCACGGCGCGGCCACCACGGTCGGCCTGCACGCGCTGCGGGCGAGCCTGCGCGGCGTCCAGGGTCTGGTGCCGCCGCTGCGCGCGGGGCCGCACCTGCGGACCGCGCGCGAGCGGCTCGCCCAGGACCCCGACGCCTGACCCTCAGCCCTGCTCGACGAAGGCCCGCACGGCGTCGGCGATGAGCTGGACGGCGATGGCGGACAGCAGCAGGCCGGCGATGCGCGTCACCAGGGTGGTCCCGCCGTCCCCGAGGATGCGGTGGATCCGGCCGGCGAACCGCATCGCGGCCCACAGGCAGACGTGTACGAGCAGGACGCCCAGCCCGATCGCGACGTACGACGCGATGTGGTGGGCGGACTTGTTGGCGCCCTGGACGAACACCATGGTCGCCACGATGGCCCCGGGGCCGGCCAGCAGCGGCGTGCCCAGCGGGACCAGCGCGACGTTGACCCCCTCCGCGGAGGCCGGCGCCTCGTCCTTGCCGGTCAGCAGCTCGAGGGCCACGAGCAGCAGCAGCAGCCCACCGGCGCACTGCAGCGCGGGCAGGCTGATGTGCAGGTAGTCGAGCAACGCGCGGCCGAACACCGCGAAGGCGATGATCACCGCGAACGCCACCGCGACCGCCTGCCGGGCCGCCCGGACCCGCTGCCGCCCGGTCATCGACGCGGTGAGGGCCAGGAAGATCGGCACCGTGCCGGGCGGGTCCATGATCACGAACAGCGTGACGAACACCGAGCCGAGCAGCTGGGCGTCCACCACCGTCTCCATCCACGAGCCCATCAGCCGACCACCGCCGTGCCGGTCGCGCGGGCCTCGATCTCGGCGAGCACGTGCGGCTCGGTGCTGTTCTCGCCGAGCCGGTTCGGCTTCCCGGTGCCGTGGTAGTCGCTGGACCCGGTCACCAGCAGGCCGAGCTCGCGGCAGAGCCCGAGCAGGTGCTCGCGCGCGGCCTCGTCGTTGTCGCGGTGGTAGACCTCCAGCCCGACCAGGCCGGCGCCGGCCAGCTCCGCGATGACGTCGTCCTCGACGACCCAGCCGCGCAGGTGCGCCATCGGGTGCGCCATCACCGGCACCCCACCGGCGGCCACCACGAGCCGGACCGCCTCGACGGCGTCCGGCGCGTAGTGCCGCACGTAGTAGCCGGCGCGGGCGGACAGCAGACCGTCGAACGCCTCCGTGCGGTCGCGGACGACGCCGCGGGCGACGAGCGCGTCGGCGATGTGCGGCCGCCCCACGGACCCGCCGTCGGCGACCTGCGAGCGGACGTCGTCCCAGGTGATGTCGACGTCCCGGGAGAGCAGCTCGACCATGCGCTCGGCGCGGGTGAGCCGGCTGTTGCGGGTGCGCTCGACGACGTCCGAGAGCGCCGGGTCGGTGGGGTCGTGCAGGTAGCTGAGCAGGTGCACGCTGATGCCGTCGGCGGTGCTGGAGATCTCCATGCCGGGCACCAGCCTGATGCCCTCGCGCACGGCCTGGTCACCCGCGCTCGTCCAGCCCGCGGTGGTGTCGTGGTCGGTCAGCGCGAGGACGTCGATCCCGGCCCGCGCCGCGCTGGTGACCACGTCCGCGGGTGACTGCGTGCCATCGGACACCGCCGAGTGGGTGTGGAGGTCGATGAGCACCCACCCACCCTATTGCGAAAGCAGCACCCCTCAGAGCGGGCGCAGGGCGTCGCCGAGGCGCACCCGGGCGCCGGTGCGCATCACCGAGTTCGCGTAGATCCGGCCGGTGATGCCGACCAGCCCCACCGTCAGCAGCACGGACAGCGTGAGGCTCAGCGCGATCTCCCACGGCGCGGCGACGCCCATCGCGATCCGCACCGGCATCAGGGTCGGCGAGAAGAACGGGACGAGGGACATCCACTTCGCCAGCGTGTTGTACGGGTCGGCGGGCAGCACGCTGATCCCGATCACGTACGGCACGATGATCAGCATCAGGATCGGCGCGGTCACCCCGCCGACGTCCTCCTGCCGCGAGACCAGCGCACCGGCGGCGGCGAACAGCAGCGCGTACATCACGAAGCCGACCACGAACCAGACGACGGCCCACACCGCGGTGCCGACCGCCACGGACGACGGCATGGTCAGCGCCCCCGTGGCCAGGCCGGCCCCGATGCCCGCGCCGACGACCAGCACCATCTGCACCAGTCCGGCCGCGCCGATGCCGGCCACCTTGCCCAGCATCAGCTGCCAGGGGCGGACGGTGGCCAGCAGCAGCTCGACGACGCGGCTGGTCTTCTCCTCCACCACTCCCTGGGCGACGGTCTGGCCGTAGATCATGAGGGCCAGGTAGACGAGGATCCCGGCGGCGAGCCCGAGCACGACCCGTTCCGCCTGGTACTGGGTGGCGGTCTCCAGCGGCTGCACCTTCACCTGGGCTCCGGCGATGGCCGCGTTCACCTGCTGCGGGTCGCCCCCCGCGGCCTTGACCGCGTCGTCCTGGGCGAGCTGGCGCGACAGCACCGCGAGGGTGGACTTCAGGGAGTCGTCCAGCTGCTTCTTCACCACCACCTGGACGGTGCCGCCGGTCTGCACCAGGACGGCGTCCACGTCGCCGTCGCGCACCTGCTGGTCGCCGGCCGCGACGTCCGGCACCTGGACGACCGTGACCTTCTGGCCGAGCGCGTCGCCGGTGCCGCGCAGCGCGTCGGCGACCGCCGCGGTCTGCGGCAGCACGCCGACCTTCACGGACGACGTGTGCCCGGCCACGATGTTCAGCACGATGGCGGTCGCCACCACCAGCACGACCATCAGCCCGGTGGTGATCGAGAAGACCTTGCCGCGCACCCGCTGGGTGAACTCGCGGCGGGTGATCAGCGTGATGGTCTGACGGGCCGAGGACTGCTCGCTCACGCCGCCTCCTCCTGCTCGCTGACCGCGTGCCGGTACAGCTCGGTGAGCGAGGGGCTGCGCCGCCGGAACTCGCGCACCGGGCCCGTCGCCATCGCCGCCTGCAGCACGAGCTGGTCGTCGGCCCCGGAGTCGAGCTCCAGGACGGTGCAGCCGTCCTCGGTCCCCCGCTCGGTGACCCCGGGCAGGCCGGCGGCCCACCCCGGTGCGGCCTGCGGGACGTCGACCACGAGCTGGCTGGGGCCGCCGGCCCGCAGCTCCTCGACCGAGCCACTGGCGACCAGCGCGCCCTGCCGGATGATGCCCACCCGGTCGCACAGCCGCTGCACCAGGTCGAGCTGGTGGCTGGAGAAGATGACCGGCACGCCGCGCGAGCAGGCGTCCCGCAGCACGTCGCTCATCACGTCGACCGCCAGCGGGTCGAGCCCGGAGAACGGCTCGTCCAGCACGAGCAGCTGGGGGTCGTGCACTAGGGCCGCGGCCAGCTGCACCCGCTGCTGGTTGCCCAGGCTGAGCTTCTGCACCTCGTCGTCGATCCGCTCGGCCACCCCGAGGCGCTCGGTCCACTCGGCGACCGCCCGGGTCGCCTGCGCCGGCGCGAGCCCGTGCAGCCGGGCCAGGTAGACCAGCTGCTCGCCGACCTTCATCCGAGGGTAGAGACCGCGTTCCTCTGGCATGTAGCCGATCCGCTGCCGGTCCTGGGCCGTGATGGGGTGGCCCTGCCAGCGCACCTGACCGCCGTCGCTGGCCAGCACCCCGAGCACGATGCGCATCGCGGTGCTCTTGCCGGCGCCGTTGCTGCCGACGAACCCGAACAGCTCGCCCGGCACCAGGCCGAGCGACAGGTGGTCCAGCGCCACCACGTCCCCGTAGCGCTTGCTGACGTCGTCCAACTCGAGCTCTGCAGCCATCGTTCGACCCTAGCGAGAACCTGCGACTACTTCTCGCGCAGCACCGGCCGGCCCGGCTGCTCGCCGCCGCGGGCGTCCAGGTAGCTCTGCTTGGGAACCATCACCTTGCGGCGGAAGATGCACACCAGCGTGCCGTCCTGCTTGTAGCCCTTGGTCTCGACGTGCACCACGCCGCGGTCGTCCTTGCTCTGGCTCTCGCGCTTGTCGAGCACGGTGGTCTCGCCGTAGATGGTGTCGCCGTGGAAGGTCGGCGCGACGTGCCGCAGCGACTCGATCTCGAGGTTGGCGATGGCCTTGCCGCTGACGTCCGGCACGGACATGCCGAGCAGGATCGAGTACACGTAGTTGCCCACCACGACGTTCCGGCCGAAGTCGGTGGTCTCCTCGGCGTAGTTCGCGTCCAGGTGCAGCGGGTGGTGGTTCATGGTGAGCAGGCAGAACAGGTGGTCGTCGTACTCGGTGACGGTCTTGCCCGGCCAGTGCTTGTAGACGGCACCGACCTCGAACTCCTCGTAGCTGCGACCGAACTGCATGCGGGGCTCCTTCGCGCGGGTGATCGCCGACCATGCTGCCCGACGGGCCACCCCACCGGAACGCCGTGGGGCCGTGCGCTTCGTCACGCCTGGCGAGGTCAGCCGAACATCTTGCCGGGGTTGAGGATGCCGAGCGGGTCCAGGGCGTCCTTGATGCGGCGGGTCACCTCGAGGACCTCCGGGCCGAGCTGGGCGGCGAGGAACGGCGCCTTGACCGTGCCGACGCCGTGCTCGCCGGTCAACGTGCCGCCCAGCGAGAGGGCCAGCTCGACGACGGCCGCGAACGCCGCCTCGGCCCGGACGACGGCGTCGGCGTCCTTCGGGTCGAAGGTGATCAGCGGGTGCAGGTTGCCGTCACCGGCGTGCCCGACGGTGGCGATCGTCGTCCGGTGCTGCTCGGCGATCCGCTCGACCCCGCCGACCAGCTCGGCGATCCGCGGGATCGGCACCCCGACGTCCTCGATCAGGGTCGTGCCGCGGTCGAAGAAGGCCGGGAAGGCCTCGCGCCGCGCCTGCATGAACATCTCGCCCTCGTCGGGGTCGTCGGTGACGGCGACGTACGTCGCGCCCTCGCCCTGGCAGATCGCCTCGATCGCCGCCATCTCGTCGACGCTGGCGGCCCCGGCGTCGCACTGCGCGAGCAGGGTCGCACCGGCGTCGACGTCCAAACCGCGCGGCTTGAAGGCCTCGACGGCGCGCACGGTGGTGCGGTCCATCAGCTCCAGACCGGCGGGCCGCCAGGCCGCGACGATCGCGCTGACCGCGCGTCCGGCCGACTCGACGTCGGCGAACGTGGCGACCATCGTGCTGAACGGCGCGGGGGCCGGACGCAGCCGCACCGTGGCCCGGGTGATCACCCCGAGCGTGCCCTCCGACCCCACGAACAACCGCTTGAGGTCGTAGCCGGCGACGTCCTTGATGGTGCGCCCGCCGAGGCGCAGCAGGGTGCCGTCGGCCAGCACCACGTCGCAGCCGAGCACGTAGTCGGTGGTGACGCCGTACTTCACGCAGCACAGGCCACCGGCGTTGGTGGCGAGGTTGCCGCCGATCGAGCAGAACTCGAAGGACGACGGGTCCGGCGGGTACCAGAGCCCGTGCTCGCGGGCGGCGCGCTTCAGGTCGCCGTTCAGGACGCCGGCGCCGACCACGGCGAGCATCGCGGGGCCGTCGATCTCGATGTCCCGCAACGCATCCAGGCTGAGCAGCAGGCAGCCCTCGGTGGCCGTCGCCCCACCGGACAGCCCACTGCCCGCCCCGCGCGGAACCACCGGGATCCGGTGCTCGCTGGCCAGCCGCAGCACCTGCTGGACGTCGTCCGTGCACGTCGCGCGGACCAGCGCCAGCGGCCAGCCGGGCCGCACGGTGTCGGCGCGGTCGCGCCGGTACGCGTCGACGACGTCCCGGTCCACCACGAGCGCGCCCGGCGGCAGCACCGCCGCGAGCTGGTCCAGGACGTCGTCGGCCATCAGTCCAACCTAGGCCGGTCAGGCCATGTGCGGGTAGCGGTGGTCCGTCGGCGGGTCGAAGGTCTCCTTGATCGAGCGCGTCGACGTCCAGCGCATCAGGTTCTGCATCGCGCCGGCCTTGTCGTTGGTGCCGGACGCCCGCGCCCCGCCGAACGGCTGCTGGCCGACGACCGCGCCGGTCGGCTTGTCGTTGACGTAGAAGTTGCCGGCGGCGTACCGCAACCGGGACCGGGCCGAGGCGATCGCGTGCCGGTCCTGGGCGATGATCGACCCGGTGAGCGCGTACGGCGACACCGACTCCATCTGGTCCAGCACCTTGTCGTACTGAGCGTCCGCGTACACGTGCACCGACAGGATCGGGCCGAAGTACTCGGTGGTGAAGATCTGGTCGGTCGGGTCGCTCGCCTCGAGCACCGTCGGGCGGACGAAGTAGCCCTCGCTGTCGTCGTAGGTGCCACCGGCCAGGACGGTGATGCCGGACGTCGCGTGCGCCCGGTCGATCGCTGCCTTGTGCTTCGCGAACGCCCGGTCGTCGATCACCGCGCCCATGAAGTTCGACAGGTCGGTGACCGGACCCATGGTGAGCGACTCGGTGAGCTCGACGAGGTCCTTCTTCAGCGTGCGCCACAGGCTGCGCGGCACGTAGGCGCGCGAGGCGGCGGAGCACTTCTGGCCCTGGAACTCGAACGCTCCGCGGACCATGGCGATCCGCAGCACGTCCACGTCCGCGCTGGGGTGGGCCAGGATGAAGTCCTTGCCGCCGGTCTCCCCCACGATCCGCGGGTAGCTGCGGTAGCCGGCGATGTTGGCGCCGACCTGCTGCCACAGGTGCTGGAACGTCGGCGTCGAGCCGGTGAAGTGGATGCCCGCGAGGTCCGGGTCCTTCAGCACGACCTCGGAGACCGCGATGCCGTCGCCGGTCACCAGGTTGATCACTCCCGGCGGCAGGCCGGCCGCCTCGAGCAACCGCATCGTGTAGTGCGCGGCGAGCTGCTGGGTCGGCGAGGCCTTCCAGACGACCGTGTTGCCCATCAGGGCCGGCGCGGTCGGCAGGTTGGCGCCGATCGCGGTGAAGTTGAACGGCGTGATCGCGTAGACGAAGCCCTCGAGCGGGCGGTGGTCCAGCCGGTTCCAGATGCCCTTGCTGTTGGCCATCGGCTGCTCCTCGAGCAGCTGGCGACCGAACGCCACGTTGAACCGCCAGAAGTCGATGAGCTCGCAGGCGGCGTCGATCTCGGCCTGCACCACGGTCTTGGACTGGCCGAGCATGGTCGCCGCGTTCAGCGTCTGGCGCCACGGGCCGGACAGCAGCTCGGCGGCCTTGAGGAAGACCGCGGCGCGCTCGTCGTACGGCAGGTCGCGCCAGGCCGGGGCCGCCTTCTTGGCCGCCTCCACGGCGGCCCGGGCGTCGACCTGCGTCGCGTGCTTGAAGACGCCGAGGGTCTTGCGGTGCGCGTGCGGCTGGACGACGCGGGTCCGACGCCCACCGCCCATCCGCTGCTCGCCGCCGATCGTCATCGTCAGGTCGATCGACTCACCGCCCAGCTGGGCCAGCTTCGCCTCGACCTCGGCGCGCTCTGCGCTGCCCGGCGCGTAGTCCAGCACCGGCTCGTTGACGGGGGTGGGCACGGTCGTGCGCGCGTCCATGATGGGTGCTCCTCGGCTGTCTCGTCGTTGAGGGATGGCCTCGCCGCCCAGCATGTCACGCGCTCAGCGGGCCAGCTCCACGACGTCGGCCGAGGATCCGGACGGCCACTCCCACCGCCGCCACGAGCAGGCCGGCGACCGCTGCGACGGCCGGCAGCGAGGTGGGGATACCCAGGTACACGGTGATGCCCAGGATGCGCGACAGTCCCCACGGCAGCAACGCCATCTGGTCGTTCCACACGGTCAGCGCCCGCTCGAGACCGATCGCGGCGACGGCTCCGGCCACCACCGCGAGGGTGAGCCCGGCGGCGGCGGCGACGGTGCCGCCCGCACCGCCGCGCAGCAGTCCGTACCGGTGTCGCAGCACCGTCGCGGCGACCACGAACACCCAGCAGAACGCGGCGAACGCGACCGTGACGTAGGCGAACCGGGAGACCGGGTCGGTCCAGAAGCCGAACCAGTAGCGCCCCGGCCCCCGGACCGCCAGGGCCGCCAGCAGCAGCACCGTGCGCAGCACCGCGACGCCGCCCAGGGCCGCCCACAGGTGGAACGGGTCGCGCCCGCGCACCGCCCAGCGCAGGAGCGCCGCGAACAGCGACCAGGCGCCCAGGGTCACCACCAGGTGGGCCGGGGCGGCGAACCAGGTGAAGGCCGTCCGGCTCAGCACCAGGGCCGCAGCCGGCAGCGCCCACACCAGCACCCGGTCGACCCGGCCCGGCGGCGACGGCAGAGCGGCCAGTCGCCACGGACGGGTCACGGTGACGAACAGGGCCCGCAACGCGACGGCGCCCGGCGCCTGACCGCGCCGGAGCACCCGCTGCCCGACGGGCGATCCCAGACCCAGCGCCAGCAGCAGCAGGACGAGCAGACCCCGGGCGGTCCAGGCCATGGCCAGGTCCCGGTCGGCCCGCTCGCTGCCCAGGTCGGCGGCCGTGAAGTTGTACGCCGGCAGGTCGACGTCGCCCTGGTAGCGGGCGACGTGCTGGGCCCGGGCCGCCCGGTAGCGCCGCTCCGCGGCCCGCCACTGGCGGTAGGCGGTCGCGCTCCCGGTGTCCAGCCACTGCGCGTGGCGCAGCACCGTCGTCCGGTATGCGGCCAGCGTGCGGAGCAGGTCGGTCTCGTAGTCGAGGGAGTCGACCATCGACCGGTACAGCTCCGGGGAGTGCCACGTGGCGGGGTCGGTACCGGCCACCTGGTCGCGCATCGCGGCAGCGGTGTCCGCGGCCCGCTCGCCGTCGGCGATGGCCGACTCGAGGTCGTCGCGGCTGACCGCGTAGATGCTGTCCAGCGCGGCCGAGTCGCCGGTCACGATGTCCCACTCGAAGATCCACATCATCGGCGGCGGTGCCAGCCCGAGGGCCTTGACGCTCTTGTCGGCGTACGGGCCGATGTACAACCCCCGCGTGATCGCCTCGCGCGAGCGGGCCAGCGCCGCGCTGACGGCCGCCGCCGTCGCCGGGTCGGCCGACAGCACCTGCCGGACCCAGTCCGCGGTGATCTGGGCCGGGTCCGCTGCGGGGTTCCAGGCCAGCCGGGCGACGCCGTACGAGTTGAGGTCGTAGAGCTGCCAGAAGCCGGTGCGCAGGTACAACGTCATCGGCCCGGCGCGCAGCGGGCCGCCGTCCTGGGTCCAGTTCCAGACGCCTTCCACGTGCGGGTTGGCGTCCAGGAAGTGCTGCAACGCCTGCTGGTCCTCGGCCACCAGGTCGTTGGGGAGGGCGCCGAACCCCTCGAACTCGCGCCGCGCCTGGAACTCGACGATGCGGCGTTGGGCGCCGAGGTCCAGCGTGGGGTTGAGCGGCAGGTGGCTGTAGAAGTCCCCCATCGTGTACTTGGTGGAGACCACGAGGTGCGGGTCGTCGATCCCACCCAGGACCGCCTCGTACGAGCGGGGGTTGGTGTGCAGGTCGCCCACCGCACCGACGCCGACGGTCCAGCTGCGGAAGATCAGGTCGCGGTCGTACGTCCCGGCGGTCTGCAGCAGCGCCTCCAGCATCGCCCGGACCGAGGCCGCGCTGGTCACCGCGAGCCGGGACGAGTAGTCCCAGCCCGCCTGGTACACCGCGCCGCCCTCGCCGATCCGCACCATCAGCCCGGCCACGAACGGCATCTGCTCGAAGAGCTCCGACAGGCCGGCCTGGTAGACCGACCACAGCGCCGGGTCCTCCACGTCCAAACCACCGACCGTGCGGTCCAGGTACGCCTCGAGCGGCGGCGAGACCGCGAGCATGTCGGTCATCAGGTACACCCGCATGCCCATGTCGTGCGCGTACTGGAACACGGGCCCGAAGGCGGCGACCATGGCCCGGGCGCGCTCGACGTGCGAGTCACCGGCCGGGTAGACGTCGTGGCCGTCGCCCACGCCGCTGAACGTGACGTACTCGAGGAACCCGGGGACGACCACGCCGTTGTAGCCCTGGCGCAGCGCGTGCTGGACCAGCTGGCGGAACTGCCCATCGATCCGCGCGACGGCCGCCGCGTCCACCCAGGGCGCCCGCGGGAGTACCGCCCCGGCGACGACGTCGGTGTTCAAGGAGTAGTCCGTGCCCGCGGCGAAGGCGGCCGGGTCGGCCTCGCGACCCACCGAGCCCGAGTCGACCAGGCGCATCCCGAGCCGGGGACCCTGCACCACCCCGTTCGTGGCGGCGGTGACGACGGCTGCGCTCGACCGGATCCGGTCGGCCACGGCGTACAGGCCCGCGGCGGCACCGGCCGGGTCGGCCGCCTCGAGGACGTACCGGCCCTGGTCCTCGCTGACCCGGAACGACTCCGACCCGGCACCGACGGCCGCTCCCAGCTGGACGACGAGGTCGGCGCCCGCCGGATCGTTGGTGCTGACGGTGGGGGCGGGCAGACCCCGCGCGGTGAGGGCGTCCGAGACCGCAGTGGCGGCCAGGACGACCCGCTCCCCCGCCGGGATCACGATCCGGGTGATCCGCGGTGCCGGGACCGGCGGCGTCACGTCGCGGGTCAGCGACACCGGCGCCGGCGTGGAGGACGGGGTGAAGCTGAGGCCGAGCGCCTGCCCGAGCCCAGCGGCGACGACAGCACCAAGGAGCAGCACGACGAGTGCCGCCACGAGCGACGGCCAGGCCCGAGGTGCCGGCACCGCGCTACGTCTTTCGGGTCAACGTCGATGACCGAGCTCGAGGACGTCGTCCAGCTCGCTGACGTCGTACCAGAGCAGCTCGTACCCCGCCGCCTGGTCGACGGTGAACTGCGCGTCGTCGTCTCCGGCATCGGCCGCGTCCAACGCCTCGACCGCCTGCCGCACGTCGGCTTCGGCCTCCGCGTCGTCCACGTGCAGGCTGGCGACGGCGGACACCAGGACGTCCACCGAGACGGACACCGCCGACCGACCGCCGTCGTGCGGGCGGACCGCCGCGTCCGGGACGTCGGCCGCGACCACCACGCGCTTGCGCACCGCCGCCGGGTCGGCCCGGAGCAGCGCCAGGCTGGCCCGCGCGGCCTCGTCGTTCGCGGCGTACTCGAGCTCGTCGGCGTCGCCGTCGGCGTACCACTCGCGCAGCTCGCCGGTCACCGCGTGCGCGGCGACGGGTGCCGGGAAACCGTTGCCGCGCAACGCCTGCAGCCCCACCAGCGTGGTCGGGACGTAGATCCGCATCAGTCGCCGACCGCCCGCCGGGTCACCTGGGCGGGCGCGTGCTCGGACGTCGACTCGCCGTCCAGGTCGGCGGTGTCGCCGGCCGACTGCTGGGCCGCGCTGAGCCGCTCGGGCAGCGCCTCCAACGACTCCGGGTCGTTCAACGCCTCGGCGGACGTCCGCAGCGACGTCTCCAGGACGGCGCGGCGCCGGCCGACGTCCATCAGGTTGCCGCCGATGGCCTCGAGGTCCTCCGGGCCCGGGCCGATCACGGTGACCTCCGCGCCGCCGGCGTGCACCTTGGCCACCTCGCGCAGGCACCGCCGGGTGACCCGCACCCGCCACTGCCGTTCCAGCCGGGTGGCCAGCGCCTCCGGCGAGTCCATCAGGAAGCTCACGGACGGCGCGATGACCCACACCTCGTCGAGCCCGGTCCCGGCCAGCAGGTCGACGCTCGTCGAGGAGCAGGCCCCGCCGTCCACGTACCGGTCCTCACCGATCCGCACCGGGCTGTACCAGCCGGGGATCGCGCAGGACGCCATGACCGCGTCGGCCAGATCGGCCTCGGGGGCACCGTCCCGACCGAAGGCGACCCGGCGTCCGGTCTCGTAGTCCATGGTCACCACCTGCAGGCCAGACCGCGGCACCCAGCCGGACGGTACGACGTGCCGCAGCATCGCACCCACGCTGTCCAGCGAGCCGCGGCCCTCGGGCAGCAGCGCCGACAGGACCGCGGTCGGCGGGAGCCGCCGCAGGTGGCCCACGTTGCGGGCGATCAGTCCCGCGGACCCCAGCCCGGCCTTCGGCCGCGGTGGCCGCCCGCCCCCCGTCGCGGTCTCGTAGTCCCAGCTGAACCCAAGGAGCGGTCCCGTGGTCAGCTCCTCCCCGACCTGGTGGGTGCGCAGCTCCGCCACACTCACCCCGGCGGCCAGCAGCGATCCGATGACCGACCCCGCCGACGTCCCCACGATGGCCTCGCACTCGCGCAGGTCCACGTCCAGGTGCTGCTCCAGCGCGCTCAGCGCCCCCACCATCCAGGCGGCGCCCAGGACCCCACCACCGCCCAGGACCAGCCCGCGCCTCATCGAGCGGTGTCCCGCAGCTCGGCGAGCGCGTCCACCAGGCACTGGGCCAGCACGTCCACGTCCGGCATCGCGTCCCGGTCGCCGTTGACGCCGTAGTAGACGCCGCCGTCGTAGGAGGTCAGGCCGATGCTGACGGCCTGGCGCTTGGCCAGCGGCATCACGGGGTAGCTGGCCAGCATCCGCGCGCCGGCCGCGTACAGCGGGTGCTGCGGTCCGGGGACGTTGGTGACCATGAGGTTGAAGACCCGCCGGGACGCCGCGCTGGCCACCCGGGCGCCGAGGGAGTGCAAGGTGGGCGGGGCGAAGCCGGCGATGCCGACCAGGGTGTCCGCGCTGACCGCGTCACCGACCTCCGCCTGGGCCCGCATCGAGTACGAGATCTGGTGCAGGCGGACCGCCGGGTTCGGCTCCCCCACCGGCAGGTCGACCACGAACGCCTTGACCCGGCTGCCCGTGCGCGGGGTCATCTCCTCCTCGTCGGCCCGGACGCTGACCGGGACGAGCGCGCGCACCACGGTCGCCGGGACGACGGGCTCGCCCCGGGTCAGCAGCCACGCGCGCAGGGCGCCGGCGACGGTGGCCAGGACGACGTCGTTGACGGTGATCTCACCCCGCCCGCGCCGGCTGTGCCGGGTGCGCACCTTGCGGTGGTCCTCCAGGGACGTCGCGACCATGGCCCAGCGACGCTGCTCGCCGATGTCCACGTTGAGCGGGCTGGTCGGGGCCGGGCGGGCGGCGGTGCGCGCCGCGGCGGACAGCAGGTGCCCGACCTGGCCGAGCACCCGCCCGGCGCTGGCCCGCAGGTCGTGCGCACCGCCCTCGAACGCCTCGATCGCCGCGCCAGGACTGCGCACGGCGTCGGCGACCGCCGAGACCACGAGCTCGGCGTCGGTCGGCTCCTTGGACGGCTGCCAGGTGTCGGCCGCGGGCTCGGGGGTGGCCGCGCTCGCGTCCAGGATGACCTGGGAGATGTCGACGGCACTGATCCCGTCGACCAGCGCCTGGTGGGTCTTGGTGAGCAGCGCGAAGCGGCCCTTGTCCAGGCCCTCGACGAGGTAGACCTCCCACAGCGGTCGCGCCCGGTCGAGCGGACGCGACTGCACCCGGGCCACGAGCTCGCTGAGCTGCTCGTCCGAGCCCGGCCGCGGCAGCCCTGACCGGCGCACGTGGTACGTCAGGTCGAAGGCCTCGTCGTCCACCCAGACCGGGTTGGCGAGGCGGCCGGGGACGGTCCGGATCCGCTGGCGGTAGCGCGGCACGTAGGCGATCCGCGCCGCGACCAGGCGCAGCAGCCGGTCGTAGTCGAAGCCGTCGTCCGGTGGCGTGAAGATCGCCACCGAGCCGACGTGCATCGCCGTCGTCGGTTCCTCCAGGTAGAGGAACGACGCGTCGAGGGCGCTCAGCCGGTCCGGCACCCACTCATCGTGCCACTAGCGACACCTACACTGCTGGTATGCCTAGGACCTGGCGGCGTGCCGCCCGCTGCACCGTTGCGCCCGCGAGCGCCCTGCTCGTCGTCGTGGCGCTGTCCGCGTGCAGCTCCGGCGATGACGCGAGCGCGCCCACGTCGTCCGCCACGGCCACGGTCCCGACCTCCGAGAGTGCGTCCCCGAGCGGGTCGGCGAGCCCCTCGCCGACCCCCTCGCCGACCGCCTCGGTGAAGACGATCGAGATCACGGTCAACGGCAAGGACGTCACGCCGGCGCCGGCCCGGGTGAAGATCGCGCCGGGCGAGACGCTGCGGCTGGTGGTGACCGCGGACCACGACGACGAGCTGCACGCGCACGGCTTCGACGTCGAGAAGGAGCTGAAGGCGGGGGTGCCGACGGCGGTCGACCTGGTCACCGACGAGCCGGGGCTGTACGAGGTCGAGACCCACCACCCCGAGCTGCGGCTGCTCCAGGTGCAGGTGGGGTGAGGTCCTCCGCGCCGGGTGCGCTGCTCGCGCACGGGGTCGGCAGCCGCCAGGACCTCCCGCTGCCGTTCGAGCTCGCGGTAGCGGGCGCGGCGGCCGCCCTGGTCGTCTCGTTCGTGCTGCTGGCAGTGCTGTGGCGGGAGCCGCGGATCGACGGCGCGCGGGCTGGACGCCCGCTGCCACGCTGGCTGGCGCTGGTGCTGGACTCGCGGCTGACCCGGACGCTGCTGGCGGCCGTAGGCGCGGTGGTGACGCTGTACGTGCTGGTGCCGTTGCTGTTCGGCAAGGACGACGCGGACAACCCGGTGCCGTTCGTGGTGTTCGTGCTGCTCTGGGTCGGGCTGGTACCGCTGTCGGTGCTGTTCGGTCCGGTGTGGCGGCGGCTGAACCCGTTGCGGCACCTGCACTCCGGGGTGCTGCGGCTGGCCCGGCTGGACCCGGGCGAGGGAGCGCTGCCGCTGCCCGCGGGCATCGGGTACTGGCCGGCCGCGGTCGGTCTGCTGGCGTTCACCTGGCTGGAGCTGGTGGCGCCGGACAACGCGACCCTGCCGGTGCTGCGGCTGGCCATCACCCTCTACGCGGCCGTGCAGCTCCTGGCCGGGTTCGTGTTCGGCTCGCACTGGTTCGACCGCGGGGACGCCTTCGAGGTGTGGTCGGCGCTGTTCGGGCGGTTGAGCGTGTTCGGACGGCGGGACGACGGGGTGCTCGTGGTGCGCTCGCCGCTGGCCGGGCTGGACGCGCTGCGTCCCGCGCCGGGGCTGGTCGCGACCGTCGCGGTGATGCTCGGGACGACGGCCTACGACGGGGCGTCGAACGCGCCGCGGTGGTTCACGTTCGTGCAGAGCTCGCCGGTGCCGCAGGTGCTGACGAAGACCGGTGGCCTGGTGCTCGTGGTCGCGCTGGTGGGCCTGCTGTTCACCGTGGCGACGGCGCTGGCCGGGCGGATCGGCGGCGCGGCGCCGTCCGCGATGCCCCGGCAGTTCGCGCACTCGCTGGTGCCGGTCGCGCTGGGCTACGTGGTCGCGCACTACTGGTCCCTGCTGGTCCTGGAGGGCCAGAACGCCTTCATCCTGCTCAGCGACCCGCTGGGTGACGGCGGGAACTGGCTGGGGCTCAGCGACCGGGCCCCGAACGCGGCCCTGCTGACCCCGCACCTGGTGGCGACGGTGCAGGTGTGTGCGATCGTGCTCGGCCATGTCGTGGGGGTGGTGCTGGCGCACGACCGGGCGGTGCGGCTGTTCCCGCGCCGGCACGCCCTGGTCGGTCAGCTGCCGCTGTTGGCGCTGATGGTGACGTACACCTGCGGCGGGCTGTTCCTGCTGTTCGCCGCCTGACTAGCGGCCCGCGACCACCAGGTACCCGTCGGCCTCGGGGTCGAAGGTGGTCGTCCCGACCGTGAGCCCGACGTCCGCCAGCTGCGCCACGAGCTCCTCGTACCGGAACGGCCAGATGGACAACCGCTCCGAGCACGCCCGGACCGACCCGTCGGGCTCGAGCTGTGCGACGGCGATCTCCAGGTGGTGCTCTTGCTCCCACCGCTGCGCGATCTGCCAGGAGTAGGCGACGACCGCATCGCGCCCACGTCGGCGGACGACGCGGTCCCAGACGTCCAACCGGGAGCCGCGGGATCGCTCGAGCTCCCACGTGCGTGACGTGAGCACGAGGCGCCCGCCGGGATTCAGGAGCCGTGCCATCGCGGCCAGGGCGGCTGACCGGCCGGCCGCGCCCTCCGCATGCCCCAGCGAGTTGCCGACGCAGAAGACCAGGTCGAACGTGGAGTCGTCGAGGTGGTCCGGCAGCTCCTCCCAGGCGGCGTGCAGGGCCTGCAGCGGAGCACCCTCGTCGTCAGCCAGCTCCTGGGTCCGGCGGACCATCCCACCGCTGGCGTCGGCCGCGACCACGTCCAGGCCGAGCCCGGCGAGGCCCACCGCGAGCTGGCCGGTTCCACAGGCGCAGTCGAGGACGCGCGCGCCGGGTGGCAGCGACGTCAAGAGGTCACTGAAGGCCGCGGCTGCCCCGGCCGGCGTCATCTTGGCGTCCGGGATCAGCCACTCGTACACGTCGGGGAGCGACCCGTAACCGGCCAGCGTGACCACCTCCGAGAACTGAGCCCTGCATCGGCAGCCAACCATCCCCGGTCCCGCTACCTCCATCGGATTTCCGACGGCCGCCGCTTGCCTCGGTCGCGCGTCAGGCGTCCGGGCCCAGGTCGAGCTCGAAGACGGCCTCGAGCTCGAGCCGGGTCTGGTCGTAGGACTCGTGCAGCACCCCGACCATGCCGACCTCGACGGCGGCGCGGATGTTCGGGGACAGGTCGTCGACCATCACGGCCTGGGCCGGGTCGAGGTCGATCAGCGCGAGGGTGTGCTGGTAGATCCGGTGCTCGGGCTTGCGCATGCCGACCTCGCCGGAGATGACGACGGCGTCGAAGATCGTGTCCCAGCCCTCGCGCGGGTAGTCGTTGCCCCAGGAGTTCGACAGCAGGGCGGTGCGCAGCCCCTGTGCCTTGGCCCGGCGCACCAGGCCGATCATGGACTCCTCGACCAGCTCGAGCCCGGCGAACATCCGGCCGAGCAGGCCCTCCGCCCGCACCGTCGAGCCGTGCTCCGAGAGCGCCGCCGCGAGGCGCTGCTCGAACTCGGGCACCTCGAGCTCGCCGCGCTCGAGGGCGTGCACGGGGTTGACTGCCGGGTCGACCGCGTCCGGCCCGATCCAGGTGCGCAGCGCGGCCAGGTAGTGCCCGTAGTCGATGCCCTCGGCGGCGGCCCAGTCCGTGAAGGCGTCGGCGATCCCCGCAGTCAGCACGCCACCCCAGTCGACCACGAGACCGATCGGTCGCTCGGACGCCGACCCCTGGGCTCGCGCTGGCTGTGTCGAGTCGGTCGGGGCGGCCACGGCGCCATCCTAGGCGGCTCCCTCGGGACGAGAGCTGGACGACCACGACATCGAGGTGTAGCCGGCCACTGCCTCGAAGCCCGCGTCGGCGTAGAGGTCCCGGGCGGTCCTGTTGTCTGCCTCCGTCACCAGCGACACCCGGTTCGCGCCGTGCGCCTGGGCGGCACTGCACACGCTGTTGACCAGGGCCTTGCCCACCCCGAGCCGACGGTGCTCAGGTGCGACGAAGAGGTCTCGCAGCTGCCAGAAGTGGCCAAGTCGCTGGGATGCTGGGGTCGGCGCGACCAGGGCGAGGCCGGCGGTCTCGGTCCCCAGCTTCGCGAGGAACCCGATCAGGGCGCCAGAGTCCAGCTGCTGCCGCAGCCACGTCCCGGACCCGGCGGGATCCGGCCGCTCGCCGTAGTGCTGTCGGTACTCGTCGAACAGACGCACCAGCTGCCCCGTCGGCGCGCTGACCTGGCTGACGTCGATGCCTGGAGCGCTCACACCGAAATCGTAGAGGGGCCCGGTGGCACCCGTTCCATCACTCAGACCGTCAGCTGCTGGTCCTCGCGCGGGCGGTCCGGCTCGCCGGCCGCGAGCCGGAGCACCAGGTCCTGCAGGGCCTGCCGGATGGGGCTGCCGCGGCCGTGCTCGGCCAACGTCCGACCGTTCAGCATCGCCGCGTCCAGCGAGGCCTGGTCGTGCACGACGAGGACGGGATGGCTGACGTCGGCGTAGCGGCGCAGCGCGTCCCGGACCCGCCGTCCCGGGTTGGTGCCGACGGGGCCGGCCCGCAGGCGGTTGACGACCACGACGGGCGGCTCGTCGCGCAGCTCGGCGAGGTCGCCGAGCCCGCGGACCAATCGCTGCAGCCCGACCGGGTCGGCGCTGCCCACGGCGAGGACGACGTCCGCGACCGAGAGTGCGCTCAGCGTCGCACCGTTGCGGCGCGGAGCCGCGGTGTCGAACGCGAGCTCCTCGTCCTGCTCCAGGCAGAACCCGACATCCACGACCGTCCAGGTGGCCAGCGAGCGGGCCAGCTCGAGGACGGCGCGCACCGAGCCCGCCCGCAGCTCCGGCCACCGGTCCGGGCGGGTCACGCCGGTGAGCACCCGCAGCCGCTCACCCACCCAGGGTGCGTGCCCGGCCAGCGTCGCCAGGTCGAGCGACCCGCGGTCGGCGGCCCGCGCGGCGGCAGCCAGGCCCGACGACTCGTCGAGCAGGCCGAGGCTCTGCGCGACACTCGGACCGTAGGTGTCGCCGTCCACCAGCAGGGTGCTGGCGCCGCCGCCGGCGAGCTCCGCGGCCAGTCCGATGGCCACGGTCGTGCGACCGGGCGCACCCGTCGGCCCCCACACCGCGACGACCCGGCCGACGCCCGGGTCGAGCGGCTCCGGGTCGGTCAGCGGCACCGGCCGCGCCAGCGCGGCCCGCGGCTGGCCGTGGCCCAGGGCGGGTCCCGGGGATCGGTGGGCGGCGAGCAGGGCCTGGCCGACGACGCTCGGCGGACCGCCGGAGACGAGCACGTGCTCGACCCCGAGCCGGGCCAGCCGGGCCGCGGCCTCCGGCTCGTCGCGACCAGTCAGCACCACGAAACCGACCCCGTCGAGCCGCAACCGGTCCAGTGCCTCGGCGTCCAGTCCGCGCAGCGCCGCCGAGACGACCACGGACTCCACCACCCCGGAGGCGGCGCAGGCGAGCAGCTCGGTGACGTCGGCACACCGGCGCACGACGTCGATGCCCGGCACGGTGGCCAGCCCCGAGACCAGGGCGGGCTCGTCGTCCCCGGTGATGGCCGTCGCCACCCGCACCGTGGGGTTCACGAGCCGTCGTCCAGCACGGTGGCCGGCACGGGCACCAGGGTGATCCGGGCCTCGTTGTCGACGGCCGCGATGACCTCGGGGACCAGGTCCGGGCCGAGCAGCAGGTGGGCAGCCGACGACGTGGACGAGCCGAGGGCGCCGTGCTCGCTGGTGGTCGCCGCCACCTCCACCGAGGAGGCGATCCGGCGCGGCTCGGCGAACCCGTCGCTCGCACCGTCGCGGCGCAGTGACACCCACACGTCGACCAGCACGCCCGGCCCGAGCCGGCGCACCGCCGACGGGTCGAGCGGGACGGCGACCGGGCGCAGGTCGACCTCGGCCCGCTCGCCGACCGCACTGCGGGCCACCAGCTCACCGGCGCCGACGGTGCGCAGCACGACGCGGCCCTCCTCCGGCGGTCCCTCGGCGGCCAGGTAGCGGTCCAGGCCGGGATCCAGCCGCGCGCGGACCACCGTCACGTCCTCCGCAGCCAGGCGCTGCCCGGGCACCAGCGTGTGCCGCGCCGCGTAGACCGGCACGGTGTCGTCCGCCGTGCGGACGACCAGGCCGCCGGCGACCACCGAGCCGACCACGAGCAGGAGCCCGACGACCATCCGCGGGTCGCGCCACGACGGCGGCTGCAGACGGCGGGCGGGCCGACCGGGCAGCGGCGTCTCGGTCGCCCCCGCGACCGTGGTCGCGGCGGTCGTGGGCGCAGCGGCAGTGGTGGTCATGGTCCCCCCGGTCCGAACGTCAGCGTCGTACGTGCGGAGGACACTCTTGCGCAAAACGGACATCGCAGGTGGTCGTTGTCCACAACGGGTCCGCGGTCGAACCCCTCGGTGGTGCGATACTCGCGCCGTGCCACCGCGCTTCCTGACCCTGCCGGACGTCGCCGAGCAGCTGAACATCTCGGCCGCCCAGGCGTACGCCCTCGTGCGCTCCGGCGACCTGCCCGCGATCAAGGTGGGCGGGCGCGGCCAGTGGCGCGTCGAGACGAGCGAGCTCGAGACGTACATCCAGCGCCTGTACGCGCAGACGCGCGAGTTCGTGGACAGCCACCCGTTCGGCAGCACGGATGGCGACGAGACCGACCGCGACGACGCCGTGGATGCCGACGAGCTCAGCCCAGGGACGTCGTCCCGGGCGCCGGCTGCACCGTGACCAGTGCCGCGAACGGCACGACGCGGACGGCCCGCACGGCCTGACGCCGCCGGGCCAGGTCGGGCGCGTGCTCCGCGAGATCCAGGTGGTCGGCGCCCACGGCGTCGACGGTGCCGGTGAGCACAGCCCCGTCCGTGAGCAGCACCCGCACGGGGCTGCGGTCCCGGGCCACCGCACGCAGCACGGCTGAGAGCCCGTAGCGGCGCGCGGCGAGTCCGTGGCCGGCTGGGACCGCGCCCACCCCGAGCCCGCTCAGGCTCGTCACGGCGCGGGCCGGGACGAGGGTGACGGCCACGCCGCCCACGAGCAGCCAGTCGGGGCCGACGTCGCGCAGCTCGCCCGACAGGGTCGGCCCCACCCGTGGGTGCACCGCGAGGGGCTGACCCACCCACGCGAGCAGCCGGTCCGCCAGCGTCAGCCGCGACAGCTCGAGCCTGGTCCGTTCGGTCAGCTCACCGGCGACCTCCGCCGCATCGGCGGCGGCCAGCTGTGCCTGCAGGTCATCGAACAGCCGGTCCCAGCGCACGGCGGGAACCTATCAGTCCGGCTTTGTCCACAAATTCACCCATCCTCTTGACGTGTCGATCGACGGCATACAAGTCTTAACTGCATCAAACGCAAGCAAACAAAGGTATCAGGGGCTACCCATGCGTCGCGGACTCGTGCTCGGCACCGGCCTGCTCGGCTCGTCCACCAGTGCCGTCGCCACCGGCGCAACGACCCGGACGGCCTGGCAGCTCCGAGTCGACGTCCAGCAGCCGGCCGACCTGCTGCTGGTCGTCGCGACCGGTGTGCTGGCCCTGCTGCTGTGCCGGCTGACCGGATTCACGGTGGCCGTCGTCGCGGCCGCGGCGGCACCGCGATCTACCCGCGTGCGTGGCCTCGCCACCGCGCTGAGTCCGCGCCTGCTCCGGCCGGTCGTCATCGCCGTCCTGGGCATGGGGATCGGCCTGAGCGGGGCAGCGGCCGCCTCAGCCAGCACCGCCGTCGGCACCGGGCCGCTCACCACGTCGGTGAGCGTCGGCTGGGAGGGCGGGGGTGCGTCAGCCTCAGACGTGGCTGACCCACGTCCCGTGGTCAACCCCGGGTGGGTCGCACCGACCCCGCGGACCCCGACGACGGCCTCCGCCGACGTGCACCTCGTCAGCTCCGGACGGGCCGCCGCCCAGCCGGACGGCACCGTCGTCGTCCGACGCGGGGACTGCCTGTGGACGCTGGCCGCCCGCCAGCTCGGCGACCACGCCGGCGACGCCCAGGTCAGCGAGCAGTGGCACCGCTGGTGGGCCGTCAACCGGGCCACGATCGGGGACGACCCAGACCTGCTGGTCCCCGGCACCAGACTCGTCGTCCCGTCGACCACGGCAGGCGGGCGATGACGGCCACCGCGATGACGGCAAGCGCGATGACGGCCACGGCGACGCCGCTGCGACCCCTTCCGGTGCCGGACACCGCGCCGCCCGTCGAGTGGGTCGGCCGGCCGGGCGACGCAGCAGCAGCCGGACGACGACCCAGCCGGGCCGGCGGCCAGGTCTCGGTGCAGGGCGTGCTCAGGCTCGTCCTGGCGACGCCGCTGGACGAGGACGACGACTTCGGCCCGGTCCCGACCCCGCGCCGGGACCTGCCCGACCCGGCCGTCTGGGGTCGCGGCCTGGTCCAGGTGCTCCTCGAGGTCATGTCCGGGCAGCGCAAGGGCACGCAGCTGTTGCGCTGGACGACCCCCGCCGTCTACGAGCTCGTGCGGGCGATGACCGTCCCACCCGCGAGCAGCGCGGCCCGCCAACGCCGACGCAGCCGGGTGGGCAGCCTGCACGTCTGCGAACCCGCCGACGGCGTCGCCGAGCTGGCCGCCGTGGTGACGGGCCAGGAACGCACGCACGCCATGGCCCTCCGGTTGGAGGGCCACGACGGGCGCTGGCGGGTCACCGCCTTCGAGACCTGCTGAGGGTCAGGACCGGCTGGCCCTCAGGCCAGGCCGGCGCCGTGGCAGCGCTTGTACTTCTTGCCGGACCCGCACGGGCACAGCGCGTTCTTCGGCGTGCCGGGGTACTCGACGTCGGCACCCGGCTCGTCCGCGGCGTCCGTGTCACGCACCTCGACGCCACCCTCGCCGTCCACCGACGGTGCGGAGTAGTGCAGGTGCGCCGGGCGCTGCGGGGCCTCCAGGCCCTTGGCGACGATCTGCGGGTGCTCCTCGGCCGCGGCCTCGTCGGTCGCGGCGTCCTCGGCCTCGATCTGCACCTCGAGGTTGAACAGGTACCCGACGGACTCCTCCTTGATCGCCTCGTTCATGGCGTTGAAGAGCAGGAAGCCCTCGCGCTGGTACTCGACCAGCGGGTCGCGCTGGGCCATGGCCCGCAGGCCGATGCCCTCCTGCAGGTAGTCCATCTCGTACAGGTGCTCGCGCCACTTGCGGTCCAGCACGCTGAGCACGACGCGCCGCTCGAGCTCACGGGTGACCTCAGCCCCGAGCGATGCCTCGCGCTGGTCGTAGGCCACCTGCGCGTCCGACTTCAGCTCGGCCATCAGCATGTCCGCCGTGAGCCCCTGGCGGCCGCCGGCCTCCTCGAGCAGCTCGTCGATGGTGATCCCGACCGGGTACAGCGTGCGCAGCGCCGCCCACAGCTTCTCGAGGTCCCAGTCCTCGGCGAACCCGTCCGCGGTGGCCTCGTGCACGTAGCCGGTCACGACGTCCTCGATGAACGGCCGGACCTGCTCGTGCAGGTCCTCACCCTCGAGCACCCGGCGCCGCTCGGCGTAGATGACCTCGCGCTGGCGGTTCAGCACGTCGTCGTACTTCAGGACGTTCTTGCGGATCTCGAAGTTCTGGCCCTCCACCTGGCTCTGCGCCGAGGCGATGGAGCGGGAGACCATCTTGGACTCGATCGGGGTCTCGTCGCCGATGCCCGAGGTCGCCATGACGCGGTCCACGAGGCCGGCGTTGAACAGCCGCATCAGGTCGTCCTCGAGAGACAGGTAGAAGCGGCTCTCGCCCGGGTCACCCTGCCGGCCGGAGCGACCGCGCAGCTGGTTGTCGATGCGGCGCGACTCGTGCCGCTCGGTGCCCAGCACGTACAGGCCCCCCAGCTCGGTGACCTCGTCGTGCTCGCGCGCGACGGCCTTCTGGGCGTTCTCCAGGGCGGCCGGCCAGGCGGACTCGTAGTCCTCGGGGGTCTCGACCGGGTCCAGGCCCTGCTGCTTGAGGGCGGCGACGGCCATGAACTCGGCGTTGCCGCCGAGCATGATGTCGGTGCCGCGGCCGGCCATGTTGGTGGCGACGGTGACGGCACCCTTGCGCCCCGCCTGGGCCACGATGGCGGCCTCGCGCTCGTGGTGCTTCGCGTTCAGCACCTCGTGCGCGATGCCGCGCTTGCGCAGCTGCTGGGACAGCGTCTCGCTCTTCTCGACGCTGGTGGTGCCGACCAGCACGGGCTGGCCGTCCTCGCTGCGCTGCGCGATGTCGTCGACGACCGAGCTGAACTTCGCGGCCTCGGTGCGGTAGACGAGGTCCGGCTGGTCCTGGCGCACCATCGGCCGGTTGGTCGGGATCTCGATGACGCCCAGCTTGTAGATCTGGTTGAACTCGGCGGCCTCGGTCATCGCCGTACCGGTCATGCCGCCGAGCTTGTCGTACATCCGGAAGTAGTTCTGCAGGGTGACCGTGGCCAGGGTCTGGTTCTCGTGCTGGATCTCCACACCCTCCTTGGCCTCGATCGCCTGGTGCATGCCCTCGTTGTAGCGGCGGCCGGCCAGGATGCGGCCGGTGTGCTCGTCGACGATCAGCACCTCGCCGTTGATGACGACGTAGTCCTTGTCCTTCTTGAAGAGCTCCTTGGCCCGGACGGCGTTGTTCAGGTAGCCGACCAGCGGGGTGTGGGCGCTCTCGTAGAGGTTCTCGATGCCGAGGTAGTCCTCGACGCGGTCGATCCCGGACTCCTGGATGCCGATGGTGCGCTTCTTCTCGTCGACCTCGTAGTCGCGGTCGCGCTGCAGGCGCTGGACGACGCGGGCGAACTCGACGTACCACTTCGTCGGCTGGTCGGCCGGCCCGCTGATGATCAGCGGGGTGCGGGCCTCGTCGACCAGGATCGAGTCGACCTCGTCGACGATCGCGAAGTTGTGGCCGCGCTGGACGAGCTCCTCCGCGCTCCAGGCCATGTTGTCGCGCAGGTAGTCGAAGCCGAGCTCGTTGTTCGTGCCGTAGGTGATGTCGCACTTGTACATCTCGCGGCGCTGGGCCGGGTTCATCGGCGACAGGATGCAGCCGGCGGTCAGGCCGAGGAAGCGGTGCACGCGCCCCATCAGGTCGGACTGGTACTCGGCCAGGTAGTCGTTGACCGTCACCACGTGCACGCCCTTGCCGGACAGCGCGTTCAGGTAGGCCGGTGCGGTGGCGACCAGGGTCTTGCCCTCACCGGTGCGCATCTCGGCGATGTTGCCCAGGTGCAGCGCGGCGCCCCCCATGAGCTGGACGTCGAAGTGGCGCTGGCCGAGGGTGCGCTTGGACGCCTCCCGGACGGCCGCGAAGGCCTCGGGCAGCAGCGCGTCCAGCGTCTCGCCGTCCGCGATGCGCGCCTTGAACCGGTCGGTCTCCTCGCGCAGCTCGGCGTCGCTGAGCTGGACGAAGTCGTCCTCGAGCGCGTTGACCTGCATCGCCAGGGCGTGCAGCTTCTTGACCTGCCGCTTCTCGCCCGCGCGCAGCATCTTCTCGACGATCTTCGGCACGCCATGTCTCCCGAGGGTTCACGGACCCGCCGCACGCGGGCCGCGTCCATCGTACGCATCGCTGCGGGCTGCTTCGGAGATACTGCCGTCATGGCCGACCACTCCCCCACCGATCCCCTGACCGTGCCGGCGACCGGGCGGTGGCCGGCGGACGGGATCGCCGGCGCCGGGATCCGCCTGCGGGTCTGGCGTCCGGATGACCTCGCGGCCCTGCTCGAGCTGCTGTCCGACCCCGAGATGCGGCGCTGGTCACCGATGATCGAGCCGCCGAGCGAGGCCGACTGCGTGGCCCGGATCGGCAAGGCCATGCAGGCGGAGACGGACGGGCGGCCGAACGCGTTCGCCATCGTGGACGAGGCCGACCCCTCCCGGGTGCTCGGCAGCATGGACTGGCGCAAGGACCACCCGATGGTCGAGTTCTCGATCGTGGACGTCGGCTACGGCGTCGCCGCGACGGCCCGGGGCCGTGGGGTGGCCAGCGCCGCGCTGCGGCTGCTGGGCGACTGGCTGCTGGACCCCGCGGGCGGCGACGTGCACCGGGTCCAGCTCGACCACGCGGTGGAGAACGAGGGCTCGTGCCGCACCGCGCTGCGCGCGGGCTTCGCCATCGAAGGACGCCGCGACGTGTTCCTGCCCCTGCGCGAGACGGCGCAGTCGCCGCTGGTGCGGCACGATGTCTGCCTGCACGGGCAGGTCCGCCGCTAGGGCGCCTCGGCGGGCACCACGAGGTCGGCGTACTCCGGGTGGCGCTCGATGTACGCCTTCACGAACGGGCAGAGCGGGCGCACCCGCAGGCCTTGCCGGCGGACGTCGTCCAGCGCCCAGCGCACCAGCGTGGAGCCCACGCCCTGACCCTCGAACGCGTCGTCCACCTCCGTGTGGGTGAACGTCACGGTGGTGTGGTCCCGGCGGTAGAACGCCTTGCCAGCCACCTCGCCGTCCACCGTCGCCTCGTAGCGGTGCCTGTCGGCCCGGTCGCTGACCTCGATCTGCACGTCACCCATGGCGCCATCATGCCCATCGCCGTCCTGAATGGCGTTGCGAGGCGCCACGACCTGACGCCAGGGTGGGGCGATGCTGCCACCCACGTTGACCGACGAGGAGCACCCCGACGCGATCACGCTGCGGCCGCACACGGAGGCGGACGTCGAGGCCGTGCTGGCGATGTGCAGCGACCCGCAGGTGCAGCGCTGGACGACGGTGCCGGTGCCCTACGAGCGCCAGCACGCCGTCGACTTCATCGCCGGGCTCGAGTCGGACGACGACCTGACCTGGGCCGTCGACGCGACGGACGACCAGGGCCCGCCGCGGTTCGCGGGCAACCTCAGCCTGCGGCCCAACCGGACCGGCGCGGCCGACCTCGGGTACGCGCTGGCACCGTGGGCGCGCGGCCGCGGCGTGATGTCGCGCGCCCTGCGGCAGGCCCTGACCTGGGGGTTCCGCGCTCCTGAGGAGGGCGGGCTGGGCCTGGTGGTCGTGCACTGGCAGGCGCACGTCGGCAACTGGCCGTCGAGGCGGGTGGCCTGGGCCTGCGGGATCCGGGTCGAGGGGACGGTTCGCGGGCTGTGCCCCCAGCGCGGCCTGCAGCACGACGCCTGGATCGGCTCGATCGTGCCGGGCGACCCGATGGAGCCGATCTCCCCGTGGTTGGCCGTGCCGACGCTGGCGAACGGGCAGGTCCGGCTCCGGCCGTGGCGCGCGGACGACGTCCCGCGGGTCGCGCAGGCCTGCGCCGACGAGCGCACCCAGCGCTGGCTGCCCGGCCTGCCCTCGCCGTACACGCTGGCCGATGCGCAGTGGTACGTCGGCTCACGCCAGGACGAGGCAGCCGACGGGGCCGGGCTGTACTGGTGCGTGGCGGACGCGACCAGCGACGAGTGCCTGGGCGCGATCAGCCTGATGAAGCTCGCCGGGCCGTTGCCCGACAACGAGATCGGCTACTGGGCGCACCCCGACGCCCGCGGGCGCGGCTTGCTGACCGCGGCGACCCGGCTGGTCATCGAGTACGCCCTCGCCCCGCCGGCCGAGGGTGGGCTCGGGGTGGACCGGGTCACCCTGCGCGCCGCCACCGAGAACAGCGCGTCGCGGGCGGTCGCCGAGCGAGCGGGACTGCTGGCCTACGGCACCGCGCACCGGGTGGACCGGCTGCGGGACGGGTCCGTCCAGGACCTCGAGCTGTACGAGGCACTGGCGGACGCCGTCCCGCCGGGGTGAACGTCAGGCTTCAGGCGGCGCGGGCCACGTGCCGGCCGGCCGGCCGGCGGCGCCGCGCAGTGGGCACGGCGGAGTGGGCGCGGCGACCGGCCAGCCGGGCCGGGGCCTCGGCGGTGAGGTCGGCGGAGACCCGCTCGGCGTCTCGGTCGAGCTGGGTCGAACCGGCGGTGGAGTCGACGCCGGCGCGGGTGCGCTTGGCGTTGACCTCGAGCTGGCGCAGCACCAGCGCGACGAAGGCGGTCAGGACCAGGAGTGTCAGTACGGTGCTCATGGCAGTAATCATGCGCTCATTGATATGCCGCCACTAGTGGCAGAGATGCCCTTGTGCAATAAGATCCTGCCACGTACGCTGCAGGGGTGCTGAGAACCGTCGCCGTACTGCTCGTCGAGGACTGCGCGCCCTTCGAGTTCGGGGTCATCTGCGAGGTGTTCGGGATCGACCGCACCGAGGAGGGCGTGCCCCTGGTGGACTTCCGGGTCTGTGGTGAGCACCCCGGCCGACCACTGAGCCTGAGCGTCGGCGCGCAGGTCGTGCCCGACCACGGCCTGGACGACCTGGGGAAGGCCGACCTGGTCGCCGTCCCCGCCGCGCGGATCCGGGACGACTACCCGCCCGCCGTCCTCGATGCCCTGCGCCAGGCCGCGGCGAACGGCGCGACCCTGCTGTCCGTGTGCAGCGGCGCCTTCCTGCTCGGCGCCGCGGGCCTGCTCGACGGACGCCCGTGCACCACCCACTGGGCGCACACCGACGAGCTCGCCGAGCGGTTCCCGCTCGCCGACATCGACCCGGACGTGCTGTACGTCGACGACGGCAACCTCGTGACCAGCGCCGGCACCGCCGCGGGTATCGACGCCGCCCTGCACCTGGTCCGCCGCGAGGTCAGCGCCGCGGCCGCGACCACCATCGCTCGGCGGATGGTCGTCCCCCCGCAGCGCGACGGCGGTCAGCGCCAGTTCATCGAGCAGCCCATTCCGAGCTGCGAGGCGGACAGCCTGCAGCCGGTGCTCGAGCTCATGCTGAGCGAGCTGCGCACCGAGCACACGGTCGCGACGTTGGCCCGACGGGCCAGCATGTCCGAGCGGACCTTCGCGCGGCGCTTCGTCGCCGAGACCGGCACCACACCGCACCGCTGGCTCACCACCCAGCGCGTGCTGCTCGCCCGCCAGCTGCTGGAGGACACCTCGCTCGGCGTCGACCAGGTCGCCGAGCGGTCCGGCTTCGGCTCGTCGGCGCTGCTGCGGCACCACTTCCGCAAGGTCGTCGGTGTCCCCCCTGCGGACTACCGACGTACGTTCTGCCGCAGCAGCGCCTAGCCGTCCTGGACCTACGGCGCGGTGGCCAGGAAGTACTGCGTGCAGGCGTAGTCGGCGTAGGCGCCGGCCGGCGTCGCCGCCGCCGTCACGGTGGCCGCCCTCGAGCGCCCCAGGCTCCAGTCCCGCCACCCCTGCGGTGCGTTGACGGGGACTCCCGACAGCAGGCACGAGCGCAGCGGCTCGGCCAGCGCGTCCATCGCCGGGACGGCGTCCGCGGACAGCCCCTGCAGGTACGACACGTCCAGGTCCGACGCGAGCGGCGCCTGCGCGTCGTACCGCACGATCCGGGCGTCCGGGTTGAGCGCGGCCAGCGCCAGCACGGACACGGCCGCCGCCAGCACCACGGCCCGACCCAACCACGCTGCGCGCCAACGGATCCCGGCCACCATGACGAGCAGCAGTACCGCGGCCAGGAACAGCTCGCCGGTGATCAGGACCATCCGCAGCCGGCTCATGCCGTAGGCCTCGACGTACAGGTCGACCCGGCGCAGGGCGGACGCGACGACCCCCAGGGTGCCCACGCAGAGCACCCCGAGCGCGATCCGGACCACGAGCCGGTCCCGCGCGCTCTCCCGCGGCGCCCGCCGCGCGGCTACGGCCACCACCACGAGGGTCAGCAGGGTCACCGCGACGAGCTGCGCGAACCCGTGCCGCGCGTACTGCGCGTAGGTCAGGTGCGCCGCCTGCAGGACGTGCCGGTGACCGCCGAGCACCCCACCCAGCTGGACCAGCACGAACGCCACGACCATCGCCGCCAGGGAGCCGACCGGCAGCAACCACTCGAGCCGGCGGGCCGGCCGGGCCGGTGCCAGCGCCAGGTCCGACCAGGACGGCGGGTTGCCGGCCAGGTGCGCCAGGCTGGCCGTGACCGCCAGGGCGAGGACGCCGACCACGACCTGCCCGGGCAGCAGCCGCACGCTGACGCTGGGCAGGTAGCTCGCGAACACCTCGTCCGCCGTGGCGAAGAGCGCGCCGAACACCAGCAGCAGCGCCAGGGTCAGCGCGAGGCTGCGCACCAGGCTCAGGACCCGTTCCCGCCGTCCACCTGCGGCCTGAGACGCCCCGTCCCGCAACCACGGCACCGCCCGCACGACGCCCACCGCCCAGCTCGCGCCGCTCAGCAGGATGGCGAGGGTGGAGCGGGCCGCCCCGGCCACGACGGCGGCGGCGCCCAGGGCGGCCAGCAAGCAGAGGGCGACCAGCCAGTCGGCGTCCCGGACCGCCACCACCGCGACCAGCGCGACGGACGCCGCGGCCAGTGCCAGGTCCAGCCACCGCCGCCCCCGGACCAGCGCGGGCAGCGCCGGCAGCCAGACCAGTGCCCCCACCACCGCGAGACCGAGACCGGGCGTGAACCCGACGGTCAGCGGTCCGGCGACCAGGGCCACGGCCAGGCAGCCGCCGAGGACCGCCGTCGACGCCCCTGGGCTCCGCAGCGCCCAGAACTCGCGGAGCGCCCGAGCCGTCGCGGACGGCGGTCGCTGGGGCCAGGTGGGCCATCCGGTGGTGGGCACGGGACGCGGCTGCTCGCTCATGCCCGTCAACGTAGGAGCGCGGGAACCGTTCGCGCTCAGCGCTTTCGCGCAGGTTCTGTGGACGTCGGCGGCCGGATGTGAAGGATCAGTGCCGCCGGAGGATCAGTGCCGCCGGAGGATCAGTGCCGCCGGAGGATCAGTGCCGCCGGAGGATCAGTGCCGCCGGAGGATCAGTGCGCCACGGCGCCGGCGGCGGACTCGCGCCCCAGCGTCTCGTCCGGGGTCGACGGCGGCGGCTCCGGCGTCCGGCGCCGTCGTCCCGGGGACGGGATCCCGAGCACCGCGACAGCGGCGGCCAGGCACAGGGCTCCCGCGGTCCACCAGGCCACCTCGTACGACCCGGTGCGCTCGCGGATCGACCCGGCGAAGCTGGCTGCGATCCCCGCCCCGATCATGTGCGAGGCATACACCCACCCGAACACGATGCTGGAGCGTTCGAGCCCGAAGTGGGTGCGGCACAGGGCGATCGTCGGCGGCACGGTCGCCACCCAGTCGAGGCCGTAGAACACGATGAACAGGAACAGGTTCGGGTGCACGCTCGGGCCGAGCAGGGCCGGGACGACGAGCAGCGACAGTCCGCGCAGCGCGTAGTACATGACCAGCAGCCAGCGCGGGTCCACCCGGTCGGTGAACCAGCCGGACGCCACCGTGCCGACGATGTCGAAGACCCCGATCAGCGCGAGCAGGCTCGCCGCCGTCGTCACGGGCATGCCGTGGTCGTGCGCGGCGGGCACGAAGTGGGTGCCGATCAACCCGTTCGTCGACCAGCCGCAGATGAAGAACGTGCCGGCCAGCACCCAGAAGGTGCCCGAGCGGGACGACAGGCGCAGCGTGCGCAGGGCCAGCCGACCCGGTGAGCCCTGCGCCCGCACCGGGTCCGGGGGCTCGGTGCCGTCGGCGCCGTAGGGGGTGGTGCCCACGTCCGACGGCCGGTCGGCCAGGAAGAGCAGCACCAGGGGCACGAGCAGCAGGGCTGCTCCGGCCACCAGGGCGGCCGACCAGCGCCAGCCCAGGTGCACCGCCAGGTAGGCGATGAGCGGCAGGAAGATGAGCTGTCCGGTCGCGGACGCCGCCGAGAACAGCCCGGTCACCAGACCGCGGTGCTTCACGAACCAGCGGTTCGCGACCATCGCCCCCAGGACGAGCGCCATCGCTCCCGTGCCCAGCCCCACGGCGAGCCCCCATAACGCCACCAGCTGCCACGGCGCGGTCATCAGGGTGGTCAGCCCCGAGCCGAGTGCCACCAGGCACAGCGCGGACGCCACCACCTTGCGGATGCCGAAGCGCTCCATCAGTGCGGCCGCGAACGGCGCGGTCACCCCGAACACGATGAGGTTCAGCGTCACCGCGCCCGAGGTCAGCTCGCGGGACCAGCCGAACTCGTCCTCCAGCGGCTCCATCAGGACGCCGGTGCTCGACCGGAACCCCGC